>NZ_JAZKUD010000096.1:0-14237 GCF_036625275.1 Accumulibacter sp.
CGCTCAACGGCGGCCTCGGCGCCGACACGCTGGTCGGCGGTCCCGGTGACGACCACTACACCGTCGATCATGTCGGCGACCAGGTCGTCGAAGCGGCCGGCGAAGGTAACGACATCGTCCACAGCCCGATCGACTGGGTCCTCGGCGACCACCTCGAACGGCTCAACCTGACCGGCAGCGATCCGGTCGGCGCGACCGGCAATGACCTCGCCAACATGCTCTACGGGCAAGCCAACAGCGCCGCCAATGTGCTCGCCGGCGGTCTCGGCAACGACATCTACCACCTGGGCGCCGGCGACCGCGTGCTCGAAAACCCCGACCAGGGCCACGACAGCGTCTATGGCTACGGCAGCGAGCACACCCTTGCGGCCAACGTCGAGAACCTCTACCTCGCCGTCACCAGCGCCGCCACGCTGACCGGCAACGAACTCGCCAACAGCCTGCGCGGCAATGCCGGCGACGACCTGTTGAGCGGCCAGGCAGGTAACGACACGCTCAACGGCGGCCTCGGCGCCGACATTCTCGAAGGTGGAACCGGTCACGACACACTGACCGATAGCAGCGGCAGCACGCTGTTCAATGGCGACGCCGGTAATGACCTGCTCAGCGGCGGCGCTGGTGCGGAGATGTATCTGGGGGGCGCCGGCAACGACACGCTGCACAGCGGCGCCGGCAATGATGTCATCGTCTTCAACCGGGGCGATGGTCGCGACACGCTCGTGGCCAGTGACTCAGGCCAGGGCGTGCTTTCGCTCGGCGGCGGTGTTGCTTACTCGGATCTATCGTTCAGCCAGTCGAATGGCGACCTTGTCATGACGATCGGGAGTGGTGACCAAGTCACCTTCAAGGACTGGTATGCCGCAGGCCCGACCGCCATTCGCAGCGTGCTCCGTCTGCAGGTGATCGCCGAGGCCATGGCCGACTTCGATGCCGGCGGGAGCGATCCGCTGCGTGACCAGAAGGTGGAAACCTTCGATTTTGCTGGCCTGGTCGACGCCTTCGACGCCGCTCGCAGCGCTGCCCCGACACTGACTCAGTGGGCACTGAGCGATGCCCTGACCCGCTTTCAGCTGGCCGGTTCGGACAGCGCCGCGCTCGGTGGCGATCTCGCCTATCAGTACGGCCGCAACGGCAGCCTGACAGGAATCGGCGTGACGCCGGCAATCGGCGTTCTCGCCGACCCGGCGTTCGGCAACTCGGCGCAGGCGCTGACGCCGCTGGTCGGATTGCAGATCGGCATGCAACGACTCGCGTGAGGATCCTGATGACTGTCGAGTGGCGAAGGGCTACCGTTCCTTCCACCCACTGAGCGCAGGATTGTTATGTCTGCCCTGTTCAAGCCAAAGTCGCTCGAGGCCGATCCGCTCGACTTTTCACCAGCCCTGCTGCGACTCACTGACTCGCCGCCCAATCCGCTCGGTCGTAAGGTGCTCTGGACCCTGCTGGCCCTGCTGGCAGCGCTGCTGTGCTGGGCGCTGCTCGGCCAGCTCGACATCGTCGCCGTCGCCGAAGGCAAACTGATCCCGCAAAGCTACCTGAAGATCGTGCAACCGGCCGAATCCGGCATCGTCAAGGAGATTCTGGTCAGCGAAGGAGAGACCGTTCGTGCCGGGCAGGTGCTGATGCGCATGGATACGCGGATCACCGACGCCGATTTCAAATCGTTGATGGCCGAGCACCGGCGCAAGCGCGCGACGCTCACGCGTATCGACGCCGAACTGGCCGATCGGCCGTATGTTCCGGCTGACGGCGATGCCTCTGAACTGTCCCGGGAAATGGCCGCCCAATACCGTGCCAACCGGATCGCTCTCGAAGCCTCGCTGGCCGAAGAGAAAAGCCGTCTGCTCAAGGCGCGTCACGAGTTGGCCTCGGCCGAGCAGATCCGCAGCAAACTTGCTGACACGCTGCCGCACTACCGCGCACAGGACGAGGCCTTCAACAAACTGGCCAGGGATGGCTTCGCCGGCCCGCTGATGGCGAGCGACAAGCAGCGTGAACGGATCGAAAAGGAGCAGGAGCTGAAAACGCAGGATCATCTGATTGCCTCCGCCAGGGCCGGCATCTCGCAATCCGAGCGCAAGCTGGCGCAGATCGACAGCGACTACCGGCGCCAGTTGCATGCCGAACGTAACGAAGTCCAGGGCCAGTCCGACCGGCTGGCGCAGGAACTCGCCAAGCAAAGCCACCGCCAGACACTTCTCGAACTCAGGGCCAACCAGGACAGCGTCGTCAAGGAACTCGCCACACACAGTCCGGGCACCGTCGTGCAACCGGGCACCGTGCTGCTGACGCTGGTGCCGAAAAACGACATCCTGCGTGCCGAAGTCTGGGTGTCCAACGAAGACATCGGCTTTGTCCGGCCGGGGCAAGCGGTCAAGCTCAAATTCGCTGCTTTTCCATTCCAGAAGTACGGCATGGTCGAAGGGACCGTCGAGCATGTCGGCGCCGATTCGGCGGACAGTCCTGGCGATCCGGCAGAAACGGGCCGGAATGACGCTCTGCCCAGAAACCGGCGACTGGGATACAAGGCACTGGTCGCGCTCAAGGACATGCATCTGGCGATCGATGGCCAGCACTTTGCCCTCGGCGCGGGCATGCAGACACATGCCGAAATTCGCCTTGGGCAGCGAACCGTCGCCGAGTATCTGCTCTCGCCAGTACGCAAGGCCTGGCACGAGTCGGCCAGGGAACGTTGAGCATGGCGGGTTTTTCCGGCAACCGCCTCGAGTTCGATGCCTGACTACGACTAGAATGGGCGCTTTGCCAGACTGCGAAGAATGACCATGATCCGTACCCGTTTTGCGCCTTCGCCAACCGGTTTCCTGCATATCGGCGGGGCGCGCACTGCGCTTTTCTCGTGGGCTTACGCTCGCCACCATGCCGGCCGCTTCATCCTGCGCATCGAGGACACCGACCTGGTACGTTCGACCCCGGAAGCCGTGCAGGCGATTCTGGATGGCATGCACTGGCTGGGGCTCAACCACGACGAGGGGCCCTTCTACCAGACGCAACGGATGTCTCGCTACCGGGCGGTCATCGAAGAAATGCTCTTGGCCGGTAGCGCCTACCCCTGTTACATGACGCCGGCAGAACTCGATCGCCTGCGTGAAGAGCAGCGTGCCGCAGGCCTCAAGCCACGTTACGATGGTCGCTGGCGTCCGGAGTCGGGCAAGACCTTGCCGGCGCCGCCGGCGGGAGTGCAGCCGGTGATCCGCTTCAGAAATCCGACCGACGGAGTGGTCGCCTGGGATGATCTCGTCAAGGGGCGGATCGAGATCGCCAATGATGAACTTGACGACCTGGTCATTGCGCGCGCCGATGGCACGCCGACCTACAACTTCTGCGTCGTCGTCGATGACCGGGATATGGGCATCACGCACGTCATTCGCGGTGACGACCACGTCAACAACACCCCACGTCAGATCAACATCCTGCAGGCGCTCGGCGCACCATCGCCGCGCTATGCGCACCTGTCGATGATTCTTGGCGATGATGGCCAGAAACTGTCTAAGCGGCATGGTGCGGTCAGCGTCATGCAGTACGATGACGAAGGCTATCTGCCGGAAGCGGTGCTCAACTATCTCGCGCGCCTTGGCTGGTCGCATGGCGATGACGAGATTTTCTCGATGCCGCAGTTCTGCGAGTGGTTCGACCTCGACCATATCACCCCGTCGGCAGCACAGTTCAACACCGAGAAGCTGAACTGGCTCAATGCACACTACCTGAAGCGCGCCGAAACAGCGCGACTGGCAGAGCTGGTGCAGCCACGGCTGCAGGCGCGCGGCGTCACGGTGACCGCTGCACCGTCGCTCGCGGCGATCATTGATCTGTACAAGGAGCGTGCCGCCAACCTCAATGAACTTGCCGACCTCGCGGAAGTGTTCTACATCGAACTGCATCCGAAAGCGGATCTTCTGGCAAAACACCTGACACCGGAAACGCTGCCGGCGCTGGCAGATTTCATCGATCACCTGCCGTCGGTTGCCTGGGAAGCCGCTGCAATTGGCGCCTTGATCAAGGCCAGCGTTGCCAGGCACGGGTTGAAAATGCCCAAGCTGGCGATGCCGCTGCGCGTGCTGCTGACCGGCCTGGAACAGACGCCGTCGGTCGATGCCGTGGTCGCCCTTTTCCCGCGCGAGACGGTGCTCAAGCGACTCGCTGTGGCCAGGTAAGACCTGACGGTCCATCCCCGTCAGGGGGTGATTGGTTACGGACCTTTCATGATCGGGGTGCTTGGAAAAGTCATGGCCGTTAGAGTGTGCGAAGCGCACGGTCAGGACTTCCCATGGCCGGCGAAGAGATCACAAGCTCACCCGAACTGTTGCGGGATGACTAGCGGTACGGGATGTGCTTTTCGTACCTCGATCCGCGTTACCCTCTGCAGTTCCAATCCCCAGTGGCTCATCGCCAGCGAAACCAGAAGGGCTTCGCCGGGGTTGAGGCAACCGTCGGCGTTGACGATGTCGAGTACGGCGCTCAGTACCTGTTGCTGAAGTTCAGGCGAACCGATATCGTCGAGCAGGTGATCGATCAGTTCGCGATCAAGCTCGATCTGCCCGACATTGGGAGGGCGGGCGACCTGCAGCATGTCATTGCAGAATTCATGTATGACTCGATCGAGGGTCTCGGGGTCAATGCGCAGCTTTTCGAAAAGCGCATGCTTTTCGAGTGACATCAGTTCGCAATGGTCAAGCGCACCATCGGCGAGCAGAGCAAGAGCGATAATCCGTGAAATGGCTTCGGGGCTATCGACGGCATAATTACGCATGCTTTTTCCTTCTAATGTGAAAGTCGTGTATGCGACTCAGGAATTCTCCTTCATCGCGGGGGTAGGGGGAGACGGAAACGATGACTTTCATGACCGTTAGGCGTTGTTTGAATCGAATCTATCGATTGGGCGAAGTGGTTTCCTGTCAGGAACCGACGGATGCTCTTCCGCCACGGTAAGGTGTTGTTTTGTCGGGGCGCTGGTGCGCATGGTTCGTGAGCAGGTGCCCGCGCTGGTCGTCCGTCTGCTCACCACGCGCAAATCCGGGTTGATGTCGCGTCGTTTTCCCAGCACGCCTTTTCAGTGGGGTTGCGAACGAAGCGGCCAGGCAGGGGAATATTGCCTTTGCTAAGATTGAGGAAACCGTAAGCGAATCCCGGTTCCACCATATTCAAGGTGTAAGTCGGCTTCCCTTGGGCCGAGATCTGAAAACTGCCGTCCCGCGCCGTGGCCCGGAACTCGCACTTGAAATGGCCCTCGTCGCTCGTCGAACAGCGGGCCGGCCGCGCTTCTGCGACGTATGCCTGGCAGAGGATGGCGGCAAGGACGCTGTGCACCACAAGCGAACGCGGCCCTGCTTTGGAAAGTCTTGCCGGGATCACCGTCAACAGCCTCCCCATGGCCAAGCCATCCAGGAACGATCCGCCCTGGCGGCACAGGAGACCGCGCCAATCCAATGCAGGCCGGGCATGCGGCCAGGTTCCCGAATGCATTTTACGGGCGGTTTGTCGACTGCTTGCGGGTGGCATGACGGGATTTCAGTCGGTAGAGGCTCTCAGTGCGGCCCAGGTTCGCGCACCCACCACGCCGTCCGCAGTGAGACGGTGCCGTGTCTGGAAATCCAGCACGGCCTCCCTGGTATGATCGCCATAATGGCCGTCCACCAAGAGACGATACCCGGCATCGATCAACTCGTTCTGCAGATCCACGACGGCATCGTTGCGGTCTCCAGGGTGGAGCGTCGGATTCCTGGCGGTGGGCGTACTCTCCGCCAGCCAGATCGCCTTGGCCTTGATCAAGTAGCGTTGGCGGTCATCGAAGCCATTGAGGCCGCCATTCACTGCGCGCGTGACGGCGCGAATGTCGTCGCGGTCGGCAAATCGGTTGATATTCCGGCGCCGCCAATACGAGACCGCCGACAACAGGGCCCACGGGAATTTTTCCAGTTCCATCGGCTGCTGCTCGAAATCCGGCGCTTCGGGAACGATCTTGCGGATGTCGTCACGCGCTTCCCGATAGTTCGCTCGCCCGGTGGTCTGGATCAGGCCCCGTCCCCGATACCGTGGACCATCTCCCGGTTGCACATTCCCCAGATCCTTTCTGCCTTCGTAGGCATTGCCGGAGGCAAACTCGCGAGTCGTCCTGAAGTGAGCACTTTCGTGTGCGAGCTGGGCCATGAAATGACAAATCCGGAGTGGGGTCTCGATTTCTCCCCGAGCAATGAGCTGCTGATTGTCCACGATTCCTTGCACGATCGCCGGAACCGCAGTGGCCGACAGATCCAGGATGTCTGATGCCGTGATTTTTTCCATCGCCAAGCTCCCGAAATAATCAGTTACTGCCGTGCCTGCTCAATCGTCAAGCACGACGCTGGTGTAGACTTCCTGAACGTCATCGAGGTTTTCAAGGGCGTCGATCAGCTTCTGCATGCGCAGCGACTCGTCGCCGTCGAGTGCTGTCTCGTTCTCGGCTTTCATCGTCACGCCGCCGTATTCGGATTTGAAACCGGCGGCTTCGAGCGCTTCCTTGACCGCCATGTAGTCGTTCGGCGCGGTCAGCACTTCGACCGAACCATCCTCGTTGGAGAGGACGTCATCGGCGCCGGCCTCGATCGCCGCGTCCATCAGCGCGGCTTCGTCGGTACCGGGAGCAAACAGCAACTGCCCACAGTGTCTGAACTGGAAGGCGACACAGCCGTCGGTGCCGAGATTGCCGCCGTACTTGTTGAAAGCGTGGCGCACGTCGGCAACGGTGCGCGTCTTGTTGTCGGTCAGGCAGTCGACGATCACCGCAGCGCCGCCGATGCCGTAGCCTTCATAACGGATTTCGATGTATTCGACGCCTTCAAGCTCGCCGGTTCCCTTCTTGATCGCGTTGTCGATCTTGTCCTTGGGCATGTTGACGCCTTTGCCCTTGTCGATGGCCAGGCGCAGGCGCGGGTTGAACGACGGGTCGCCGCCGCCCATCTTGGCGGAGACGGTGATTTCCCTGGCGATCTTGGAAAAGGATGCGCTGCGCTTCTCATCCTGGCGTCCCTTGCGGTGCTGGATGTTGGCCCATTTGGAGTGTCCTGCCATGCTGACCTCTGAGGATTGCCGATCGGGTCCGGTGGCTGCCCGGTGCAACAAACCCGACCGCAAATGGTTGATAATCAAACCCCACATTCTAGCACTTCCGGTCATCCCTTCCTGCTACCACTTTTTCGGAGTCGATCATGGTTACCCCTCTGCTCATTGCCAGACACGAAGATATCGATCTGGCCCTGCTGCCAGCCCTGGCCAACCGGCACGGTCTGATCACCGGCGCCACCGGCACCGGCAAGACGATCACGCTGCAATTGCTTGCCGAGCGCTTTTCGGCGATTGGCGTGCCGGTGTTCATGGCTGACGTCAAGGGCGATCTCTCCGGCCTGGCCGCTCCCGGCAGCCTGACGCCAAAACTGCAGGCGCGCCTGGACGCACTCGGCGTGTCCGACTACGCGCCGGCGAAATGCCCGGTCACCTTCTGGGATGTGTTCGGCGCGCAGGGACATCCGGTGCGCGCGACGATCTCGGACATGGGGCCGGTGCTGCTGTCGCGGCTGCTGAATCTCAACGACACGCAGGCCGGGGTACTGCAACTGGTGTTTCGTATCGCTGACGACAACGGTCTGTTGCTGCTCGATCTCAAGGATCTGCGGGCGATGATCCAGTATGTCGGTGAGAACGCCAAGAGCTTTACCACCGAGTACGGCAACGTCTCGGCCGCTTCGATCGGCGCCATCCAGCGCGGCTTGCTGAACCTTGGAGAGCAGGGGGGCGAGGTCTTCTTCGGCGAGCCGATGCTCGACATGGCCGACCTGATGCAGACCGACGATGGCCGGGGGGTGGTCAACATTCTGGCTGGTGACAAGCTGATGGCTTCGCCACGTCTCTATTCGACTTTTCTGCTCTGGCTGCTTTCCGAACTGTTCGAGCAATTGCCGGAAGTCGGCGACCTCGACAAACCCAGGCTGGTTTTCTTTTTTGACGAAGCGCATCTGCTGTTCAACGAAGCGCCCGCAGCATTGCTGGAAAAGATCGAGCAGGTGGTGCGCCTGATCCGTTCGAAGGGTGTCGGCATCTACTTCGTCACGCAGAATCCGCTCGATATTCCCGATACCGTTCTCGGTCAGCTCGGGAACCGGGTTCAGCACGCGCTGCGCGCGTTCACGCCGCGAGACCAGAAAGCCGTCAAGGCGGCCGCGCAAACCTTGCGGGCGAATCCGAAGTTCGACGCCGAAACGGCGATCAGCGAACTCGGCGTCGGCGAGGCGCTGGTTTCGTTCCTCGACGGCCAGGGCCGGCCGAGCGTCGTCGAGCGTGCCTTCATTCTGCCGCCGGCGTCGCGAATCGGTCCGCAGACCCCCGAGGAGCGGCAGGCAGTGATCAGGAGTTCGGCGGTTTACGGGCACTACGAGCAGGCCATCGATCGCGAGTCGGCTTACGAAAAGCTCAAAGGAAGCGCCGTCGCCGCGTCGTCGAACGGTGGCGCGCCTGCTGGCGAGGCGGCACCGGCTGCGCCGGGTGGCGGCTGGCTGGGAGGGCTGAGCGACCTGTTCGGCGGTGGTTCGGGCAGCGGCCGGGGACGCAACAGCGATTCGGTGATCGAGACGGCGGTCAAGAGCGCCGCGCGTGCCATCGGCTCGCAGGTGGGTCACGAGATCATTCGCGGCGTTCTCGGTTCGATTCTCGGCGGCGGCTCGCGCCGGCGCTGAGTCTTGTCGATTCGATTTCCCGACGACCAACGAGCGAGGCTGCAAATGGTACTCGAAGAAATGACCCTGGGCGACGCGTCGCTGATTACCGTGACCTTCCTGTTTACCGACATCGAAGGCTCGACGAGCCTGTGGGAGCGCGAGTCGGTGGCCATGCGCGCGGCCTTGCAGCGCCATAATGTCCTGCTCTCGTCGGCGATCGAAGGCCATGGCGGTTACGTCTTCAAGACCGTTGGCGATGCCTTCTGTGTCACTTTCGACGATGCGGCCGAAGCGCTCAGGGCGGCCTGCCAGATCCAGACCCGCGTCGCTGCCGAGAAGTGGCCGACCCGTACCGCGCTACGGGTACGCGTCGCACTGCACACCGGCCCGGCGTACCTGAGTCATGGCGATTACTTCGGTACGACAGTGAACCGTGTGGCACGCCTGCTGGCGGTGACGCACGGCGGGCAGACCCTGCTGACTTCGAAGACCGAAACGCTGGTGCGCGATTCCTTGCCCGCCAGCAGCAGCCTGCACGATACCGGCATGCTGCGACTGCGTGACCTGCCGCAGCCGATGCATGTTTTCCAGTTGGTCCATCCGGGTCTGCCGGCGAGCCTGCTGGAGACCGGCGTTGCCGCGAGTGCGAACAAGCTGACCGGGGAGCCGCTGGCGCGCCTGCGGCCGATCGACGTCTACGACGTGCCGACCTTGCCGACGATCGTCCTGAAAACGCTGAAGGTCATGCAGAACCCCAACATCGATGCCCGGGCAGTCGAACGGGTGATGGTTAACGACCCGGCGATCTCGGCCAAGATCCTGCGGGTTGCCAACTCGGCGTTTTTCGGCTTCTCACGCCGTGTGGCGACCATCGCCGACGCGGTGCGTCTGCTCGGCTTCATCAATGTGCAGGGGATGCTGATCTCGGTCGGTGCTTTCGACGCTTTTCGCACCAGGCAACTGAACCTGATCGATTTCTGGAAACACTCGATCGCCACAGCCACCGCAGCACGTTTTCTCGCATCGCGGGTACGGTGCGTAGCCGATGAAGCGTTCATGGCCGGTCTTCTGCACGACATCGGCAAACTGATCTTCGCCGTGCAGGCGGAATCGGTTTATCGACAGGTGCTCGAACTCGGACGCGGTTCGGCCATGAGCAGTCTCGAAGCCGAGCGCACGCTGTTCGAGTTCACCCATTCCGAGGTGGGCGAAATGGTCGCCGAGCGCTGGGATCTGCCGGCGAAGTACATTGCCGCCATCGCTTACCATCATGACCCTGCGGCAGCCGGCGACGAGCGCGTATTCTGCGCGCTGATCGGTCTTGCCAACCAGGCGGCGCATGCGGCGCTCGGCAGTCCGGCCGTTGTCGGCAATGACGCCGAGCTGAGCGCCCTGCTCGACGAACTCGACCTGGGTCAGACACAGTGGAACGACTGCCTGCTGCATCTGCAGGAGGCTCAGTCGACCATCGCCGCCTTCGTGGGTGCCATCCAGTGAAATGCGTCTGCGTTCAGTTGACGGGGAGGCCCTCGTCGACGGGCGAGATCACCGACCACTCCTCGATCCCTGACAGTCGGCAGCCAAGCTGGTGGGCCATCCCGCGGGCGCCGCAGGCCATCACCGCGAAGTGGCGCCAGGCGAAGATCGGCCGCAACAGGGGGACCCACAGACGCATCCAGGGTTTGCTCAGTTCGACATCCCAGCGGTAGGTGAGGGAGACTGCGCCGGGGGAGGCCTCCTCGATGAGCCACAGCCCGATACCGCGCAGGTCTCCGCTGGCCGTAGCTTCGAGTTCTCGCCAGCGTTCCGCGCGCCGGGTGGTCATCACGATTCGCAGCAGGTATCCCAGGCCGCTTCGCCAGAGGAAAGCATGCCGCGAACCGATGCCATCGCGGTCGCCATCCGCGAGGTTGCTGACGCTGGCCAGGTATGGCCACCAGTCGGGCCAGTTGACCGGGTTGATCAGCAGCTCCCAGAGGCGTTCCCGTGTCGTTTCCAGGCGCCAGCGGCTGATCATCACAAAACGCGGGCTCACCGTCCTGGTGAGCACGGCTGCACCTCACGGCCGCGGATGAAAGCCAGCGCGCCATAGTCGCTGCGCACCTCGCCGTGGTCGCTGCCAGCCGGTGCAAGGTGGAAGTCGCCAGTCTGAACCAGTATATCGCCGAAGAAGGCGTCGCCACTCAGCATGATGCATTCTTCCTCGCCATGGTGCGTGTGCGCCGGCAGGTGCGCTCCCGCCGCCAGACGGAAGAAGCGCGAGATGACGTCGCCGTCGCGCCAGAGAATCTTCTGCTCGACACCCCTGGCAATCCTGTGCCAATCGCCTTCGCCAGCAAAAACAGTATGGCTGGCCGGCCCGTCGCCCGGGATCAGGCCACCGAGCAACTCACCGAGTACGCCTCGGGTATGGCCAAGCGAGGTGCCACGCAAATAGGCCAGTGCGCCTGTGCGGGACGTAATGCGCGCATGCCGGCTGCCCGGTGGTGAAACATGGTAGTCGCCCGGTCCCAGGTTCAGTGCGCCGAGTTGCAAGCCACCGCGCAAGACGATCCCTTCCTCGAGATGGTGATGGCGGTGTACCGGCAGCAGGGCTCCAGGGGCCAGTTCGATCAGGACCGACGCGCCTTGCGGACCCTCCCAGAGGGTTTTGGTGCGGACGCCGGCCTTGAGCGTGCGCCAGCTCCCGTCGCCTGTGCGAACCGTGCGCAGCCCGGCATGCCGGCGAACGCTGTCATCGACCCGGCGCAGCAGGCGGTTGCGCAGGTCGGTACGCTGGTGTGCGGGCAGTTCGATCGGCAGCAGTCCCTCGCAGATCAGAGGAGTCAATATGCGGGTGTCGCCGTCGTCTTCAGGGGGGTGAGTGAATTGTTCGGGATTCATGGCGTCACCATTGGCGAGCGAGGATCATCGGCGCCGAGCAATCGGCGCAGGCGCAGAAGAGCGCGGCGGATATGGGATTTGACCGTCCCCAGAGGAAGACACATCTGGCAGGCAATCTCTTCGTGCGAAAGGTCCCGGAAAAACGCCAGTGCCAGCAGTTGCCGGGGCAGCGGATCAAGATCCTGCAGCGCGGCATGCAGGCGGTGCTGCCGCTGCACGGCCAGCAGCAGATCCTGGGGATCATTTTCCCCTCCCTGCTGGTCAGCAAGCCGCTCCTCATCGAGTGTTTCGGCCGGGTCCCGGCGGCGTAGGGCGTCGAGCGCGCGGCTGCGGACAATGGTCAGCACCCAGGCCAGGACGCTGCCACGGGTAGCGTCGAAACGCGGTGCCTGCCGCCAGACTTGCCAGAAAGCGTCCTCGGTGACCTCCTCGGCAGTTTGCACCTGGCGGGTGATGCGTAATGCCAGGCCATAGACGCGGCCGGCCAGTGCTTCGTACAACTCGGCCAGCGCCTGCTCATCCTGGTGAACGATACGGGCAATGCAGGCTTGCAGGCGTGCCTCGTCGGCCAGGATGCCCGGCACCCGTGCCTGTCCTTCCGTCAGTTCAGCCGGGTCGGTCGCGGGCAGCGTTCGGGGATCGCAATCGTCGGTTTCGTTCATTTCATGAGCTTCGGTTTGCACATCGGACGAATTCTGCCCGATCCGGATCGCCAGGCCAAACGCTTTGGCGAGAACTTCGGAGGGCTGTCGGGTGGCAGTATCGGCAAAGTCTTTGCAGGCAGCAGGCTGGACGGTCACGCCGGAAGGTCGATGCAGGGTGGGTTGTGGCGACAGGTCTTTTGCGGCGGACACCAGATGCCGGCCTGCCCGCTGTGCAGACCGCGCGCGACGGCAGTAGCCCGGCACCGGTGTCGCCGATACGGACTCAAACGCCTCGCCGCCGCCGGGAGGTCCAACCGGCGACGCCGAGACTACCCGCCAGCAGCGCAAATGTCGACGGCTCGGGTGTGGCCGAGATTTCGAGGAATGGGCGGAGCGTCGCGTTGGCCGAGGCGGAAGACGCGTACAGCGAAGCGATCGGCCTGCCCGAGTCGGCGATCACGATGTCGGGCTGCAACAGCTCGACACCAAAGTTGGTCGTCGGATCGGACAACCAGTCCTGGACGAGCCCGGTGACATCAAACGACACCCACTGGTTCACGCCGTCCTGCACCGTTGAGCTGAATGTTCCGGCGACCGTCGGCTGGGTTTCCCAGGTCACCGTCGTCTCTCCCCAGGCCTGGGTGACGCGGTGCAACTCGGTGGTGATCGGTTTACTCGTCGTCGGATTGTCGAACGGTGGCAGGCCCGGCAGGGCGAAGAGGTTGAGCCTCGCGTTCAGGATTTGCCCGGCGGAGAATCCCAGCGTGCCCAGATCGAAGCGCAACAGCGATCTGGTATCGTGTGCGCGCGTCTCACCCAGCGTGCCGATCAGGGGAACGGTGTTGCTGCTCCCCAGGAAATTACCGAAGGGTACGGGGGGTGGGCTCAGCGCATTCAGCGTCTGGCTGTCCAGGTTCGTCACCCGCGCTGCCGTCGGAATGCCGAAAAAGCCGGGAATCGCAAATTCGTAGACAAAGACGTCCTCGCTCTTTGCTTCGTCGGGTTGCAGGATGGTCGTGGCGCCGTGCGCTGCCCCGGCGAGCGTGCTGGCAAGCAGAATCGGCAGGGCTTTCGAGGTCAAGGTGTGATGCATCGGTGATCTCCGGTGGTGGGTTGGGGGGGTATGACAGGTGCGTCTTTTGCACCTGCGTCAACACCCTTACGCACGAAGTCACGCAGCGGATGCAGGCCAGGTTCCGGCCGGCGCCGCAATCCGATGGATCGCGACGTGCACGGGTTCGTCCGCGTACCGCCATTTCCGCCCGCCGAGCAGGCCCAACAGCCCTTCGGCGAGGCGTTGTATCGTTTGTGGGTCGGGTACGGGCAGTTTGAGGTAGCATTTTCCGGTCGCCGGGTCGGTCTGTCCCCAGGATGACGCACGCTCGCCGCTTGACGCGGCAGAGATCTCGCCAAGCAGTTGCGCGCCGGCAAAGTGCTCGGGTGAGAGTTGCCAACCCTGGACGGTATCGAACAGACGGCCGACTGTCGGCTGCAGTTCGAACGGAAAATCGCTACCGAGCTGCAGGCGGACGCGCCGCTGACCGGCATAAGCGGTCCTCAAAAAGTCTTCCAACATTCCAGCAGCGATTTGAGGAGGAATTCCGCCCGGTGATTGTCGGAGAACTGATCCGAGACCGCTTCTAACCGAGTCACTGCCGCGGAGGATCGCATGTTATAGTTCCCGAGAGGGATCGGCCTGCTCAAGCGCCACAGTCACGGCAGATCGGGATGGCGGCATTGACGGCGACGCCATTGGCCGACAATTTAGTCCACAGGGCTGTACGCTATCTCCATGTTTCGGCAACAATTCCAGATCGGATTTATGGATCACATCAGCATAATGACGCAAAGCAAAGCGTCAAATGGGATGTCCACTTCACGTTGAACTAAAGCGCTGCGCGCTGGTGTAGGCACCCCACCGCAGCCCACCGCTCCTTCTCTTCTCGCTGTCGCCCCCTGAATTCGCTTTCGCCGTGACCCTGACGGGTCCGCGCCTCGCTTCCCA
>NZ_JAZKUD010000097.1:0-13398 GCF_036625275.1 Accumulibacter sp.
GATGGGGATGCCGGCGCAGACGCTGGCTTCGAACCCCACTGGCGCCTTGTACTTCGCCGCCAGGGCAAAGAGCTCTGGGCCCCTTTCGGCCAGCAGATTCTTGTTGGCCGTAACCACTGCCTTGCCCTGAGAAAGCGCCCGGCTGACGACCCCAAAGGCCTCGTCGACGCCACCCAGCAGTTCAACCACGATATCGATCTCGGGATCGTCGGTCAGCTCGCCGCAGCATGCGGTCAGCGGGGTTCCGGCGGGGATTCCGGGCCTGGGCCTGGCAAGGTCGCGGACCAGCACGGCCTTGAGCCGCAGGTTCCGGGCGGCCGGAGAGGTGTTCAGGAGGCCGATCAGGCCGGAACCGATGGTTCCCGCCCCGGCCAGGCCAATGGTGGTCATGGGGTTCCTTTCTTCAGGGTTGTGCGCTCATGGGTTCCTGGCCAGCCGACGATCGGCAGAACTGACAGCAGGATGATAGCGAGTCCAGCGGCGATGTGTGCCAGCTTGAAAAGTGACTCCGGTCAAACCGGACCGCCTGACTTGCAGCAGGGGGCAGCATCGCTGCGGTGGCCCGTCCACCGCGACCGCCATCGCCGTCACATGATGCGGAACTTCATCACGACGCGGCCATCGTTCCAGATGTCGTCCGGGCTGATCGAACTGCGGTTGAACTTGAAGGCGACCTCCGCCTTGCGAAATGCCTCATAGACAAGTTCCGAGCAGATGTACTTGCGGTCCCGGATCTTGCGGCCGCGCTTGAACAGAATGCGCATGGCGATGCGACAGATCTCCCAGTTGTCGTAGGGTCTGGTGAGTTCATCCATGCCGAAGCTGATGGCCTTCTTGACCTTCTCGTTGTCCGGCTCCGGGGTGATCCGGCCGATCAGGATGCGTCCCTTGTAGGGCTTGTTCCTGCCGTGGTAATCACGCAGGTATTTGGACAAGGGAACGAGGCGAACGCCGATTGCGGTTTCGCTCTCAAGAACAAAGATTCGCTCCAGATGGTCGTCACGATAGATGATGCCAACATGGCTCCAGACGGACTTCGTGAACCACTGAATGGTCTTCGAGAAAAAGTACGTGCCCGAGCAGAAGACGATGTCGCCGGTGCGGAGTTCATTCCGCACCTCATCGTAGTCGAGGACGGGGAGTTTGGCGACAGCTTTGACGCCAAGGGGATCGGCCATGCGTGTCTCCGCTTACTGTATCAGGGTCACAGCGACGATCATCCGGTACCGGCAGTGTCTGGCTTCGGCCATGGCGCTCTCGTCACGAAAGGGGTGTTTGAAGTTGCCCGGGCCTTGCACGGCTGCTGCGGTATTGCGCTCGACGCTGCTTGTTGGGCACCCATATAATCACCATGGTGCGCCTGGATTTCTCATCCTTGATGGCCACTGCGGTAGCGCCTTGGAAACGCTGTTTCGGGTTGAGTAGATCAAGCCCCGTACAGTCGCTTTCGTCGATGTGGAAGCACTCCATGGGTGTTCCTCGTTTGCGTTACGGCCCGAGCCGCCCTGCGGCGGCACCCATCTGCTCATGCTCGAAGGCCGGCGCGAAGTCATCCAGATCTGCCTGCCGCAACCCCACTTCCGGGCTGCGTGCGACCTGCCGCCAGTTCGCCACCGCAACATGCACTTCGGCCAGCACAGCCAGGGCCTGTGCTTCGTCCAGCCCGAAGTACGAGGCACGAGCCAGCAGCATCTGCACATCGGTGATCGGCCCATCTTGCTCGGACAGCCAGGTCCTGGACTCACGGTCCTTGTCCGGGAACGGATTGATGTCGAAGGCCGGCGCCAGGCGCCACTGGCCGTGTGCCACGTGCAGGAAGCCGTGGTTCTGCAGGTGATCGTCCACGTTGGTGATCAGCAGGTTGAATACCAGCCGGCGCCAGAGCTGCTGCACGTCCTGCGCTGGGGCGTGGCCGTGGGTCCGGATGGCGTCGACGATCTCGGTGTAGCTGCGGTCTTCCTCGCGCGAGGCCTGCAGCAACGACGCAGCGGATTGGTACGGGATGCGGCCGTCTGCTTCGTTGCGATCGAAGCGGCGGATGACGGCTACCGGGCTATCGCCCAGCAAAACGACCCGAGCCGGCGCTGCATCGATGCCCGCCTGCGCTGCCAGCTTCAAGGCCAGTACCTCGCCACGAGTGACGCTGCGCTCGTCGCCCAGGCTTGGAAACTTGCCGATGGCGAGTCGGCCGTCCTCATCCAGCAGCGTGCACTTGGGCCGCATGCCACCCAGCGACGTGCCCTTGCCCTGCAGGTAGCGCAAATCCTCGGCTGTCTCATCGCCGCGCTCCACCGCCCGGCTGGCCTGAAAGACACGCTCCAACTCGACCAGGGGCGGGGTGCTGCGCCGCCCGGCCACCGTCGGCCGGTGCCAGGTGCCATCCGGGTCGCGCAGGCGCAACGCGCCGACGCGGCTGAAATCATCCACCGCGAGCAGATAGTCCAGTTCCGTGAGGGCCGGCAGCCTCGGATCATCCTTGCGGCGCTTGGCGTGGTCGCGGGTGATGACGCGCCGGCCCCAGGCGTCGGGCGCGGTGTCGGCGATGGCGCCGGGGAATACCGAGTCGTGCGGCGAAGCTGCCTTGTGCGACTGGTGTCCCGCCATCAGTTGCAGGTCGGCCGACACGTTGAAACGCGCCGGACTGGCCAACCAGTTCTCGTCATAGGCGAAGGCGCTGTTCTCGCGCCGCCCCTGGCGGACATACACGAGCGAACCCACCGGCAAGCCTGCCTTGCCGATGCAAAGCTGAACCTGCCGACGGATCGAGACGATGGCCATCACAGCGCTCCCGAGGTACCAGGCTTGCTGCGCACACGCTTGGGCAGGCGCTCGTCCATCAGGGTCAGGCCGATGTCGTCCTTGGCAGTATCCAGGAGGTTTTGCAGCGCCTGGATTTCGCCGAAGACATGCAGCGCGCGTGCAAAGAAGTGGATGGGCACCCGCAGGTCGCCTTTCTCCATGCGCCTCACGGTCGAGAGGGACGCGCCCATGCGCTCGGCCAGCGAGGCCTGGGAGATATGTCGTCGTCGGCGTGCCAGGGAGATATCGGCGCCGAATTTCTGGATGGCCCGTTGGACTGGCAGCGGGATGGGGGAGTCCATGTCAAGTATTCCCATGAGAGCGATCATGATGCGTAAAAGTCTCTATGGGATCGATTCTATACAACCAAGGGGAGCTTGCAAATAACACTTCCAAACAGATCATGTATCTGGCGTTACGACTCCTGTCGGAGTGTTATTGGGAACTCGCATGTTGACGCTGTTGCGCCAGGATGTCGTCGATCGTGGGCGCACGCCCATGCTTCTCCAGTTTCCTTGGAGCAGATGGCCAAATTGCGCCCGCGTAGGGAAAAACGACGGGAAAGCCGTCGAAAAGGTCGGGAAGTCGACGAAATCCGGCCCGCTCATTCCGCATTGTGAAATCTGGCGGCTTTCCCGACGCCAGGTCCGACAGGCTGCCAGTCCGAGAGCGCGTTTGCGGCAGCCCCTCCGCGCTGTCAGCCCCTCAGCGCCAGGACAACGCCGGCCAGTGGCGGCACCGTAACCGACAATGAATACGGGCGGTTCATCCATGGCACTTCCTCGGCGACAAGCGGCCCATCGCCATTGCCCAAATCGCTACCACCGTAGAAATGCGAATCCGAGTTGAGGACCTCTCGATAGCTGCCCGGTTGCGGCACGCCAATGCGGTAATCCATACGCGGGACGGGGGTGAAGTTGACGATCACCACAACGAATTCATCGTCGGTCTTGCGGACAAAGCTCAGGATCGACTGTTGGGAATCGTGGCAATCGATCCACTCGAATCCCTGCCACTCGAACTCGTTGCCATGCAGAGCGGACGAGCTGCGATACAGGTGATTGAGATCCTTCACCAGGGTTTGCATACCGGCATGCAAAGGAAAGTCGAGAACATACCAGTCGAGGACGCCCGCGCTGTTCCACTCGAGACCTTGACCGAACTCGGTGCCCATGAACAGGAGCTTCTTGCCCGGATGAGTGAACATGTAGGTATAGAGCAGTCTGAGATTGGCGAAACGCTGCCATTCGTCGCCGGGCATGCGGTTGATCATCGAGCCCTTGCCATGCACCACTTCGTCATGCGAGAAAGGCAACATGAAGTTCTCTGAGAACGAATAGAGCATGCTGAAGGTGAGCAGGTCGTGATGGTACTGGCGATAGATCGGTTCCTGTCCCATGTAGCGCAGGGTATCGTTCATCCAGCCCATATTCCACTTGATGTCGAAACCCAGCCCGCCAATGTAGGTCGGGCGCGTCACCTGCGGCCAGGACGTCGATTCCTCGGCGATGACCAGCGTGCCGGGCGCTTCCGTGTGGGTTGTGGCGTTGAGTTGGCGCAAGAACTCGATCGCTTCGATGTTTTCCCGGCCGCCGTATTGATTGGGTACCCATTCGGTGCGCGAATAGTCGAGGTAGAGCATCGAAGCGACGGCATCGACGCGCAAACCGTCGATATGGAACTCGTCAAGCCAATAAACGGCGCTGGAAATCAGGAAGTTCTTCACCTCGTTGCGGCCGAAATTGAAGATCAGCGTCGACCAGTCCAGGTGTTCGCCCTTGCGTGGATCCTCGTGCTCGTAGAGCGCCGTGCCGTCGAACCGCGCCAGCGCATGGGCATCCTTGGGGAAATGGGCGGGAACCCAGTCAAGCAGCACGCCAATATCGTTCTGGTGGCAGAGATCGACGAAGTAGCGAAAGTCATCCGGTGTGCCGAAACGGCTGGTCGGGGCGAAATAGCCGGTGACCTGGTAGCCCCACGACTGATCGAACGGATGCTCGGTAATCGGCAGGAGTTCAATATGCGTGAAGCCCATCCGGGTCACATATTCGACCAGTTGTCTTGCCAACTCGCGGTAGTTGAGGAATTCCCCTTCGTACCCGCGCTGCCAGGAGCCGAGATGGACCTCATAGGTAGACATCGGCGCATGCTGCCAGTCGGCCGCGGCGCGCCGCTCCATCCAGGCGGTGTCCTGCCAGACGTAGGTCGAGCGCGGAGCGACAATCGATGCATTTCCCGGCCGCATCTCGAAGCGTCGGCCGTAGGGATCTGATTTGGTGAGCACCTCGCCGCTGTTCCGGTTCCTGATCTCGAAGCGATAGAGGATGTCGGGGGCGATGTCTGGAAGGAACAGCTCCCATACGCCGCTCCCCGGACGTACGCGCATCGGGTGGCGACGACCGTCCCAGTGGTTGAAGTCCCCCAGGACGCTCACACGCTCGGCGTTGGGTGCCCAGACGGCGAACAGGATGCCAGCGACGCCGTCAATCTCATGTTCGTTTGCCCCCAGGAACTTATAGGCGTGGCTGTGCCTGCCTTCGCCTAGCAGGTGCAGATCGAAATCCGCTATCTGCGGCAGGTAGCTATAAGGATCGTGGGCAATATGGTCGTGATGCCAGGTATCACGCCAGATCAGGCGATAGTGTTCCGGAAGGTTCTTGCCGGAACCCTGCCACTCGAAAAAGTCGGAATCCGGAATACGTTCCAGCGGCAAATTGCCTTCGACGATGGAAACTTCCGTCGCGTGCGGGATGTAGGCCCGCACCAGGACTCCTCCAGCGCAAGGATGCCTTCCCAGCACCGCAAACGGATCGTGGTGGCGAGCCTCGGCGATTCGGATCAGTTCGTCATTCAACTTCGCTTCTCTCATGATTCTTCCTTCCCTCGGTCAGGGTCAATCGGTTGTGACATCGGTACGACGTCAACGGCATGAACTATTGTGACTGGCATCAAGCGACAACCCGCAGCAACCACACCACCGACCATGGCGGCAGCCGCCCTTGCGTCAGCGCACGATCCGCTTCGCCGGGCTCGGCCCAGAGGACCGCAGCGGCTGGCCGTTGCAGTCCCTCCAGCGGAACCCCGCTGTAGTTTGCCAACAGGGTAAGTACGGAGTCGTCACCCAGCGTCCACCGGATCGACAAGCCTCGCCCGTCGATCAAGGCATAGCCAACGGCTTCCTCATGCATGCCAGCCAAGCGGGGACAGATCTCCCGGCGGCGAACGGCCAGCAGGCGGCGGTAGAAGCTCAGCCAGTCAGCATGCGGTGACCGGCTAACGCTCGTCCAGTCCAGCTTGCAGCGTTGAAAAGTGGCCGGTTCCGTGGGGTCTGGAATGCGCGCCCGAGTCCTGGTCGTGCGAAACCCCGGGAGATGGGCAAAGGACTTGCGCCGGTTGATCGCAATGTTCTTGACCAGCTCCGGGTTGAAGTCGCAGAAATACAGGAACGGCTGGGCGGCGGCGAACTCTTCACCCATGAACAGCGCCGGCGGCATGGGCGCCAACAGTGAGGTCGCGACCATGGCACCAAGTGGCCGTGGTGAAGTCAACTGGTGGAGACGTTCGCCGCGCGCGCGATCGCCGATACGCGCATAGTCCTGCAGGAAGGTCACGTAAGCGGTGGGCAGCAGGCGATCTGACCCGCCGCCGGCAAACCCCCTGCTCAGGCAGGCGCCGAGTTGGTCGAGCGGCCGGGCGGTATCGACCGCGCCGGCCGGTGCGGCGGTCAACAATTCCTGCATGGCCTGCTGGGCGCCGTCATTCCAGACGGCTTCATAGCGGCGCGGAGCACTGTGATCATTCCAGTGGAGATAGCGGGCAGCCCGCTGATCATGACCCAACAGCAAGTGGCAATGGCGGTGTTTGCCCGGCCCTTCACGGACAGCGTCGGCGAGCGCCTCCAGCAGATCGAGCTCACCCGCATGTTCCTGCAGCAGTGCCGCATTCAGGCGCAGGCCATCGAGATGGAACTCCTCCAACCAGTACAGCGCATTGTGGATGAAGAACTCGCTTGCGACTGCCAACGTGAGGTCGATGCTCCTGCCGGCGAGATCGGTCGCGCGACAGGCGAAGAACGCCGGCGCGTAACCCGAAAGGTAATTGCCCTCGGGCCCGAAGTAGTGACAGGCGACATCAAGCAGGACCATCAGTCCCTTGTGGTGGGCGGTCTGGACCAGATCCTTGAGCTCGTCCGGATGGCCATAACTGGCGGCGGGGGCAAACGGCAGCACGCCGTCGTAACCCCAGTTATGCGCCCCGGCAAAGGCACCGACCGGCAGCAGTTGAATCGCGGTGACGCCCAGTTCCACCAAGTAATCCAGTCGTTCCCTGACCGCCGCGAAGGTACCCTGCGGAGTAAAAGCGCCGACATGCAACTGATAGATGATCGCTTCCTCCCAGGGCCGGCCCCGCCAACTGCGGTCGTTCCAGGCGAACTGACCCGGCTCGATGACCTGACTGGGGCCATGTACGCCCTGGGGATTGTAACGGGAGGCTGGATCGGGGACTTCGCCAAAGCCATCGATCCGATAGCGATAGAGATCGTTCACCGTCGCCAGGTCGCTGGTCAATTCGTACCAGCCCGCTTCCCTGGATTCCATCGGCAGGAGGATGGTGTGACCCCCCGCTTTTTGCAGCGACACGTCTACCCGTTCGGCCGCTGGCGCCCACAGGCGAAAGCGGACCCGTCCACCTTCCAGCACTTGCGCACCGAAGGGCATGAAATAGCGCCGGCGCAGTAGCGGCTCCGCTACCCGGCCAGCCTGGCGCCGCTGGGTCAGCAGCGCCAGCGAACGGCCCGCCAAGCCATAAGACTGGTTGCTGACCTGCCGCAGCTCGCCGCCTTCGGCCAGGGCGGTATCCAGCACCAGTTCGCAATCGCCCTTCCACGGCAGTGTGAAGCGAATCGCCTCGTGATGGCCATTGAGCAGCAGCAGGAAATCATCGTCCTTGGCCCATTGGCCGCGTTCATCCTGCTCCGCCAGTGCCTCGCCGACCAGGTACAGACCGAAACAACGGGCATGATGGTGATCCCAGTCCTGATCACTGATCTCGCCTGCGTCCGGATGCAGCCAGATGATGTCCCTGACGCCTGCGCCGCGGATGCGCTGCCCCTGAAAGAAATGCCGCCGCCGCAACGCCGGATGCTTCTTGCGCAGCTCGATCAGGCGACGGGTGAATTCGAAAAGTGCCTGGTTGTCCGCCGTCGAGGCCAGATCCCAATTGACCCAGCTCAGTTCATTGTCCTGACAATAGGCGTTGTTGTTGCCGCGCTGGGTGCGTCCGATTTCATCGCCCGCCAGCAGCATCGGCACGCCCTGCGAGAGCAGCAGCGTCGCCAGCAGATTGCGTTGCTGTCGCCGCCTCAGCCGGAGCACCTCGGGGTCAGTGGTCTCGCCCTCGGCGCCGCAGTTCCAGCTGCGGTTGTGCGCGTCGCCATCGCGGTTGTCTTCGCCATTGGCGGCGTTGTGCTTTTCGTTATGGCTGACCAGATCGTGGAGCGTAAAGCCATCATGGGCGGTGATGAAGTTGATGCTCGCATAGGGTCGACGGCCACTGTGTTGGTACAGGTCGCTGGAACCGGTGAGACGGTAGGCCAGCTGGCCCATCAGGCCCCCCTCGCCGCGCCAGTAGTCGCGCACGACGTCCCGATACTTGCCATTCCACTCGGTCCAGCCGACCGGAAAGTTGCCCACCTGATAGCCGCCGTCCCCCAGGTCCCAGGGCTCGGCAATCAGCTTCACCTGCGACAGGACCGGGTCCTGGTGAATGATGTCCATGAACGCCCCGAGCTGATCCACTTCGTGCAGCTCCCTGGCCAGGGCGGCCGCCAGATCGAAGCGAAAACCATCGACGTGCATCTCGATGACCCAGTATCGCAGGCTGTCCATGATCAGTTGCAATACCCGGGGATGCATCATGTTCAAGGTATTGCCGCAGCCGGTGTAGTCCATGTAGTAGCGGGGAGCGTCCGCCACCAGCCGATAATAGGCGGCGTTGTCAATGCCCCGGAAACACAGCGTCGGCCCCAGATGGTTGCCCTCGGCGGTGTGGTTGTAGACCACATCCATGATCACTTCGATACCGGCGGCGTGCAGGGCCTTGACCAGGTGCTTGAATTCGTCGAGACGACCGCTGGCGGAATAGCGTGGATCGGGGGCGAAGTAGCCGATGGAATTGTAGCCCCAGTAGTTTTTCAGTCCTCGGTCGAGCAGATGACGGTCGTCGACGAAAGTCTGTATCGGCAGGAACTCCACCGCGGTCACGCCCAGGCGCCTGAGGTGGTCGATGACCGGCGGCGTACTCAGCCCGGCATAGGTGCCGCGCATTTCCGGCGGAATATGCGGGTGCAGGCGGGTGAAGCCCTTGACGTGCAGCTCATAGATGACTGTCTGATGCCAGGGAACATTGGGCGGGCGGTCCCCGTCCCAATCAAAGCCAGGATCGATCACCTGGCACTTGAACATGCCGGGCGCGCTGTCGCGGCGGCTGAAGCTCAAATCCTCGCGGGGGCTGCCGATGCGGTAACCGAACTGGGCATCGCTCCACTCGACGGCGCCGACAATCGCTTTGGCGTAGGGGTCCAGCAGCAGCTTGTGCGGATTGAAGCGGTGTCCCTCCTCCGGCCGATAAGGACCGTGAACCCGGTAGCCGTACAACTGGCCCGGACGCACTTCAGGCAGATACGCATGCCATATTTGGTCGGTTTGCTCGCCCAGCTCGATGCGCTGTTGTTCCTTTCGCCCGCTGTCGTCAAACAGGCACAACTCGACCTTGTCGGCGTGCTCGGTGAACAAGGCGAAATTGACTCCTTGTCCGTCCCAGGTGGCGCCCAGGGGATAGGGTTTGCCGGGCCAGACGGCCGTCATCAGTGCTTCAGGCATGGCTGCTGACACAACGAGCCGGCCAAGCCGGTAGCAGGCGGGCGCTGGCGTGCAGGGAGTTCTGGACGACCCACCGCGTCGCGTTCCGACGGTCTTCCGGCAGTCGCAGGGCGTTCGACTGCCATGCCTGTGCGCGCCGGCCGTAGCGGCGATAGCATTCCAGGTCCCCTGTACGGCGATTGCATTCTACGCTGCCCATCAAAACCACACCCGCGAGCTCTGGCACTTCGCGCAGGGGCCATGGCTGCACCACCCTGCAGGCAAGTCCGTGACCAGCTCACTGAGCAGGCCCAACGCGAGTGCGCTGCACCCTCGACACCCCTTCCCTTACCATTGGCCCCGCCTGTGCGCCAACGCCAGCCCGATCGTCCAGATGCTACCGCTCTGATCGCGCCAGTTTCCGGTCCGTCGACTCCGACGGGCGGGTGGTTGCGCCGAGCAGAGAGTGATTTGCGGGCCAGCCGAATGGCCTGCTCGCTGCCGGCGTGACGCGGTGCCGAAGCGACGCAGCGAACACCTGGGAAGCCACTTGTACCAGTATTGAGATTGTACCAGCGCACGGCGCCGCCGTCCAAGCGGGCGCCGCCTCGAGCGCCGCGAAGCACTCCGCGCAATTCGACCGTAGCCGGTCAAGGGGCAGGGGTGACGGCTGGCGTGACCGACGACGGCGACGGTTGTGCGGCAGGCATGGTGAGCTTCCCATGGAAAAGGGCGGTTGAACCAAGCGCCATTGTCGGGATCAAAGCCGCGGTTGTAAGACAGGCGGCAACGCGTCAGAATTGTTTCGTGGAGGTCAGCGTGAGCAGGTTTCAGCAACTCGGTTGGTTTGGCACGGCCTGATGCGACGCCGCAGCTTTATCTGCCTCGTCGGTTTCACGGCCCTGTCGACACCAAGCGTCTTCGCCACCAACAACGTTCCCCTCGCTGAACTTGCCAGGCCAGGCCGCGTCCTCATGCTGCGGCATGCCTTCGCTCCCGGCACTGGCGATCCCCCGGGTTTTCGCCTGTCCGACTGCGCGACGCAACGCAACCTGGACGAAAGCGGCCGTGCTCAGGCCAGGGAGCTTGGCGAGCGATTGGCCGCAGCCGGTGTCGGCTGCGCCACGGTCTATTCGAGCCAGTGGTGCCGTTGCCTGGAAACCGCCCGCCTGCTGCAACTGGGTGAAGTGACGGCCCTGCCGGCGCTCAACTCGTTCTTTGAGCGTCCTCAGGATCGCCACACCAGAGTCAGCGCACTGCGGGCATTTCTCGCCGGACTGCCGGTCACCGGCCAGCCGGTCGTCCTGGTTACCCACCAGGTCACCATCAACGCCTTCGCCGATGCCGGTGTTCCCTTGGGTGGCGGCAGCATCTTCCAGCTGAATGGCTCGGTTTCCCCGCGCTGGCTGGGCAGCATCGCGGCCCCTTGAGCAGAGCTGGGGTGGCGGCCATGACTCAGCTGTTCAGCCAGGTTCTGGCCGCTCTGGAATTATCGCTGCGAACTCTCAAGCCGGGCGTGGCGTTCCTGTTCCTGCAGCGGATCGCGCGCTCGCTCGTTGTCGGGCTGGGGATCCTCGTATCGGCTTCCGGGAGCGCTGCCGCCGATCGCGAGGCGGTGGTGTCGACGCCGCACGTCACCGCGACGCTCGTTGCCGAGGTCGCAGCCGTGGTACCGGGCGCGACCCACTGGCTGGGACTGCAGCTGCAACTGGCGCCGCAGTGGCATGTTTACTGGCGCAATCCCGGCGATTCGGGATACCCGCCGAGTTTCACCTGGACGCTTCCCGCCGGGGCGCGGGCCGGCGAGATCTCGTGGCCGCTGCCAACGCGCATCGCGGTCGGGCCGCTGACCAATTTCGGCTACAAGGGCGAGGTCTTGCTCGCCGTGCCGATCGAGATTCCGGATGATTACGCGGCGCGAAGCTTCCCTGTCCGGCTCGCTGCCGACTGGCTGGTGTGCAAGGAGGATTGCATCCCGGAATCGGGAACCTTCGCCTTGGACTTACCCGTCGTCGGTGCCCTCGCACAAGCGGCACTCGGGCAGGCCGGGTTGTTTGCCGCCGCTCGGCAGGCATCGCCGATGCCGTCGCCACCGGCCGGCTGGGCGGTTTCGGCGCGTGTCGAGGGCGGCGAGGTCAGCGTTCGCATCGTCACCCCAGCCACCGCGCCGCCCCTCGACTCGCTCATCTACTTCCCGTTTGCCGAGGGGCAGATGCAGGCTTCTGCCGAGCAGCGCTTCCGGCGGCAGTCGGGGGGCTATGTCCTGACCCTCACCGGTGCCGAAGTGCCGATCGGCGACTGGAACTCGCTGGCCGGCGTTCTGGTCGCCAGCCCGGGCGCCGGGGCCGGCACGCGGCCGATTGGCTTTGCCGTCGATGAAGCGATCGCCGGTGCGGCGCCTGGCGCGATTCGGCCGGCGTCGCCGGCGGCAGCGGACGCGACTGTGCCAGGCGCTGCGAGCGAGGGGAGGGTACCGCTGTCATTCGTGGCGGTGGCCGGGCTGGCGTTTGTCGGTGGCATCCTGCTCAATCTGATGCCCTGTGTCTTCCCGATCCTCTCGATCAAGCTGCTCGGCCTGGCAGGTCATGCCGGCGAGGCAGCGGAAGGCCGGCGGCAACGTCGCCGGCATGCCCTGTTCTATACCCTGGGAGTCATCGGCACCTTTCTCTCGCTGGCCGGCCTCCTGCTGGCCCTGAAAGCCGGTGGGGCCTTCCTCGGCTGGGGGTTCCAACTGCAGTCGCCGCCTTTCGTCGGTGCCATGGCGCTGCTGTTCTTCGCCTTGGGCCTGTCGCTCTCCGGTGCCCTGCCGATTGCCACGCTGGCGCAGGACGTGCCAGGCAGCTGGCGCCAGCGACACCCCAACGTCGATGCCTTCGCCGCCGGCGCGCTGGCCGTGCTGGTCGCATCCCCCTGCACGGCCCCCTTCATGGGCGTGGCGCTCGGCGCCGCCTTCGCCATGCCTGCTGCCTTGACCCTGGCGGTTTTCCTGGCGCTGGCACTGGGCATGGCGCTGCCTTACGGCCTGCTGGCCATCATGCCGCGGGCCCTTGCCCGACTGCCCACGCCGGGGGCCTGGATGGGCCGGCTGAAAGAGTTCCTCGCCTTGCCGCTCTACGCCACCGTCGTCTGGCTCGCCTGGGTGCTGGTCGAGCAGGTGGGCCCAACGGCTATCCTTTACCTCGGGGCAGGATTGCTGCTCGTCGCTTTGCTCGCGTGGCTGCTCCATTTGCAGCACCCGTTCTGGCGGACAGGCGGCGGCATCGCCGCGCTGGCCACTGCGCTGGCGCTGATCCTGGTCATGCCGGCAGCGACCAGCCCGGCACCTTCGGCTGCGCCAGGCGGGCCACCCAGCGCGTGGGAAGCGTGGTCGCCGGCTGCCCTGATGACCGCCCGCACAGCCAACGCGGGCGTGTTCGTTGACTTCACCGCTGCGTGGTGCGTGACCTGCCAGGTCAACAAGCGGCTGGTGCTCTCCCGCGACGTCGTGCTGGCAGACTTTGCCAAAGCCGGTGTGCATCTGATGCGCGCCGACTGGACGCGGCATGACCCCGAGATCACGCGCGCGCTGGCGGCACTCGGCCGCAGCGGCGTACCTGTCTATGCACTGTACCCGCCGCGTGGCGAGCCCATACTGCTGCCTGAGGTGCTGACGCATACTTCGATTCTCGCTGCACTCGCGCGCTTGCCCGATGCGGGACAGCACGCGAGACAGACTTCCCTGCCACCCGACGAAAGGAAA
>NZ_JAZKUD010000098.1:0-13275 GCF_036625275.1 Accumulibacter sp.
CATCGCGGGCCGGCTACGGCGGCGCGGAGCAGTGCTCCGCGAAACCCCGCCTGCGTTCCACGGCCCGCGCTGCATCGCGGGCCGGCTACGGCGGCGCGGAGCAGTGCTCCGCGAAACCCCGCCTGCGCCCCCGCAAGGGGGAGGGGTGATTCGTGAGTCGCTGACGCCACTTTCACATTAATCATTCTCGGGCGGCTGGTCCTGCAAGTCGCGCCCGTGTCATCTGAACGCAAGCATCCGCAAGCCTCCCTATCCATGAATCGTTATCCGCTCTGGAAATACCTCATCGTCGCCTTCGCAGTGCTTTTCGGCCTGGTCTACACCCTGCCGAACTTCTTCGGCGAATCACCCGCGGTCCAGGTTTCCAGCGCCAAGGCCACGCTCAAGGTGGATGAGAAGACCCGCGAACGCGTCGCCAGCACCCTGCAGACGGCAGGTATCGAGCACAGCGGGATCTTCCTCGACAGCAACGGCGTCAAGGCGCGTCTGCGGAGTACGGACACCCAGTTGCAAGCGAAAGATCTGCTGGAAAAGCAGTTCAACCCCGACGCCAGTAATCCACAGTATGTCGTGGCGCTGAATCTGCTGTCGAGTTCGCCGCAGTGGCTGAGCAGTTTGCACGCCTTGCCGATGTATCTCGGTCTGGACCTGCGCGGAGGTGTCCATTTCCTGCTGCAGGTCGACATGAAAGGGGCCATCACCAAGCGCCTTGATGCAATCAGTGGCGATCTGCGCACGCTACTGCGCGACAAGACCATCCGCCACGCCGGAATCCTCCGTGAAGGTGAGCGGGTGGTGATTCGCTTCCGCGACAACGAGACGCGCAGCAAGGCGCGCATCGCTCTCGAGGACAACCAATCCGACCTGCTCCTGGCTGACCAGGGAGAGGGCGATGAGTTGAAGCTGGTCGCCACGCTCAAGCCCGAAGCGATCAAACGCCTCCAGGAATTCGCGATCAAGCAGAACATGACCACCCTGCACAATCGGATCAACGAACTCGGCGTCGCTGAACCGGTGATCGCCCAGCAGGGCGCCGACCGCATCGTTGTACAGTTGCCGGGGGTGCAGGACACGGCCAAGGCGAAGGACATTCTCGGCCGCACCGCAACGCTGGAGATCCGCATGGTCGACGACACCCCCGGCGCCGTCGAGGCAGCACAGGCCGGCGGTCAACCACCTTTTGGCGCTGAACTCTATGTGGAACGCGGCGGCATGCCACTGCTGGTCAAGAAACAGGTGGTACTGACTGGCGAACGGCTGACCGACGCGCAGCCGGGTTTCGACAACCAGACCCATGAGCCCGCCGTCCACCTGACTCTCGACTCGGCTGGAGCCCGTATCTTCAAGGACATCACACGCGACAATGTCGGCAAACGCATGGCCATCGTGCTGGTCGAAAAGGGCAAGGGCGAGGTCGTCACCGCGCCCGTCATCCGGGCCGAGATCGGCGGCGGTCGCGTGCAGATTTCCGGCCGCATGAGCACCATGGAAGCCAATGACACGGCGTTACTGCTGCGTGCCGGATCGCTGGCCGCACCGATGGAGATCATCGAGGAACGTACCATCGGCCCGAGCCTCGGTGCCGAGAACATCAAGAAAGGTTTTCTGTCGACGATGTGGGGGTTTGCAGCGATTGCCGCATTCATGATCGCCTACTACATGCTCTTTGGTCTGGTTTCGGTGATTGCCCTGGCATCCAACCTGCTTTTCCTGGTCGCCCTCCTCTCCCTGCTGCAAGCAACGCTGACTCTGCCGGGAATCGCCGCCATCGCGCTGGCGCTGGGCATGGCGATCGACGCCAACGTCCTGATCAACGAGCGGATCCGAGAAGAACTGCGCAATGGCTCGACGCCACAAGCGGCAATTCATACCGGTTACGAGCGCGCCTTCGGGACGATCCTCGACTCGAATATCACGACGCTGATTGCCGGCATCGCCCTGCTGATTTTCGGATCCGGGCCGGTTCGCGGCTTCGCCGTGGTGCATTGCCTGGGAATCCTGACCTCCCTGTTCTCGGCGGTGGTCGTCTCAAGGGCGTTGATCAACCTGATCTACGGCCGTCAGCGCAAGGTCGAATCGCTGGCCATCGGTCAGATCTGGAAACCGGCCAACAGCGCGGCCAAATAGGAACACACACAAATGGAATTTTTCCGGATCAGCAAAGACATCCCGTTCATGCGGCATGCGCTGGTGTTCAACGTCATCTCGCTCTTGACCTTCCTGCTGGCAGTGTTCTTCCTCTTCAGCCGTGGCCTGCATCTTTCGGTCGAGTTCACGGGCGGAACACTGATCGAACTCAACTATGCGCAGGCAGCCAATCTGGAAAAAGTCCGCGACGGCCTTGGCAAGGCGGGTTACACCGATTTCTCGGTACAGAACTTCGGCTCCAGCCAGGATGTTCTGATTCGCCTGCCCCTCAAGGCCGAGCAGAACACGGCCAAGATCGGCGAAGCCGTGATGCAGTCCCTCGCCACCGAAGCGCCGGGTGCGACGCTGCGTCGGGTCGAGTTCGTTGGCCCGCAGGTTGGCAAGGAACTCGCGGAAAACGGCGCCCTGGCGCTCTTGCTGGTAGTCATCGGCATCGTCGTTTACCTGGCTTTTCGCTTCGAGTGGCGTTTTTCGGTATCGGCGATCATCGCCAACCTTCATGATGTAATCATCATTCTCGGTTTCTTTGCCTTTTTCCAGTGGGAATTCTCGCTCTCGGTGTTGGCAGCCGTACTGGCCGTCCTCGGCTACTCGGTCAACGAGTCGGTCGTCGTTTTCGACCGCGTCCGCGAGACCTTCAAGAAAGTCCGTGGACTCACCACACCGCAGGTGCTCGACCACGCGATCACCAGTACCATTTCGCGAACCATCATCACGCATGCCTCGACGCAAATGATGGTGCTGTCGATGCTGCTCTTCGGTGGCGAGACCTTGTATTACTTCGCTCTGGCACTGACCATCGGCATCTGTTTCGGCATCTATTCCTCGGTGCTGGTGGCCAGTCCGCTGGTGATGTGGCTCGGTGTCTCGCGCGAGCAGTTCATCCGGCCGAAGAAGCAGATCGAAGGCGCCAATGACGAGGGTGCCGTCGTCTAGATGACCCGGTTTTAAGCAGGTCTGACGTTGATCGGAGCGGGTACGTTCAGGATGTGTTCACGACGAAGACAATCCATAAAACTGAGAATCGTGGCCTTTGCCCTGTTCACGCTCACGATGTCTGCCTGCACGAGCACGCGTTATGAATATGTCTTGCCGGCGACCGAATCGGGCCGCCTCTGCATCACACACTGTGCGGGTGTTCAGGAGACCTGCCGTGGCAACGAAATGCAGCGGGCCCAGTGGGAAAAGGCGGGTTGTGAACGGCGTAACGAATCAAACTACCGTCAATGTACTTCCCGTGCCGTCAGCAAGGACGATGTCAAGAAGTGTGACAAGCAGCGCGGCTACTGTTCGGCTACCGAAAGCACCTGGCGCTGCGAAGAGGACTATCGTCGGTGTTTCGTGAACTGCGGCGGCAGGATATATACCTATACTGAGTGAGGTTCCCTCGGTTTTTCGTCTGCCAAACGGTCATGACTTTGCAAGATACCCCCGATGATGAAAGCCATGACCGTTTCCCTCTCCCCCGACCCCTCCCCCGCGAGGGGGGAGGAGAGATTCGAGAGTCGCTCACGAGACTTCCATAGTAAGGACGGATTTCATGCTACCAGCCTTTCCTTCTGTTGTTGATTCCAGTCGTCAAGGAATTCCATTGGTGACTTGATAATCCTGCGTTGAATGCTGTCGCTTGCGGTTGTAGAAGACCTCGATGTACTCGAAGACTTCGGACTTCATTTCAGCATGCGAGGCATAGCGGACGCCATGAATCCGCTCGTTCTTAAAGCGGTTGAACCCGCTTTCCGTCGGCGCGTTATCCCAGCAATTCCCCTTGCGACTCATCGAGCAGGTCATGCCGTATTCCTTGAGCTTCTTCTGGAACGCCTGCCTTGGCGAAATACGCCGCCGCTTTTTTATGATTTCAGCTCCCGCTTGAGTTTCAGATTCTCCGTGCGCAGCCGGGAAAGCTCCATTTCCTCCGGCGTCACCATCCTTGTCCCCGGCGCGTTCAGCCGTCCTTCTCCCGCTGCTTTCACCCAGTTGCGTAGCATCTGGTCGCTCAGCCCCAATTCCTCGCAGACGGCACTCACCCCTTGTCCGTCTTTGACCCGTTTGACCGCCAGTTCCTTGAATTCCAGTGTATAGGCTCGCTTCGGTAATTTCATCTCTTGCACTCCAAAAGTAACGTCAATCTTACGTCACCCGTGGCAGACGAAATTTCGGGGGAAGGTCAAGGTGGGCGACGTCCACTTGCGCGGCACGTCTTTTCTTGTGACAAAATTATCGACGACCCCTTCCGACTTTCCGAAAAATCCCCATGGCGACGATATTCATCAGCTACAAACGAGGCACCGAACTCGACGAGCCGCTCGCCGGCGAACTCTATCGCCGTCTCGCGGCGGCAGGCCATCGGGTCTTCCGCGACCAGGACAGCCTGATCGTCGGCCAGCCCTGGGCGAAAGCGATCCAGGCGCATCTCGAATCCTGCGACTACCTCGTGCTCCTGCTCTCGGCCGCGGCGGCGGCCAGCGAAATGGTCGCCGAGGAAGTTCGCCTCGCGCGGCACGCGCAAGCGGCGCGCAATATCGCCGACGGCATCCTGCCGGTGCGCGTCGCCTTTTCCGGGGAACTGCCCTACAACCTCGGCGCCGCGCTGTCCGGCATCCAGCATGCGACATGGAGCGGTCATGAAGACACCGACCGCCTCACCGCCGCTCTGCTCGACGCCATCGCACGACCCGGCAAGACCACCAGAGAGGACGTCTGGCACCGCTCCCCGACGGTGCCCCCGGCCAGCCCGGGCGACGGCGCCGCCGGCCGGCCAGCGGCCGCATGCAACCCGATCGCGCCGCTCGAACAGGCCGGCGCCGCGATGCCCGACTCGCCCTACTACGTCGAGCGCTACGCCGACACGCTGGCGGCCCGCGAGTGTCGGGCGCACGCCTTCACGCTGGTCATCCGCGGCCCTCGCCAGGTCGGCAAGAGTTCGCTGCTCGGCCGCCTGCTCGGCGATGCACGGCGCAGCGAGCAGGCGGTGGTCGCCATCGACCTGCAGCGCTTCTCCGACGCCACGCGCGCCGATCCGGATGGCTTGCTGCGCGAATTCTGCGCCGAGATCGAATACCAGTTGTCGCTGCCGCCGAGCATAGACGCGTTCTGGGAGAGCAACGCGCGGCGCGATCCGGGAACGCGCGCGACGCGCTATCTGGAACGCGAAGTTTTCCCGGCGCTCGGCGGCCGCAAGCTGGTCGTCGGCCTCGACGAATGCGACACCCTGCTCGATCAGCAGAGCGGCCGCCCGTTCTTCTCCTTGCTGCGCTCCTGGGTCAACGCGGCGCGCGGCAAAAACCCGCCGCATTGGGCACCCTTCAACCTGATGATGGTCGTTGGCACCGAACCGGCGATGCTGATTTCCGACCTCAACCAGTCGCCGTTCAACGTCGCTACGACGATAGCGATCGACGACTTCGACGAGCCGGAAGTCGACGCGCTGCAAGCGCGCTACGGCGCACCGATCCCCGCCGCGGCCGACCGGGCGCGGTTCTACGAACTGCTCCATGGCCACCCCTTCCTGACCCGGCTGGCGCTCAACCAGATCGCCGAAGGCCGCTGGCTGTACCCGGTCGAAGACGGGAACGCCGATTCGGAGAGCGGGCTCTTCGGCGATCATCTGCGGACCCTGCTGGCGCGCGTCAACTTCGCCGGCCTCGGCGATTCGCTGCGCCGCCTGCTAGCCAGCCAGCCGGCGGCCGACGACCACCGCCGCCGACTGATCGAGGGCGGTCTGGTCGTCGAACGGCAGGGCCGCATCGCCGCCCGCAACGGACTCTACCGGCGCTATTTTGGCCGCGTGCTGAATGGCTGAAGCACGGCTGGCCAACGCCGGCGGAGCGCTGCCGCCCGACGACCCGTATTACGTCGAACGCGCGGCCGACGGGCAACTGCTCGAGCTATGCCGCGCGGGCTCCTTCTGCTACGTCCTCAGCTCGCGCCAGATGGGCAAATCGAGCCTCGTGGCGCGCGCCTCACAGGCCCTGCGCGACGAGGGAACGACGATCGCCGTCCTCGACCTGTCGTCGTCCGGCACCACCTCAGGCAGCGATGCCGAGCGCTGGTACCTCAGCGTTCTCGACCGTATCGAAGCGGCCTGCGCGCCGGCGACCGATCTCTACGACTGGTGGGACCGGCGCCGCCGCACGCTGACCCTCGGCGACGGCTTCGTCGCCTATTTCCGTGAAGTCGTCCTGCCGGAAACTGACGGCCGCATCGTCGTCTTCGTCGACGAAATCGATTCGACGCTCGGGCTCGATTTCACCGACGATTTCTTCGCCGCCATTCGGGCGATGCACAACCTGCGCGCCATCGAGCCCGCTTTCGCTCGCCTGTCCTTCGCGCTGATCGGCGTCGCGACGCCGGCCGAGCTGATCCATGACCCCTTGCATACCCCGTTCAACATCGGCGTTCGCGTCGAACTGAACGATTTCGAGCCGGAGCAGGCGCGACCGCTGGTCGCCGCCATCGGCCTGCCGGAGGACGACGTGCCGCGCGTCCTGCAACGGGTGCTCCACTGGACCGGCGGCCAGCCCTTCCTGACGCGCAAGCTGTGCGGTCTGCTGGTCGGCCAGCCGAGCGCCGACGCCGACATCGACCGGCTGGCGCGCCGCTCGCTGCTCGGCGAGCAGACCAAGGGCGACCCGCATTTCCAGTTCATCGCCAACTACCTGATGCAAGCGCCGAAGGAGCAGCGCCGCGCCTTGTTCGAAAGCTGTTCCGCGCTGCTGGCCAACAAGCCGCTACCCTGCGACGACCAGTCGCCGGTACACAACCGCCTGCGCCTCGCCGGCCTTGCCAAACGGGTCGATGGCCGGCTGGTCATGCGCAATAAGCTCTATCGCGAACACTTCGGTCGGGAATGGGTGAGACAGAACCGTCCGACCTTCTGGACGGCGGCCAACAAGCGGCTCACCGGATTCACCGTGCTCGCTGTGGTGGTGGCCGTGGTGATGGCTTACTTGTGGCGGGATGGGCAGCACAACCTCAAGCGGGCCGAAATGGCTGAAGGCTCGCTCAGGAAAACCAATCAGACACTCGAGGAGACCAATCAGAAGCTCAAGGAGAATGTTCAGGCGCTTCTCGAGGAGCAGGAAGCCAAAGAAAAGGCTTTGCAGGAGGCTAAGGAGAATGCTGATGATGCAAACATTGCGAAGCAGAAAGCCGAGGCAGCCACCCGTCGCGAAAGTCGTTCGAAGCTGGAAGCTCAAGAGCTGCAGAAGACCTCCGAGAACGACGCCCGCAAGGCACGTGCCGGCGAGCTGGCCACCGCGGCAGAATCGCGGCGCGCACTGGGCGCGCACGACACGAGCCTGCTGCTGGCGCGCGCCGCGCTAAGGGTGAGCGCCACGCCGACGGTCCTCGAAGCGGCGTTCCGAGCCGAGGATCTGCTGCCGGCCCGCGCCGCGCTGCGCGGCCACGGCGGTCAGGTGTCGAGTGCCGCCTTCAGCCCCGACGGGCGGCGCATCGTCACCGCCAGTGAGGACCAGACCGCGCGCCTGTGGGACCTCGACGGCAGGCTCCTTGCCGAGCTGCGCGGCCACGACGGTTGGGTGTCGAGTGCCGCCTTCAGCCCCGATGGGCGACGCATCGTCACCGCCAGTGAGGACCAGACCGCGCGCCTGTGGGACCTCGACGGCAAGCTCCTTGCCGAGCTGCGCGGCCACGGCGGTCAGGTGTCGAGTGCCGCCTTCAGCCCCGACGGGCGGCGCATCGTCACCGCCAGTGCGGACCAGACCGCGCGCCTGTGGGATCTCGACGGCAGGCTCCTTGCCGAGCTGCGCGGCCACGACGGTTGGGTGTCGAGTGCCGCTTTCAGCCCCGACGGGCGGCGCATCGTCACCGCCAGTTGGGACCAGACCGCGCGCCTGTGGGACCTCGACGGCAAGCTCCTTGCCGAGTTGCGCGGCCACGGCAGTCAGGTGTCGAGTGCCGCCTTCAGCCCCGACGGGCGGCGCATCGTCACCACCAGTGACGACCAGACCGCGCGCCTGTGGAACCTCGACGGCAAGCTCCTTGCCGAGCTGCGCGGCCACGGCGGTAGGGTGTGGAGTGCCGCCTTCAGCCCCGACGGGCGGCGCATCGTCACCGCCAGTTGGGACCAGACCGCGCGCGTATGGGACCTCGACGGCAGGCTCCTTGCCGAGCTGCGCGGCCACGACGGTTGGGTGTCGAGTGCCGCTTTCAGCCCCGACGGGCGGCGCATCGTCACCGCCAGTGACGACCAGACTGCGCGCCTGTGGGACCTCGACGGCAAGCTCCTTGCCGAGTTGCGCGGCCACGGCGGTTGGGTGTTGAGTGCCGCTTTCAGCCCCGACGGGCGGCGCATCGTCACCGCCAGTGACGACCAGACTGCGCGCCTGTGGGACCTCGACGGCAAGCTCCCTGCCGAGCTGCGCGGCCACGGCGGTAGGGTGTCGAGTGCCGCCTTCAGCCCCGACGGGCGGCGCATCGTCACCGCCAGTGACGACCAGACTGCGCGCCTGTGGGACCTCGACGGCAAGCTCCTTGCCGAGCTGCGCGGCCACGACGATTGGGTGTCGAGTGCCGCTTTCAGCCCCGACGGGCGGCGCATCATCACCGCCAGTGAGGACAAGACCGCGCGCCTGTGGGACCTCGACGGCAAGCTCCTTGCCGAGCTGCGCGGCCACGGCGCTGTGGTGAGGAGTGCCGCCTTCAGCCCTGACGGGCGGCGCATCGTCACCGCCAGTGACGACCAGACCGCGCGCCTGTGGGACCTCGACGGCAAGCTCCTTGCCGAGCTGCGCGGCCACGGCGGTTGGGTGTCGAGTGCCGTCTTCAGCCCCGACGGGCGGCGCATCGTTACCGCCAGTGACGACCAGACCGCGCGCCTGTGGAACCTCGACGGCAAGCTCCTTGCCGAGCTGCGCGGCCACGGCGGTAGGGTGTGGAGTGCCGCCTTCAGCCCCGACGGGCGGCGCATCGTCACCGCCAGTGACGACCAGACCGCGCGCCTGTGGAACCTCGACGGCAAGCTCCTTGCCGAGCTGCGCGGCCACGGCGATCAGGTGTCGAGTGCCGCCTTCAGCCCCGACGGGCGGCGCATCGTCACCGCCAGTGACGACAAGACCGCGCGCCGGAACCTCGACAGCAAGCTCCTTGCAGCGCTGCGCGGCCACAGCAATCAGGTGTCGAGTGCCACCTTCAGCCCCGACGGGCGGCGCATCGTCACCGCCAGCAGTGACAAGACCGCGCGCCTGTGGAACCTCGACGGCAAGCTCCTTGCAGCGCTGCGCGGCCACAGCAATCAGGTGTCGAGTGCCGCCTTTAGCCCTGACGGGCGGCGCGTCGTCACCGCCAGTGACGACCAGACCGCGCGCCTGTGGGATGTCTCGGTCACGATGCTCGATGTGTCTGCTCTCGGGGCTTTGCTCGACGACCGCATCCGCCATCTCGGCATCCGCTTCTCAAGCGGCGAGTGTGTGCTCTACTTCTCTTCGGACATCGGCCCGCAGCCCGAAGAATGCCGCGCGCTCCGATCGCCGCGGACCGCGACACCTGCCCGGCCTGGCAAGCGCCAAGCGCCCCGCGACGGCACGGGTACGCCATGACCGGCTGCGGACGGCCCGCCGCGCTCCGGCGGCCGGCCTGAAGCCTCTGGAAGCTCTCCTGACCTGGCGGCAATCGCCACGACCGCGTGCCAGTAGCCGCGACGCCGCACGAGACTTCGCACCCAGCGACCGAAGCGGTCCGGCTTCTCGCCAGGGCCGCTGAGCACAGCCTGCGCGCCCATGACGAGATGACTGCGCAGACAGGCATCGCCGGCCTGGGTGATTCGCCCCAGCCGCGCCTTGCCGCCGCTGCTGAATTGCCCCGGCGCCAGGCCAATCCAGGCCACGACCTGTCGGTCGTTCTGGAAGTCGTGACCGTTACCGATGCTGGCCAGCAGGGCGTTGGCCGTAATCGGTCCGGTACCCTGCCACTTCATCAGGCATTTGCTGCGCGCTTCGTCGCGCACTGCCTGGCCGATGAGCCGGTCGTACTCCTCGATCCGCTGATCGAGTGGGTCGGCCAGGACCGGCAGGCCACCGACGCACGGGTTGGCGTAGCCCGGCAGGTCTTGGAGGCGGGTACCGATGGCGCGCCTCAGGCAGGCAACCTTCTGTGACAGAACCCTGCCGAATTCGGCGACCGGGACGAACCGCCTGGCCGACCGGCTGACGGCTTCACCGGTAGCCGCGGCGTCAGCTGCGTCGTTCTTGCCACGCTTTCCGCTCATCCGGTAGGGAGTGACGAACTTGGGGGCCATCCGTTTGACGGGGTGACCGTACTGCCGGAACTGCCTCGCCCAGGGGTGTGCGCCCGAACAGGCTTCCATGCCGATCACGCACGCTGGCAGTTACGCAATCAACGCCCGCAAGTGCCCCCTCGGCACCTTCGGCTTGACCAGTACCGCCTGGCCATTATTATCAACACCGTGCACCGCAAAAACGTTCTTGGCAAAATCGATTCCTGCCCTTACCATGCTCATGGACTTCCCCTTCCGTGGTCTTGATGTGACGTCGAAATCTCATCATCGCACTCGTTGCCGTTCGCGGCTTCGGCCGCAGCCTCTGAACGGGGAAGACCTTTTCATTCGTTGGGCGTCATTATGAATGGCGCACTTGAGGCCGAGGGCGATTGGCTGGTCGCACAAGGGAAGCGAAGCAAAGCTCTGTTTCTGGCCGCTTTGATGCACGAACTCACTATCGCTGGTCGAAATAGCTACCGCGTTGCAACAGACGAACTGGAGAAGCCATCGCAGCTCCGCAAGGTCAACGAAATTCAACATCGGGTTGCCGCTTGCCTACGCCAAGTGCTGTCCGACCAACCCAGCGAGAGCTTCCAGCGATCAATTGCCACGTGGGTACTTGAGCAACCGGACATGGAACTACAGAGCCTCATGGCGCACGCATGGTACGGCGCGAAGAACCAAATCTCATGAATCGCCTGACGCCCAACTCCTCCGTCAACCAGATCGCCTGCCAGCTGCGCTGGCAGGTTCGCTCCGGTCTTCGGCCTCCACCGACCGGTTACGTCGAACATTAGCCGACAAAATTTCACTATGCTGCAACGCTTGATCTCGTACTGGGTATACGGCGGCGTACTTGCCGGAATCCTGTTGCTCGTGTTGTCCCCGCTGCTGGTTGCCGGCTGGTCTACGCCGCTCGCAGCCACCTTCCTGCTCCTGCCGGCGTACATGGTTCACCAGTACGAGGAGCACGATCATGATCGGTTCCGTCTGTTCTTCAACGAGACGATCGGGAAAGGGCTTGACGTTCTTTCTCCGCTGGCAGTCTTCATCACGAATGTCCCCGGCGTATGGGGAGTCATTGCGTTGTCCCTGTACGGCGCCATGTCGTTCAGCCTTGGGTGGGCGCTCGTTGCGGTGCACCTCGTGCTGATCAATGCAGTTGTGCACATCGTGCATGCCATCATCTTCAGGCGCTACAACCCCGGGCTCTGCACAGCACTGGTCGTGTTTCTGCCGTTGGGAGTGGTCACGCTTGTTTTGATCGATCGTGCGGGTGGAGGGTCAATAACGAGTCACGCTGTTGGTCTCATCACCGCAGTTGCCATTCACGCGGCAATCCTGCTGCATGTCCGCCGTAAGTTGCGGGTTCTGCAGCGGATTCAAGGGGCAGGCGCAGCTTGACCGCCAACCCCTCCATCGAGCAAACCTCTTTCAGCCGGCTTCGCCGCCTGAATGCCGCCGCTCATGTCAAACGTTGGGGCTCGCAATGAAACACTTCATCGCGATCTTCTTCCTTCTCGTACCTCCTCCGAGTGCTTTGGCTGGGAGCTGCCCTGCCGCTCCTGTCGAGATCGAGAAGGCCATTCGCCAGCACATCGTCACGCTGCGGGCTGTCGAATATTGTGCAGCACGAACCGTGAAGAACGAAGGGGGCATCACTGTCGCCATCTATACGGCTGAAGGGGCTTGCGCGAGCCTGAGTTCCCAAGCGAAACCTGGCACCTGCTCAAACAACTGGGTTCGCTACATGATTGCGCTTTCCAGCCAACCAGTCACAGCGCCCGTCGAGGTAGGTGGAAAGGGCGGCTTGAATGACACGAGGGTCAAGATCTCAGAGGGGATCATCGAGGTCAATGGCTTGTCGCCTGGCCCCAACGATCCACTGTGCTGTCCGTCGGTGCCGGAAACCAAAAGGTTCAAGCTTTCCCCATCCGGCCTTGGCCAGGTTCGGCCGTGAACGCGGACCACAACCCATCAATCCACCGGACGCGGCGCGATGAAGCCAGGCAGTGCCAGTCGTCAGCGCGCTGATGTCAAGGTTCTCGACGGCGTTACTACAAACGGTCATGGGTGCGGCTTCCTGCCGCAAACCCGGATGCAGGACGCGTGGCAGCGGGCTCCATTCGTGAGGCCGCATTGAAACCGCTCTTTCAGTCATCGTGGAGCCGCGCGTGGCACGGGTTGCGGGCACAAGGCGACGGCTTGGCCCTACGCAACACAGTCTTGGCAGCGTACGCCGAACCTCACCGCCGGTACCACACGGCCCAGCACCTCGAAGAGTGCCTGAGCTTGTTCGAATCAGTCCGAGACGCACCCGATCGGCCGGCTGAAGTTGAGATGGCGCTCTGGTTTCATGACGCCGTCTACGAACTGCAGGGCGGCGAGAACGAAGCTCGCAGTGCCGCCTGGGTCCGAGAAGAACTGTTGAAGGCCGGCGTCGCACTCGGAACTGCCGCCACAGTCCATGACCTGGTCCTGGTTACCCGGCACACGGCAGCGCCGCGAACGCGAGACGAACGTGTCCTGGTCGACATTGATCTGGCGATCCTGGGGGCTTCCGAGCCAAGATTCGTCGAGTACGAGCGCCAGATTCGCGAGGAGTATGCGCAGGTGCCCGAGCGGCTGTTTCGCCTGAAGCGGCAGGAGATCCTCCAATCGTTCCTCGACCGCTCGAAGATCTACAGCACACCCAGCCTGCATCAGCAGCTTGAAGCACGCGCCAGGACCAATCTGACCCACGCAGTGGCAGCCAATGCGGCCTAACCCCTCGTTCAACCCCCGACCCGCTACGGCAAGCCTTGTCAGACCGGGCAGCGCCAGCGGTACTATCGTCGCCACCCGGCCTGACAAGGCTCGTCTCTGCGGTCGGGGTCACCAACAAAAAT
>NZ_JAZKUD010000099.1:0-13048 GCF_036625275.1 Accumulibacter sp.
CAACATGCCCTCGCCAGTGCGCTTCCAGTTCTCCTGCCTTGTCCATCTCGTCCTCCTGTCGAAAACCTGGAGGTTGCTCCACCTCTCGGCGGTTTTACAGGTGGATCGGCTGCACGCTTACGTTCGGCCGCCCAGAAGATCTCGTTGACGTTCAACCCGAGATTGTTGCCGACCCGGCTGCCCATGAGTTCGGCGTACCGGGCGAGTTCTCTTTTCTGCCGCTGCAGCGTGTCGAGCCTCGCCTGAAACTGCCCAGGGGCAGGAAACTGCCCCTCGATCCGGGCCTGGATGTCTTCTAGAAACTTCTTTTTCTGCGTCTTGTGGGAATGGAGTTCTAGGCAGAAATGCCCGAGACCCGCCTTGTTTAGCCTGTGGCGCACCACCTCTAGGGCGGCCAGCTTCTCCGAAACAAACAGAACCTTCTTTCCCTTGGAGAGAACAGCCGCAATGATATTCGTGATGGTCTGGGATTTGCCGGTACCCGGAGGCCCATTGATGACGAGGTTCTTACCAGAGAGGACGTCGATGATTGCGCTGTGCTGCGACGAGTCGGCGTCGAAAATCAGTGGTTGAACAGCCTCTGGCCGCTCGTCGATGCGGTAATCCTCTGCATGGAGCCCCCCTCCATCGCCTCCGGATACTCCGGAGAATACGGACTTGATCAAGTCGTGCTCCAGTAGGCCGGGGTTCTTCTTGGTGTCGAGGTCGGCCCATATGGCCAGTTTTCCGAAGGAGAGCATGCCAAGCGTAAGCTGCCGGCGCACCCGCCATCGACGTTTGTTTTTCACCGCCTTTTCAATACGCGCGAAATAGGGTTCCGGAGAGTCCTCGTCACCGAACTCCGGAAGGCTGAGCACAAGGTCGCGGCGAAGTTTTTCGCGCAAGGTTTGGTTTTCGGCCAGGTCCTCGCCGCTATGGGCAACGCTGTACTGATATGTGCGAGTCTCTTTGTCGATTTCACCCCGGTTCAAAACGACGGGCAGGGCCAGTAAGGGTGCGAGCATGGAACGTTCAGAGTCGTCGCTGTCGTAGAATTCGAGAAAACCGAAGATGAGAAACAGCATGTTGGTGCCAGTTTCCTCGACGGCCGTCTTGGCCTCGCCGGCAATCTTGCGCAACTGGCGCTCAAGTTCCGCTGGATAAAGCAGGGTTTGGATACCGTGCAGCCTGTGCCCCTGCGCGCCTTCGTTGTTTTGGGGAAACTCGAAAGACGTTGAAATACCGATGTCGGCAGCGTACAGCTTGGCTTCGGGAGGCTTGCCGCGGTAGGTTGCTGAGGGAGGTTCAGGTACGGGTTTGAAGAGGACACCCGTACCGTACACATACAGACGATTGAACACGAGATTGAGGTTCGGTTCGTCGGCGACCTGGATACATCGTCCCTTTGGATGTCGATAGTTGAGCAGGCGGTTGCGCGCAGATAAGTCCAGCAGGCGCATCCTCAAACGCTCGATAGCATCGGCGACGGTTATCCCACCAGAGAAAATTTCGCTGACGAGCGCTTCCGCATCGTTGGCCTGGTACTGGTCTTGTTCTTGGTTTGTCATCGTTCCCTGCAGGCGGGCAGCAAAAAACAAGCGCCCAACTTGTGCTTCGGCGCCCCCCGTCTATCCTTTACGTGAAGAATGGTACCTGTTTCTCCCAAACCATTCAGTGATGAATCATGAACATAGGCTTACGTCAGGCGTCTGCATGCGACGCTGTCGCATAGGCTGACCAGCCTTTTCCGAATTTCTAGATCTCATGCCCGCCTGACTGGCGCAGCAACAATAAAGTGGTCCCCTGAGTCAAGACAAAAATCAATTGGGTTTAAGCTGTGCATTCGACTTCACTAGCAGCGGGACGGTGCTGCCCCCGGTTTTGCTGTGGGTTCGTTCGGCTGTTGCGGTTGATTCGGGTGTTGATCTTGCCTCTGCGGGTGGGGAACCGCCTGTTCCGCTACGCTCCACAGGCGGTTCCCCACCCGCACCGCCAAATTTGTCGAGGATCATGGCTCCGCCACCGGTCGCGGTGCGATAGACGACGTCGAGCGTCTGGTCACCGAGCGACTGGTGCGGCCGCTCACCGTGGTAGAAGGCGAAGTACTCGGCCAGGCCGACCGTCAATTCGCCCAGGGTGGCGTAGCCCTTCCAATACACGTCCTCGTGCTTGACAGTGCGCCACAGTCGCTCGACAAAGATGTTGTCGAACACCCGGCCCCGCCCATCCCGGCTGATGACCCCCCCTTCCGGTTTCAATACGTCGGTGAAGGCAGTGCTGGAACTGGGTGCCTTGATCGCTATTGAAGATCTCCGGTTTGCCGTGGGTGCGCAGAGCCTCTTCCAGTCATTCCACACAGAAGACCGCCTCCATGCTGTTGCTGATCCGCCAGCTGAGAACCTTGCGGCTGTACCAGTCGATCACCGCGACCAGGTAGGCAAAGCCACGTGTCAGCCGAAGGTAGGTGATGTCCGTGCTCCAGATCTGGTTGGGTCTGACCACCGCCACGCCATGCAGCAGGCAGGATAAACCGGGTGCTCGGGGTGCGCCCGGCGGGTGTTCGGGCCCGGTGCCATGCCGGCCAGTTCCCTCAGTCGCATCAGGGGTTGCACCCACTTGCGATTGACTGGGTGACCCACCGTCCCGACGGATCTTCCTTTAGCACCACCTCGGCAATCCCGAGTTGCTCCTTCAGGATCGTGAGCTGGCTGGCCACCGTCGTCGGGTCCGCGGTGTTGCCCTCGAGTAAGGGGGAGGGAGCCGGCCAAGGCTGGGTGCTGCGCTTGCTGAAAGACTCTTCTCCCGCGAGGGGGAGGAGTGCGCTCAACCCGGCTTTCGTCCATACAGACGTGTCAGTTCCGCAAGGCGCCTGGCGTGCGAGGCATCGACCTGCTGCCAGTTGAAGCGCCATTCCCAGGAGCCCTCGCCGAGGCCCGGCGCGTTCATGCGGTGTTTCGAATCGAGGCCGAGCACGTCCTGCATGGGAATGACGCACAGCGAGGCCACCGAGGAACAGGCGAGGCGGATCAGTCGCCAGTGTATTGCTTCGCCGTTTCCTTCACCATTCTCGTCGCCGGCACCCAGGTAGGAACGCACATAGTCCTGCTCGGGGTGGCTGAGCGACTCCCACCAGCCGCGGCTGGTATCGTTGTCATGGGTGCCGGTATAGACCACCGTGTTGGCTTCGTAGTTGTGCGGCAGATAGGGATTTTTGGCGTCGCCGTCGAAGGCAAACTGCAGGATGCGCATGCCGGGCAGACCGATGGCCAGGCGCAGGGCATTGACTGCGGGGGTGATGATGCCGAGATCCTCGGCGATGATCCGCAGCCGACCTTGCGCGTCGCCCAGCTCGCGGCGAATGGCGTTGAACACGGCTTCACCCGGGCCGGGTCGCCAGGTTCCGTTGACGGCTGTCCTGGCCGCGGCGGGAATTTCCCAGTATGACTCGAAACCGCGAAAATGGTCGATACGCACGACATCGCAGAGCTTCATCGTTTGCCGCATCCGCTCGACCCACCAGTGATAATCTTCAGCCGCGTGTGCCGACCAGCGGTACAGCGGGTTGCCCCAGCGCTGCCCGGTGGCGCTGAAGTAATCCGGGGGCACGCCGGCCACCACGCGTGGATGTCCCTTCTTGTCGAGGTCGAATAGCTGTCGATTCGCCCACACATCGGCGCTGTGCGCGGCAACGAAGATCGGCAGGTCGCCGACGAGTTCGATGTGACGAGCATTGGCATAGCGCTTGAGTGCCGACCATTGATCGAAAAAGCGCCACTGGCAGAACTTCCAGAAGTCGATTTCTTCGGCGAGCTGGGAGCGGGCTTCACAGAGCGCTGTCGGCTGGCGTTTAGCCAGCGGCGCAGGCCAATCCTGCCACATCCGGCCATCACCGCCGTGGGTGATGTCGAGCGCCATGAACAGCGCGTAGTCGTCAAGCCAGCCGCGCGCAGTATTGCAGAAGCCTTCGAAAGCCAGGCGCTGACCAACGCTCTGGTGGCTGAAGAAGTGTTTGGCGGCGCGTCGCAGGTGGGCAATCCGGAAGCGCCGTACTGCGTCGTAATCGACCCGCCCTGCAGGAAAATCGGGGACCGACTTGAGATCGGCCTCGGTGATCCAGCCGGCGTCGCGCAACTGGCACAGATCGATCAGCAGTTCATTGCCGGCAAAAGCTGAAGGGCTGATGTACGGCGAGTTGCCTGGCCCGACACTGCCGAGTGGCAGCACCTGCCACACCGACTGGCCGGCACCCACCAGCCAGTCGACGAAATGATACGCCGCTGGCCCGAGGTCGCCCGAGCCATGCGGTCCGGGCAGCGAGGTGGGATGCAGGAGAATGCCGTTATGACGGGGAAGTGAGGGGGTCATGCGAGTCCTTTGTCTCGACTGAGTATTTGGGGGGTCAAGTCAGTAAACCTCCGGGACATACTTGAGCGGCAGCTTGACTTCCTGGTAATCGCCCGGTTTTTGCCGTTTGGGGAGGGTGATCTTCGGCTGCTTGACCACTTCGTAGGGAATGCTGCTCAGGATGTGCTGGATGATGTTCAGGCGAACACGCTTCTTGTCGTTGGAGCGTGCAACGAACCACGGTGCCCACTCGGTATCGGTCGCCCTGAACATGTCGTCACGGGCACGCGAGTAGTCGTACCAGCGGCTGTAGGACTTGAGGTCCATGGGCGAGAGCTTCCATTGCTTGCGCGGGTCGGTGATGCGCGCTTCGAGGCGGCGCGTCTGCTCGTCCATGTCGACTTCGAGCCAGTACTTGAGCAGGATGATGTCGTTCAATCCACCGACCATCACTTTCTCGAACAGTGGCGCCATCTTGAGGAAACCCTGCACCTGCTCTTCGCTGGCAAAGCCCATCACGCGCTCGACGCCGGCGCGGTTGTACCAACTGCGGTCGAAGATCACCACTTCGCCGGCTGCCGGCAGGTGCGGCAGGTAGCGCTGGGCGTACAACTGGCTCTTCTCGCGCTCGGTCGGAGCGGGCAGGGCGACGACCCGGAAAACACGCGGGCTGACGCGGCCGGTGATGGCCTTGATCGTACCGCCCTTGCCGGCGCCGTCACGGCCTTCGAAGAGGATCACCACCTTGAGTCCCTGCTGGACCACCCACGACTGGAGATGAACCAGTTCGGCCTCGAGTTTTTCGAGTTCCTTGAGGTAAGTCCTGTTGGACATCCTCTTCACCGGTTTTTCCGGGGTCTCGCTCGTTGCGGGCGTCTCTTCCGCCACTGTCCCGGACGGCATGTCCGGATTGACGACCCGCTCGCTCCTGCTTTTCTTTGCCGACTTGCCTTTTTTGCCCATTTCACATTCCTTTCATGTGGAAGTCGCGTCAGCGACTCATTTCACTGCGCTGGCCGTCCTGTCCGCCTCGACCACCCAGCCGCCGCCCATGGCCTTGTAGAGGTTGATCATGGCCTGCAAGCGGGCCTGCTGCGTCTGTGTGTATTGGAGCTGGGCGTTGAACAGGCTGCGTTCAGCGTCGAGGACTTCGATGTAACTGGTGTAGCCATTCTCGTAGCGCAGCCGGGCCGTTCCCGCATATTCTTGCAGCGCGCCTACCTGGCGTTTTTGCGCCTGTAACTGCACACCGGTCCGGTCCTGATCGACGAGCGCGTCATTGACCTCGCGAAACGCTTGCTGAATGGCTTTCTGATACGCGAACAGTGCCTGCTGCTGTTGCGCTTCCGCGACCTGCACCTGACCGGCAATGGCTCCGGCGGTGAAGATCGGCAGGCTGATCGGCGCGGCGTACTGCCAGACCTTCGACTCGCTGTCGAACAGCTTGCCAAGGCTGCTGCTGGCATAACCGAACAGGCCGGTCAGCGAGATCGTCGGAAAATAAACCGCTTTGGCGGCGCCAATCAGGGCATTGGCGGCAATCAGGTTCTGTTCGGCCTGCTGCAGGTCGGGGCGGCGCTCAAGCAGGTCCGATGGCAGACCGGCCGGAATCGCCGGCACGCTCAGTTGATCGATGTTTCTGCCGCGGGTGATCGGCCCAGGGTTGCGGCCGAGCAGCACACAGAGGCCATTTTCCTGCTGGGCGATCGACTTTTCGATGACCGGGATGGTGGCCACGGCTTCCTCGTACTGGGACTGGTTCTGGCTCAGTTCGAGCAGCGAGATGACGCCTCCGGCGTAGCGCTGCTTGAAGATCTCGTACGAATCGAAACGACTCCTGGCCGTCGCTTTGGCGATTTCCAGCTGGCGATCGAGGTCGCGCAGGTTGACGTAGGCGCTGGCAACGCTGCCGACCAGCGAGAGGATGACGGCGCGCCGTCCGTCCTCGCTGGCCAGGAGCTGTGCCCGCGCGGCTTCGCTCTGGCGGCGGATACGGCCCCAGATGTCGATTTCCCAACTGGCGGTGAATACCGCCTGGTAGCTGTTGTAGGTGCTGCTGCCGGTGTCCAGGGCCGAGATCGAACTCCTCTGCCGACTGGCTTCGTAGCCGGCGCCGAGCTGCGGGAACAGCGGCGCACGAACGACGCCGTAGCGGCCGGCGAACTCGTCGATGCGCGCGCTGGCGATCAGCAGATCCTTGTTTTCACGCAGGGCCGTGCCGACCAGATCATTGAGCACCGGGTCGCCGAACTGTTCCCACCAGGCGGTATTGGCCAGATCGAGAGCCGTCTGATCGCTCAGACGCCAGGCGGTGGGGGTGTCTACGGCTGGGCGCAGGTAATCGGGTCCGACCATGCAGCCACTGGCAGACAGCGCCAGCAGGGCAATCACGATGGGCTTACGCATGGCCCTTCCCCTCCTTCCCGATACTGTCTGGCTGGTCTGCGGCCGTGTGCGGGGCAGTGGCTTCTCCACTCTCGGTGTGAGAGACCTCGGTTTCCCCCTTGTGGCCGAGTTTCTCGACGACGTAGAAGGTGACCGGGATGATGAAGATGGCGAGGCCGGTCGCCGCCAGCATGCCGCCAATGACCGTGCTGCCCATCACCTGACGCGAAATGGCGCCGGCGCCACTGGCAATCGCCAATGGCACACAGCCGAGAATGAAGGCGAAGGAAGTCATCAGGATCGGCCGCAGGCGCAGTTGTGCGCCCTTCAAGGTGGCTTCGGCAAGCGACAGCTCGCCCTTCTCGTATTCCATCTTGGCAAACTCGACGATCAGGATCGCATTCTTGGCCGCCAGGCCGATCAGCATCACCAGACCGATCTGCGCATAGACGTTGTTTTCCTGCCCGCGCAGCAGCAATGCCGCGAAAGCGCCGGCGACGGCGATCGGGGTACCCAGCAGCACCGAGAACGGTAGTGACCAGCTCTCGTACTGTGCCGCCAGGATCAGGAAGACGCAGAGCAGCGAGAAGCCGAAGATGACCATCGGCGATACCCCCTGCTGTGCCCTCTGCTCCTGGTACGACATGCCGAGGTAGTCGTAGCCCATTTCACCCGGCATGGTTTCGGCGAAGACTTCCTCGAGCGCGCGCATCACCTGCGCCGAACTGTAGCCGGGTGCGGCCGAAGCATTGATCTGGGCGCTCCGATAGAGATTGTAGCGCATCGTGAATTCCGGGCCGGCGATGTTGCGGATCGAGATCAGCGCCGACAGCGGCACCGGCTGGCCATCCTTGTTGCGCACGTAGAACTGGCCGATATTCTCGATGTTGGTGCGGTATTCGCCCTCGGCCTGGACGTAGACCTGCCACTGGCGTCCAAAGCGGTTGAAGTAATTGATGAAGCCGCTGCCGAGGAAGCTCTGCAGGGTCTTGTACACGTCGCTGATGTTGACCCCCTGCTTGAGCACCTTGTCACGATCGACGTCAATGAACAATTGCGGCACGGTCGGCCGGAAGGTGGTCGTGACGCCGGCCAATTCCGGGCGCTTTCGCGCGGCCTCGATGAACTTGCCGGTATTCTCGGCGAGGAAGGCGATGTCCTTGCCGGCACGGTCCTCGAGAATGAAGGTCGCCCCCCCTGAAACACCGACGCCCGGGATCGCCGGTGGCGGAAACGCGAAACCGATGGCACCGCTGATGCCGCCAAGGTGTCTGGTCAGTTCGGCCTTGATCGCGGCGTACTGCTCCTCCGGCTTCTTGCGCTCGGCCCAGTCTTCCAGGGTCACGAAGAAGAATGCGCTGTAGGTATTCTGTACCTGGCTCAGCATGCTGTAGCCGATCACCGTGGTCGTGTATTTGACCCCCGGCACCTTCATGATCAGCTCTTCTGCCTGGCGGGCGATTTCTGCGGTGCGCTGCAAGGAAGCCCCATCGGGGAGCTGTACCCCGGCATACACGTAGCCCTGGTCTTCATCCGGAAGGAAACCGGCGGGAACCACCTTCCCGAAGAAACCGGCGGCAGCGGCCATGCCGACCAGAAACAGCAGACTGATCGCGCTCTTGCGGATCGCGATCCGGCAGGTTCCCACGTAACCGCCGGTGAGTCTTCCGAAGACACCGTTGAACCAGTCATAGAATTTCTGCAACGGACCATGGCCCTTGACTTTTGGCCTGAGCAGCAGCGCGCAGAGGGCGGGGCTCAAGGTCAGTGCGTTGAACGCCGAGATGATCACCGAAATGGCGATGGTCACCGCGAACTGCTGGTAGAGCTGGCCGGTGATGCCGGGAATGAAGGCCGTGGGCACGAAAACCGCGGCGAGGATGATAGCGATGGCGATCACCGGCCCGGTGACTTCGTCCATTGCCTTGAGCGTTGCGTCCTTGGCCGACAGTCCATGCTCGATGTGGTGCTCGACCGCCTCGACGACGACGATGGCGTCGTCCACCACCAGACCGATCGCCAGCACCAGGCCGAATAGCGAGAGGGTGTTGATCGAGAAGCCGAACATCGGGAAGAGCATGAAGGTGCCGACCAGCGACACCGGCACGGCGAGCAGCGGGATCAGCGTCGCGCGCCAGCCCTGCAGAAAGACGAAGACGACGATCATCACCAGCACCAGCGCTTCAAGCAGCGTGTGCTGGATCTCCTTGATGCCTTCGGTGACCGACAAGGTGGTATCGAGTGCGACGACGTAGTCGAGGTCGGGCGGAAAACCCTCCTTGATCTTTGCCATCAACTTCTTGGCGCCACCGGCCGCATCGAGGGCATTGGCACCCGGCATCTGATAGAGCGCCACCAGGGCGGCAGGCTTGCCGTTGAGCCGCCCCTGCATGTTGTAGGTCTGGGCGCCCAGTTCGATGCGGGCGACATCACCGACGCGGACGATCGATCCGTCGACGTTGGCACGCAGGACGACATTGGCGAACTCCTCCTCGCTCTGTAGCCGCCCCTGCGCCCGTACCGCGTAGGTAAACTCCTGCCCTGCCGGTACCGGCTCGGCGCCGATCGTTCCCGCCGGATTGACCGTATTCTGGGCGTTGATCGCGTTGACGATCTCCGGAATCGTGATGTTCAGCTTGGCCAGGACATCAGGCCGCACCCACAGGCGCATCGCGTACTGGCCGGCGCCGAAGATGGTCACGCTGGCGATTCCCTTGACCCGCGTCATCTGGTCGTTGATGTTGATGTACGCGTAATTGGCCAGAAAAATGTTGTCGTAGGTGCCGTTGGGCGAGTACAGGGCGAACATGATCAGTGGCGAAGAGGTCGACTTCTGCACCGTCACGCCGTAGTTGCGGACGTCCGATGGCAGTTGTGACTCAGCCTGCCCCTGGCGCATCTGCGCCAGCAATTGGTCGGTGTTGGCGTCCGTCGCGATGTCGAAGTTCACGGTGAGCGTCGACTGACCGTTGTTGGCGTTGATCGAAAACATGTAGTTCATGTTGTCGACGCCCGACATCTGCTGCTCGATCGGGGTGGCGACTGCCTGTTCGACGGTCAGCGCGTCGGCGCCGGTGTAGGTGCTGTTGACCTTGATCTCCGGCGGCACGATGTTCGGAAACTGCGCGATCGGCAGGCCCGCCATGGCGACCAGGCCGACGATGGTCATCAGGATCGAAATGACCATGGCGACGATCGGCCGGTTGATGAAGAACTTGGACATGGTCGCTCAATCCTTGGCGGCTGGCGCAGGGGCCGCCGGTTTCTCGGCCGGCCTGGCCGGGTCTGCTGCGGCCGCTGGCGCTGCCGGGACAAAGGGCTTGGGATTCACGGTCATTCCCGGCCTGACTTTCTGGGTGCCTTCGGCGATGATCTGGTCGCCTGGCTGCAGGCCCTTGCTGATGATCCACTCCGAAGCAATCCGTTCACCGACCGTCACCGGCCGGACATCGGCCTTGTGGTCGGCGCCGACGACCGCCACCAGGTACTTGCCCTGCATTTCGGTGACGGCTCGCTGGGGCACCAGCAGCGCGCCCTTCTCAACCGACATCGTGGCGCGGATCTTGCCGTACTGGCCAGGACGCAGCAGGTTGTCCGGATTGGCAAACAGGGCTGCGACCTTGAAGGTTCCCGTCGTCGGATCGACCTGCCGGTTGAGTACTGCAACCTTGCCCTGATGCGGGTAGATCGACCCGTCCACCAGGATCAGTTGCAAGGGGACATGCTCCGTCTTTTTGCCGGCGGCAGCGGCGGCCGCCGCGACTTTGAGGTATTCGCGTTCGCTGATGTTGAAGTAAACCTTGATCGGATCGACGGTCGACACCGTCGTCAGTTCGGTCTGCATGCTCGGGCTGAGGAGATCGCCGATCTGGGCCTTGGCGATGCCGGCGATGCCGGTGACCGGCGAAGTGATGCGGGTGAAACCGAGGTTGAGTTTGGCCGTCTTGAGCGACGCCTCGGCGGCTTCAAGCGACGCCTTGGCCGAGAGATCGGCGCCGGTGGCGTCGTCGAGATCCTTCTGGCTGACGGCGTTCATCGCCGCCAGGGGCTTGATGCGGGCGAGGTTGGCGCGGGTCGTTTCATAACGCGCCGCCTGCTGGGCACGCAGTCCTTTCGCCTCTTCGACAGCGGCCTCGAACGTGCGCGGGTCGATCTCGAAAAGGGGCTGGCCCTGCTTCACCAGATCTCCTTCGCGGTAGTTCTGCCTGATCAGGTAGCCGGTGACCTGCGGACGGATGACGGCATTGACGTTGCCGTCCAGCGAGCCGATCCATTCCATGTGGATCGGTACGTCCCTCTGCGAAACGGTGACGAGTTCGACGACCGGCGCCGCTGGCGGTGCTGCCTTTTGCTTCTCGCAGGCAGCGGTCAGCAGCAGCACGGCGCTGGCCAGACCGGCGAGTACGCACCTGTAAACCCGATCTGTGGAGATGAAAGGGGACGGGATAGACCTCATGGCGGCTCCTGCTGGGCGAAAGTGGGTGTGGCGGGTGGTGGGTCAATGTGTAAGTCGCGTGATCGTGATCAAACCAAGCATCGATCATCCTGGAGCGTCATGGCCTCCTCCATTCGGCCGGGCGACGGCCCGCAGTGGATTCATTATGGGTCAAGTAGGGCGTGTAATCCAGCGTCTCCGTCTGCTGATCGAGTGTCGCGTTGAATCCAGGGATTGAAATCAGTGATCTCCCCCCATTGGCGGAGGTTGGAGGAGAGGGCAACGGTCATGACTTTCATGATCGGAGGTGCCTGGAAAAGTCATGACCGTTAGTCCAGCGTTCGGCGAAAGGTTTTCAGACCGACGCCGAGGACCACCACGATGAAGGCGAGGATCGGCCAGACCTGCTCCCAGAGCATGTCGACGCCGTTGCCCTTGAGCAAGATGCCGCGCACCAGGAGCAGGAAATGCGTCAGCGGCAGAAGGTTGCCGATCACCTGCGCCCATTCCGGCATGCCGCGGAAGGGAAACATGAAGCCGGAGAGCAGCATCGACGGCAGAAAGAAAAAGAAGGTCATCTGCATGGCCTGCAACTGGTTGCGGGCAATCGAGCTGAAAGTGATGCCGAGCGTCAGGTTGGCGCAGATGAACAGCAGCACCACTGCGTAGAGCAGCAGCAAGCTGCCGTGCATCGGTACGTCGAAGAGCCAGCGCGCCGCGAGCAGGATCAGCGTGACCTGCACCAGACCGATCAGGATGTACGGAACGATCTTGCCGGTCATCACCTCGATGGGGGTAGCCGGCGTCGCGAGAAGGTTCTCGAAGGTGCCGCGTTCGCGCTCGCGGGTCATCGCCAGACCGGTCATCAGGACCATGGTCATGGTCAGGATGACACCGAGCAGCCCCGGCACGACGTTGTAGGCAGTGATCCCCTCGGGGTTGTAGCGGCGATGGATGCGCAGTTCGACCGGCGGCGTCGGCACGCGTTGCAGCCCCGGCAAGTCGGGGGCGAAGACCTCGATGCCGAGACTCTTGAGCACCGAGATGGCGCCGCCAGTGGCCATCGGATCGGTGGCGTCGGCTTCGACCAGCAGCGTCGGACTCCGGCCGCGCACCAGATCGCGATGGAAACCGGGCGGGAAGGTGACGACGAACTGCACCTTGCTGCGCTCGAGGAGTTCGCTGGCCTGATGCTCGTCGACCTGGCCGACGATCCGGAAATAGTCGCTGTTGGCCATGGCGGCAACGTAGGCGCGCGCGAAAGGGCCGGGGTCGGCCATGACCACGGCGGTCGGCAGGTGTTTCGGGTCGGAATTGATCGCAAATCCGAAGAGCAGGAGCTGGATGATCGGGATGCCGACGATCATCCCGAAGGTTAGCCGGTCGCGCTTCAACTGGATGAATTCCTTGAGCAGGATGCCAACCCAGCGGGAAAAAGAGAAACGGGAGAAATGTTCCATGCGCTCAGCCGGCGAAGGGGTCCTGGGCGTTCTGCATGAGGTGGATGAAAGCGTCCTCGAGCGACGGCGTCACGGCGGCGATGCGCACCGCGCTGGCCTGCGAGAGCGTCTGCAGGCTCGCCTGCAGGCAGGCTCCGTCCTGGCCGCTGACATGCAGCGTCGCGCCGAAGCTTGCCACCTGGTCGACACCCGCCATCCCGCGCAGCTCTTCGGCCAGGCGGTGGATGCCATCGCCGCTGACTTCCCAAGTGTTCAGACGGCAACTGGCGACGATCTCGCTGGCGGTGCCGGTGGCCAACAGGCTGCCGTAAGCGATGTAGGCCAGACGGTGGCAGCGTTCGGCTTCGTCCATGTAGTGAGTGGACACCAGGATGGTGATCCCGGCGGTGGAAAGGCGATGGATTTCCTCCCAGAAATCGCGCCGTGCCTTGGGATCGACGCCAGC
>NZ_JAZKUD010000100.1:0-12969 GCF_036625275.1 Accumulibacter sp.
GTTTCGCCTGCACGAAGGTGAAACCGCCGAGCCAGGCGAGGTCGATCTTCTTCGCCGCCAGGCCTTCGACGACCGCGGCATAGTCGCTGACCGGTGTGAACTGCACTTTGAGGCCGGTTTCCTTCTCCAGATACTCGCCGAGCGGCTTGAACTTGCGCTGCAGCTCGGTAGGCGCCTCGTCGGGAATCGCCGAGACGCGCAAGACATCGGCGTAGCTGGCGGCGGCGCCGAGCATCAGGGCGAGCGCCAGGGCGCTGCGGGAAATCAGGCGGGGCATGAGAATCATGGTGGTCTCCGTGGGTTGATGGCTTGCCGCGGGGGATAGGCGTCCTGCCGGCAGGGCGTGCGGCCTCACCCGCCCGCGTCCCTTTTGTCCGGTGCACAGACGAATCGTTCCATCGCCGCGTCGAGTGAGTCATCCGCCACTACTTCCTTGAGCCAAGCCTGCGCCTGCGTCTCGCCGGTGAGGCGACCACCGATCAACCTGCCGTCGGGGGGCGATGGCACGCGTTCTGATCTGCCGCTGGTGGTCGGCGTAAACGACTGCAAAATCGTCGCTATCGAGGCCGAACAGCCGATCGATTTCGCGCAACCGACCGGCGATCAGGCTGATCGCGTACTCCGCATTGGTCACTGCGGTGGTTGGCCGGTGCTCGACCAGGACGAAACCGGCGCGGCGGGTCAGGCAGCCAGTGGCGCGGCGTCCAGGCCCACGTCCACCGCCTGGGTCAGGGCGTCGTGGGCCAGGGTGGCGAGGTCGACCGGGATCTGGTTGCCGTCCAGATGGCGGCGGAGTGTCTCCTTGAGGTACTTGGCCCAACCATCATCCCAATGCGTCGGCTCACCGCACCACGCGGCGAGGGCCGCATGAACCGCTTCACCCGCCTGTCCCCGTGCCAGTTGGACAAGATGGGTCAGGTGCTGTCCCTCCGGGAAACGCCTGAGCAGATCGTGCCAGTGGTCGGCGCTGACATGTTCCGGGGTGAGGGCCAGGCGCACCGGCAGCGAACCGTCGAAGCGGCCGGTACGTCCGAGCATTTCAATGCGGTATTCGGGCACCGCCAGACCTTTCACTACCTGAGCGTAGGTGTCGGCCGGGTCGGTCAGAGCCGCGTCCACCAGGCGCAGGGCGTCGGCGCAGTGCTCCTCTCCCATCCGGAAAAGCAGGTCGGCATGCGCCACCCTGCCGATCTTCTCCAAGCTTGGGAAGCCGGCCTGTTCAGCCGCCAGCGCCCGCTCGGCGCTCTCCGCGTCCCAAGGAACCTCTGGGACCACAGCACCGCGCCGCCGCGGTTCGTGCAGGTGCTCGCGAGACTCTTCCTGGCCCGCCGTGCCAGCAGCAATGAGGCGGCTGAGAGTCACAGCCCAGTGGTTCATGCCGTGAGTACGTCGGTATCGTTCCAGCACCTTAGTTGCCTCCGCACTCCGACCTTCGGCGATCAGCAGGCGGCCGAGGGTGAAGAGAGCAATAGCATCATCTGTGCGATCGAGGAGGTCGCGCAGCAAGGCAAAGGCCTCGTCGGCACGGTCGAGCAGCCACAGCACCCGAGCCAGCTCGACGCAGTTGGGCCCGTTGTCTGGATCAAGGACGGTCGCCTTGCGCAGCAACGTCTCCGCTTCAGCAAATCCGCCGCGCTCGACCCAGGCCAGAGCAAGGTCGTTGTATGCGGCCTGGTGCGACGGAACGCGACGTAGCGCTTCCCATAGCACCGCCTCGGCGAGATCGGGGCGGCCCAGCCGGGCAAGGGCAGTAGTGCGCACGCTCCAGGCGTGGCCGTTGGAGGGTGCCCACAGCAGGGCGCGGCGGGTCAGGGTCAAGGCGTGGCCCGGGGCCCGGCCCAGGATGATTGTGGCAATGTTGGTGCAGCTGGTGACCAGGTAATAGCTCTCACCGGTGGCGTCGGCGTAGCGTTCCACCTGGTCGAGCAATGCTGCCATCTTCCGCCACAGTGGCTCGGTCAATCCCTGATCGCGGCATTCCCTCCCCATTCCAGCGATGATGCCCGTAATGTCCTTCGGCAGCGCTGGCACCCGGCGCGGCGACCCGGCCTTGACCGGTGCTTGCAGGGCCGGATCGGATTCCCGCAGCCAGTTGGTGAACGGGTGGGCGCCGATCCGGTCATCTCGCAGGATCGCTTCCCACTGGTTGCGCCAGAAGCCCGGCTGACGAGGGAAGGCAGCCTTGAGGGCACGCCATTCGCGCACCACCTCGCTCCTGGCGTTGTCGTCTGTCGGCAGCCGGGCACCCCAGCGGGCCAGCCCGACGATCAGGTCGTGAGAAGGCCCTCCCGCCGGCACGCCGGGAGTTCTGGCGAGGCCCAGCAGGGCGGCGTCTAGGCGGTGACGCAGCCGCGGCACAGCCGCCTCCTCGCAGATGCGCAGCCAGAGGAAGCGGAATTCGCGCTCCTGCTGCAAATGGGCGGCGGCCGTGAGAATCGCACGGCCGAGGTCGAAGGTGGCATCCAGGGTGAAGGCGTCAGCCCAGCGCAGCAGGTCGAACGTCTCGGCGCGAATCCAGGCGCAGCTTTCAGCGAGGTTCAGCCGCCAGGCGGCCCGAAAAGCCTCACCCGTCTCACGAATGAAACGTCCCACGCCCCCCGGCCGGCCAAACAGGCCATCGGCCGCATGTCGCCGTGCCTGAAGCCAGGCCAGCAATGCGCGGTCGACCAAGCCCCATTCCGCTGTCTCCCGCGGCAGGTCACCGAGCAGCGCCATCAGCGCTTCGCTGGGGCTGGCCCGTTGCAGACCGGGAAGGTGGGCCACGCCACGCAGCAAGCTGTCGACCGCCCGGTCCGGCTGGGCGGCGAGGCGATCCAGCCACGGATGGCGCGGCGGGATGATGTCCGGAGTGGCACTCATAGGATTCCGAAATCGTCCCGATTGCTGAGAAGTTGCAGGCAGGCCAAGTGGTCACGGCGCAGCCTGGCCAGCCGCCCCGGTGAGGTGTCCGCCCGCGCCGTGATGGCGCCAACCTTCCAAATGTGGCTCGGGGCGTAGTCTATCCGCAAGTGCAGAACCTCGGAGGCGAGCCGGTCGCAATCGCCAGCGCCGGAGAGGTTCAAGGTGCGACCGTAATTCTGTTCCCGCGGCGAAGGGTGGAAGATTTCGTAGGGTTCGGCATCCAGAACCGTCGGTACGACAAGAGGATGGTTCGCATTGACTCTACGGGCGTGTGCGGTGACTTCCTTAACCGTGTAGCGCATCAGCACCACCGGGTGGGGGCCATACGCGCTGGTGGGTGGCAGGTGGGCCAGACCAAGGCGGTCGCGCAAGCGCAGGGACCAGTCGGGGGAGTCGATATCCTCCAACAGTTCCTGGGCAAAGGCGGCGAAGCGCGGCCGTACGGCGTTCGGGTTCTGGTTGAGGGAGCGACAGACCTCCTGGACAAGGGCCTTGGCGTCGCCAGCGGTGACGTTCGAATCGTGGCGCCGATTGTTGTATATGGCCAGGACATTTTCCAACTCCGCCAACGAACCAAGCTTGGTTTCTCCCAAGGCATAGTCCAGAGATTCGACACGGATAAGCTCCTGCGCCTCGCCCAGCTCGGACGCTACCGTCGCCGGGAGGGCCGCCTTGGTGTTCACAGAGAGGAAAGTCTCGGGCAGTGCCGTGTAAACCAGACCTTCCAGGTAGTCCTTGTGGCTTTCAAGCCAGTCTCCATGGGATGATCCGGCCGGCCCATGCTCGGCTTCATAGCGTACTTGCCTCTCGTCACTAACACGCTCTTCGAAGCGGAAATTCTCCGCCCGTGCCCGCAGCACGACATCGCTCGATCCAAGCAGATCGTCGAGCAGGCACCTGAGGGTGGGATGGGACGGGATCACGGAGGTGTCGCATTTTCAATGTCTGGGGCGTCAGATTATGCCACAGAAGCATTCGCCTACCTCCGGGTGAACAATGCCCCGCATGATGACCGTCTCTGGGCGCCAGCCGGCGGTAGTTTGGCAATGATGGTCGTCGAGCGGCGGCGACTGGGGTCAGGCGGCGTCTTGCTCGCCGACCCTTGCCGCGTGGCCGGCGACCATCTCGCGCAGTTCGGGCAGGCAGGCGCCGCAGAAAGTCCCGCAGCCGCGCTTTTCCTGCAGTAGCGGCAACGTGGCGCCAGCGGCCAGGTCGGCCGTGATCTCTGCCTGGCTGACGTCGGCGCACTTGCACACGACCCGGCTGCGTTGGGGTAGCTTGCCAGGGCGGCGGCCGATCGGCGCCACGGCCCAGCGAATCAGCGCCGCGTCGAGTGAGTCGTCAGCCATGACTTCCTTGAGCCAGGCCTGTGCCTGCGTCTCGCCGGCTAGACGAACGCCGATCAACCTGCCGTCGGGGGCGATTGCCCGCTTGCTGATCTGTCGCCGGTGGTCAGCGTAAACGATCGCCGAATCGTCGCTATCAAGGCCGAACAGCCGATCGATTTCGCGCAGGCGGCTTTCCGGCAGCGCCTCGCCGTTTGCCGCGCGGAAGACGACCAAGGCATCGCGGCGACCGTAGAGCCCGACGGTGGCGAAAGCGAACTCGCCGAGCAGACCGCGGGCACGTTCGAGCATGGGCAGCGCGGCAAGTTCGCCCAGGTCAGCCCGGCGCAGAATCACCAGTTGCCAGGGCAGTTCGGCCTTGTCAATGGCGACAGCAGCGTGCTTCAGCTCGGGTTGCTGCGAAAACGGGTCGCGCGTCGAGACGGTAAGGGCGTTGGCCCCAGGGCTGTTCATGAACTGATTCCCCCAGTGCATCGGCAACCAGGCGCAGCCGCGCGCCAGGCCTTCGTCGGGGGCGACGCGAACGACGATGCTGCCACGCGGATTGTGCACCCTGGCCAGTTCGCCGGCAGCTAGACCGCGCCGGCGCAGGTCGGCCGGGTTCATCGTCAGCAGTGGCTCGTCGTCGAGATTGAACAGGCGGGCGACCGTTCCGGTGCGGCTCATGCCGTGCCACTGATCGCGCAACCGACCAGAGATCAGGCTGATCGCGTACTCCGCACTGGTCACTTCGGCTGTCGGCTGGTGTTCGACCAGGACGAAACGGGCGCGGCCGTTCGCCGTCGGAAAGACACCGTCTTCGTACAAGCGTTGCCGGCCCCTGCTGGCGCCCGCGGGAAATGGCCACTGCTGCGGGCCGAGCGAGTCGAGCAGGGCGTAGCTGAGGCCGCTGATGTCGAGATCGCGGCCGCGCGTGGTCTCGCGATGCTCGTTGAAGATCTGTTCGGGATGGTCGTAGGGAAACAGTATTTCGGCCGGCTGGCGCAGCCGCTGGCCAAGCCGGCGGGCGAAGTCGACGGCGATCTGCCAATCGTGGCGTGCCTCACCGGGTGCGGCGACGGCCGGCGTGAGGTGAGTGATCCGGCGCTCGGAATTGGTCACCGTTCCTTCCTTCTCGCCCCAGGTCGTTGCCGGTAGCAACAGATCGGCGAAGGCGGCGGTGTCGGTGTTGCCATAGGCTTCCTGGAGCACGACAAACTCGGCTGCGGCCAGCGCGGTGCGGACCTGCGTCTGGTCGGGCAGCGAATGCGCGGGATTCGTGCAGGCAATCCACACCGCCCTGATCTCGCCGCTCTTCAGCGCGGCGAACAGTTCGATGGCGGTCTTGCCGGGTTGCCCGGGGACCGACGGCACGCCCCACAGCCGAGCGACCTCGGCCCGGTGCTGCGGGTTGGCCAGGTCGCGATGCGCCGAGAGCAGGTTGGCGAGGCCGCCGACTTCGCGGCCGCCCATCGCGTTCGGCTGACCGGTCAGCGAGAACGGTCCGGCGCCGGGGCGGCCGATCTGACCGGTTGCCAGATGCAGATGGATCAGCGCGGCGTTGTTGTGCGTGCCGTGCGACGACTGATTGAGTCCCTGGCAGTAGAGCGACAACACGGCGCCGGCGCTTCCGAACCAGCGCGCGGCGCGGATGATGTCGGCCTCGGGCAAGGCGCAGAGGCGGGCGACGACGTCTGGCGGATAGGCAGCGACGATCTCCTCGAGTGCCGCAAAGTCCTCGGTATGCGCCGCGATGTAGTCCCGATCTACCCGCCCCTCGCTGAGCAGGACATGCAGCAGGCCGTTGTACAGGGCGATGTCGCTGCCCGGCGCAAGCGGCAGGTGGAGATCGGCGATCTCGGCGGTCTCGCTGCGCCGTGGGTCGACAACGATGATGCGCAGCGCGGGGTTGGCTGCGCGGGCATCCTCGATGCGCCGGAAGACGATCGGATGGGCGATCGCCGGGTTGGCGCCAGCAATCAACAGACAGTCGGCGAGCGCGATGTCCTCGTAACAGCAGGGCGGCGCGTCGGCGCCGAGCGTCTGCTTGTAGCCCGCCACCGCTGACGACATGCACAGCCGCGAGTTGGTATCAACGTTGTTGGTGCCGATCAGCCCCTTGGCCAGTTTGTTGAAGACGTAATAGTCCTCGGTCAGCAGTTGGCCCGACAGGTAGAAGGCGACGCTATCTGGACCGTGCGCGGCGATGATCTCGGCAAAGCGCTGGGCGGCAAAGTCCAGCGCCTCGTCCCAGGCTACCCGCAGGCGCGGCTGCCCGCGCTGCGGCCGCAGTTCGGGATGCAGCACGCGATAGTCGGGCCGCGTCGTCAGGTGCAGCGAGGCGCCCTTGGTGCACAGGCGGCCCTCGTTGGCCGGATGATCCGGGTCGCCCCGCACGCTGCTGATCGTTCCCTGCTCGGTGTCGATCAGCAGGCCGCAGCCGACGCCGCAGTAGCAACAGATAGACTTGACTGGCTGGTTCATGACGTTTTCTCCTGATCGTCATTAGCAACAGCCGTGCCAGGGGCCAGTTCCGGGCAATCAGTGGATCTCTCGGCCCCGCGCACTTGCCACCGCCCGTGGTGCGCACCAGGCTCGACGCCTGCGCAGTCGTCTTCGCCCTTCTGTGGTGCGTCGCAGCACTCCCGGTCCAAAAAATGAGCCCGCATGCCTCAAGGTCTGGTCAGCGGCAGAAGGTGGCATGCAGTTTGCTTGATGACCTGCATCAAGATCCAATCCGCGGGAGAAAAGAGGAATGAGCAAGCAAAAACTCGTCATGGTCGGCAATGGCATGGCCGGCGTCCGCACGCTCGAGGAGTTGCTGAAGATCGCGCCTGATCGCTATCAGATCACGGTTTTTGGCGCCGAGCCGCACCCCAATTACAACCGCATTCTGCTGTCGCCAGTGCTGGCTGGCGAGATGACCATCCAGGAAATCGTTCTCAACGATCACGCCTGGTATGCGCAGCACGGCATCACGCTGCACCTGGGCAAGAAGGTGAGCCGGATCGACCGGGTGCAGCGCCAGGTCATTGCCGAGGACGACACGGCAGCGGACTACGACCGCCTGCTGCTGGCGACCGGTTCGACGCCGTTCATCCTGCCCATCCCCGGCAACGACCTGCCGGGGGTGATTTCCTACCGCGATATCGCCGATACCGACGCGATGATCGATGCGGCGGGACGCTACCGGCACGCAGTCGTCATCGGCGGCGGGCTGCTTGGCCTCGAAGCGGCGAACGGCCTGAAGTTGCGCGGCATGGACGTGACCGTGATCCATCTCTCCGACTGGCTGCTCGAACGCCAGCTCGACGAGACCGCCGGCCGGATGTTGCAGAAATCGCTCGAAGATCGCGGCCTCAAGTTCCTGCTCGGCAGGCAGACCGAAATGCTGGTCGCTGGCGAGAGCGGTCGCGTCGCCGCCGTACGTCTGAAGGACGGACTGGAACTGCCTGCCGAGCTGGTGGTGATGGCCGTCGGCATCCGTCCGAACACGGCGCTCGCCGAAGCGGCGGGAATCCATTGCCAGCGCGGCATTGTGGTCAACGATACCCTGCAGACGTTCGATCCGAAGGTCTACGCGGTCGGCGAATGCGTCGCCCACCGCGGTATCGCCTATGGCCTCGTGGCACCGCTTTTCGAACAGGGCAAGGTGGCGGCCAACCATTTGGCCCACTACGGCATTGGCCGCTATACCGGCTCCGTGACCTCGACCAAGCTCAAGGTGACCGGCATCGACCTGTTCTCGGCCGGCGACTTCTTCGGCGGCAAGGACACCGAAGAGATCGTTCTCAACGATGCCGCGGCCGGGGTATACAAGAAGCTGGTGATCAAGGACAACCGTCTGGTCGGCGGCGTACTGTACGGGGACACCGCTGACGGGCCCTGGTACTTCCAGTTGCTGCGCGACGGCCAGGATATCCACGAAATGCGCGACCATCTGTTGTTCGGTCAGTCGCATGTCGGCGACGTGGGCCATCAGGGTCACAGCAAGGCGGCAGCGATGGCCGACAGCGCCGAGGTCTGCGGCTGCAACGGCGTCAGCAAGGGAAGCATCGTCAAGGCGATCAAGGAGAAGGGTCTGTTCAGCCTCGACGACATCAAGAAGCATACCAAGGCAGCCTCCTCCTGCGGTTCGTGTGCCGGCCTCTGCGAGCAGATTCTCTCGGCGACCATCGGCGGCGCCTACACGCCCGCGGCCTCCAACCGCAAGCCGGTGTGTGTCTGTACGGACTACTCGCATCAGGAAGTGCGCGACGCGATCCGCACGCAGCACCTGCTGACCATCGACAGCGTTATGCGCTTCCTCGAATGGACCACGGAGGACGGCTGCGACAAGTGCCGTCCGGCGCTCAACTACTACCTCATCTCGACCTGGCCGAAGGAAGCCCGGGACGATCCGCGCTCGCGCCTGATCAACGAACGTGCCCATGCCAACATCCAGAAGGACGGCACCTACTCGGTCGTGCCGCGGATGTGGGGTGGGCTGACGACCGCCGCCGAGCTGCGCCGCATCGCCGACGTCGCCGACAAGTACCAGGTACCGACGATCAAGGTCACCGGTGGTCAGCGCATCGACCTGCTCGGAATCAGGAAGGAAGACCTGATCAGCGTCTGGAAGGATCTCGACATGCCCTCTGGCCACGCCTATGGGAAATCGATCCGCACCGTCAAGACTTGCGTCGGTGCCGAGCACTGTCGCTTCGGAACACAGTTGGCGATGGCCATGGGCGTCAAGCTCGAGAAGATGCTGTTCGACATGTATTCACCGCACAAGGTCAAGCTGGCGGTTTCCGGTTGTCCACGCAACTGTGCCGAGGCCGGCATCAAGGATGTTGGCGTGATCGGCGTCGATTCGGGCTACGAGCTGTATGTCGGCGGCAACGGCGGCATCAAGACCGAGGTCGCGCAGTTCTTCGTCAAGGTGAAGAGCGACGACGAAGTCATGGAATATACCGGTGCATTCCTGCAGCTCTACCGCGAGGAGGGTTTCTACCTCGAGCGCACCTGCCATTGGCTCGAACGTGTTGGCCTCGACCACGCCAAGAGCCGGGTCGTCGAGGACGAAGACAACCGCAAGGCGCTTTACGCACGCCTCCTGGCCGAGTTGCAGGGCGCCCCCGACCCGTGGGCCGAGCGCATCGCCGGCGTCGAACGTCATGAATACGAAGCGATTGTGGTTTGAGCAACTGGAGAAGAGCAATGGACGAATGGAAATCGATCTGCAAGCTGGAAGACATCCCGCGACTGGGAAGTCGCGTCGTACGTTCGACGAGTGGCGATATTGCCGTCTTCCGCACCTCAACCAACGCCGTGTTTGCCTTGCGCGACCAATGTCCGCACAAGGGTGGACCGTTGTCGCAGGGGCTGGTGCACGGCAATCAGGTGACCTGCCCCCTGCACGGCTGGAAGCTGCGGCTCGATTCCGGTGAGGCGGTTGCCCCCGACGAAGGCTGCTCTCGCCGCTTTCCCGTGCGCATCGAAAGCGGCACGGTCTTTCTGCAAATCTGACGCGAACGAAAGGGATACGAAGATGGACAAGGCATTCTGGAAGGCCGGTCACCGGCCGACGCTGCTGGCAGCGTTTCTCTATTTCGACCTGGCCTTCATGGTCTGGGTGATGCTCGGGCCCCTGGGCGTGCAGATCGCCAAGGATCTCGACCTGACGCACGCCCAGAAGGGGATGATGGTTGCCACGCCGGTACTCGCCGGGGCCATTCTGCGCATCTTCATGGGCATTCTGGTCGACCACCTGAAGCCGAAAATGGCCGGTGCCATCGGCCAGGTGGTCGTCATCGCCTCGCTGTTCTTCGCCTGGTACTTCGGCGTCGAAAGTTACGAGCAGACGCTGATTCTCGGCGTTTTCCTCGGGGTCGCCGGCGCCTCCTTTGCGGTCGCGTTGCCGCTCGCGTCGCGCTGGTATCCGCCGGAACATCAGGGAACGGCGCTCGGCATTGCTGGTGCCGGCAACTCGGGCACGGCGCTCGCCGCGTTGATTGCCCCGAGCCTGGCGATTGCTTTCGGCTGGAACAACGTCTTCGGCCTGGCACTGATCCCGCTGATTCTCGTCTTCGTGTTCTACCTGTTCGCCGCCAAGGACGCGCCGGAGTGCCCACCACCGAAATCGTTGGCGGAATACCTGAAAGTCCTCAAGGACAGCGACGCGTGGTGGTTCATGTTCTTCTACTCGGTGACCTTTGGTGGTTTCGTCGGCCTCGCTTCATCGTTGACCATCTATTTCAATATGCAGTATGGGCTCGATGCCAAGACGGCGGGCTTCTTCACCGCCGCCTGCGTCTTCGCCGGCTCGCTGGTGCGACCGATCGGCGGCAACGTCGCTGACCGTATTGGCGGCATCAAGAGTCTGTCGGTGATGTACGTCCTGGCGGCGATTTTCCTTGGCATCGTCAGCATCGGCCTGCCGGCTGCGTGGATGGCACTGCTCGCCTTCGTCGGCGCGATGCTGGCTCTGGGCATGGGCAATGGCGCCGTCTTCCAGCTGGTGCCGCAGCGCTTCCGCAAGGAGATCGGCGTGATGACCGGCCTGGTCGGGATGGCCGGTGGCGTCGGCGGCTTCTACCTGGCCTCGTCACTCGGTTATGCGAAGCAGCTCACCGGCAGCTATCAGATCGGCTTCCTGATCTTTGCCGCGCTCGCTCTGCTGGCGCTGGTCGGCCTGACCGCCGTCAAGACCCGCTGGCGGACCACCTGGGGGGCGGCGCACCTGACCGCCGCCAAGATCTGAGCGGCCATACTTTCGCGCGGCAGGGGCGGCACGGTAGAGTGCGACCTGCCGCCCTGCATTTTTCCGGAGCCTTGCCCGCATGCCCCTGATCGTCGACGCCGGCTACTCCTCGCTGACAGGTCCGCGCGAACGCAACGAGGATTTCTGTGGCATGGTCACGCCACAGGGCGGCGAACTGGAAAACAAAGGTCTGATTGCCGCCGTCGCCGATGGCATCGGTGGGCACCAGGGTGGTCGCGAGGCGGCCGAGTACACCGTGCGCGGCCTGCTCTCGGACTACTACGCGACGCCCGATACCTGGAGCGTGCCGCACGCGCTGGAAAAGGTCGTTGTGGCGCTCAACCGCTGGGTGATGGCCGAAGCGGGACGCCAGCCCGAACTCGCCGGCATGGCAACGACGCTGACCGCTCTGGTGCTTCGTGGTCGCCGCTACGTGTGCGCCCACGTTGGCGATTCGCGGCTTTACCTGCTGCGCGCCGGCGTGTGCACCCGCCTGACCAGCGATCACGTCTGGGAACATCCCGAACTCAGGAACGTGCTGTCGCGCGCGGTTGGTCTCGATCGTCACTTCCAGCTCGATTTCTTTGACGGCGAGCTGCAGCAAGGCGACTGCTTCCTGCTCTGTTCCGACGGCGTCTGGGGGGCACTCGAACATGCACGCCTGCAGTCCGCGCTGCTCGCCCATCCGGACGCGCAGCAGGCTGCCGCCTCGCTGACCAGCCTGGCACTCGCCTGCGGCGGCCAGGACAATGCCAGCGCTGTCGTGCTGCGGGTGACCGAGCTGCCGGCGCAGAACCTGCGCGATGCGCTCGCCGGCACGGCGCGCCTGCCACTGCCGCCGCGATTCAAGTCGGGCCAGGAATTCGACGGGCTGCACATCGACGAATTGCTGCACGATTCGCGCGCAACGCTGCTTTACCGGGTGACCGATCAGCTCTCCGGGCAAGCGCTGGTGCTCAAGACGCTGCGCCCGGAACTCGCCGACGACCCGGACGAGGTCCGCGCCCTGATCATGGAGGAGTGGCGAGCACGGCGGATCGTCTCGCCGTTTTTCGCGCAACTGGTACCGGCCGAGCGACGAAGTTGCCTCTACTACCTGCAGACCTGGCACGAAGGCGCGACGCTGCAGCGGATGCTCGACACCGGCCTGCATTTCACGGTTGCCGACGCCGTGCAGCACGGCATACGTCTGATGAAAGGCCTCTCGGCGCTGCATCGGCTCGACGTTGCGCACCGCGACATCAAGCCGGCCAACCTCCACCTTGGGCGCGACGGCCGCCTGCGCATCCTCGACCTTGGCGTCGCGCTCAGCCAGTCTGAAGACGACGCCAGCGTCGGCAGCCCGGGAACGCCGAGCTACATGGCGCCCGAGCTTTTCGCGGGCGAGCCGGCCGGCCCGGCGCAGGACCTCTACGCCGCCGGCGTCACGCTCTACCATCTGCTGACCCGCAAGTATCCCTACGGCGAGATCGAGCCCTTTCAACATCCGAAATTCGGTGAGCCGCTTCCCCCGACGCGCTATCGCCCGGACATCCCCGGCTGGCTTGAAAACGTCCTGCTCAAGGCGGTCGCCAGGGATCACGCACGGCGTTTCGAAACCGCCGAGGAGTTCCTGCTTTCGCTTGAACGCGGCGCCAACCGACCGTTGAACCGGCCACCGGCAACGCCGCTGGCGATGCGCAACCCGCTGCTGACCTGGCGGGTCATTGCGGCGATATCGCTGCTGTTGAACCTGTTGTTGCTGATGCTGCTGATGCTGCTGACGCGCTGAGGCCGACGCGTGCCATGCAGCCGCCCTTGTGGTCGGACGGAGTCTTGACCAGCAAGCGTCGCCAGGCATCCGCAGGTTTGACAGACAACAAAAAAATGCAGGACGACCAGCAGCCATATCCGACGGGCACGGAATCAGCGTCCCGCGCCCGGAGTCGCATGCAACCGCGCGCGAATCGCGCTGCAAAAGGCGAGCAAGTCGCCGAGACGATTGCGCACGACGTCGAC
>NZ_JAZKUD010000101.1:0-12942 GCF_036625275.1 Accumulibacter sp.
GGCATAAACGCGAGAGAAAATACCTCTCTCGCATTTATTCCACGGTCCTCTTGACCCCCTTTCAGCCATCACTTCCCAGGCTCTCCCAAATGAACCAAAAACCATGAAACGAAGCATACAAGGGGAGATTCCTGAGTCGCTGACGCGACTTTCACATTAACGGGTCGAGTCGGTTGGAGAAAGAGCGCCAGGCGACGCGCACCGGAGCCTGCGAGTCATCGACCGATGCGGGTTCGAGGTGCCGTTTCATCTCTGCACCCCCCTCGTGGGCCTGTCCCTGCTACCCATCCTTGCAAAAATGCGGGCTCGTTCGCCCAAGCAACCGTTCGGGTTTGCCGTGAGAAGACGGTACGGCGCTCTTTGCTCTCGCACGGGCTTGATGTCCCCAGGGGCGGACGAGCCGCCGTACCGAAACCACCAGTCTGTGGATTTGTGGACCATTCGCCTGTGGCGAACCGGGTCGCTTGCCGTGGAAAACGCTTCGCGTTTCCCACCGCGCGCCCCTTTGCCCACAAGCTCCACAGACCACATTTCATTTACATCAATTCCCTAAAACTCACTATACAAGGGAAGGTTCGTGAGTCGCATACGCGACTTTCACATTAATCGGCGATAATGGCGGCGTTGCCTGTGATGACGAAGCCATGGACCCTTCGCATAGCCCCTGCCAGATTGATCCTGCCCGCCTGACCCGGCTGCTCGGATCGGCGCAGAGTCGCTTCACGATCGAAGCGCTGCGCGAATGCAGCTCGACCAGTACCCTGCTGCTCGAACGCTCCCGGCAAGGGGCGACGAGCGGTGCGCTGCTGGTTGCCGACCGGCAGACGGCTGGACGTGGCCGTCGCGGTCGTAGCTGGCAATCATCTCCCGAAGCCAGCCTGACCTTCTCGCTCGCCTGGCGCTTCAGCGGCGACATGGCGCGGCTGGCGGGACTGTCGCTGGCGGTTGGCGTCGCCGTCGCACGTTCGCTCAAGGCCTGCGGCGTCGCCGGCGTCGGACTCAAATGGCCCAACGACATCCTCCTCGACGGCGGCAAGGTCGGCGGCATCCTGATCGAACTGGAGAGCGTGCCGGGTGGCATGCTGGCGGTGATCGGCATTGGCCTCAATCTGCAGATGCCTGCCGTTGCCGCCGAAGAGCTGCAGCAATTCCTGCATCGCCCGGCGGCCTTGGCGCAGGCGCTGTCGCCAGCGCCCGATCGCCACCGCCTGCTGGCGCAACTGCTGCTCGATCTCGCCGCCGTTCTCGACGACTTTTCGGCGGGCGGTTTTCGCGCCGTGCGCGACGAATGGCAGACGCACCATATCTGGCAGGATCGTCAGGTGCGTCTGCTCAACGACGGGCAGCTCGACCGCCAAGGGACCTGTCTCGGCGCCGACGCCGACGGCGCGCTTCTGCTCCGAACGTCGAACGGTATCGAACGCTGCCTGTGCGGCGATCTGTCGCTGCAAGTGGCATGAACATCGCTATCGACGCGGGCAATAGCCGCATCAAATGGGGCGTCCATGACGGCAGCCGGTGGCTGGACAGCGGCGTGCTGGCGACTGCCGATGTCGAGTGGTTGAGCGAGGCCGCCGACGAATGGCCGGCGGCGGCACGGGTGGCGATCTGCAACGTCGCCGGCCACGAGGTTGCCGCAAGCATTGCGGCTCTGCTCGCCGGGCGGTACGCCCAGGTCTCGTTCCTACACGCCAGCACCGAGGCCTGCGGCATACGTAATGCCTATGAACATCCCTGGCAACTCGGTGCCGACCGCTGGGCGGCGCTGATCGGCGCGCGCGCCTTGCTCGGCAGTACCTGCTTGGTGGTCTGCGCCGGCACGGCGACAACCATCGACCGGCTCGACGCCTCCGGCCTGTTTCGCGGCGGCCTGATCCTGCCGGGGTACGACCTGATGCGGGCGGCGCTGGCAAGCAACACGGCGCAGTTGCCCTTCGCCGAAGGCGTTTTCCGTAGCGAGCCGCGCAACACCAGGGACGCCATCGTCAGCGGCTGCCTGCAGGCTCAGCTCGGTGCCGTCGAGCGGATGTTTGCGGCGATCGCCACCGAACCCGACGCCTGCTGCCTGTTGACCGGTGGTGGCGCCGCGCCGCTGGCGGCACATCTGCGCATCCCTTTCCAGTTGACGGACAATCTCATCCTCAGCGGTCTGGTACGCTATGCCGAATCCCTTTGAACCGCTCTGCCTGTGGACAGGAGATGCCGCATGCCGACCCACCTCTTGACGACCTTGCCCGCCTTCCTCGCCTACTTCGCCGTGGCGATGGGGTTGCTGGTGCTGTTCTTGCTGGTCTACCTGAACGTCACGCCTTACCACGAGGTCGCGCTGATTCGCGCCGGCAACGCAGCGGCCGCGGTCAGCCTGGCGGGTGCGCTGCTCGGTTTCGCGATGCCGGTGGCCAACGTCATCGCCCATAGCGATACTCTGATCGACCTCGCTTCCTGGGGAGCGATCGCCGGCGTCATCCAGATCCTGGCCTATCTGGTGACCCGTTTGACGCTGCCGCAACTCAATCAGGACATTCCGGCCGGAAGGATCGCACCGGCGATATTCCTGGCCGCCATTTCGTTCAGCATCGGCCTGATCAACGCCGCCTGCATGACCTACTGACCGATTTCTCTCTCCCGGCGCTAGCCAGCGTGGCGCCGGCCTGCCAACCTTGTGATCAGGAGATTGCCATGGCGCTCATGGATTTCATCAAGAAACAGTTCGTCGATGTCATTCACTGGACTGAAGAAGGCGACGGCGTCCTTGCCATGCGCTACCCGATGCAGGATTTCGAGATCCAGTACGGGGCGCAACTGACGGTGCGCGAGTCACAAATGGCCATCTTCGTCAATGAGGGGCAGATCGCCGACGTTTTCGGGCCCGGTCGCTACCGGTTGACGACCAGTACCCTGCCGCTGCTGACCAACCTCAGGCACTGGGACAAGCTCTTCGAGTCACCCTTCAAGTCCGATGTCTATTTCTTCTCGACCCGCCTGCAGTTCGACTGCAAATGGGGAACGCCGAATCCGATCACCATTCGCGACAAGGATTTCGGCATGGTGCGGATGCGCGCTTTCGGGATCTATTCGTACAAGCTGACCGATGTGCGCAAGTTTCACAGCGAGATTTCCGGTACGCGTGCGCAATACACCGTCGCTGAACTCGATGGCCAGTTGCGCAACCTGGTGATCAGCTCGATGACCGACCTGTTTGGCGAATCGGGGGTGCCTTTCATCGACATGGCGGCCAACCTGGACGAACTGAGCCGGGCCCTCGAGGACAAGCTGACCAGGGTTTTCGAGCGCTACGGACTGACGCTCGACAGCTTCGTCGTGCAGAACGTATCGCTGCCCGACGAACTGCAGAAGATCCTCGACAGCCGCATCGGCATGAACATGCTCGGCGACCTCGGACGCTACACCCAATACCAGGTCGCCAACAGCATCCCGCTGGCGGCACAGAACGAGGGTGGCATTGCCGGCCTCGGTGCCGGCCTCGGCGCCGGACTCGGCATCGGCCAGACGATGGCGGCGGCGATGGCACAGGCGATGCCGGGCAGCGGCGCGCCGGCGCAGCCGACAGCCTCGGCAGGCCCTGCCGGCAGCGCCGACGAGGTCATCGCGACGCTCGAGAAGCTGCATGGCCTGGTGGCCAAGGGAATCCTCTCGCAGGCCGAATTCGACGCCAAGAAGACCGAACTGCTCGGCAAGCTGGTCTAGATCACCGGCCAGATCTGTGAAGGTGCCGGCCGCCCGCTCGTGAAGACTGCCCGCTGCCCGTCCTGCGGCGCGCCGGTCGCTTTCCGGTCGGCGACTTCGATCTATGTCGTCTGCGAGTTCTGTCGCAGCACCCTGCTGCGCAGCGGCGAGGATCTGCAGAACCTCGGCCGCATGGCCGAACTGCTCGAAGATCGTTCGCCGGTCCAGATCGGCAGCACCGGCACTTTCCGCAAGCACCCGTTCACGGTCATCGGCCGCATCCAGATGCAATATGAAGCCGGGATCTGGAACGAGTGGCATGTCCTCTTCGACGACGGGCGCACGGCATGGCTCGCCGAAGCCGCCGGCGAGTGGCTGGTCAGCGCGCAGGTCGCGGTCAGCGACCCGCTGCCGGCGTTCGCGGCGCTGGCGCCGGAGATGCCGGTGATCCTCGACGGACGCACCTTCACCGTCAGCAACCTGGTCACCGCCCGCTGCATTTCCGGGCAGGGCGAACTGCCGTTCAAGGTTGCTGCCGGCTACGATGTCCAGAGCGCCGACCTGCGCGGGAACAATCGCTTCCTGACCATCGATTACAGCGAGACGCCACCGCTGGTTTTCGTCGGCCAGGCGGTCGCCTTTGCCGAACTCCAGCTCAGCCATCTCAGAAATCCGGACGATCACTCGCCCGCCGCGGCGCCGCAGGTCACGGCGCGTGCCTTCAATTGTCCGCACTGTGCGGCGACGCTGAGCATCCATTCGCCGGCCATCGAGAGCGTCGCCTGTGAAAGTTGTGGATCGATCATCGGGATCGACAATGAAAACATCAAACTCCTGGCCAGGGCCGCACAGGCATTGCGCGAAGTGCCCTGGCTGCCGCTCGGCAGCCAGGGCAGGCTGGATGGCATCGACTGGGAAGTGATCGGTTTCATGCGCCGCAGCAGTCGCTCGCAGGGTGGCGACGAAGCGTGGTCGGAATATCTGTTGTTCAACGAGCAGCAGGGTTTCGCCTGGCTGATCGAATACCAGGGCCACTGGAATCATGCGCGCACGCTTTCCAACCCACCGTCGGTCGGTCGCGGGCAGACCCAGTTCAAGTATCAGGGGAACGAGTTCCGGCTCTACAACCATGGCTCGGCCGAGGTGATCTACGTCGTCGGAGAGTTCTACTGGCGGGTTGCCGTCGGCGAGACCTGTACCGTCGACGATTATGTCTGTCCGCCACGGATGTTGTCGCGCGAGGTGACGGCGAAGGAAGCGAACTGGTCGCAGGCCGAGTACCGGCCGGCCGACGAGATACGTACCGCTTTCGGCGTCAAGGCGCCGCCGCCCCGCCAGATCGGCGTCTATGCCAACCAGCCGAACCCGCTGCTGGAAACGCATCGCCGCACTTGCCGGCTGTTCTGGCAACTGGCGCTGGCAGCGACCCTCGTGCAGCTCGTTTTCGCGCTGTTCTTTGCATCGCAGTCGGTCCTCAAGCAGCGCATCGTGCTTTCGCCACAGAACGAAGAGGCGACGCTGAACAGCCAGGAATTCGTCCTCAAGAGTCGTGCACGCGCGCTGCAGGTCCGCCACAGCACCGATGTCGACAACAACTGGCTGTCGGTGAACACCGCCCTGATCGAAAAGAACAGCGGCGAGGCTTACCAGGGAATGCAGGAAATCAGCTACTACCGGGGCGTCGATGACGGCGAGAGCTGGTCCGAGGGTTCGGCATCCGATGAAATGGTGTTCAGGGCTGTGCCGGCAGGCACCTACTACCTGGTCATCGAGTACGAACTCGGGAAAGACAATGTGTCGGCCGTGGTCGACACCCTGGAAGTCATCCGTGACCCGGTCGGCTGGTCGAACTATGTGCTGCTGCTGATCTTCCTGGTGATCTTCCCCTTGTGGTCGCGCTGGCGGAAGGCGGCCTTCGAGGCACGGCGCTGGAACGAAAGCGACCTGGGTGGCGAGGCAGACTGAGGTGCGATGGCCATGATCAGAAGCAACTGGATCGCCGGCCTGCTGGCATTGCTTTTTTTCTCGTATGCCCAGTATCAGGGCTGGAGTCTCTTCGCCCAGGACGCCGCCACCCAGACCGCACGCGTCGCCGGCGGCGCACGCAGTTATCACAAGTGATCGATTCGGCTTGCGGGTATTGGATTTCCGATCCTTTTTCCGCACAGGACTCGCGCCGATTCTCGAATATTCACAGGGCCATCCGGGAGCAGTGAAACGCTCCTCGGAGCGGTTCTGGCGAAAATCGACGACGGTTCGGCGGAGATTGAGCGTCAGTGCGTCAGGGCGAAGCGGCGGATGGCCGCGTCATCCTGGAAGCTCACGAAACAGATTCTCGCTCTCCAAGGACGTCAGGGGGGTCATCGCCCACACCCCCATCCGCGCCGCCAGCGGCGTGAACAACCCTTCGACAATCCCCGCTCGCAGTTCCAGCGGACACTCGCTCGCGCCGTTCGTTCCGACCGCGCGATAGCGATGCCGCATTACCTTCACGGGCCCCACTGCCGTCATGTACTCCCCAACGGCAGTCACCCCCGGCCGATGGACGATTCCGTCAATGACCACCTCGGGCAGCGTGACGTCCAGCCTCGCCAAGAAACTCTCGCTCCGCTTCGTTGAACCGCCTGCGGACCTCTCGTTCAAACGCTTCGAACCCGCCCTCATACTCCCGACCACTGTGCCGCCGTTCTTCAATGAACTTCAGCAGCCCCTCCAGCGCCTTCCCGCCAACAACCCAACAACCCTTCCCGTTCCCTCGTCACTCAACTTTGCTACACTTTCCATGGGCCGATCTCCGAGGGTTATCCCGCAACGAAGCCATCGTTTTAGCATAGAGGTCGGCCAAGGTCGGCTCAACTCTACTCCCCCATCACTCTCCAAACTCACCCTCAGCGACCAAATTGGTCGGATTACGTCAATATAGCGGCGTAACATATTGATGATATTATCAATTTAAGAGCTACACCCAATTTCTATCCTTTGTTTTGGTACTGATCAGTTCGTCAGCGGCAAGGCCAGACAGAGTCGCGTACCGCCGATCGCCGACGGCAAGGGCCGCAGGCTGCCGCCGTGCAGCGCCGCCACGCGTTGTGCGATCGCCAGACCAAGGCCGCCGATACCGCCGCCGGTGCGTTGGAGCGGCGGGTCGCGCAGCGACTTTCCCTGCTCGAGACGACTCAACAGTTCTGCCGACAGACCGGGGCCGGCATCCTCGATCACGACCTCGGCCCGCCCGTCTTCACGCCGAAGACTGACGCGCACCGGTGCAGCGCCTGCGGCGTGCCGCATGGCGTTGTCGAGCAAGTTGCTCAGCGCGCGTTCGATGAGTTGCAGATCGCCCTCGAACTCCAGGGGACCGGGGGGTGCACCGTGCAAGGTCACGGGCGGCGGCCCCTTACCGAGGTCGAACTTCTGTACCGTGTCGGTCACCAGTTCGTCGAGCCGGAAACGCTCGCGATGCAGCACCTGATCGGTAGACTGTAACGCCGCCAGTTCGAACAGTTGCTGCGAGAGACGGCGAACCTTGTCACTCTGGGCCAGCGCCGCCGTCAGCACGCGCTCGCGTTGCCCCGACTCGGCCAGCGTTTTTCCGGCCAGCGCTTCGAGCTGACCGTGCAGCGCCGTCAGTGGGGTTCGCAGGTCATGTGCGACGCTGGCCATCATCTCGCGGTGGTCGCTCGCCTGTTGGTGCTCACGCGCCGCCTGCGCCTCGATGCGTTGCGTCATCGCGTCGAAAGCAGCGCTGATGGCGCTCACCTCATCGCCGGTGCTGCGTGCCTGCTCGCCCGTCGGTGTGCGACGACCGTCGGCGTCGACGGGGTTCAGACTATGCAGGGAGTAGTCGCGCAGGCGACCGGCCAGACGATGCAGAGGCTGGGTCAGGCGGCGAAACACGAAGACGCCAACCAGAAGTGTTACCAGCATCCCGGCCGCAGCGACCAGGCCGGCACCTTGCCAGACCCGGCGCAGGCTGAGCTGCCCGGCCACCTGCGCGCGCGCCGGCCCGTCGAGCACGACGTACAGGTACCCCGGCGGCCGCGAGTCACCGGCACGCGGCGGGAACATCGCGGCGCTGAAGATGCGAGGTATGCCCGAGCCCATCGGGTCGGTACCGCGCAGCGGCAAGGCAGCGCCGGCCAGGAAGTTGCGCACGGCCCGGAGGTCCACCTGTTCCTGTCGCACCATGCCGGGATCGCCGATGTACGCCTGGACGCGGCCGTCTGCATCGAGGACATAGACCTGGATACCCGGGTTGACTACCATCAGCATTGACAGCAGCGCCGCGCGTGCCGCCCGGTCGGCCTGATCGGGGTCGGTCAGCGTGATTTCGGGCCAGTGTTCGACGATGTGCCGTGCGAGTCCATGCGACAGCCGTTGCAGCGCCTCCTGTTCGTGCTCGGCTGCAACATGTCGGCCGAGCAGACCGACGAGCGCGCCGTAGGCGAGCAGCAGCAGCGCCAGCGCCAGCGTCAGGCGGGTGGTGAAGGAACGGCGGCCGAGCATGCAGGCTTTTCTTCGAAACGGTAGCCGACGCCCCAGACGGTGACGATCCGCCGCGGGTCGCGCGGGTCGTCTTCGATCTTCGTGCGCAGACGGTTGATGTGCGAGTTCACGGTGTGCTCGTAACCGTCGAAAGCCGCGCCCCAGACGCGCTGCAGCAGTTCGCCGCGGCTGAACGCACGGCCTGGATGGCGCGCCAGGAAGTACAGCAGGTCGAATTCACGCAGGGTCAGAGGCACGGCATCGTCGCCGCGCAGCAGCTCGCGGCGGATGGTGTCAAGGCGAAAGGAACCGAAGCGCAGTTCCGACCCTGAAGCCGATGCCGGCGACGAACGCCATTGCTCGATCCGCCGCAGCAGGGCGCGCACGCGTGCTACCAGTTCGAGCATCGAGAAGGGCTTGGCGAGGTAGTCGTCGGCGCCCAGTTCGAGCCCCAGCACGCGGTGCGCCTCGGCCGACCGGGCGCTGAGCATGATCACCGGCACGTCCGCGTGGCGCGCCCGCAGATGGCGGCAGACGTCCCAGCCGTCGGCACCCGGCAGCATCAGGTCCAGCAGGACCATGTCCCAGCGCTGGCGATCGATCGCCGCCATCGCCTGCAGACCGTCGGACTCGCGATGCAGCCGGTAGCCGGCCTCCTCCAGGTGCAGACGCAAGGCGGCGGCAATCGCGTCGTCGTCTTCGACGAGCAGCAGTTGCTCGTTCATCGGGCGACCGACATCGCGCGCGCGCGGCGCCGGTGCGTCCAGGAAAGGGGAACGACGCCGCTCGACGTCACACCGGCGCGACGAGAAGGGCCGGCGGCTCGCCGCGGCGCCGACGCGACAACCAACCGGCGGCGAACAGGCCGGCGGCCATCAGCGCGGACGTGGCGGGCTCGGGAACGACCGCGAAGCTGATTCGGTAGACGTCCGCGTCGGCGGCCAGCCCGCTCGCGAAGACGTAGCCGGCACCCGTGGTCAGTCCGTCGAAACCGGCAAGTTCGGCGAAATTGAAGCTGACGACGCCGTTCTGTGGCGTGCGCAGATCGTTGTTGCCGACGAAGGCAGCCGCCAACGGATCAAATAGCTCGGATCCGGCATCCCAGATGTCGCGTGCTTTCTGACCGATCGATCCAATCAGCAGATTGCCGGCGGCGTCGAACAAGCGGAAGCGCGTCGGCGAGTCGTTGCCAATGAAGAAGTCGTTGCTGGGCACGACCATCGCGGCGAAGGTGAAGAAGGGATTCAGCATCGTATCCACCAGGAAGCGGCTGCTACGACTCTCCCCGGGCTGTAGCAGACCACCAATCGTGCCGCGCGTTGCGCTCGGATCGGCCGCCGCGAAGGCCGGGTGCCAGACCGAGCCGCTACCGCCTTCGGCCACCGAGACGATCGCCGACGTGGCGGTCTCGCCATTGTTGAAGGCGTCATAAGTGCCGTTATTGAAGCCCAGGTGCAGCGGCGCAAAGCTGATGCTGTTGGCGGGTGCAAGGTTTTCGACCTTCACGGTAACGTTGAGCTGGGCTGCACCGGCCGCCGCGCACAAGGCAAGCGCAGTGGTACCGACGGTGAGGCGAGCCAGAGTGAAAGCAGTATGGTACATGAGGGTTCTCCTGTCAGGATGTGGTGGTCGGCAAGCGAGCCCGCAAAGCAGACTCGTCGAGCCGATCATAGGCAGCCCACATCCCGCAGTCCTCATCGAAAGATCACGGCGCCGTGAATCCCGCCTCGCAAGCGGGCAAGCTTCACGCGGCGTCGGCAAGCGTCTCAGGACCGGGCAAGCTGGCGATCGACAGGGAGAAACCGTCGCGCACGCGGTGCAGAAGGACCGCCGGTGCATCTGCATGTGGGCACTGGCGCAAAGGGGAAGTTGGTAAGGGAGGAAACAGCGGCAGGGGCAGCCCGCGGCCGCTTGAGCATTGCAGTTCAAAGTGTTGGGAGGTACCGACAGGCTTTCCTCCCCCACAAGGGGGAGGAGCGCGATCACACGACATCCATGAAGCCGCCGACGTACCGCGCACAGCGGAAAAAGAGGATTCCTGAGAGGACTGCGCCTGCAATGCCGGCACAGATGGCTTCACCACCTCTCAGGCCATCGGGGTGGACAGGGCCTGCCTGACTGCCGCGACACGTGCTGCGTGCAGGCGTGCAGCAATTTGTGCGCGCTCGGGACAGGCATGTGCAATCGCCGCCGCGTTCACGCTGCGCATCGCCACCAGCGCCTGTCGGAAGAGCGCCGGGGCAAGGTAAGGACGGTCCTGCCAGCCGAGACGGCCGTGAAAATCACAGGTGCAGGCTTCGAGCAGTTGCTCGAAGCGGCCTGGCCGGCGCAGGGCATCGGTCTTTTCGAGAAGCCTGACGATCGTCGCCGCCGTCAGCTCATGAGCACGGTGTATCTTGCCGTGGCAGCGCGCCACCAGCAAGGCCAGATCACGACAGTCCACCGGCACATTGAGGCGCGCACAGACTTCGCCAGCCAGTTCGACACTGCGTTCTTCATGACCGGGATGACGCGGCAAATCGGTCTCGGGAGTGGTGCCCTTGCCCAGGTCGTGCAGCAGCGCCGCCCAGCGAACCGGCAGGGCGAAACCACGCTGCGCCGACTGGTCGACAACCATCAGCACATGCACGCCGGTATCGACTTCCGGATGATAATCGGCGCGCTGCGCGACCCCGAAGAGACGGTCGAGTTCCGGCAACAGGCGGGCCAGTGCGCCGCCGGCACACAGGACTTCGAACATGCGCGACGGGCGGACTTCCATCAGACCCTTGGCGAACTCCTGCCAGACGCGTTCGGCAACCAGATGGTCGAGTTCGCCGCCGACGACCATGCTGCGTACCAGCTCCAGGGTTTCCGGAGCGATCGTAAACTCGGGAAAACGCGCGGCAAAACGCGCCAGACGCAGAACACGCACCGGGTCTTCGGCAAAAGCCGGGCCGACATGACGCAGGACGCGCGCAGCGAGGTCGTCAACGCCGCGATAGGGATCGATCAGCGAGCCGTCGGCAGCGCGCGCGATGGCGTTGATGGTCAGATCGCGGCGCGCCAGATCCTCGCTCAGAGTGACGGCAGGTGCCGAATCAAAAGCAAAGCCATGGTAGCCGTGACCGGTCTTGCGCTCGGTACGCGCCAGCGCATATTCTGCATGCGAATGCGGGTGCAGGAAGACCGGGAAATCCTTGCCCACCGGCTTGAAACCGCGTGCCAGCATCTCTTCGGCGGTGGCGCCGACGACCACGTAATCGCGATCCTGGATCGGCAAACCCAGCAGCTCATCGCGAATCGCACCGCCCACCGTGAAGATCTGCATGCTTGCCGCGGCTCGTGCTTAATGCGAAAGTCGCGTCAGCGACTCACGAATCTCCCCTTCCCAGTCGTGGAGGAGGGGTCGGTGGAGAGGGAAACGGTCATCACTTTCATGATCGGAGATCCCTGGAAAAGGCATGACCGTCAAGGTCGTTGGCTCAGCGACCGGCACGATAGCGAAAGCGGTCGAGGCGAAGCTGGACAATTTCGTTGGGCGAGAGATAACCGGGCGCCACGGCTTCGAGGGCTTCCGGATGCCAGTCGGGATAGTCGTGCTGGCCATCGCTGACGCTATCGACTTCCATCGAGCGCAGGTTGTCGGGCGACAGCGGCGGATTTGGCAGCAGCCACATCAGACCGGCCTGCAGGTACGCCCAGCCACCGCTCCCGAGGTCGATGATCTTCGGGGATTTGCCGACCAGTTGGGCGGTGTACTCGACCAGTTCGCGCAGGCTGTAGACCTTCGGCCCGCAGAGCTCGTAAGTCTTGCCGAAAGTCGCGCCATTGCCCAGGCAGTCAGTGAAAACGCTTGCCACGTCGCCGATATAAACCGGCTGGAAGCGTGCCTCGCCAGCACCAAGCGGCAGAATCGGGAACAGCTTGATGAGCTTGGCGAACATGTTGAGAAAGGCGTCATCCGGTCCGAAGATGACCGAGGGACGAAACACCGTGATGTCCAGTTCCTGCATGGCGGCGTGGACGATCGCTTCGCCCTCGCCTTTCGAACGGAGATACTCCGATGGCGCATTGGTGGCAGCCTTGAGCGCGCTCATGTGGACCAGGCGGCGAACGCCGCTTTGCCGCATCGCGGCGACGATCTTTCCCGGCAGGTCGACATGTGCGGCAGCAAAGCCCTTGCCATACGGCAGGCGCGAATCATGATCGTGGAGAATGCCGACGAGGTTGATGACCGCATCCTGACCGCGCATCAACTGGACGAGTTCCTGCGGGTCGTGCACATTGGCCTCGACCATGCTGATCATCGGCAGCATGGTCAGCTTCTTGGTGTGGTCGCGATGGCGGGTCGGTATGGTCACCCGGATACCGCGTTCCGAAAGGCGACTGGCAATCCAACCGCCGACAAAACCACTCCCGCCGATCAACAACACGTTTTCGAGTTCCATAGTTTCCTACCGGTAATTTGAATGTCGGAAAACCGTCATTTTAATGTGAAAGTCGCATATGCGACTCACGAATCTCCCCTCCCGTGTGTGAATGAAAGTGTTGGGAGGTCCCGACAGGCTCCCCTCCCCCTCGCGGGAACGAAGGCGGGGTTTCGCGGAGCACTGCTCCGCGCCGCCGCAGCCGGCCCGCGATGCAGCGCGGGCCGTGGAAGGGGTCGGGGGAGAGCAACTGTGTTCCCGGTCAAGCATTTTTAGAGACATTTTGATGTTCTGGATTCCACGGAATACCCGATTTGACGATGGCGTTCATAATCGTCAGCATCTTGTGCATGCAAGCGACCAA
>NZ_JAZKUD010000102.1:0-12740 GCF_036625275.1 Accumulibacter sp.
GGTGCAGCGGCGCACCTGCACGCTCGACCACACGGCGGCTGAAATCGATCCGGACCTTGCCGAACTCGATGACGCTCTTGCTGGAACCGGGAGCGTGTCGGCGTCGTAGTTGCGCGCGAACGCGCGCCAGCAATTCGGCTGTGCCGAAGGGCTTGATGAGGTAATCATCGGCCCCTGCGTCGAGTGCTTCGACCTTGTCGGCTTCCGCAGTACGTGCGGAAAGAACGATGACCGGAATGTCCGACCAGGTTCGCAAATCTCGGATGAGCTCCAGACCATCACCATCCGGCAGACCCAGGTCAAGTACCATCATGTCCGGCTTGCGTGTACCGGTTTCGATGAGGCCGCGCTGGACGGAGTCCGCCTCGAATACCTGACAGCCCGCTGACTCCAGCGACATTCTGACGAAGCGGCGAATCTTCGCTTCATCCTCGACCACAATGACCACTGGGATTGGTTCGGTCATCGCTGAACTTCACCGGCCATTGCGCCATCCTCGTCAATTTCCACGAGCGGGGGATGCCCGCGCGGCAACGAGAATACCAGGCGCGCGCCTCCATCGCGACGGTTTTCGGCATGGATGTTGCCACCATGCACCTCGATGATGGCGCGGCAGATGGCCAGTCCAAGGCCGACGCCCGGTATGGCGCTTTCCTTTTTTCCGCGCTCGAATTTCTTGAAGATCTCTTCTTCTCTTCCTGTCGGTAGACCAGGGCCATTGTCTGCCACCCAGATGTCAATGTTGCCACTCTCGCCGGGCGCCGCGCCGATTTCGATGACGCAGCCGGGCGACGTGTATTTCGCTGCATTGTCGAGCAGGTTCGCCAACACCCGTTCGATCAGCACGGCATCCAGCTCCAGCATCGGCAGGTCATCGGGCAGGTGCACGGACACGCGATGCTGCGCGAGAACAGCGCCAGCCGCCTTGAGCGCACTGCCAACGACTTCTTCCAATGGCTGCCATTGCCGGTTGAGCCTGACCGCGCCGGCTTGCAGACGCGCCATGTCGAGCAGGTTGTTGACCTGGGAATGCATGCGCAGCACCTCTTCGCGCATCGACGCGGCAATATCGGCCTGTTCCGGCGTGGGCGGCGGCTGCGTCAGGAACATGGCATCAGCGAGTCCGACCAGGGCCGAAAGCGGCGTACGCAGGTCGTGGGAGATCGCCGACAGCAGCGAGTTGCGCAAGCGCTCCGATTCCATCTGCACCGTGGTCGTCTGTGCCACGGTCACGTAATGCAGACGCTCAAGCGCGATGGCCAGCAGCCGGGCAAAGGTATCGAGCAGGCGCCGTTGCTCGGGCGCCATGAGACGGCCCGGATGGCGCGGTGCCAGGGCCAGCACCCCGCGCGTGCGCATCGGCGCCTTGAGCGGCAGATACAGCAGCGGGCTTCCGGCCAGGGTGTCGGTGCCGCAACCGGCCTCGGCTCCATGGTCGAAGACCCATTGGCAGATGCCCGGGTCGACGGTCAATACGCCGCCGGAAACAGCGATGGGATCGTGTAGGCGATTATCGTCATCGGCCAGCACGATGGCGGCACGTGCGCCAAAACCCGTCGCCGCGAAACGCTCGCAGATTTCCGCGATCTGCTCCGGCATCAGCGCTCCGGAAAGGTCACGTGACATCTCGTAGAGCGCCCGTACGCGCTGCTCGCGGTGGCCGGCGACGCGCGCCTGGAACTTGAGGCCCGCTGTCAGCTTGGCGGTGACGAGGCCGACGGCGAGCATGACCGAAAAGACCATCAAATACTGTACGTCGCTCACCGCGAATGAAAAGCGCGGAGGTACGAAGAAGAAATCGAAAGCAGCGACGTTCAGAAATGATGCGGCGACCGCGGGGCCGAGACCGTAGCGCACGGCCGCCAGCACGACGGCCAGCAGGAACAGCATGGCGATATTGGCGAGGTCAAACAGCGTATGCAGCGGCATGGCGATCAGCGTCGCCAGCGCGCAGAAGAGCGCGCTCATGGCGAACGATTGCCACGGCGCCTTCAGGCGGTCGAGCAGCGACTCGTCAGTCGATTCTTCCCTGCGCTGGTCGGAGTGACCTTCTTCACGCGCCACCTGGATGACGTCGAGATCGGGCGCACGCCGGCCGATACGTTCGGCGAACGATCGATACCAGGGCTGCCAGATACGCGCATGGTCACGTCCAACGATGATCTTGGCCAGATTATGGTCTCGTGCATAGTCGATGATCGTATCGACCGCACCGCGACCCGAAAGGCTGGCGGTGTCGGCCCCCGCATCCTGCGCGAGTTTCAGGTTCTTGAGGATGCGCTCGCGCTGATTCCCGGAAAGATGCCGAAGTTCGGGCGTCTCGACGTAGATGACATGCCAGGGAACGTCCAGTTTCGTCGCGATACGAGCCGCACTGCGAATGATGCGGTCGTTGTGGTCGCCCGGGCCGATGCAGGCAAGCAGCGACTCGCGAGTCTGCCAAACCGGCGCAACCGAATTGTCGCGCCGGTACCTGGTCATCTGGCTGTCGACACGGTCGGCGGTGCGACGCAGAGCGAGTTCGCGCAGGGCGATCAGGTTGCCTTTACGGAAGAAGTTCCGGATCGCCCGTTCAGCCTGGAGCGGCAGATAGACCTTGCCCTCCTTGAGCCGCTGCAACAGTTCGTCGGGCGGTAGGTCAACGAGGACGACTTCGTCGGCGGCGTCGAAGACGTGGTCCGGCACGGTCTCCCAGACGCGGATGCCAGCGATGCTGCCGACCACGTCGCTGAGTGTTTCGAGGTGCTGGACGTTGATAGTGGAATAGACATCGATCCCTGCGCAGAGCAGTTCCTCCACGTCCTGCCAGCGCTTGGGGTGACGCGAGCCGGCGACGTTCGAATGCGCCAGTTCGTCAACCAGGATCAACGCCGGCTTGCGCGCCATGGCAGCATCGATATCGAACTCCTTCAACATCGTTCCGTGATGAGGGACTTCCTTGCGCGGGATACTTTCGAGGCCAGCGACCAGCGCTTCCGTTTCCTTTCTGCCATGGGTTTCGACCACGCCGATGACGACGTCCGTACCCTGCTGGGCCTGTTGTTGCGCCGCCCACAGCATCCCGTAGGTCTTGCCGACACCGGCCGAGGCGCCAAAGAAGATCTTGAGCTTGCCGCGAGCAGCCCGGGTTTCCTCTTCCTTGATGCGGGAGAGAAGTTCGTCCGGATCGGGGCGTTGGTCGGTCATCGGTCTTAATGTGAGGGCCGTGTCAGCGACGCACGAATTTCCCCTCCCCACTGGCGTGGGAGGGGTCATGGGAGAAGGAAACGGTCATGGCCGTTGGTGTTCCGCATCGAGTGCGAGGTTGAGTTTGAGCACGTTGACGCGTGGCTCTCCGAAAACACCCCATTGCCGGTCTTCGGTATGCGCCTCGATGATGGCCGTTAGGCGCTCCATGGACAGATCGCGTGCCCTGGCCACACGTCTGGCCTGGTAGCGGGCGGCGGCAGGACTGATGTGGGGATCGAGGCCGCTGGCCGAGGCGGTGACCAGGTCGACCGGAATCGCTTGTGGATTGTCCGGGTCGGCTACCTTGAGGGCGGAGATGTGGGTCGTGACTGCTTCGACCAGCGCCGGATTGAGCGGGCCCTGGTTCGAGCCACCCGATGCAGTGCCATTGTAAGGCTGCGGGGCGCTTGCCGATGGCCGGCCCCAGAAGTATTCCGGCGAGGAGAAGTTCTGGCCGATCAAACGTGAACCGACCGGGGTACCGTTCCTGAAGAGCACGCTGCCACTGGCGGCGTCGGGAAACAGTGCTTGGGCGATGCCAGTCAGCACCATCGGGTAGGCAATGCCGGTCAGCGCGGACAGCAGTACGAACAGGCTGGCGGCGGGACGCAAGAGATCGTTCATGGTGTTCTCCTTCCTCATGCCAGTCCGGTGCCCGCGATGATCAGGTCGATCAGCTTGATCCCGACGAACGGAGTGACGAGGCCACCCAGACCATAGACGAGCAGGTTGCGGCGAAGCAGCACCCTGGCACCGAGCGGCCGATACCTGACGCCCTTCAGCGCCAGCGGGATCAGGAACATGATGATCAGCGCATTGAAGACCACCGCCGAGAGAATGGCCGAGGCCGGGCTCGCGAGGTGCATGATGTTCAGTGCCGCGAGCTGCGGATAGGTGGTGATGAAGGCCGCCGGAATGATCGCGAAATACTTGGCAACGTCGTTGGCGATGCTGAAGGTGGTGAGCGAACCACGCGTCATCAGCATTTGCTTGCCCGTCTCGACGATTTCGATCAGCTTGGTCGGGTTGGAATCGAGATCGACCATGTTGCCAGCCTCCTTGGCCGCCTGCGTGCCGGTATTCATGGCCACCGCCACATCGGCCTGGGCCAGCGCCGGCGCATCGTTGGTGCCATCGCCGGTCATGGCCACCAGCCGGCCCTCCGACTGATGCTGACGGATCAGCGCCAGTTTGTTCTCCGGGGTGGCTTCGGCGAGAAAATCGTCGACTCCGGCCTCGGCGGCGATCGCGGCCGCCGTGAGGCGGTTGTCGCCGGTGATCATCACCGTCTTGATGCCCATGCGGCGCAGTTCGGCGAAACGCTCCTTGATGCAGCCCTTGACGACATCCTTGAGCTCGACAACCCCGAGCACTCTTGCACCGTCGGCCACCACCAGCGGGGTGCTGCCCCGCCGGGCCACCTCGTCGACGAGGGTCGTCACCAACGCTGGAAAGCTGCCGCCCAGCGATTCGACGTGGCTGGAGATGGCTCCGGCCGCGCCCTTGCGAATCTGCCGGTCGCCGAGATCGACGCCGCTCATGCGGGTATGGGCTGAGAAATGGACGAAGCTGGCATTGAGCGCGTGGATGTCGCGTTCACGCAGATTGAACTTCTGCTTGGCGAGCACGACGATGCTGCGGCCTTCTGGGGTTTCGTCCGCCAGGGAGGCCAGCTGGGCGGCATCGGCCAGTTCGGCTTCGCTGACTCGTTCGGCCATCAGGAAGGCGGACGCCTGACGATTCCCCAGGGTGATGGTGCCCGTCTTGTCGAGCAACAGCACATCGACGTCGCCAGCCGCTTCGACGGCCCGGCCGGAAGTGGCGATTACATTGGCCTGCATCATGCGGCTCATGCCGGCGACACCGATGGCCGAGAGCAGACCGGCGATGGTGGTCGGAATCAGACAGACCAGCAGGGCGATCAGGACGGTGATGCTGATCGGCGTACCCGCTTGCGAAACATCGACGCTGAACATCGAGTAGGGCAGCAAGGTCACCGTGACGACGAGAAACACGATCGTCAGCGCCACCAGCAGGATGGTCAGGGCAATCTCGTTCGGGGTCTTCTGACGCTTCGCGTTTTCGACCATGGCGATCATGCGGTCGACGAAGGTCTCGCCGGGGTTCGCCGTCACACGCACCACGATCCAGTCCGACAGCACGCGCGTGCCGCCGGTGACGGCCGAGAAGTCGCCGCCGGATTCGCGGATCACTGGCGCGGACTCGCCTGTGATGGCCGACTCGTCCACCGAGGCAACGCCCTCGATGACCTCGCCGTCGGCCGGGATGATTTCACCGGCATGAACCAGGACGAAGTCACCCTTGTGCAGATCGGTGGCCGAAACGGTGGTCCACTCTGCGGTGGCGTGCGAACCCTTGAGCTTCTTCGCCCAGGTCTCCTTCTTGAGACCGCGCAGGCTGGCCGCCTGCGCCTTGCTGCGGCCTTCGGCCAGCGCCTCGGCGAAGTTGGCGAACAGTACCGTGAACCATAGCCACAGGGCGATGGCGAGGATGAATCCGGCCGGAGCATCAGCAGCACCTCCCAGGGCCTGAACCCACAGCGCAGTGGTCAGAAGGCTGCCGACATAGACGACGAACATCACCGGATTTCGCCACTGCACGGCAGGATTGAGCTTGCAGAAGGAATCGACGATCGCCGGCTTCACCAAGACCGGATCGAACATGGCGAGGCTCTTGTGGGACATGAGGTTTCTCCTTGCGCTCAGTAGACGGCAAACAGCGTCAGATGCTCGATCACCGGCCCCAGCGCCAAAGCGGGGACGTAGTTGAGGGCGCCGACCAGCACCACGGTGCCAATCAGCAACACGACGAATAGCGGGCCATGGGTGGGCATGGTGCCGGCCGATGCGGCAATGCGCTTTTTTGCGGCCAGCGTACCGGCCAGCGCCAGCACCGGCACGATGACGCCAAAGCGGCCAAACCACATGGCGATGGCCGTCATGACGTTATAGAACGGCGTGTTGGCGGAAAGCCCGGCGAAAGCGCTACCGTTGTTGTTGGCTGCCGAGGTGAAGGCGTAAAGGATCTCCGAGAAGCCGTGCGCTCCCGGATTGGCGATGCCGGCCAGGCCGTCCGCCGTCATCACGGTGGTGGCGGTGCCGACCAATGCCAGGAAGGGAGTGATGAGAATGGCGATGGACACCATCTTCATCTCGTAGGCCTCGATCTTCTTGCCCAGGTATTCCGGCGTACGGCCGATCATCAGGCCAGCAATAAACACCGCCATGACGGCAAACAGCAGCATGCCGTAGAGACCGGAACCGACCCCGCCGAACACCACTTCGCCGAGCATCATGTTCCACAGAGGCACGAAGCCACCCATGGGCGTGAAGGAATCATGCATGGCATTGACCGCACCGCAGGAGGCCAGTGTCGTGATGGTGGCGAACAGCCCGGAGTCGAAGGTGCCGAAGCGTGTTTCCTTGCCTTCCATATTGCCGGCGCCGATATCGACGCCGAGCCTGCCGAGCAGCGGATTGCCCGCTTGCTCGTAGTGCATGGCGATGACGGCCATGACCACGAACATCAGCGTCATCGCCGCGAGTACTGCCCAGCCCTGGCGCGTGTCGCCGACGATGCGGCCGAAGGTCAGGCAGAGGGCGCCAGGAATCAGGAAAATCGACAGCATCTGCACGAAGTTGGACAGCGGCGTCGGATTCTCGTACGGATGCGCCGAGTTGGCGTTGAAGAAACCGCCGCCATTGGTGCCGAGCATCTTGATCGCTTCTTGCGAGGCGACCGGGCCCATGGGCAGGGTCTGCGTCTGCGTCTCGGCAAGGTTCAGTCAGTGCATTGCCTTGGTCGTCTTTCAGCGCTTGACCGTCGGGACCGCTCCTGGAGTTTTCATACTTCGTGACTTCGAGAGTCGTGGTGTCCTGATAAGGATCAAAGTTCTGGATCACGCCCTGACTGACCAGAAAGATGGCGAAGACGAAGGCAAGCGGCAGCAATACGTAGAGCGTGATGCGCGTCAGATCCACCCAGGGGTTGCCAAGGGTCTTGGTGGCGTGGCGCGCGAAGCCGCGGATCAAGGCAATGGCGACGACGATGCCGGTAGCGGCCGAGAAAAAATTCTGCACCGTGAGACCCAGCATCTGGGTAAGGTAGCTCATGGTGGACTCGCCGGCATAGCCCTGCCAATTGGTATTGGTGGCGAAACTGATGGCCGTGTTGAAGGACGAATCCGGACTGACGCTGGCCATTGCCTGCGGATTGAGGGGCAGCCAGATCTGTAAGCGTTGCAGGCCATAGACGCTCAGGGCGCCAAGGACATTGAAGAGCAGTAGGGCGAGGGCGTACTTGAGCCAACCCATTTCTTCTTCCTTGTCGACGCCGCACAAACGGTAGAGCACGGACTCGATGCCGCCGCCAAACCGCAACGCCAGGCTGCGACCTTCCATCACATCGGCGATGTAACTGCCAAGGGGCTTCACCACGGCCATGAGAATGGCCACATAAAGCCCCAGGAGAAGCCAGGCATGGTCGCTCATGAGAAGTCCTCCGGATGGAGGAGCGCCGCGATCAGGTAAATCAGCAGCACGACCGCGACGACGGCGCTGACGATCTGGGCAATGCTCATATCGTTCCCCCAAGCCGCGCGCAACCGACGCCGAATACTGCCGTCAGGATGAAGAACAGAAAAATTCCTGCAAGATAAACGAGATCCATGTTTGCCTCCATGTGGATGTCTTTGACATCAGGAATGATAGGCAGGCAGAGCTCAAGATTCTGCAAAATGGAGGGGGCTGACCATTAAATTTCGGTAAAAAACGGGGGACGTTTTTCGCTACTGCGCGGGTTTGGCTCTTCTGCGTGGCACAGGCACGCTCCAAAGGCGCTGGATTCCCATCCGCGCGCATGCCTTACCGTGTCATGATCAGCAAGCGTTGGCGGCAGCAGCGGTGGCGCGCCCATCTCTGCGGATGGCTGCGCGACCCAGGCAGGCGCTGGCGAAAGTATCTTCGCAGCCCTGCTGAAGAAAGCCTACCTGAGCGTGAGGAAAGCCGTGCGTGTGCTCACCGTCAACGGCGTTGACCTGCCGTCTGATCCATGTTGCCAGTTCGCGGCTCCCTGGGGCCATACATCTGTTCGAAAGCCTCGGCCGCTTTTTTGACCGACCCGAAGAAATCCCCGCGACCGATTTCCTCGGAAAGTCCAACCTTGGCAAGTTCTTCGAGGAATGGCCGCGGCGCATCGGCAATCTTGATATCAACCCCGTCCTCGGCCAGTTCCCGGTGCAATTCGGCAAAGCGTTGAGCAGCGGTGACGTCCATGTCGTGAATCGCCTGTGCGTCGATCACCAGCCACTTGACCGGATGATCGGCCTCGTCGACCAGTGTCCGGATGCGTGTCATCACATGCCGAGCATTGGCAAAGATCAACGGTGCGTAAAGCCTATAGACCAGCAGGCCAGGGACGCTTTCTGCCTCTTCGTCACCCATGCAGTGGTGGAACTTGCCGTCGCTGACCAGGCGGCGAAGAACGGCATCGTCGGGACGTGAGACTTCTACGAGCACCGAAATCAGCGATAGCAGCAAACCGAGAATGATCCCCGGGACCACCCCCGCGATCAGGATTGCCAGGGTCACACCCATGGCAATGCCGAACTCGACCCGATCAATCTTGTACAGGCCTGTGAGCGGCGCCACTTCCAGCATCCCGAAAGCGGTCACGATCAGAATCGCGCCAAGCGCCACCTTCGGCAACAAGGCAATCAAGCCGGTCAGAAAGAACAGGAACAGCAGCAAGCCCACCGCGACCAGCAACTGTGCCACCTGCGACTTGCCACCAGCCGAATCGACGATCGAGGTCCGGGACTGGCTGGCGGATACTGGAAAACCTTGCCACAAGCCGGCCAGGATGTTTGCCGAACCAAGTGCCACCAGTTCGCGATTCGGGCGAACTTCATAGCCATTTTTTTCGGCGAAGGTCTGTGCCAGGAGAATCCCGTCCGAAAAGGCCAGAAAGGCAATCGCGACCGCGGCCGGGGCAAGCGCCGAGATATCCGACCAATGAAACGTTGGGATCGTCAGGCTGGGAATACCCGAAGGCACGCTGCCGACCAGCGCCACCCCGTAGCTGCCGAGGTCGAAGGCGAAGGAGACGGCGATCGCTACCGCGCAGACTGCCAGTGCGCCGGGGACGCGAGGAAACCAGCGCGCAAGTCCGATCAGCAAGCCAACCAGCAAGACGCCGAACACAAAGGTCGGCAGATGCGTCTGCGCCAATTGCGCAATGATCGTAAAGACCAACTCGAAGAATTCCTCACCCTCGGTCTTGATACGGAACATCTTGCCAAGTTGGGTGGCGATCAGGACCAGCGAGGCACCGTTGAGGTAACCTATCAACACCGGACGCGACAACAGGTCGGCAATGACGCCCAGCTTGAGGCGTGCGGCGAGCAGCAATACCCCCCCTGAAAGTATGCCGAGGACGGCTGCGAGGGAGACGATACGCGCCGGATCGCCTGCCGCCAGCGGCAGGATCGCCGAACCGGCCAGCAATCCGATGGCGGCATCCGGTCCGGCGATGACGTGACGTGAACTGGAAAACAGGGCATAGCCGATGGCCGCCGCGAGTGCCGCGTACAGTCCCGTAATCGGGGGCAGGTGGACCAGTTCGGCATAGGCGATGACCGACGGAATCGACACGATACAGGCCGAAAGCCCGGCGATCGCATCCTTGCTGAGCCAGGCTAGTCGATACTCTTTCAGGGTCGAGAGCAGTGGCAGACCAGACAGCAGGTACTTGAGAAAATGCGCAGGATTCATCGGCGTAGCTCCAGGCAGAATGGCGAAGTATGGGAAACCCAACGGCTCCCCGCATCGTTCGGGGGGAAGTCCCGAACCCCATCAACAATGAACACAGCCCGCTGCCTGAACAGCACCCGCCACCCAAAGATCGTGGCAAGGATCAGGCTGCTCAGCAACGGGATGATGACGAGTTTCATTTTCTCGCCTGGTTCACGGCTTCAGACCGTGCTGAAGCAGAGATATTTGATCTCGAGGTATTCGTCGAGCCCATGCTTTGATCCCTCGCGGCCGACGCCGGACTGTTTGACACCGCCGAAAGGGGCCACCTCATTCGAGATCAGACCGGTGTTGATGCCGATCATGCCGTATTCGAGCGCTTCGCCCACGCGCAGGCAGCGCGCCACGTCGCGGGTATAGAAATAGGCGGCGAGACCAAACTCGGTATCGTTGGCCATATTGATCGCCTGTGCCTCGCTCGAGAACCTGAACACAGGCGCCACTGGACCAAAGGTCTCTTCGCGTGCGATACGCATTGCCGGCGTTACGTCGGCCAGCACCGTTGGTGTGAAAAAATGGCCACCGAGCGCGTGCCGGCTACCACCGGTGAGCACGCGCGCGCCGCCGGCGACGGCATCGGCGATATGTTCCTCGACCTTGGCCAGCGCTGCGGCATCGATCAGCGGTCCCTGCAGAGTGCTTTCTTCACAGCCCGGTCCGACTTTGAGCGACTGCACGCGCCTGCTCAGCTCTTCAACGAAGCGATCGTAGATCCCGTCCTGGACCAGCAGCCGGTTGGCGCAGACGCAGGTCTGACCAGTGTTGCGATATTTGGCGACGATCGCTCCTGCGACCGCAGCGGTGACATCGGCGTCGTCGAAAACGATGAACGGCGCATTGCCGCCAAGTTCAAGCGAGAGTTTCTTGATCGTTGGCGCGCATTGTGCCATCAACAGTCGACCAACCTCGGTCGAACCGGTGAACGAGAGCTTGCGGACCACCGGGCTGGCCGTCAGCGTGCCGCCGATCGCCGCCGGGTCGCCGGTCAGTACATTGAACACCCCTGCCGGCAGCGCCGCGTCATGCGCCAGACGCGCCAGCGCCAGGGCCGTCAGCGGCGTCTGCTCGGCGGGTTTGACCACCACCGTGCAACCGGCGGCAAGCGCCGGCGCGACCTTGCGGGTGATCATCGCCAGCGGAAAGTTCCAGGGTGTGATCGCCGCACAGACCCCGACCGGCTGGCGAATGGTCAGCAAGCGCCGATCATTGGCTGGACTCGGGATCGATTCGCCGTAGGCGCGCTTGCCTTCCTCGGCAAACCATTCGACGAAGGCGGCGCCGTAAGCGACCTCGCCGCGCGCCTCGGCAATCGGTTTGCCGCACTCGGCGGTCATCAGCTGCGCAAGATCCTCGGCATTAGCGACGATCAGTTCATACCAGTGGCGCAGGACGGTCGCCCGCTGCTTCGCAGTCTTCGCCTGCCAGGCCGGCAGCGCCGCGGCCGCGGCGGCGATCGCGCGCGCAGTCTCGGTGGCCGTCATCCAGGGTACTTCACCCAGCGTTTCGCCACTTGCCGGGTCCCGGACGGTAAAAGTGCGGCCGTCGTCGGCGGCTTCCCAGCGACCATCGACATAGCAGTTCGAGCGCAGCAGGCGCGGATCGGTCAGGTGCATGTCTTTCCCCGGTAATAATCTTGAGGGCTGTAGTTTATACTGTGCAGCATGCGTGTCCACCTGCTCATCGCCGGCTTCTTCTCTCTGCTGATGGCAGCCTGTGCCAGCAAGCCGCCGGCGCCACAGGCGCCGGCGCATCAACCTGCCGAGCGCCCCCCTGCGAGCAGCCCCAAAGGCAACGACGTGGTGCTCTTTGCGCTCAGTCTGCTTGACACCGGCTACCGTTTCGGCGGCAAGAACCCGGAAGCGGGTCTGGACTGCAGCGGTATGGTGTCGTACATCTACGGACGCGCGGCGGGGCTTCGGGTCAGTGGCAGCGCCGCCGACATCGCCCGCCGGGGTCGTCCGGTCGAGCGTGCGGGCCTGCGCCCCGGCGACTTGGTCTTCTTCAACACCCGTAACGCCGCTTTCTCGCATGTCGGAGTGTACATCGGTGACGACCGTTTCATCCACGCGCCGTCGAGCAACGGTCGAGTGCGCATCGACCAGCTCGGCGCACGCTACTTCGCGCAGCGCTTCGAGACTGCGCGCAGCTACTTCGACTAACGGTGATGACTTTTCCAGGCATTCCAGATCATGAACGTCATGACCGTTTCCCTCTCCCCCGACCCCTCCCGGCCCGCGCTGCATCGCGGGCCGGCTACGGCGGCGCGGAGCAGTGCTCCACGAAACCCCGCCTTCGCCCCCCGCAAGTGGGGAGGGGGGGTCGTGAGTCGCTGACGCGACTTTGACATTAAGGAAGCGCTCACCACTCGCATGGACCCCAAATCTTTCGTTGACTCTGCCGTATTGTTGCTGGTCGTCGCGGCAGTTGCCGTCGCGGTGTTTCGGCATTTCGGTCTCGGCTCGATCCTCGGCTTGCTGGTTACCGGCGTCATCGTTGGACCGCATACGCCAGGGCCTTTCATCACCACCGAGGTCGAAGGTGTGCGGCATTTCACCGAACTCGGCGTCGTGCTGCTGATGTTCCTGATCGGCCTGGAGATGAAGCCTCGCCGCTTGTGGGAGCTGCGGCGCACGCTGTTCGGGCTCGGTTCGCTGCAGATCATCGTCTCGGCGCTGGCCATCG
>NZ_JAZKUD010000103.1:0-12738 GCF_036625275.1 Accumulibacter sp.
TGCACAAGGACTGGGCGGCCAACGACGGATCGCGCACCTTCGCGCTGCTCGAAACCGAGGACCCGGCCCTGCTGGAAAAGATTCAGGCGCCGTTTCGGCCCTATGTCGATATGGAACTCGTGCCGGTAACGCCGGTGACCGGGTGGACCAAGTAGCGCCGTTCGGATCAAGGACACTCTGCATCGAAAGATAACGACGCAGTCACGCCGGTACCGCACCTGATCGAGCATTTCGCCCACCTGCTGCACCAGTTCTTCACGGCCCCTGATCTTCCCTCCACGCCTGCTGCACAGGCGCGGGCTCGTCACCCACTCTTCTCGAAACACGCCAGCCGGGTGGCCAGCAATAATCAGCCGACGGGCAACGCACAAGCTGCGGTAACCGGTACCGTCACCGTATTGCGCTGCCGCTGTTGGCGGCAGGGCTGATGATCGTAGGATAGAATTGCAGCGATTGGTGGAGATCGCAGATGACAGCGTTGAACAGCCCGCACGACCGCTTCTTCAAGGCGGTGTTCGGGAGAACCGTGGTGGCGGCGGAATTCCTGGAGCGCTATCTGCCGACGACAGCAGCGCAGGCGCTGAACTGGAAGACCTTGCGCACGGCCAAGGACTCGTTTCTCGATCCGGAACTCGCGCTGCATCCCGCGGACCTGCTGTACGCGGTTGATCTTCGCGACGGCGGCCCCGGCTATGTGCACGTGCTGTTCGAACACAAGAGCTATGTCGAGTCGCGAATCGGCCTGGACCTCCTGCGTTATCGGGTGCGGATCTGGGAACAATGGCTGAACGCCGGGAATTCCGGTCGCCTGCCCGTTGTCGTACCGGTCGTGGTCTATCACGGCGCGGCGACCTGGCGCGTCAGCCGGCAATTCGCCGACGAGGTCGAGGAGGCCCCGGCGCTGCGTGCCTATGTGCCGGCGTGTGTCTATCACCTGATCGACTTGAGCGGCTACCAAGACGACGAGCTGCGGGGTGCGGTCATGCTGCACACGGCGCTGCTGACCCTGAAGTACATCTTCCGGGACGAGTTGCGCGAACGGCTGCCGGAAATTCTGGGACTGCTGCGGGACTTGGCGCAGAGTTCGAAAGGGCTGGACTATGTACGTACGCTTCTACGCTACCTGGCGCAGGCGGCCAGCATTGACCGCTTGAGCGGTGACGAGTTGCGCCAGGCTGTGACGCAAACTTTGAGTGGTGGAGATGAACTGATGCTGACGATTGCAGAGCAATGGGAACAACAGGCGACGGAGAGAGGGATCGAAAAGGGCATCGAGCAAGGCGAGGCACGGCTGCTGAAGCAGTTGTTGACCTGGCGCTTCGGCTCCCTGCCGGCCTGGGCCGAGGCCCGGCTCGCAGGCGCCGAACCTGCGCGCCTGGAGACGTGGGCAAAGCGCGTGCTTGACGCACAGACCCTGGAAGCCGTGTTCGTCGAAGGCAATTCGGGGACGGTATAGCTAACTCTACCCGCGTCGCCGATCAGAAAGGAACGCGCTACTCGCCGCTTTCCGATCTCGGCCTTGGACTGTCGTTTCTGCGGCCGCAGCCGGCGCTGGAGCCGCGCTTCCAGTTCGCCGACGAAGGCCTCTTCGCCCAACGACCGCCCAGTCCGGGTGTGAGCATGGATTTTTTTGGCCAGAGACTGATCCATCGCTTCGCTCAGGTACTCTGGGCCAGTTCGCAACCACAGCCGAGCGTAGAGCGCCGATGCGCCTCACTGATCGCACTGCGCAGTCCATCGGGATGCTGCGGCACCATGATCAGGTGGACGTGGTTCGGCAGCAGGCAGTAAGCTCAGACCTCAGTCCCGGTACGCGCGCACGAAGCCGACATCAGGCGCAGGTACTCGCGATAATCGTCATCAGAGAAAAAAGTCTGCTGGCGACGATTACCCCGTTGTGTCACGTGATGCGGATAACCCGATGCCACCACCCTCGCAATTCTCGACACCTTGGTCCTCCTGGCCGTACTTGTGATCCCGGGAGGTTGTATATACTGTCCCCGAATTTCCTTTACTTCCTTGACAACTTGACGAGACGAGCTGCCAGTGGATAATGTAGTACTCAACACTACAAACTGGTGGCCTTTATGAGAATCGTTTCAGCAGGGGATGCCAATCGCCAGTTTTCCAGAGTGCTACGTGAGGTTGCCCAAGGTGAGGTGTTTACCGTGCTCTCGCGTGGCAAACCTGTGGCGACGATTTCACCTGCACGTTGGGACGACGATCAACGCCAGGGAGCGAGGCGCAACCTGCTCGAACGGCTGCGCCGGAAAGAAGCCATCGGCGCACGAGGCTGGACGCGTGACGAACTCTACGAATGCTGACGATGCGAGTCGCACTCGATACCAACATCCTGGCCTATGCCGAAGGGGTTGGCGACGAGCTTCGTTGCCGCATGGCCTTCCAACTCATCGAGCGCTTGCCGGCCAATCGGGTTCTGTTGCCCGCTCAGACGCTCGGCGAACTCTCCCGAGTGCTCACGGGAAAAGCCGGGCAATCTCCGGCAGCTGCCCGTGAGGCAGTTCTCGCCTGGGCGGACAGCTTCGAGGTAGCTGACTCGACGTGGCCTTCCTTCCAGGCCGCTTTCGACCTGACTGTTGACCATCGACTCCCGATCTGGGATGCGGTGATTCTTGCGGTCGCTGCCGAAAACCGCTGCCGCCTGCTCCTGAGTGAAGATTTCCAGAAGGGATTTGTTTGGCGTGGCGTGACAGTGGTCGATCCGTTTGCCTCTCCAGCCTCACCGTTGCTCGTGGACTTGCTCCTCTGAAGGAAATCGCGGCCGTCAACTGGCCGATCCCTGCAATTCGGGGACGGTATGCAATTCGCAATTCGCAATTCGCAATTCGCAATTCGCAATTCGCAATTCGCAATTCGCAATTCGGGGACAGTATAGTCAACTCTACCCACAGCGCCGATCAGAAAGGAACGCGCTACTTGCCGCTTCCCGATCTCGGCTTTGGACCGCGTTTCTGCGGCCGCAGCCGGCGCTCGAGCCGCGCTTCCAGTTCGCTAACGAAGGCTTCTTCGCCCAACGGCCGACCCGTCCGGGTGTGAGCATGGATCTTTTCGGCCATAGATTGATCCATCGCTTCGCGCAGGTACTCTGGCCAGTTCGCAACCGTAAAGCGCCGATGCGCCTCTCTGATCGCACTTCGCACCTCATCGGCATGCTGCGGCACCATGACCAGGTGGACGTGATTCCGCATCTGGCAGTAAGCCCAGACCTCCGTCCCGGTACGTGCGCACGACGCTGACATCAGGCGCAAGTACTCGCGACAATCGTCATCGGAAAAAAGTCTGCTGGCAAGGGTTACCCCGCTGTGTCACGTGATACGGATAGCCCGATGCCACCACCCTCGCAAGTCGCGCCACCTTCGTCCTCTTGGCCGTATTCGTGATCCCGGGCGGTTGAGTATACTGTCCCCGGATTTACTCCCGAATTTACTGCAGTCGCCGCTACTGTCACCGTATTACGCTGCCGACGGTAGGATAGAATTCGAGCGATTGATGGAGATCGCAGATGACAGCGTTGAACAGCCCGCACGACCGCTTTTTCAAGGCGGTGTTCGGGCGAACCGAGGTGGCGGCGGAATTCCTGGAGCGCTATCTGCCGACGACAGCAGCGCAGGCGCTGAACTGGAAGACCTTGCGCACGGCCAAGGACTCGTTTCTCGATCCGGAGCTCGCGCTGCATCCCGCGGACCTGCTGTACGCGGTTGATCTTCGCGACGGCGGCCCCGGCTATGTGCACGTGCTGTTCGAACACAAGAGCTATGTCGAGTCGCGAATCGGCCTGGACCTCCTGCGTTATCGGGTGCGGATCTGGGAACAATGGCTGAACGCCGGGAATTCCGGTCGCCTGCCCGTTGTCGTACCGGTCGTGGTCTATCACGGCGCGGCGACCTGGCGCGTCAGCCGGCAATTCGCCGACGAGGTCGAGGAGGCCCCGGCGCTGCGTGCCTATGTGCCGGCGTGTGTCTATCACCTGATCGACTTAAGCGGCTACCAAGACGACGAGCTGCGGGGTGCGGTCATGCTGCACACGGCGCTGCTGACCCTGAAGTACATCTTCCGGGACGAGTTGCGCGAACGGCTGCCGGAAATTCTGGGACTGCTGCGGGACCTAGCGCAGAGCTCGATGGGGTTGGACTATGTACGTACGCTTCTACGCTACCTGGCGCAGGCGGCGAGCATTGACCGCTTGAGCGGTGACGAGTTGCGCCAGGCTGTGACGCAAACTTTGAGTGGTGGAGATGAACTGATGCTGACGATTGCAGAGCAATGGGAACAACAGGCGACGGAGAGAGGGATCCAGAAAGGGATCCAGAGAGGGATCCAGAAAGGGATCGAAAAGGGAATCGAGCAAGGCGAGGCACGGCTGCTGAAGCAGTTGTTGACCTGGCGCTTCGGCTCCCTGCCGGCCTGGGCCGAGGCCCGGCTCGCGGGTGCCGAACCTGCGCGCCTGGAGACGTGGGCAAAGCGCGTGCTCGACGCACAGACCCTGGACGCCGTGTTCGTCGAAGGCAATGAAGGCAATGAAGGCAATTCGCGGGCAGTATAGTCACCTCCACCCGCGGCGCCGATCAGACGGGAGCGCGCTACTCGCCGGTTTCCGATCTTGGCTTTGGACCGCGTTTCTGCGGCCGCAGCCTGGGGTCGAGCTGCGCTCACTGATCGCACTTCGCAGCCCATCGGAATGATGCGGCACCATGATCAAGTGGACATGGTTCGGCATCAGGCAGTAAGCCCAGACCTCAGTCCCGCTACGCGCGCACGAAGCTGAAATCAGGCGCAAGTGCTCGCGACAATCGTCATCGGAAAAAAGTCTGCTGGCGACCGTTACCCCGTTGTGCCATGTGATGCGGATAACCCGATGCCACCACCCTCGCAATTCTCGCCACCCTCGTCCTCCTGGCCGTGTTCGTGATCAGGGGCAGTTGAATATACTGTCCCCGAATTTGTCCCCTAATTTACTTTAATTACTCTGTCGGAAAATCTTACACTTCAGTGCAGTGCCGCTGCAGAGAGACTCCAGCCTTTCCTCTAAATCAATTACATAGATGGCAGAGAGAGAGTAGGCACGAAATGTGCGTGGTCTTTTGGGAGCGCCGGTTACGTGCCCTGGCGGAGCGACGACGCGGGAACGCTGCCCACAAGGGCGGCCTTGAAAGGAAATTTGAAAGGGTACTTCTCATGAAACAACGAAGCATTACCAAGGCGCTGGCCGCCGCGTTCCTTTTCGCGGGCGCGGCGAGCGTACAGGCCGATTATCAGGCCTTCAAGGACGACGTCAACGCTGCGATCGACGCGGGGCTGGCGTACTCGCGGGCGAATAATTACTTTACCGTATTCAACTACTCCAACGGTCTGTCGCTGCTGACCTTGCTCGAAAAAGAGAGCCTCCCAGCAGGCTACAGCGGTCTCAACGCCGCCGACCAGCTGCTGGCCCAGCGCGCCGCCTGCCTCTTGATCGCCGATGGCAATTTCGGCGACAGGGGCAGCTTTTACTCCTATTACGACGGCCAGGTTCTGATGGCCCTGTCGGTCTATCTCGAAACCGGTGGTCCCGATACCCCGGCTGGGGCGGCACCCTACAACTGCACCGGCCGCTCGGCGCGAGCGACCATCGATAAGGTGGTTGATCGGTCGCTGGCTGCCCAAACACCGGGACCCGAGACGGTAAACGGCGCCGGAGGCTACTGGGGTTACACTGGAAATGGCTACGACTCCTCCACCACTCAGTTCACCCTGGCGGGGCTCGCGTCGGCGAAGGGTTTCTATAGCGCCAAGGGCGAATCCGCGGACAAGGACCGCATCCCGCTGATCACGACCGCGCTCGACCTGACATCCGCCGCCTATGCTATTAACGGTGAACAAAACAGCGGCGGGCTCTTTGACACCTGCGGCGCCGCGAGCTGCAAGGGTCACGCGTACCAATCGTATTATGGCGCGGGGAACAATAGTTCCCAACAAACTGCTTCCGGTACCTGGGGCCAGTTGGTCGGCACGGGTAAGAACGTGAACGATCCGTCGATCCAGACCTACCTGCGCTGGCTGCAGAACGCCTACAACTACTCGACCAACGTCTACCCCGATTCATGGTCGGCGGCGTATTTCTACTTCCTCTGGTCGTCCTCGAAAGCCTTCAACATCATCGAGACGTCCAAGATCAACCCGGCGGCCGGCAACATCAGCACGGCCGCCATGGGCACACTTCCGGCTCTGAATGTGAGCGGTTATCTGAGGCTGGTCAATCGAGACCCGGCGATCGACACCCGCCCGGCGCCGCGCAACGGCGGCGTGGCCGGCCCTGCCGGATACTACTCCGGCACGCCGAAGGGCTGGTATTACGACTACGCCTACCAGTTGATGTCGCTGCAACAGACCGCAGACGGCTATTTCCCGAACCCGAACGGCAGTTTTGGGTATCCGGGAGTTGATCATGACTACGCGATCCTGGTGCTCCAGCGCTCGCTCGGCGGTGCGTGCGTCGACAGCGACCAGGATGGTGTCTGCGACTCTGTGGATAACTGCGTGCAGATCCCCAACCCCGACCAGAAAGATACGGACAAGGACGGCGTCGGCGATGTTTGCGACAACTGCCCCACCGTACCGAATCGCGATCAGAAGGACAGCAACGGCAACGGTACAGGCGATGCCTGCGAGGCGGCCACGTGCGACGTGAATGGTGACTTCAAGGTCGATCAGACTGACCTCAGCCTGATCAGCAGGAATCGTGGCAAGCCGGTGCCGAGTATCTACAACACCAACGGCGACAAGAAGATCGACCCCGCTGATGTGAAATTCTGCATCCCGAAATGCACGCTGCCGAACTGCGTCATCTCGGTGACTGCCCCGTAACCTTCTCTGCCTCCCCCCGGCCCCGCCGGGGGGCATTGCAGGACTCAACCTTTAAGGAGCTTCCCTCATGAAAAAAACCCTTCTCGCCCTGGCCCTGGCGGTTGCCGCCGGCGGTGCCCAGGCCATCCCGCTCTCCGAGCTGCTGCGGCCGGGCGGCAGCATCACCGCTGGCGACAAGCTGTTCGATAACTGGTCGGTGATCTTTCAGGATTCATCCACTGCTGGCCGCGTGGTCAATACCACCAACATCGACGTCTCAGCGCTCAATGACGGCGGCTTGAACCCTGGCCCCGGCCTCAAGTTCGATATCCTGAATAGCGAATTCAGCGTCACCGGTGACGGCCTCTATGCCTACCTCGACTTCACGTTCGGCTTCAAGGTGAGCGTCCTCGATCCGAACCTGCGGGTCAAGGATAATTCGTTGCGGATGACTAGCGCATTGCTCACTAATTTCGGCGACAACGGATCCTTCATTCTTGAGACTGTCGGGACCGCAGCCGGGCTGGATGACCTCGGGACAAAGGATGTCGAGTTCAGCTGGCTTGACGGAGCGGGAATGACCGAAAGGTTCACAGATAGTGCAGACTTTGCACCACAAAGCGAGATCTGGGTGACCAAGAATATTCTGGTCTGGGCCACTGGCGACAACGAGCAGGCGTACCTAGCCGGTTTCGAACAGCGCTTCTCCCAGATTGCGGACATCCCCGAGCCGGCATCGCTTGCCCTGCTGAGCCTCGGTCTGGTCGGCCTCGGTGTCGCTCGCCGGCGCAGGAGCTGATCCCCTCGTCCCGGACGCGGCGCGCGCTTCGCGCGCCGCCCGCTACCCGCGTCACCCACCACTCCCGCCCGCCTGTCCTGGCTGGCTTTGCCTGACCCCGACTCCATGCCCACGCCAATGCTCCGCCACACCCACCGTATCTTCCGCCTGATCGCCTTGGGGCTGGCATTCGCCAGCGGCACGGCAGTAGCTACGGGCGGCGATCAGTCGGGGATACGCCTCACCGGCGTGGTCATGGTGCCAGGCGAGTCCGAATGGGCGGTGATCGAGTTTCCGAACGGCGAACAACAGATCGTCCGGGCCGGCGACAAACTCCCCCAGATCGGCTCGGTCGCGAAGATTCTGCCCACCGGGATTCGCCTCGACACACCGAAAGGACCGCGGGTCGTGGATCTCGAATGGGGAGCCGGTGGCGGCACGCCACCGGTGGCAGCCGCTGCCGGCCCGGTCCCGGCTCAGCCGGAGAGCCGTATCACCGCGGGTTCGATCCAGGCAACGCCCGAAGTCCTGAGCGCGATCGGTCGCGTCGCCGCCCGCGCTGCGGCCAGCGACGCCGACCTCACTCACGCGCTGGTCCCCTTGCTCGATTTGCCGCGCGATGCCCGCGTGTCGGGCTTCTTCCCGGGCGAACCCGAGCGTGAGGCGAAAGGACCGGCCGAGGTCAACGCGAGCCTGGCGCGAGGGGAAGTCGTCCGCCTGAAAGTCGAGGCGGACGGGAAAAACCAGACGGTCTACATGATGCCCGGTCAGCCCGTCGCGACGAGTCAGACCGGAAGCGTGGCCCGGAAATAGCCCGATGGCGCGCGGACCGGGGATTCGCCTTTTTTGCCTGAAGGTCGGGCTCGCCCGCCCTTCGCGGGACGTACCCGGGAGGCGATGGACCCGGCGGTTGCGCTATACGCAGGGGTGCGTGCCTCGCCCATGGTGGCGCGTTTCCCAGACTCTGGCGCACCGCCCGTGCTTCCGGTTGGCCGGTCCCTGCCTTGCCCTGATCCCGACCCTGCGACGCAGCTAACATCTCCGACTGAACCTTCGAAGAGCAAAAAGGGTGTCGGAAAATCTTACACTTGAGTCGCGCACCGCCTACGACTCAACCACACTTCATCGTTAACTCAACCGACTAGATGTCAGAAGCCAACGTGGCACGAACCTTGCTTTGACTTCTAAGAGCGCCGGTTACGTATCCGGGCGGTGCGACGACGCGGGAACACTGCCCACGAGGGCGGACTTCAGCAACAGGGACTGAAAGGGTAAATATAATGAAATCAAGTTTGAAGATAAGTGCGCTGGCCGCCGCCGTTTTGCTGACGGTGGGAAGCGGCGCTAACGCCGTTGTTACCAACTTCAGCACTGACGTGGCAACGTCCATCGACAATGGACTCGCCTGGCAGGACGCCAACAACGCGTACAGCGGCGGGGCAGGAGACGCCACCGGCTTGTCGCTGCTGGCTCTGCTCGAGAAGCGCCAGGGCAACGATCCCAATGCCCTGAGCCAGGGTTACGCCGCGGCGTCGGCGGCCGACAAGACGCGCATGGACAGCGCCGTGGCTTGGATTCTGGCTAATCACGTGGCGGCAGCCCAGTATGCCTACCGTGACGGGGCCGACATGATGGCCCTGTCGGTCTACCTGCTCACCGGCGGCCCCAATCCGGGGGTTCCGGCGGCCATCAACACCATATTTGACCGCACGATAGCGGCTCAGAATGGAGGCGGTTACTGGTGCTATGGCGCCATCTACGGCCTCCTGGATTGTCTCGACTCTTCTACCACCCAGTTGGTCGTTGCGGGCCTCGCGGCAGTGCGCAGTGTTTATTCCTCCGTGGCCCATGCCGACGCTGTCAGGCTGGGTCAACTGAATACCGCGGCCACGACGGCCAAGAACGCCTACGTGGCCAATGGCCTAGCCGGCGCGGCGTGCTCCGCTGGCGGAATCCTGACGCCGACGGAGCGCGGCCATGGCTATAACGCGGGGAACTGCAACTCAGCCCAACAGACCGCCTCCGGGACCTGGATTCAAATCGTCGGCGGGGCTTCGCTGAACGACCCGAGCGTTCAGGGCTACCTGGAGTGGCAGCGCAACCGCTACCGCTACACGAACATAAGCCCGACCCAGGACGGTTGGCCTTCGTACTGGTACTACCTGTGGAGTTCGTCCAAGGCCTACTCCTTCATTGAGGATTCCGGCGCCACGCCGATTCCTTCCAGCAACCTCACCCCGGCCAAAATCGGCATTCTGCCGCCTGGCGATGCGCCGGCCTTTGCCGCTCGTGAAGTTCATCTCGATTGTGCTGCCATCCCGCGTGTGCCGCTGTTCGGTGCCGGTGGTAACGGCTATTACTGCGATCCCGCTGAGCCAAAACGGGTTTACTTCGACTACGCTTACACGATCCTGACTCACCAGGTGGCGGGCGGACAGTACGTCGACGCCAACGGTACGAGCCGCTGGAATGATTTTTCCGCCCAAGCCTATGCCCTGCTCGTGCTGCAGCGCTCGGTTGGTGGTGGCTGTGTCGACAGCGACGGCGACGGCGTGTGCGACTCCGTCGACAACTGCCCGGCCGTGCCCAACCCAGACCAAAGGGATACTGACGGCGACGGCGTTGGCGATCTCTGCGACATCGTCCCACGTTGCGACGCGGATGGTGACACCGACATCGACCAGAGGGACCTCAGCATCATCAGCAAAGCCCGCGGCCAGAGAGCCAGTGGCCCGAATGATCAGCGCGACGCCAACGGTGACGGCCTGATCACACCTGCCGACGTCAAGGCCTGCATCCCACAGTGCACACGGGCAAACTGCGCGATCCAATAACCTTCTCTGCCTCCCCCCGGCGAGGCCGGGGGGCCTCGCGGATTTGAACCTTTAAGGAGCCTTCTCTCATGAAAAAAACTCTTCTCGCCCTGGCCTTGGCGGTCGCCGCCGGCGGCGCCCAGGCCATCACACTGGCAGCCCTGCTTGAGGGCGGCAGCATCACCGTCGGTGACAAGCTGTTCAACAATTGGACGGACAAACCGGTCATTTCGTCTGATGGCCGCTCCGTCAACACCGCCAACATCAGCGTTACGGCTCTTGACGACGGCGGTGACTATGGCCTGCGTTTCGCCATCTCGGGCAGTGACTTCTCCGTAAGGGGCGATGACGTTTATGCCTTCGTTGACTACTCGTTCGGTTTCATGGTCACGGCGCTCGATCCCAGCCTGAAAATCGCTGGCGTATCCATGGACAACCTTGGGGCTAGCTATGGGTTTTCTGCGCCAGGTCAGGGCAATGAGGATGTCGGCAGTTTCATCCTGGAGTCGGTCGGTACCGCCGCCGGGTCGGACGACCTGGCTGTCATCGACGTCGAGTTCAGCTATCTGGACGGGCAAGGTCAGACGGCCACACTGCAAGACTCGGCCTCCTTCGCCCGGCAGAGCTCAGTCTACGTAACCAAGAACATTCTGGTGTGGGCTACGGCCGGGACCGAAAATGCCAACCTTTCCTCCTTCGACCAGCGCTTCTCCCAGACCGCTGACATCCCCGAGCCGGCATCGCTTGCCCTGCTGAGCCTGGGTCTGGTCGGCCTCGGTGTCGCTCGCCGGCGCCGGAGCTGATCCCGCCGTCCCGACGCGGCGCGCGCTTCGCGCGCCGCGCGCTACCCGCGTCACCCACCACTCCCGCCCGCCTGTCCTAGCTGGCGTTGCCTGACCCCGACTCCATGCCCACGCCAATGCTCCGCCACACCCACCGTATCTGCCGCCTGATCGCCCTGGGGCTGGCATTGGCCAGCGCCGCCGCGGTGGCTGCGGGCGGCGATCCGGCAGGGATACGCCTCACCGGCGTGGTCATGGTGCCAGGCGAGTCCGAATGGGCGGTGATCGAGTTTCCGAACGGCGAACAGCAGATCGTCCGGGCGGGCGACAAGCTCCCCGACATTGGCTCGGTGACGAAGATTCTGCCAACCGGAATTCGTCTGGAAACCCCGAAGGGACCCCGGGTCGTGAATCTCGAGTGGGGAGCCGGTGGCGGCACCCCGCCGGTGGCAGCGGCAGCCACGATTCCGGCTCAACCGGAAGGCCGTCGCCTCCCGGGTGCGATCGAGGCAACACCCGACGTCCTGAAGACCATCGGCCGCGTTGCCGCCACTCCGGGGGCGGGCGAGGCCGAATTGAGTCAAGCCCTGATCCCCCTGCTCGATTTGCCGGGCGACGCCCGAGTGTCGGGCTTCTTCCCGGGCCAACCGGAGCGCGACGCACAAGGGCCCGCCGAGGTCAGCGCAAGCCTGGCGCGAGGTGAAGTCGTCCGCCTGAACGTCGAGGCGGGCGGGAAAAAGCAGATGGTCTATATCAGACCGGGGCAGCCCACCGGAGGCGCCTCGGCCGGCGCCACTGCTCAGAAGAAATAACCAGTTGGCGCGAACGCTCGGGCGTACCCCCTGCCCGCGCGCCGCGTCGAGGCCTGGCTTATGTTCCCAGAGGGTCGGCCTGGAGCGGCCTCCGGAGAAGGCACCCGGCAACTGATCACCGCGGCGCCGTGGCGCTCGCCTGCCGCCGGAGCCCATTTCGCCGCCTGATTGACCGCAGTCTTCGCCGCAGCATATACTTTTGCCCGCGTGATCGAATTTCCCATGCTTCACGCCAGACAACCACCACGCCGTTGACGGCCATGAGCCGCTTGCCAACTGCGGGTTTCATTTCCGGGGTGACCATCCGACCACGGCCGGCAGCGTCGGATCACCCTGCCCAAGGAGAACCCAGATGAATGACCCCTACCGTCCGCTGACGGCGACTCAAGTGCTCGATCTCTATTTCATCGAGAACCGCTCGCGAGTGCTCGACATCGCCTCGTTCCTCGACCGGATCGACCGCTACGCTGGCGCCGACGAGGCCCGGGCCGAATACCGCTACCAGGCGTTGATGCGAACGCTGCGATTGCTCGTCGAGTCGCCGGGCGACCGGACCAGGGCGATTCAGTTGTCGCTCAGCGACCCGACCAGCGAGCCGCTCGACAGCGCGGTCGGGCTGAAGGCCTGGGGCGCGTGGGAAGGAGCGCAGCATGAAGGCAATTGACCCGCACATTCACATGGTTTCGCGGACCACCGATGACTATCTGAAA
>NZ_JAZKUD010000104.1:0-12498 GCF_036625275.1 Accumulibacter sp.
ATGGCCATTCCGGACGAGACGTGGGGCGTCGTGGCCGAACTGACTGTCGTCGAATTCGCTGCCCTCTTGAAAGAGTGGGCGGGCTACGCCCGACTGGCGGCCTACAAGAAGCCCCCCCGTGGCCCCAAGAAGCCCCACCCACCCCGCGAAAGGTGCGGCAAGATCAAGCATGTAGCCACCTCTCGCCTTCTACTCGTCAGGCGGCCCGCAGGCTGAGAAAAACACCCGCAAAGGGTTGGTCCCAGGAACCCATGAAAAGGCATCCGAATCCCGCCTCGCTTAGCGCCAGGGGCCATCCGCCGGGCCGGTCCGGCCGGGCGGATGGCCCCTGGCACGAGTCGTGCCACGACGGGCGATGGCAGCTCGTCTTGCTTCCATCCCGCACCTACCAGGCGATACGCTGGTCGAATTCGTATTCCGGCGCCGATTGAGCCTGTGGGTCGTCCTCGCCCAGGGTGACGCCCTGCATCTCCCAGAGCGGCGGCGCACGGGCGGGCATCAGGCGTGGCGGCGAGGTCGGTTCGCCGATAGGGGTCAAGATGTCGCGCACGGCACTCGGGTCAATGATGAAGGCGATGATTCGCCTCTCGCCGCCACAGCGTGGGCAGACGAGCGGAAAGACCTCATGGATCCGCGCGAGCAGCAGCGCCCAGGCGTAGCGGGCCGCGCGACGCAGGAGCGCTTCCTCTGCCGGCTCCTCGCTGTCGGACGACGCGCCTGGGGCGGTGATTTGCGCCGCGATTGGCTCAGTCCCCGTCTCAGTCGCTGTGATCAGCGGCGCGGTCGGACGCTCTGGCACGCCGGCAAGCGCGGTGACCTGTGCGCGCAGCGGCGCGTTGGGTGCCAGTACCCCGTAGTACCGATGCCGATGTCGGCGCGGCGGCGGAATCAGCGCCGCCAGACGCTCGAACCGTTCGAGCGACGTCAGCAGAACGCTGACGCTGCCGCCGGGACCTGGCTTGACGCTCTCCTAGACCAGGTGATCGGCGTCGACTTCACGCAAGCGCTCCAGCGCGAAGGCCGGTCGAGCGCAGTCGCGCAGCAGACGTTCCAGGCCCGGGCGGTCGGTGCCGTCGATGCGCACGCTGGCGTCGAGGGAGAAGCCACCCCCGTGCTCCCAACTCGCCATCGCCTCGGCGTCTTCCGGCTCGAGCACACCGCGCCGGGTCAGCGCGCGCAGCAGACGGCGGCGGACCTTGGCCTGCACTTCGTTGAGCAACTTCTGGTCGGGGACACCGCTTTCGTGAAAGGTCGCCGCTCCTGAAGCGTTCGCCTCGAAGACGCCCTCGATGACGAGGCAGTGGAAGTGCTCATGCGGATTGAGCAGCGCGCCAAAGCGGGGTAGATGAAGGCCACCGCCCCGATGCGGGAATCGGAACCCGCCGCCGGGCAGGCGCGGCACAAGGCTTGTTCCACGACGCTCAGGAAGATGCGCAGCGCCAGCGTCTCGATCGCCGGATCATATTCGAGGGGAAAAACGCAGCCGCTTGGGAACCGACAGCACCCACTGGCGGACCGGCAACCGCGGAAGAACGTGGTCGGCCAGATGGGCAGCGGTTTCGACCATTCGCCGGGTGTTGCAAGCGGGACAGACACCACGACCTTTGCATGACCAGGCGATGAGAAAATCGCGACCGCACTCGGCACACCGGGCGCGGGCAAAGCCATGCGCGAGAATCCCGCATTCGAGATAGCGGCGGAACTCGCGTTCGGCATGGGCTCGGCCGGAAGCGCCCTGGCGGCTGTCGCAGGAGAGTTCGAGCCAGGTGGCGAGGTGCGTCTGCACGGTGCGATAGAGCACGGTACGCTCGGGCCGGCGACGGCGATAGACGGCAGTGCGAGCAGAGGCACAGGCGGCAGACACGGGGATACGGGCCAGGCATTGAGGCCATAACTGTACGCGCCAACAGTTATGACCTCAATGCCTGCCGGCTGCGGGACGCGCGCCCTGGTCATGGGCGCAAACCTGATCCACAGGCGAGTATGGCAAACCGGAAGTCCTGGAGTTGAGCGGGGAAACCCCAGTCGCGGTGTTGCCGGGGGTTTACAAAGGCCGGCACGATCGTGACACGCCGCACGCGTAGAGCATCAATGGATGCTAAAAGCGTTGAATTCGGCCCCTCGGAAAAAGAAAAGTCAGTCTGGGTCATTACTGGATGGACAACCCCAATAAGCATGCGGCCTGGTGAACCAGGTCTTTGCCTGGGTGGACGAGCTGCGCGAACGTGTTCGCCGTGTTGCGCGCACGATCGCGGCAAAGTCGCCGTTGGCGATTCGTGGTAGCAAGGAGATGCTGAACTATGCGCGTGACCATAGCGTCGCCGACGGTCTGAACTACGTTGCCACCTGGAACGCAGCGATGTTGCTGTCCGCCGATTTCGAAGAGGCGATGGCTGCGCAGGGGGAGCGGCGGCCACCAAAGTTCCTCGACGGAGGCGGCAGACGCCACAGCGCTTTCGCCCGTGGACCGCGGCTTGGCGCCAGAGCCGCTGGCAGACCAGGGCGAGGGGCGCTCGCTTTTTCCTACGTAATTGTCGAAATTCTTTACACCGTTTGGCTACCGACAGCCGTCGCCGTTCTTCGTGTCGAGTAAGCCAATGACTTGATTAGCAATACTTTGTCTGGCACGGATCTGGCTTTCGCGTGGGCCAACAACCCGTTGCTGTCCTCGGCGTACACCGGCAACGCCACGAGCGTGATTTCTGCGCGGAAGACCTCGCGATTCTCGACTGCATCGGCCCACACCTGGCGCGGGCGATCACCCTGCGGCGCCAGTTGAGCGACTCCGCACAGCAGGCGGAGACAGGCATCCTGGTGTTTGGCGCCACCGGCAAGGCCCTTTACGTCAACGCCGTAGCCCGCCGCTTTCTCGGCACAACGCCACCGCAAGCACTTCTTGCGGCGCTACCGGCACAGGGTTCCGGGATCATCAAACTGGCGTCACAATGCTTTCGCCTCAGCCGGATGCCGTGGGCGACGGCAAGCCTGTTGCGCCGCTTCGCGATGGAGGAAGCCGCGGCCGATCCGATCGATGGTGCGCCGGCAGACGAAGGCCCGGTAGAACGCTGGTCTGCGGCGACGCGACAGCACGCGGGGGCGATCATTGTCGTCGTTGAGCCGTTTCGCCAGCGACTTGATCTGCTCCGCCGGCTGGCACACTACGGTCTGTCGCCCCGCCAGTGTGAAATCGCGGTGTGGGCGCTGCGGGGCCTGGTCAATGGCGAGATCGCCCGCCAGACCAGCATTGGCGAGCAAACGGTCAAGGACCATTTTCAGGAGATCTATTGCCGCGTTGGTGTTCGCAGCCGAACGGGTCTGCTGGCAAAGGTGCTGGGAACAAGCAGCGCGATGCCGACCGAGAGAGGCGAGAGACGCCCATAGCGGGCAGTACGCAGAATCTGCGTGACGCCCACTTTCATTCCATATGCGCGCGCCCACGTGACAGATCATTGATCCGTTCCGGGGTGATGCCACAAACAGCGGCAGCTTCGGCTTTGCTTCCGGTGCGCACAGCCCACCCGTACCCACCCTGCCGACCATGGTATCCTTCGAGCCAGCATCTGTGGCCACTTAGTCACCAACGCGCACTCACGGGAGGAGAATCGGGTGGTAGGGGTAGTCCTGCTTGGTGTCAGTCAAGCGCCACGTTCGTTTCGACGGCGTCCGATCGCTTAGCTGGTATGGCAAGGATCGCGACCGCCGACCCGACCTGTGCGCGAACACGACTGGTGCTGATGTGCCCGGCGGTGGCGCTGCTCCTCGGTACGCTCTTACTGTCATCTGCCAGGGCCGCGACGACCGGCGACGTGTTCGTTTCGTATTCCGCCGAAGGCGTCCCCAGCTATGCCAGTCAGCGCCTGGATGCGAGCTATCGGCTGTTCATCCGCGGCGAGACGGTCCCCGAGGGTCGCAGCAAGGCTTCCAGGAAGGCGACAGGCGACACCCCGCAAGCCGGCAAAGCGCAATTGGCGCCGCTGATCGAACATTACGCACGCCTCCACGACGTGACGCCGGCCCTCGTCGCGGCGGTGGTGAGCGTGGAAAGTGATGCACGGCGTTTCCGTGCCCGACCCCTACCGCAACCTGGAACGGCTGGACGACCCGCAGACACGCGCCTGGCTGGACGCGCAAGGGGCGCATGCCGCCGCGCAGCTGGCGCGCATCGACGGCCGCAACGAGCTGGCCGCGCGCATCCGGGAACTCTCGGGGGCCGCGGGCGACATCGTGCGCAACGTGGTGCGGCTGCCGGGCCAGCGCGTCCTGTTCCTGCGGCGCAAGGCCGGCGAGAACCAGTTCAAGCTGGTGCTGCGCGAAGGCACCAGCGGCGGCGAACGCCTGCTGGTGGACCCGGAGGCACTGGCGCGCGAACAGGGCGTGCCGCACGCGATCAACTACTTCGTGCCGTCCTGGGACGGCCGCACGCTGGCCTACGGCATCTCGGCCGGCGGCTCGGAGAACGCCTCGCCGCACCTGATGGACATCGCCAGCGGCAAGGCCTTGCGTGCGCCGATCCCGCGCGTGCGCCAGCCCTCGCCGAGCTGGAGCCCCGACAGCCGCTACCTGGCGTTCAACCAGCTGCGTGAACTGCCACCGGGCGCGCCCGAGACCGAGACCTATCTCGACAGCACCGTCCTGCGGCTCGACCGCCGCCGCCCGCAGGACGCGCCGCGCGCCGCGCGCCGTCTTCGGACCCCTGGCCAACCCGGAACTGGGGTTGCAGCGGCTGGACGTGGGCGAGCTGGTGTTCGCACCCGGCAGCCCGTGGATGGTGGCCCGCACCACCGACACCACGGTGCCCGAAGGCCACCTGTTCGTGGCACCGGCCAAGGCCCTGGGTGCGGCGGCGATCCGCTGGCGGCGCGTGGCCGGCCCGGCCGACAAGATCACGCGGCTGCACCTGCACGGCGCGCGGCTGCTGGTGCGCAGCTATGCCGGTGCGCCGCGCGGCCGCGTGCTGTCGCTGGCGCTGCCGCGCGGGCGGCTGGCCGACGCCCGCGTCCTGGTGCCGGAGCCGGTGCGCGGCGTGCTGCAGAACTTCCGCCCCGCCGGCCGCGTGGTCGATGCCGAGATCCGCGAAGGCTTCAACACCCGCGTGTGGCGCTTCGCACCCGGCACCGCACCCGGCACCGACCTGGCACCGGACCTGCCCGGCTCCACCTTCATCGTGACCGACCTGGACCCGGCGCGGCTGGAAGCCTGGCTGTCCACCAGCAGCTGGACCGACACCTCGCGCATCCTGGCCGCGGCCCCGGGCGCGCCGCTGCGCGACACCGGGCTGCGCCGCAACCCGTTGCCCGAGGGCACGCCGCCGCTCGAGGTGAGCGAGGTGATGGTGCCCAGCCACGACGGCGTGCAGGTGCCGCTGGCCATCGTGCACCGGCGCGGCTTCGTGCGCGACGGCCGCAACCCGACGCTGCTGGTGGGCTACGGCGCCTACGGCTTCTCGTTCGGCGCCTTCTTCGACCCGCAGCGCGTGGCCTGGCTCGAGCGCGGCGGCGTGCTGGCCTACGTGAACGTGCGCGGCAGCGGCGCCTTCGGCGACGCCTGGCACCGCGCCGGCTTCAAGGGCACCAAGCCCAACACCTGGAAGGACGGCATCGCGGCGGCGCGCCATCTGGTGGATCAGGGCTACGCGTCGCCCGCCACGCTGGGCATCTGGGGCACCAGCGCCGGCGGCATCTTCGCCGGCCGCGCGATGACCAGCGCGCCCGAGCTGTTCGCCGCCGCCATCCTCGACGTCGGCGTGCTCGACGCGGTGCGCGCCGAGGAGTCGGCCAACGGCATCACCAACATCTCCGAGTTCGGCTCGGTGCGCAACGCCGACGAGTTCCCGGCCGTGCTGGAGATGAGCACCTACCACCACATCAAGCCCGGCACGGCCTACCCGGCGGTGCTGCTGGTGCACGGCCTGAACGACCCGCGCGTGGACAGCTGGCACAGCGCCAAGGCGGCGGCCGCGCTGCAGGCCGCCAGCAGCAGCGGCCGCCCGGTCCTGCTGCGGCTGGACGCGCAGGCCGGTCACGGCGTGGGCAGCACCGCGGCCCAGGGCTTCGGCAAGCTGGCCGACGTCTACGCCTTCCTGCTGTGGCAGTTCGGGAGACTGGGCGCCGCGCCCTGAGCCGAGGCAGGCCGAGCGTTTGACGGTTGCTGTATGCCGGCAATGCGGCGGAGAGCCGGCCTTCGCCGGCTGCTCATCGGCGGCCCAAGGCTTGTATCCGTCCCCAACAACTCGTCACTGGTCGGGGCGCGGCTACCAGCGGTCCTCAAGTTCAAGCTTGGGCTCCCAAGCCTCCCACAGCGTCTTCGCGACGACCAGCGCTGGCGGGGCCACAGCCCTGCCATAGTCAAGCAGAGCGTTGCAGAAGGCAACCCAGCTCTTAAGAAGATGCCCAACCAGGACCACAGCCGTGGTCAGATCGCCACCGGCTCCGCCGTCTCGCCGCTCAGCCAGCGTCGAGGCAAGACTAGACCAAGATCGCAATCGGACGACGAGCGTCGACGCTTGAAAGGCTGCAGGCATCCGATCCGGTGAGCCCGCTTCGGCAACGCTTCGGTTCAGGTTCTCAAACACGAGAAGGCCGACGAAAAAGCAGAGTCCGCTTGCTGCCCATAGAAGCTCCTGGCTTTGCCCTTCCCGGACCTCTGACCCAAGTCCAATCTCATCGTTCCACAGAGCCCCCATGGCCGCCAAGTCTGCGGCCAATTCCTCCTCACTCGCGGACGCGAACGCGATGCCCCGTCGCTTGAACAGGATGTGCGCCGCCTCGTGGCCCACGGTAAAGGCCTTTGCGATATACGCCAGCGTATTCCCAAGGTCGACCGGATGCGAAGGCGCGGTCTGGTGAGCGACAAAGGGCTGAAGAGCGGGGATCTGCGCGCACAGTTCTTGGACGATCCCGGCTTCCAGCTTGTGGGGGACCGGAGGGCGCAGCTTTCCCGCAATTGCTCTGCCGATGAGGCCGTTCCAGTACGGATGCGCCGGGGACCAGTCGATCGAGTCCTCATTGACTTCGGCGGCTTTGGCGCAAGCGTCACCGAGCGACGTTGCCGAATCAAGTCCGACGCACTTGATCCATGCTTCAAACACCAACTGCAGCAAGTCGTCCCAGACGAACGGCACCTTGATCCACCCGCACCGGGAGTCCGGGTGGTCGAAGGCCATAGGCTCCGCTCGGGAACCGTTGACGGACCACCCGTGCGTCTGGCGAACAACAATGCGCTCGAAGTGAGCCGGATGGCGTTGATCAGGCTCTGTGTCGATCCACATTCCGAGCAGCGCGCTGAACAACGCGTACTGATAGACGGGCTCGGGAGTGAAGTCGTAGGCATTGCGGCAGGCCGCCCATCCGTACTTGATGTCGACCCCTCGATCTACAGCCGCACGCCGAAGACGCTCGATGCCCACCAGTTGCTTCGCGAAATTGGCATCGTTCCAACTGGCGCCTGCAAGCGTTGAGCGGACCTTGGCGTCGGCGACGTTCTTGTCGAGACCGTGGGCCAGTTTGTACCAGGACAGGCGAATCTCGTCCGCCTCGGCCCGCTCCGACTCAGAGGTCAAAGCTTCCCTGCGCAGATCGCGAAGATGCCGCACTGGGCAATTAGCACGCCCAACTGCACAACATCAATGTCGTGGAACTGGGCCGCCACCAGTTTGCCGGTCACGGCGAACGCGAGGCTCAAGGCCGCATCAGTCGTCGGCGATGCCAGCACCTTCAGACGATCATCACCGCACAGGATGCTTCGGAGTTCGCCGAGGCGTTCTTCGACATGTTCCTTGACCCGCTGCAGCGGGTCCCGCCCCGCAGCCCCGGACCCATAGACCTTGCCGTACTCGAGCCAGCGAGCCTCTAGGGTGAGTTCCTGGCCAACTAAGGCCTTAACCCGTTCGATCTGGGCGGGGGAGAGACTGTCGGCGTATGGGATGGTCCCGAGGTCCATATCGATGACTCCGATCTGCGGTGCTCCAAAGGATAGGAAAAAGGATAGGAAATCCAACGGCACCATCGAAGGATAGGAAATCCAACGGCACCATCGAGAGTATATGAGCCTTCATCAAGGGGCGTCAATCTCGGATTAGATCCCAGGAACCCATGAAAAGGCATCCGAATGCCGCCTCGCTTAGCGCCAGGGGCCATCCGCCGGGCCGGTCCGGCCGGGCGGATGGCCCCTGGCACGAGTCGTGCCACGACGGGCGATGGCAGCTCGTCTTGCTTCCATCCCGCACCTACCAGGCGATACGCTGGTCGAATTCGTATTCCGGCGCCGATTGAGCCTGTGGGTCGTCCTCGCCCAGGGTGACGCCCTGCATCTCCCAGAGCGGCGGCGCACGGGCGGGCATCAGGCGTGGCGGCGAGGTCGGTTCGCCGATAGGGGTCAAGATGTCGCGCACGGCACTCGGGTCAATGATGAAGGCGATGATTCGCCTCTCGCCGCCACAGCGTGGGCAGACGAGCGGAAAGACCTCATGGATCCGCGCGAGCAGCAGCGCCCAGGCGTAGCGGGCCGCGCGACGCAGGAGCGCTTCCTCTGCCGGCTCCTCGCTGTCGGACGACGCGCCTGGGGCGGTGATTTGCGCCGCGATTGGCTCAGTCCCCGTCTCAGTCGCTGTGATCAGCGGCGCGGTCGGACGCTCTGGCACGCCGGCAAGCGCGGTGACCTGTGCGCGCAGCGGCGCGTTGGGTGCCAGTACCCCGTAGTACCGATGCCGATGTCGGCGCGGCGGCGGAATCAGCGCCGCCAGACGCTCGAACCGTTCGAGCGACGTCAGCAGAACGCTGACGCTGCCGCCGGGACCTGGCTTGACGCTCTCCTAGACCAGGTGATCGGCGTCGACTTCACGCAAGCGCTCCAGCGCGAAGGCCGGTCGAGCGCAGTCGCGCAGCAGACGTTCCAGGCCCGGGCGGTCGGTGCCGTCGATGCGCACGCTGGCGTCGAGGGAGAAGCCACCCCCGTGCTCCCAACTCGCCATCGCCTCGGCGTCTTCCGGCTCGAGCACACCGCGCCGGGTCAGCGCGCGCAGCAGACGGCGGCGGACCTTGGCCTGCACTTCGTTGAGCAACTTCTGGTCGGGGACACCGCTTTCGTGAAAGGTCGCCGCTCCTGAAGCGTTCGCCTCGAAGACGCCCTCGATGACGAGGCAGTGGAAGTGCTCATGCGGATTGAGCAGCGCGCCAAAGCGGGGTAGATGAAGGCCACCGCCCCGATGCGGGAATCGGAACCCGCCGCCGGGCAGGCGCGGCACAAGGCTTGTTCCACGACGCTCAGGAAGATGCGCAGCGCCAGCGTCTCGATCGCCGGATCATATTCGAGGGGAAAAACGCAGCCGCTTGGGAACCGACAGCACCCACTGGCGGACCGGCAACCGCGGAAGAACGTGGTCGGCCAGATGGGCAGCGGTTTCGACCATTCGCCGGGTGTTGCAAGCGGGACAGACACCACGACCTTTGCATGACCAGGCGATGAGAAAATCGCGACCGCACTCGGCACACCGGGCGCGGGCAAAGCCATGCGCGAGAATCCCGCATTCGAGATAGCGGCGGAACTCGCGTTCGGCATGGGCTCGGCCGGAAGCGCCCTGGCGGCTGTCGCAGGAGAGTTCGAGCCAGGTGGCGAGGTGCGTCTGCACGGTGCGATAGAGCACGGTACGCTCGGGCCGGCGACGGCGATAGACGGCAGTGCGAGCAGGCTCACAGGCGGTAGCCATGGCGATTCGGGTTGAGCGCTCAAGATGTCGATAAGCGACGCCCAGCGACCTTGCCGACGCCGTGGCGCAGGCAATCCAGTCCTTCGCGCACATGCGGGAGCAGATCGCCGCCGTGCGAGGTGAGGCTGACCAGATGGCCAACGCGCAGCAGCAGGGAAACGCCGAGCCGGGACTCGAGTTGCGCGATGCGGTGGCTGACGGCACTCTGGGTAACGGACAATTCGTCCGCTGCCTTCGAGAAGCTGGCGTGACGGGCAACCGCCTCGAAGGCCAGCAGGCCGCTCAGCGCCGGTAGTCGAACGTTCTCTCGCGGTTTCCTGGTCTCGGCCATGGCATGTCGGATTCTCGATTGGCGGGCCGGTCACTTTATCACCGACCGACTCGACGTCGCAGGCGCTGTGCGCCCTTCCGTGTTCATCTGCATCGGTCCGTCATGGCGGCTGGCCGACGGCGTAGCGGCGAGTGCCGGTCACGACCATTCGTGCACTGGAGCCGTCGGCCAGTCGATGACAGAACGCGGGCCTGAGCGGAGTTCATGAAATCTCCACATGAACGCGATGAAAAGACCTCGCTCCACGCCGCTCATGCCAGGTTCAGGATGCCCTCCTGACCGAACCCGAAGGAGACTGGCATGGAGCAGCGAAACGAAATCCCCCGCAGCGGGCTGATCCTCCTGGGGCTGGGGGTCGGCGGTCTGCTGCTGGCGATCGCCCTGACCGACCAGAAGCGCACGGTGGGCTTCGACGCGGACCGCTCGCTGGTGGCGAGCTGCGCTCCGGGCAGTGCCGCGGTGTTCACCAACGGCGAACGCCAGGCAGTGTTCGTGCAGAAACCCGATGGTCGGGTGGCCGCCCAGCCGGTGTTCCGCAGCGAAGTGATCAGCGGTATCGCGTGCGATTCGCGACGTGGCGAGATCGTCGTTACCACGGCGCACGGAGAAGAACGCGTCGCCGTCGCCGCGGCCAGTGCGGACCGCCGGAAACAGCGGTCGGCGCCGTAAGCGGATCAGGCAGTACCGCCGGTACGCCGCATGCCGTTGGCCTGCTGCGAGGTTGACGACATTCGGCGCGGGCGATAGACTGGACGCTGGTATGGGATTTGCTCGCCGCCAGTGGAGCGTGGATCATCCCGATCGCTCGGCTTGTTCTTCTGTCTTGGAGGTCTCCATGATGCATCAGTCGTTGCGTGTATTCCGCGTATTGTTTCTCGCCGCCGTGGCGGCGTTTTTTCCCTCGGCGCACGCCGCTTGGGGGGACGTCAGCTACGACCCGACCCCCGCCTTGATCGATGAGGACAAGTCTGCCCAGTTCGATGCGTTCGGTGTCCTCGTGGATGCCGTCGTCCGCTCCATCGGCGGCACGTCGGCTCGTCAGGACTTCGAAAGTGGTTTCATCAACGCTCAGGTGCTCACCGATTGGGTGAGTCTGGGCGCCAACCGGGTGCGCTTTGGTTTTGGCGACAGCTTGGCGCGAATTGACTGGCGTGGCCGAATCGGCCAGATCGATCCCGGCGCCACAGCGTTCGGGCTATTCCATCCGCACGGCACCTACGGCAATGCGCCGGGCGTGGCCGGCGACCCGCGCAACTTTATTGCCGACCACTACTTCCTGACCGCCGATGCCGTTCCGGGTGAAGCGAACCCCTATTTCGTGATGCAGTTCGAGCGGCCGATCGTCTTTGTCGCGCTGTCGGTCAGCGACTACACCAGTGGCGTCGGCGGCAGCCGCCGTTTCGACCTGCTGGTTGGCGACGACCTGGCAAGCGCCGTGGCCCTGCCGGAATACGGTCACAGGCGGGAGTTCACCTTTCCGTCGGAGGAACTCATCGACGGGGGTTTCTTCCACGTGGTCGGCAACGGCAAAGGGGTATGGTCGCCCAGCGTTTCCAACCGCTATCCCCGCTTCAATTTCGCCGTCCTGCGTCTCGATCCGGCCGACGCAACGGTCGGTTTCGACAACCTGATAGTGATCAATGCGGTCCCTCAGCCAGGCGCCCTGGCGCTGCTGCTTGCCGGACTTGGGGCGTTGGCCGCGACCTGGCGTCGGCCACCGGCAAGGACATAGACCGAGTCGCACGCGCGGTGGCAACGCTGCCGTTGGTGGCGGCGCGTCACGCCGTGTTCGCCGGGCCGACCGCCACTTCCCGGAGGGTCGAGGTTCCCCTTGCGGAGGGGGCGTAACGACCGTCGGTGACCTGTCACAGGGTGCTGTCGGGGCGTCATTCGAGGCCTGTTCCTGCACCTTCGGATGCCAATTCCTCGATTGACCGGTGTTGTCAGCGCCACATATACTCGGGGTGGTTCTCATGCAGCCCTCGTGTCTGACCTCGACGTCGACATGGCGCTGGCGCCGTGAAGCGGTGCGTACGATTCGAGCCCTTGCCGGGTTCGCCGATTTTCCGGCGGGGGGCGACGAGATGTCCTGGGGGGATGCGCGCTCGGCGAGACCACGGGCGCGATGGCTACCGGTGAGCTTGACGCAATAGAGGACGCGTCTTGGGTTCCGGGCGAGTGGAGGCTCATGGCCGTGATACCGATTTGCGTCAAGACGCCGAAGGGCATCGAGGAGATCGAGAAACGTACGTACCGCTAAGGATAGGAAATCCAACGGCACCATCGAGAGTATATGAGCCTTCATCAAGGGGCGTCAATCTCCGATTAGGTCCCAGGAACCAGCCCTTTGCGGGTGCCCCGAACTTACTCAGGGCTCGGTGTCTGAATTCTGACGTGAAAGTCAGAAGGAGACGATCGTGATCCTGAGTGAGGTGTTGGAACGATTTACCAAACGGGCGCCGAT
>NZ_JAZKUD010000105.1:0-12223 GCF_036625275.1 Accumulibacter sp.
CCAGGGCCTCCTCGATGCCGGCGCGCAACTCGCTCGCCCCCTAGCGATCGAGCAGACGCAACCGCGCCGCCGTGATCGCCCCCAGATTCGCTCTGCGGTCGGCCGCCTGGACGAGCCACTCCCGGCTCTCCGGCATGGCCCGCGTCAGCCGGTCGGTCCCCCGGTGCAAACTGGCCTGGTGCTTCTGTTCGACCCGCGTCACGATATGGGCGGGATCCTCGATGCACTGCCCACGGTCATCACTGCGCCGGTGCGTCGCCAGCACCGTCTGGCCATCGACAATACGGACCAGGAGCGGGTCGGCGACCACCATCAGGGTCTGCTGCACTCGCTCATGGGGGACCGAATAGTCGTTCAGGTCGAGGCGCACATAGGGCGTCTTGCCGACCTTCACAGTGACCGGCTCATCGGTCGGATAGGGAGGCTCCGGCAACGCTAGCCGGTGTGCCGCTTCCAGGGCGAAGGCTTCGCGCACGCTCAGCGAAGGGTCCTCGGGGCAACGCCGGTCAGCCGCTTCTGCCGTACACCAGGTCCCGGCCTGCGCATTGAGGTCTGCCAGATCGAGGAAGCGGCGGCCCGCGAAGAACGCGTCCCGGAGATAGCGTACGGCTTTCTCGACCCTTCCCTTCTCATTGCCGCGCGCGATCGCCACCGGGCGGGGCTCGTCGCGATCATGACCGGCGAACGGTAGCCAGGTGGGGTTGAAGCGGATCGCCTGGCCTTGTCGCTCGAGGACGGCGCTCTTCAGATGGTCGTAAAGCAGCACTCTCGCCAGGCCCCCCAGGCGTCAAGCGCCCCGACATGACCGCGCAGGAAGTTCTCCAGGCGCGCATCGAGAAAGATGCGCAGGAAGATCATTCGCGACCACGCCAGCACCATGACGAAGGCCATCAGGGGCCGGCGGGCGCGGCCGATTTCCAGTTGACCGAAGTGACCCCAGTCCACCTGGGCCTGTTCGCCGGGCAGCGTACGCAACCGCAGATAGGCTTCGAACTTCGGTCGCGGCCGGTGCAAGGCCACCAGATGGCGAAAGTGATCGGGACGGCCGGGGTAGCCGCGTTCCTTGACCATGACGTAGAGCCGGCTGGCTCACCTTGTGCCGGTGACATAGAACCCTGATGCGTCACATTCTGCTGGCGCTGCCGGTAACGGCGGCTTCTTTCGGCAGGCTTGAAGCGGCCTCTTCGGCTCTTCTGGTAGCGGTGGCCGGCTGCCTGGACGCAAGCGCGGCGTGCGGCCTGCGCGCAGCCAGCGGTGCCATAGATCTGGCGCCGATCACAGCGGCTGCAGACGACGACCTGGATTCGGCAGCGATGGCAAAGGAAGAGTCGGCCGGTAGGTTCCATTGGCGGTTCCCGTTACGCCAATGCGCTATCGACAGGAAGCGGCGACTCGTGAAATACGCTCCCGGCACGGTGTGGAGCACGGTATCGGTGTCAACTTTGCGGGTCTGGCCGGTGTCGTGCTCGTTCTTCTTGGCGGGCCCTTTTTACCGCATTGCGAACTGCCTCGTCATTCCCGCGTGCACCCTTCACCGATCAGAGGCATACTCTATGGAGAGTAGCCCTAACAAGTCATTGGAGCCGACGCCTATCGGCGCGGCTCCAATGGCGACGATAGGTCTCGTCGTTCGCTCGCGCCTAGCTGCTCGACCCGCTTTTCGATTTCTTCACAAGCTCTCAGAGGTTGTGAAGAAATCGAAAAGCGGTCATGACAAGTTCTGTAACAAATTGTTTTATCGAAAACTTTTTTGGAATATTGCCCAGCTTTGGGCATTTTTTCACCGTCTCTCAGCGGACCTTGATCTCGGTCCACATCCGCGACAGCAAGCGGCGCGTTTTCGGATCGAAATCGCGCAGCATTTCGAGGCGCCGCAAATCGTCCGGCGGTGGGAAAATCCCCGGATTGCCGGCAATCTCGGGGGGAATGTACGGCATCGCCGCCGCGTTCGGGTTGCCGGCACCGATCAGGCTGGAGACGTCGGCGGCGTTGGTACCTTCGAGCATGAAGTCGATGAACTGATGTGCGAGGTCGGGGCGGCGACCGGATTTGTGCAGGACAAAGCTGTCGACCGCCAACACCGCGCCTTCCTTTGGCGTTCGAAAACCGATGGCAAATGGGCGCTTTGCCTCCTGCGCGTCCTGCTGGGCGCGGAACATGTCGCTTGAGTAGCCGTGTGCGACCCAGATGTTGCCGATTGCCAGGTCCTTGATGTAGGTGCTGTTGGAAAAGGTCGCCCAGTACGGCTTGGCGCGCAGGATCAGGCGCTTGGCTTCGTCCCAGCGCGCCGGGTCACTCTCCTGAACCGAATGGCCGAGGTATTTCATCGCCGCGGCCATCAGCTCGCGCTGGCTGTTGAGGACCGTCACCTTGCCTTTCAGTTTTTCGAGGTAACGCGGTTCGAAGATCAACGCCCAACTGTCGGTCGGCAGGCCCAGTTCGGCCAGCCGGGTGGCGTTGTAACCGAGCAGTGTCACCGTGGTTGCGTAAGGCACTGCGTAGTTCATCCCAGGGTCATACCAGGGGTCCCGAAACCCGGTCTTGATGTTCTTCAGGTTCGGCAGTTTGCTCTTGTCGAGCGAGCGCAGCGCGTTCTTGCGGAGCAGCGTTTCGACGGCGTTACCGGTCGGAACGATGAGGTCGTAGCCGATGGCGCCGGCTTCGAGCTTGGCCAGCATTTCTTCGTTGTCGGAGTAGAAGTCCTGCTTCAGTCGGCAGCGACATTGCGCCTCGAACCGTTGCACAGTGTCGTCCGAGAGGTAGGTATTCCAGATGTAGAGATAGAGAACGTTTTCCGCATGCGTCAGCGTCGTGAGGAGGGCGAGCAGCACGGTGGCAATATGGACGCGCAGCACTTTCATGTCCTGCTCTGCAGGGTGTCCGGCGCCAGTTTCGAGGCCAGCGCGATCAGGGTTAGCGTCAGAGCCATCAGCAGCGTCGAAACGGCATTCACTTCGGGACTCACGGCCACCTTGATCATCGAGTAGATCTGTAACGGCAGCGTCGTGACGCCAACGCCGGCGACAAAGACGGTGATCACGAAGTCATCGATCGAGAGTGTGAAGCTCATCAGGAAGCCGGCCAGGATGCCCGGCAGAAGCAAGGGCAGAGTCACGCGCCGGAAGGTCTGCCACGGGCTGGCACCGAGATCCCGGGCGGCTTCGAAAATGCTCTCGTCCATCCCGGCCAGACGGGTGCGGACGATGATCGCGACGAAACCGATCGAGAAAGTGATGTGCGCGATCAGGATCGAGATCAGCCCGAGCGTCAGGTCGAGCACCTGTCGGAAGAACAGCAGCAGAGAGACTCCGAGCAGGAGCTCGGGCATCGCCACCGGCGTCAGCACCAGAACAGGCAGGCAGCGCAGAAAACCCGTTCGCCAGCGCTGCATGGCCATGCCGGCCATGGTCCCGAGCACGGTTGCCACGCTCGCCGCAGCGATGGCGATGAACAGCGAATTGGCGGCGGCATTGAGCATCTCGGTGTCGTCGAAGAGCGTGCCATACCAGCGGGTCGTAAAACCGACCCACTCGGCGTTGAGCAGTGAATCGTTGAAAGAGAAGATCACCACCACCGCCAGCGGCAGGTAGAGAAAGGCATAGACAGCCAGCGCCGCGGCCCATAGCCAGAGCGACTGGCGGGCGCGCGCCATCAGGCATTCCCCTGGCGCGGCCGCCCGGCCCGTGCCGACAATCCCGCCAGTGCCAGCACGGCGGCGGTCAGCAGCAACGACAAGGTCGAACCCAGCGGCCAGTCGCGGTTGTCGAGGAACTGTTCCTTGATCAGATTGCCGATCAGCAGATCGCGCGTGCCGCCGAGCAACTCGGGAATGGCGAACATGCCGAGAACAGGGATGAAGACCAGCGCCGAGCCCGCCCAAATACCGGGTAGCGAGAGCGGCAGGGTGATTCGCCAGAAGCGCGTCCAGATGCCGGCACCGAGATCCTGGGCTGCTTCGAGCAGCGCCGGATCGTGCTGCTCCAGGTTGTTGTACAGTGGCAGAACCATGAACGGCAGGTGCACATAGACCATGCCGGCAATTACCGCGAAAGGCGTGTACAGCAGGTCGGCCGGGCCGAGGAGGATGATCCAGGCGTAGATGCGGATCAGGAAGTTGCTGGCCAGGGGCAGGATCACCAGCAGCACCAGCAGATTGCGATGACGCTGGCCGCTGCGGGCGATCAGCAAGGCCAGCGGATAGGCCAGCAGCAGGCAGATCAAAGTGGTGGCCGCGGCGACCAGGAAGGAACGGCCGAAGATTTCGGCATAGATCCAGTCGCCGAAGAAGAAGCGGTAGGTTTCCAGTGAGAGGGTGAGCTGGCCATCCTGCATGGCCGGTACCAGCCCTCCGAAGTCACCTGGCTGCTGGAACGAGGCGCCGACCATCAGTAGCGCCGGGGCGAGGAAGAAAACCACCAGGAACAGGGTCGGTGGCAAGCTGACCAGCCACTTGTTCAACCGCTCTCCTCGACCAAGCGGGTGGTGGCCTGCCTCAGTCACGCAGGTAGACCCCCGCGTCGCGTTGCCAGCCGACTGCGACTGGGGCGCCCCGTTCGAGGAACCTGGCGCGTCCTGGCACCGCGTTGGTGAGCATCGCTTCGAGGACGACCCTGTTTTCAAGCTCGATCTTGTAAACGGTGACGTCGCCGAGGTAAAGGTAGTCGCGCACGCGGCCATGGAAGTGGTTGTCCAGCTCGGTCAGGTCCCCGGCAGCGACGATGCGCAGTTGTTCCGGGCGGACGGCAAAGGCACCCTGCTCGCCGGGGCTGGGTCCGACGATCGGTGTGCCGACAATCTCCCCGAGTCCGGCAGCAAACAGGCGCAGCCCAGCGTGATCCGTGGCTCGCACTTCGACTGGCAGCAGGTTGATGGTTCCGATGAAATCGGCGACAAAGCGATTGCGCGGATAGCCGTAGATCTGCTCGGGGGCGCCGACCTGTTCGATGCGCCCATTGTTCATGACCGCGATGCGGTGGGATACCGCCAGTGCTTCCTGCTGCGAATGGGTGACGAAAACGAAGGTGATGCCGACCTCCCGCTGCAGTGCGATCAGTTCCCCGGTGATTTGTTCGCGCAGCTTGGCGTCGAGTGCCGCCAGCGGTTCATCGAGCAACAGCAGGCGCGGCTTGCTGATCAACGCCCGCGCCAGGGCGACGCGCTGCCTTTGCCCGCCGGACAATTCGCGGGGAAACTGGCGAGCCTTGTTGGCCAGGTGCACCAGTTCGAGAGCCTCCTTGAGACGGCGGCTGATCTCGTCCGGGGGGTTGCCGGCCATCTGCAAGGGAAACGCGACGTTCTGCGCCACGGTCATGTGCGGAAACAGCGCGTAGCTCTGAAAAACCGTGTGCACCGGTCTTTTCTCGGGTGGAATGCCGGCCAGGGTTTGCCCGTCGAGCAGCAACTCGCCGGTGTCGGGGACATCGAATCCGGCGATCAGGCGCAGCAGGGTGGTCTTGCCACAGCCCGATGGACCCACCAGGGTAAAGAACTCGCCGGCTTCGATCGACAGGGAAACGTCGTCGACGGCCTGGAGTTCGCCGAAACGGCGGCTGACATTGCGGATCTCGAGTAGCGCCATGATTCGAGTAGTGTAGCTCAGAAGATCCTTGTCAGTATAGTGGTCTGTCGGCCAGGACAAGGACAATTGCATGCGGAAAAATAAGCGCTGAAGCGGTCAAGCTGGTCAGTGTTTCCCCGCGCAGCCGTTCTTGCGCGTGGCGCTCGGAATCCTGCCAAATCCGGATGGGCTGGGGCGCTACCTGTTGTCAGCGTGATGACGCACGGCGCAGGAAGGCCACCAGATCGGCCCTGTCCGTGGCGTCGGATACCGAGTAGCCCATGCGCTGTCCCGGCACCAGGGCCTCCGGGTTTTGCAACCAGGCATCGAGGGTTTGGGCGTCCCAGACGAATGCCGCACTTTCGAGTGCCAAAGAGTATTGATAGCCTGGCGCCGAACCCGCCCGACGGCCGAAGACACCCTTGTGCAGCGGCCCGACGCGGTGCGCGTCCAGGCTGTGGCAGGCGCCGCAACGTGCCTCGTACAAGGCCGCACCCCGATCCGGATCGGCGGCTCCGGCGGAAGGTCCCGCCAGAGCCAGCGCCATGGCCAGCATCGGGGCCGTCGGCAGGCGCCAGCGCGCCACCTCAGGCCCCAAAACTCAGGGCAGCAACGGGTACCGGCTTGCCCAGCGCGTTAGCGAGTAGCGACCAGTGCATGGTTTCGTCGGCAGCCAGGCGCGCGGCCACTTTCGCCAATTCCTTTTCGCCGAAAGCCGGGATCACCCCCAGATAGGCATTGACAGCCCCCAGTTCCAGCCGCGCCGCCAGGTTAAGGATGTCGGTCTGGGACTTGAGTGCGCCCGCACCGAGAGCTGCGGCGTAGTCGGCATTGGATTTGGCAGCGACCGCCTTGCCGCCCATCTTCTCGATGGTGGCGATCAGCGCATCTCGATGCCCCTTGTGGTGGCTTTGGAAGAGCACTGCCGTATCCAGCACCGGCTTCTGCAGAAGCCCGCTTTCAGCACCCACCTGATAGGCCGCGATGGCCTCATGTTCCAGGCCGAGGGCCACGTTGAGGATGCCGACATCGCCGGTCGGATTGCCCGTTGCCGCGATGGCCAGTCGTGATTGTCCGGCGAGCAGTGCCAAGGCCGCGCCGGACAAGGCGATACCGCCGCTCCTGCTGAGGAAGCTGCGACGGGACGGGGTGGGGGTTTCTAGGGTCTTGATCAGCATGGCGTTTCCTTTTTGTCGGTGGGGTCGATGGAGGCCGTTGGCCGCGTTTACGTGCTTGTCCGGAAGATTCCGCCAGCACCTGTTGGAGTCATACGCAGCGGGAACGGGTCCGGATGCAGGCAGAGTACATCGCGCAACGCCCTCTCGCCGACGTTGAGTTCGCGTGCCATCGCGCTCGCATCGTTGACCGCCTTTTCGGGTTTGCTCTCCTTCGCGTCGGCGTTTACGCTGGGTGGCCCTTGCGCCTCCATAGGCGGCTGAAATCGAAATCGAAGGCGCACTTGGACAGTTCGAAACAGTGGGTTTCGTCGTGGAAGTCGCCTACCTTGCGATATTCCCCCTCGACGAGCCGCCATACTTTGGCCTTTTTCGCTTCCGGGTAGACCAGCACGTAATGGGGCACGCCTTCCGTACGGTAAAGATCGAATTTGACCACTTCATCCCGCCGGCTGGTTTTGGGCGAGATGACTTCGAAAATCAGATCAGGAGCGCGGGTCAGCCTTTCACTTTCAGGTTGGTAGCAGATCACCAGCACGTCGGGTCGGACGACGGTGTCTTGCGCAAACTCCACGTCTATTTCAAACACCGCCTGGCAGTGCGGGCAATCGTCGAGCGACTCGTCGAGTTGCCGAAATACGGCGGCGCTTACCTGCTGATGATCGAAGCTGGGCGACGGGACCATTGCCACCGCCTGGCCGTGAATCAGCTCCCAATCCCCTTCCCATTGCAGGTAATCCTGCACCGTGTAGGCTTCGACTGCTGGCTGCATGGGCATAGCCTTCATTTTCCCTTCGTTTTAATGTGAAAGTCGCGTCAGCGACTCACGAATCCCCCCTCCCCACTCGCGGGGGAGGGGCCGGGGGAGAGGGAAACGGTCATGACTTTCATGATCGGGGGTGCCTGGAAAAGTCATGACCGTTAGCGGTTCTCGAGACGGTTGTAGTCGAGCAGACCGGCACGAATCGGCTCCTGCTGCAGGTAAGCGGCAAGCAGTTCGTCGCTCACCTGCCAGAAACGGTGATCACCGCGGCGAACGGCATAGCGGTCGGCTAGTCCGCGGTAGTCATTCTCCGAAGCAAGCGCACCGATTGCTCGCGCCAGGGCGCGAATTTCCGCACGCGGCACGCGGTAGATCGCATTCGGATAAGCGCCCATGACCCCCTTGACGACGGTCAGCGTATTTTCTTCGGGTAGCAGCTCTCTTCCTTCGCGCAGCAGACTCGAGACATTGCTGTGCCCGGTGTTGCGCAGCAAGGTGAAATAGCGTGCCGGCTGACCTTGCTGATCGACGCGCAACACAACCACTTCAGGAAGCCACGAGAGCGCCGGCCCGCGCAGCGCCGCGAGCGCCGCCAGATCATCGCGCAGTGCGGTGTCGGTCACCGACGAGAGATCGTGCCGACGATCGAGAACCGGTGCCATACGCTGCTGGAGCATCGCGTAGAACTCCTGCAGGGCTTGGTCGCTGCGGAAGACGATCCCGCTGTCGACGTCGAAACGTGCCAGACTACCGTAGACATGATCCTTGACCTCCTGACTCGCGCCGCGGTACCACAAGTCGCGCACTTGCGGGCGCTGTGCGAGCGGCAGGAAGGCCAGAAAGTTGTACTCGCCTTCCATGCGCAGGAAGTCCATGTATAGCCGCGTCAGCAACTGATGGCCGACATTGCCGTAGACGTCGAAACCGGCGACCAGCAGGTAGTGAATCCGCTCGAGCAGCGGATAGCTGAGAACCCAGGCCGTTTTCGGCGGATCGCCGACCAGTCCCTTGACGACGGTCGCGCTATCGAAGTGGCGAAAGACGGTCAGTGCCGCATTGGCATTTTCGCCGTCGCCGTTCCATATCCAGCCTAAGTCCGGCCGCCGGGTGCTGGCGTACTGCATCAGCAAGGCCGACTTGTCCTGCAGGTAGCGCCCCTGGCGCCTGGCGTACTCGCGCCACGGTCTGATGATCCCGGCGTCGCTCCCCTGTTCAGCCGGCAGATCGAGCAGGCTGGCTTCCCGTTCAAGGAACTGCTCGCGTACGGTCTGCAGATCGCTGTCGGCAAGGAAGACCACCCAGAAACGATCCTGGATCACGTTCAGCGCCACTTGCCCGCGGCAGACCGGCCCCTTGATGAAACCCATGATCGTAAACTCGGCCTCGTCGCGCATGAAACGGTAGCGCGCACTGACCGGCAGGTCGCGGAAAGTGACGAAAGGATTGCTCGCCACTTCGATCGCGTACGAGGGTAGTTCATCGACCCGGTAGGCCGGGGTCAGAAACAGCTCGCGCCAGCGCGCCATTCGCCTTGGGCTGAGCGAATAAGGCATGTGCGTCTTGTCGACGATCGTCTCCCGCTCAAGATCAAGGCGGTAATAGACGCGCTCAACGCACGGGTCGTCAAATGGCCGTCGGTTTGCCACAAGGTCGATCGGCTGCCCCGGCGGTGTCCGTGAGCGCACGAGGCGAAAGAAATGCCGCTGCTCGTCGCTTTCAAAGTAGAGATGGGCGAGAAACAGGTGCTCGAAGAGGTAGCGACCGACCAGCCGCTCCTTGAGCGAGTTTCCGTTCAGGAAAGCCTCCCAGGCGCTGACCTCCTTGAGTACCGACGCCGGTAACGGCGGCAATCCTTCGAAGGGCGCTCCGATCTCGAGCCAGCGCGTCAGCGTCGCCGACTCCGACGGGCTCAGACCGGGCAGGCCGAAAGGCATCCCCCACAACGGGTTTTCGCTCGCAAATGCATCGTACTCGTCGATCCGCGGGCACTGCTGCGCACGGTCGAGCGAGAAATCGAAGGTCGGCGGCAGAATCGCCGTTTCCGGCAGCGGATGCGCTTCCTTGAGCTGCAGCGCGCGCGCCAGTACGCTCGCCGCGAGATTCGCCGCAGGCGTTGGCTGGCGCTCGTTGAGCACCGCCGAAAAGCCGCGCGAACGCCATGCGGACGCGCTCTGCGCATCGACAAAGAGCGTTGACGGTTGCGCTTCGCCCAGCCGGGTTCCGTCGTATACGATTTCCTTGCTCGTCCCGCGGGCGATCCCTTCCCAAGCGCCGAGCTTGAGCTGGCACGGCGCGTCGTAACACGCGTGACACACGACACAGCGCCGCTCGAGGATCGGCTGCACATTCGCGCGGTACGACATGCCGAGCGGCGGCGCCGTCGGCTGGTCATACCGCGCCGGGTCCGCCGGACCGAAGCGTTCGTCGAGAGTGTGACGAGCGAGCATCGCGCAGCCGCCGACGATCACGATCAGGGACAGCAGCCCACCGGCCCGGCTGCAACGCACGAGAGTCTTTGGAATTCTCATTCTGGCAATCGCCATTGGCGGCGGCAGGAGAGTCTGCAACTGGTCGAGGCGAAAACCATTGCGCTTCAACCACAGAAGGATGGGAAATTCAACCACCATCACAAAAGTATCTCTACTCCAGTACCCCCTCGTCAAGGGTGAATTCCTGCCTGATTTTCCTCTGCGCCCTGCGCAACCTGTTCCCCTATCATGCCGGATGCCCGCAAAACGCCCGGCAACCGCCGTCTCGACCCGGCATCGGATGGTGCAGGCGTGCTTCCAACAACCGGCTGGCGGCGATCCATTGCCCGCGCGTATGTCCGGCCGACACGCTTGCCCTGCCCTTTACCCACAAGTTTTCTAGCCTGGTCCTTTGTCGTTGAGACAAAAGCCTTCGCAGAGAGAGCGGGCCCCGGAGATTCGGACAGGAGGATAAGTGGTAGCCTTGCCCCCACGAACGGCTGCGTAAGCAGCCACCACAGGAGCAAGAGCATGGCCAGAAGGACGAGGCGGAATCACACACCGGCATTCAAGGCGCAAGTGGCACTGGCGGCGCTGAAGAGCGACAAGACGCTAGCGGAGCTGGCGCAGCAGGATGACATTCACCCGAATCAGATCACGGACTGGAAGCGGCCACTGACCGAGCATGCGGTTCAGGTTTTTGGTGACGCCAGAAGCCCTGCGAGCAGTGATCCGGACCTGACGAAACGGCACGCCAAGATCGGCCAGTGGACGCTGGAAAACGATTTTTTAGAACATGCGCTCACCCAGGCGGGCCTGCTGAGCGCAAGACGAGGATTGACCGCAACCATAAGCTCCCTGTATCGCATCAGTGCGCCCTGCTTGGGCTGGCTCGTTCGAGCGTGTACGACACGCCACGCGAGGTCTCGCCGGAGGACCTCGCGCTGATGCGTCGTATGGACGAATCACATCTCGAGCCCCCGTTCGCGGGCGCACGCCTGTTACGCGATCTGCTGCGCCCCGAGGGCTTCCAGGCCGGGCGCCAGCACCTCGGCACCCGGATGGCGCGCATGGGGATCGAAGCCCTCTATCGGAAGCCCAACCCCTCTCGTCGGCAGCGGGGGGATGAAATCCATCCGTATCTCCTGCTCGGCCTAGCGATCGAGCGGCCCAATCCGGCGTGGGCGGCGGACCTCACCATCATCCCGATGCGCCGAGGCTTCCTCTCCCTGTTCGCCGTGATCGACGGGTACTCGCGCCGGGTGCTCGCCTGGCGGCTCTCCAACACCTGGACGACCGACTTCTGTCTGGACGCGGTGCGGGAAGCCATCCCCCGCTACGGTGGCCCGGAGATTTTCAACACCGATCAGGGTGGTCAGTTCACCAGCAGCGAGTTCACCGGTCTGCTCAAGGCGCACCACATCCGGATCAGCCTGGACGGCAAGGGCTCCTGGCGGGACAACGTCTTTGTCGAGCGCCTCTGGAAAAGCGTCCAGTACGAGGAGGGGTATCTCAAGGCCTATGACCGCGTTGCCGATGCGAAAGCCAATCTGGCCACGTACCTCCGCTTCTACAACGAGCGATGACCCCATCGCTCCCTGGATGGCCAGACGCCGGATGCCGCCTACTTCGTGGCACTCGCGTCCGCCACCCGCGCTGCGGCGTAAGGCATGAGGAAGGGACTCCGTGGATTGGTGGACGATGCGCTGTCGCGCACCGGGCCGCTTGCGGTGGAAAAGTCTGGCGACTTTCCCACCGCACGTCCCTTCGCCCACCAGCTCCACCGAGCTCTATTCGTTTCGTATAAAATTCCAGAAGGTCAAAACCAACCGTATCACCGGTCAGCCGACCGCAACTGGCCAGGTTCCACTTATCAAAGAACGTTTTCTGTCCAAACAAACGGGGCCACCTCTTTCCTTCGGTCGATCAACGCGTTGACAACGTCATCTTACCGAACCGAGGAGGTGGCTGACCAGCCCTCCGATTTACAGCAGTTTACGGACTTGATCTTTCAAAGCCCGGACCGCGGAGAAGCTTCACGAAGATGTCGGTAAAATCCTGGCCGAATTTGGCTCGGTTTGTCGGATGACAAACTCTGTCCACCTCATCTCGTTCCTCCTCAGACCCAGATAAATCGTAAGCGTGCAGCCGATCCACCTGTAAAACCGCCGAGAGGTGGAGCAACCTCCAGGTTTTCGACAGGAGGACGAGATGGACAAGGCAGGAGAACTGGAAGCGCACTGGCGAGGGCATGTTGACG
>NZ_JAZKUD010000106.1:0-12116 GCF_036625275.1 Accumulibacter sp.
GCGGACGTCGCGACCAGGCTGACCCAGAACACCAGGTTCCGCAGTGGCGCCAGCACTTCGTCGCGGTCGATCTTCGCCACCAGATGCCACGGCGTACCGACTACGGGGCGCGTCGCCGCCAAGACGCGGACACCGCGGTAATCCTTCCCCTCCATGACCTGCGCCGTGCCGGCCAGCACCGCGCGGGCGGCCGGCAGTTCGCGATCATCAAGCGCTTGACTGAATACCAGCGCCGTTGCCTTGCGATGGCGCAATTCGTTGAGATACAACACGTTGTCCCCCTCCCGACGCACCAGCAGCGTCTCGGCGCTCGGGCTCGGCGTCGGCCAGCTCTGGATCAACGGGAACACGATACCTTCGACCGGCGTGTCGAGGATGACGGCGCCCACCCCTTGTCGTCTGCCATCGATCTCCTTCACCAGCGGCGCAACCAGGTCCAGGTGGACACCGCCGGAATCGCTCCGATAGAGATCTGTCGTCGCCACTCGGGTGGTCTGGAACGCTGTCTGGAGCGCCTTTTGGACAGGCGCTTCGGCAATGGCTTCGTGCAACCCGATGGTGAGGATTTGTTGGGCGCTCGCGTCGACCACCACGAAGCTTTCGTAGGCGTACGCCCGCTTGAGCGTCTCGAGACGTTCCGCGATCCGCCGTCGTGCAGCGGAGTTCTGCCCGGCCGCCGCCAGTAGGGTATCTTCAATGAGGCCGGGGCTGGCGCCCAGGACAACCGCGTCCCCGTACCGCTCCGCCAACCACGCTTCGACCTGTCTCGCCTTCAAGTCAGCGATGGCGTTCAGATCCGCGAAAGCCTGCTGCTTCAGACGCGGTGTCTCCAGGAAGAAGATACCCACGCCGAGCAGGGGCACGATCGACAGCAAACCCAGGATGATGACGACCAGGCCACGCAACCGCGACTTGGGTAGCATGCTGGCGCTGAGTGGTGGGAAATCTAAAGGCACCGGTACGAGCATACCCACCCGCCAACCGGCCGTCAATCTCCCGTCATGTTCCGTCCTGACGCATGAATCAGCAACGGTTCGGCGAGCGGCGCCCGCATTCGCGCAGCATCGAGCCGGAGGGCGGCCGCTGGTTCCAGCGAGCGCGGGGTCGAAGCAGACTACTCCTGCTCAAACCCCTGGCTCGTGAACTTCAGCGTCCGGCTGTTCTCGGTGACGGTGCGCACGACATGATCCGGCGCGCCACCCGGTATCTCCGCCTCCACCTCAATGGTGACCGTCACCCTTGTGCCAACGAGCCCGACCAGGTGCGAAATCACTTCATCCGCGATGCGGCTGGCGTCGCGGCCAACGCGGGCGGCATCGAGGACGGCCGTACCGTGGAAGCGCTTTGGTCGCGCTGCGGGGGGCTGAGCGTCCGCTCCTGTTCCTTGTCTCCCGGTCGGCGGAGCGTCAATCGTTCCGGAACCACCCCGGCTCAGCGGTTCCGATGTGGCTGCCGAGACCGGTGCCGGGCGTTCGGCATAGAGCTGCCTCACCGCCACCTCCGGTTTCACGACCAGCCCGGGTGCGTGGGCGTCGGCCAGCGTCACCATCTGCCCCGCCCGCAAGCCCTGGTAGCGACCCGCCGCCTCGTCAAAACTGTCGGCGAAGGCAAAGCCGTCCTGCCTCCAGGTCAGCAGATTCACGCCGTCGCTGATCGCGTTCAGCAGGACGCTCGAATCCCTGAGGCGCGGCAGGTAGATGTAGCGTGCGAAATCCTCGATCAGTTGTTTCACCGCCACGTGATCGCCACGCCAGAGCGGCACACGTTCCAGTTCCATGCGCAAGCGTGTTGAGGCAAAGGTGGTCAAGTACAGCTCGTCGCTGCGCAGCTTCCTGCTGACGCGCACGGCCAGTGAATCCGCCCCGGACAGCCGCAGCGCCTCCCAGGTGATCTGGGCTTGCGGCGTTCCCTGCACCGGCACCAGCAGCCATTGATAGGTTTCCGGCAGCCTGGCGGTGACGGTGCCATCGGCGGCGGTCTTCTGGGTCTCGGCCTGGGTGACCTGATAGGGAGACAGGTTGAGCTGCACCTTCTCGGTGAGGATCGACTCCCACGCCAGGTATTTGCGCGCCGCTTCGTCGAGGTCCTGCAGGCGGGTCTTGTCGGCCGCCAGAAAGACCAGCGTATTCCGGTACAGGCGTGGCGCATTGCCACGCGACTCGAGCATGGCCCGCGCGGCAACTTCGCCAGCGCTGTTCCCTTCCTTGCTGTACGGATGATCGACGCCCAGCACGACCAGCCGTGCATCCAGGTCGTCGGGAATGTCCGCCCCGGTCGCCGGCATCGGATGAATGCGCGCGAAGTCGCCCTTGCGCTCCAGATCCTTGCGCAGGCGTTGTTCGATCTCCTGCGCGACCTTGTCTGGATTACGCTTGAACTGCTCGGCGCGGTCTTCCGCCAGTTTGGTCACCGTCGGCTGCGTCGAATACCAGTAGTGCGGCCCGTCCTGGTAGAGGTAGGTCGCCGCACCGGCCATCCGGCGCAGGGCGTCACCAAACACCGCCGGCGATTCGCCCGGCATCGAGCAGCCCAGCTTGACTCGCCGATCCTCGATCCCCTTGTGCGCGGCGGCGGTGGTCGGCGCCGAGCCCATGTAGATCGCACGCGCCACCCGCCGGCACGCCGAGACCCGGCCCAGATTGGGCAAATCCCTGTCGAGTTTCAGCGGCAGCGAGTTCGGCCCATCGACATCCTTCTCGATCACGGGCACCCAGTTGTCGGAGAGATAGCGCGTCAGTTCGGACTGCACGCGCGCGTCGTCGATCGCCACGTTGCCGGGCAGGATCAGCGGATTGCGGTCGCCCTTCTCCCATAGACTGTGGATCACCGCCGCCATCAGCCGCAGCACGCCGCGCGTGCGCTGGAATTTCACCAGTGTCGACCAGTCGGTATAGAGCCGGTCGAAGATTTCCGGGTGGATCGGATACGCTGCCTTGATGCGCTTCTCGTAATCGGATTCGCGGCACTCGGGCGGAAACTCCGCCTGCTGGGTGCGGTAGAACTCGGCGAAGGCGCGCGCCACCACGTCCCGGTCCTTGAACTGCGCCGGGTCGGAAAGCGGCTGGAACAGGCGCCGGCGAACGATCTCGAAGCCTTCTTCGGCACTCGCCGGCCGCCACGACGATTCGACACGCCCGACGACGTTGCGCAGCCGGTCGAGCGCTTCGCGGCCACGCGTGCCGCCGACTTCCACGTCGTTCGCCTGCGAGTGTGGCAGATTCTGTGGCGAGCCCGAGGTATCCGACGCCGGCAGGCTGATCACCAGCAGGCAGTTCTTCGCCAGCTTGGCCGATTCCGTCAGCACCTGCGCAAAGCTGAATTGCGTCTCGAAGCCACCGGCCGGCAGGTCGCTCTGGTCGTGGAGCTGGCGCGCGTAGGCCACCCACTCGTCGACCAGGATCACGCACGGGCCGTAGTCGTTGAACAGCTCGCGCAGCACGTCGCCGGGGCTGGTCGCCTTCTCGTCGTCGGCCGCCAGCCGCGCGAATGCTGGTTTGCCGCCAAGCTGCCAGGCCAGTTCGCCCCAAAGGGTGCGCACGACCGTGCCGTCGGGCTTGGTAGACGGGTTTCCCGGAGAAATCTTGTTGCCTACCAGCACCACGCGCCGGGTCGTCGGAATCCTGCTCGCCCCGGCGGCGGAGATCACTTCGTCTATGCCGGCCAGCTCGGTCGGCGCGATGCCCGAGAACAGGTGGTAGAGCGCCAGCATCGAGTGCGTCTTGCCGCCACCGAAGTTGGTCTGCAGCTGCACGACCGGGTCGCCGCCGCCGGTGGTCAGGCGCTGCACCGCTCCGACCAGCATCCCCTTCAGGCTTTCGGTCAGGTAGGTGCGGCGGAAGAACTCCACCGGGTCCCGATATTCGTCCGTCCCCTCGCCGAGATGCACCTGCCACAGATCGGCGGCGAACTCGGCCTGCTGGTAGCGACCGCTGGCCACGTCTTCATGCGGCATGACCACTTCGCGCCAGGGCTTGAGGTTGCCGGTGACGCCGCTTTCGATCGCCGTGCTGGCCGATTTCCGCTTTTCGCTGCGCGCCTGCTCGTCAAAGCGAACGCGCAGCAGTTCCATCTTCATCTTTTCGACGTCGTCCGCCTGCGCGGCCGAAACGGCGGAGAGCAGCCGCCCAGCCGAATCAAGCGCACGGTAGGCGTCGTCGCTGGAGAAGGGTTCCTGGTGCGCCCAGGCGTTGCGCACGGTCACCAGCTCATTGACCAGACTGCGCTCGCTCTTGCCGAGGATCTGGCGAAATACCTCACCCCATTTGCGATCCATGACGACCAGCGAGGCGGCGACGTCCTGGAGGGATTCGGCCTTGCCGGCGCCAAGGCGGGTGTCAGACAGGAGCTCCTTCACTTCGAAAGCCCAGCCGTTTCCGTACGTGGCCTTTAACTCCCGTTCGATGAACGGCAGCAGGCCGGTTTTCAGAAGCTCCAGCGCTTTGCCGACGCGCTCGTGGTTGGTGATGGCCATTGTGGTGTCACTCCGATTCGAGCACGGTTTTCAGTTGTTCCAGCAGCCCCGGCAGCGCGAGCTGCACGGTATCCCACAGGATGTTCTGGTTGATGTCGAAATAAGCGTGCACCAGGCGATTGCGCATGCCGACGATCTGCGGCCAGGGTACGCCGGGAAATTCGCTGCGCCCGGCTTCGCTCACCTGAGTTGCTGCCTCGCCGACAATCTCCACGGCGCGAGTCAATGCCAGGCGTAACATCGGGTTGCTCTCCAGGTCCTCCCGTTTGCGCCCCTCGACGAAAGCCAGCGCCTGGCTGGCCGCATCGATCATGTGGCCGACCCGCCAGCGATCATCCGGCGACATACTGCACCTCTGCCATGCGAACCACCTCGTCGCGGAAATAGCGACTCAAGTCCTGCGCGGTACGCAGATCGACTTTCCGCCCCCCGAGGGCTTGCGACAACTCGATTTCCATCTGCGCCATGTCGAGCAATGTCGGTCGCGCGTCCGGCAGAAACTCGACCAGCAGATCGACGTCGCTGTCCGGCCGGGCCGTTCCCTTGAGTTGCGAGCCGAACAGCGACAGACGGCGAATGTGATGAGCTTTGCAGAACTGCGCCAGCGCTTCTGCGTCGAGGTTCAATAGTCGTTTCATGACAGGCTCCTTCGCTGCTTCATTCTTGCCCAAACAGGTCAGGCGTACCAGCTATCAACGCACAGGGCTTCTCGGCGGCCAGGCGGGTGATCTCCGGCCAGCTCTGCACGAGACCGTTGTAGGCCATGGCCTCGACCGCGCGCTTCTTGCGCTCGCACAGGGTGTAGAGGCGGTAACAGAGTTCGCGGGCGGTTTCGGCCTTGCTGCCGAGCTTGGCGACCAACCCGGCCGCGGCGCCTTCGCCGCCGGCTTCCAGCGCGCGGATAAGGTGGTGCACGATTTCCCAGTGCGAAAGCCGCTTGTCGGTCAGCGGGTCCCAGTCGGCCGGCAGTTCGTCCGGCTTCAGCAGGCGCACCTTGCCAGCCCTGGAGACCAGAATGCCGGCTTCGTCCAGGCCGCCGACGCTGGTATTCTTGGATTTCGAAAGCTGTTCGGCGACACCGTAATCGCCCTCGGCAAAGCCGGTCTGGTCGAACCAGGTGAGCGCCCAGCGGCTGTCGGCGTCGAAGTCGCCTTCCTGTTCGGCCAGCGCTTCGTCGAGGGTCTGGTTGATCAATGCCAGCGCGGCGCGTACCGGCAGCGGCTTGCCCTCGGCATCGAGCACCTTGGCGTAGCGCGTGTAGACGGCCATGCCAGGGCCAATCGCGGCCTGCGCGAGGTCCACCGGGGCGATGTTGCCGCGCTGGAGGTGAGCCAGTGCCGCGGGTAGTTCGGCTTTGAGGGCGGTGGCGAAATCACGGCGGGTGGCAGTGGGTGCGGTGGCGGGTCGCTGGCGGCAGACGAGGACGATGCTGGAAGCGAGGGCGTTGGTGCCCGAGCCGATCATGCGGTTGCTCAGTTCGGTGCGCATCGGCCAGGTGCCGCTGATGGCGAAACCAGCTTCGATGACGGCGGCGAGGAAGGTGTCCCAGCCGGTATTGGTTGTGCCGTCCGCGCCGTCACTCTCCGCTTGCTTGAAGGCATAGTAGATGGTCACGGGAAAGGCTGGATGCGCCTGTTCGGCGAGCCGGTGCATGGCCTGCGTCATGCCATCGAGGAAAAAGGTCTCAGCCTTTTGCTTGCTGCCGTGACGGTAGGGTGTCGCCACCAGTTCCTCGGCCTTGGGTACGGCGAGTGTGGCGAAAAGCTCGGGGAAAACGGGCTTCAGGGAGCGGCGGAGCCAGACGTAGAAAAAATCAGAAAGATCAGCGTAGCCGATGTTGTCGTAGTACGGAGGGTCTGTAGAGACAACTTTACTATCGCCAATAGACTGATTTTGAGCATCAGCTTGCTGGACAAACCCTCTCGCAACGCTAGGTAGGTAGTTGATGACTCGTACTATCCAGTCAAGGGACACAAGGTAATTTCCAGAAGATGCCGAAAAGGGATTCCCTTCCGCATAGTCCCATGCCATCGGGACAGCTTGGCGCGAGAACACGTGCCCAACGCCCAAGTTTTTTGGGTCAGATCTCCAAGTACAAATACTCGACCAATAATCGGCTGACTTACTGACTCCAAAGCCCAGGTACACCCCCACCGCATCCGCATACGCCGTGGCTTCAGTGCCGACTTTATCCAGGGCTTTCCCGTCGTCGGGCAGGCCGGCGGCGATGGCGTCGCGCTTCACCCACTCGCGCGCTTCCTGCACCAGGTCGGAAAAGGTCGTCAGAGCGACGAGTTGACGGGGGGTGAAGAGGTCAGCAAAGGTGTTCAGCCCGTAGTTCGGCGTCTTGAAGTCGCGCGGATTCACCGGCAAGGTGGTTTCCGGTCGCCACTCTGGCCGCGCGGTCAGGGCAAGGGCTTCCATTTCCGGCGTCGGCGCGAGATAGACCCGACCACGGTCACCTTCGGCCACGATGGCCATCAGCCGCGCACCCATGCGCCCGGCCTTGCCTTCCTCGCGAATGTGGTCGTAGGTCACGGGCACACCAGACATCAAGCAACGGAACGCGGCACGCTTGCCAGCCGTGGTCCCAAGCTTCGCCCCTTCCGCATCCTTCGGCTTGCCCACCTTCACCGTGAAGCTATAGCCAGAGCTCTCGATCACCGGCTCGACATAGGCTTCCTTGCCCGCTTTGGTCGACAGCATGAAGGTCGACGCCAGCGGGACATTGACATGCGCGAAGGCCGGGTTGGGGCTCTTGACCGTGCGCGCCCACAACCAGGCGATGACCGTGAGTTTCCTGCCGACATAGGGCTTCAGGTCGGGCCGCTCCTTCGCCATGTCGGCGGTGACCTCGATCTTCGGGTAGAGGTGGCCGATGCGCTTCTCGGCCTCGTCACGCATCCACTGGCCGTAGTAGCGCACGTCCTCGGCCAGGCCGGTCGCTCCCCGCCACGATCCCGATGCGTCCAGCATCCGGCGCGATTCCGGATTGACCGGCGGCTTGCCGGCGAACCTCGGCGGTATCTCGATCATCGCCTTGTTGATCAGCACCGCCACCGGATTCAGATCGCTGGCGTAGCTCTCCAGCCCCAGCCGCTGCGCTTCGAGCGGCAGCGCCCCACCGCCGGCGAAGGGGTCATGAAAAGCCGGCAGCTTGTAGCGGTCGAAGAGTTCCTTCGCCCGTGGATGGTCGGCATTCTCGACACAGGTGTAGCGCCAGCTCTGCCAGATTTCGTCGCGCGCCTGCTGCAGCACGGTCTCGTTGGTCGTGTTCTCCCACTTGACCAACTCCTCGATGATGCGGAACAACCGCTGCCGCTCCTTCTCCTGCTTCTTCTCGGTGGGGAAAATGTCGGGATGCGCCGACGGGTCATCGACCATCTGCGCGAAGATCACCGCCCGAGCCGCCGCCAGCGGTCGCCGCGCCCACCACAGGTGCAGCGTGCTCGGGTGCCCGTGGCGGATAGACTTCTCGCGCGCGCTGGCGATGTTGATCGCCTCCAGCGGCAGCGCTACTTCGATGAGCTTTTTCTTGGGTGTCATGGACACGCGCTCAGGAGCTTCTTGTTCGTGGTCAGAAGATCGATCCCGCCCAACGTCATATCACCGTCGTGGGTGAGAAGTTTCCAGCCATTCAGCCGACAGTTCTGGATCAGCAAGGCATCGTTGAAATCAACGGTGCCACTCTGCACGGCGGCAAGCACCGCAGGCATGTCGATTTTTTCCAGATGGGTGTCACGCGATGAACTGTTCTTCAGGATTTGCTTGACCTCGGCCACGGCTGACTGAAGGACATTGGCGCCGTCATTGGATTGCCGAAAGTCCTTGAACCTCGGATAAGCTTTTTTCCATGCCGCGTCGTATTCGATGCGCACGTAGCGATTGAGGTATTCACTCAAGACCAGAGCATCGACTACCGGCTGCGCCCTTGCCTGCAAGAGACTAGAAAACGTGCCGGAATAGGCGGCCGCCCATGATGGTGTGGGTTGCGACGCGGGCGGCAACAGGTAGAGCCAAACATTGGCATCAATGAGTATTTGCTCGCCCACCTGGTAAGGGTAGGCCGCCGCGTCGTGCGCACTATTCTTCGTCTTCATCGATGACCTCTTGCCAGGTCTGGTCATAGGCTTGCTGGTTGGCGAAGTAGCGCTTGGCGTTTTCGATGGCGCGTCCGAGCATTGCGCGGTCGTCGTCAGAGATGTCGGCAAAGGCGAGATGTTGCTGCAGGAAGGCTTCGTCATATTGGCCACCGTAGAGCTGACCGATCGCGGCATTGAGAAACGCCGTGATCAGGTTCTCCCGGTTGGCGAACGAAAGCTCGACAGCACGATTGGCCTTGAACGCGGCCACGATCTTGTCGAAGACCTTTTGACCGTCGTCGGTGGATACCCATACCGGGCCGCCGACAATGTCAAATATTTTTAGTGTGACGCGATCAGCCATGGTGGCAATCCCCTTGTTCAGTTTTTCGATTCGGCGCGCAAACGATAGCTGCTGGTGTCCGCCGTGTTGATTTCTATATTGATTACGGTTCCCGGGAATGAAGTGTCCATGCGTGTCAAGGTTTCGCCCTGTGGACTGAATTCCCAGTAGCCTCTGTCTGATACGATCTGGATGCGGCCCTTGTTCATGGCAATGAATTCCCGGATCAGCTTAAGGCCGAGTCCTCCGGGGACGCTGCCCTTTCGAGTTGTATTGCCCTCCTGCAAGGCCCATTCGATGGCCTTGTCGGAGTTCATCTTTAGCCCAAGCTCCTTGTAAATCTTGCGGCGAACTCCGAGCCCCGCGTCGGCGACGCAGAAATCGAGGCGATTCCGTTGTGGGAAATACTGGCCACAGGCAAAGATGCCCAGTTTGCTGTCAGAGTGCATCGCCGCATTGACAAAGATCTCCAGGATGCTGTTCTTGAAACGCTGCGACAAGGCTTCCGACATGATCGGCAGGTCCTTGCCGCGCAAATGTCTGTTCAGGTAGGCAGCAAAGTAGCGGTCGTCGGTGGCCGAAAAGCGTTGGTACGGAATCGTTGTGCCATGCGTATCGGCCTTTTCTGGAAACCCGAATCCCGTAAGGAAGTGGTTCTTGGCAAGAATGGCTTCGACACCCTGTCGAAGCCCACAAGGCTTGAGAGTGTTAAGGTTATCAAGTGCATGAGCAAAAACGACGCCGAGTGGCGCGCTCATGTTGGCGTCGAACCAAGTGCAGGCCGAGAAATCCACGTCGACTACATCTAGCAGATAGCTATCCAGGACAGCCGCAAGCACTGCCAATCGTGAGAATCCCAGTTCGTTGCTGCGGATCTCACCCAGAGCCAACTTGGCTGGATTGCCGGTCATAGGAAATCAGCCCGGAAAGCACGACCGCGGGCGGTGGGCAATGGATCTCCGTGCAAAAGTCTCAACACTGTTGAGATTATTTCTGGCACGTATCGATTCATGCGTCGCCTTCCAGCAAATGGGCCAGTCCGGCGCGAACGGCCATGGCATCGCGCGCCGCGAGCTTCCCGAGTTCGCCGCGCACCAGACGATGGTCGAGGGTAAAGAGCTTGAAACGCACCTTGGACGGCGCCGGCAAGCCGGCGGCGGCGAGATCGGCAATCGGGCAGTCAAGCGGCCAGGGGGCGTTGGCCTGCGAGGTGATCATCGCCATCACCGAATGGCCGGCAGGAGTGTTGAAAGCCGCGGCGTTCGAGAGCACCAGCGCCGGGCGGTTCTTCGTGGCGTTGCGGTCGGTGAAGGGAAACGGCACGCGGACGACCGCGAAGCGTTCAAAGCTCACGATAGGCTTCCTCGTCGGCGCTGCCCGACCACTCGGAGAGCGTGCCTTCGACAGCACGCAGATATTCGATGTCCAGCGGTTGCACGCGGCGGACGGTCGCCGTGCCGTCGGCGCCGACCTCCCAGGCGATCAGGTCGCCGGCTGTTACGTGCATCGCGGCGCGGACGTCCTGCGGGATCGTGGTCTGGCCCTTGGCAGTGATTTTGGCAACGGCGAGCATTTCGTTCTCCAGTAAGGATTGCATTACATTCTTACTTTACAGCGGGCATTCTCCTGAATCAAGCAAGCAGGGGAGCTTAGCGCGGTGTCCCGGCACGCGCCAGCAATCCGTCAAAGTCGTAATCGACGGTCACAGCGTTGAAATCGGGTTCGCGCTGAAACGGCTGGCGCAGGTAATGCACCTTGTGATTGGTGTCGTCGATGAACTCGACGATGGCGAGAATGAAGTCCTCGGGCTTGTTGAGCGAAAAGAGAATCTCGTTGCGCGTGACAGTGATCGTCGGCGCGCCGGCAACACGGCCCTTGACTTCAATGAAGCGCAGTTTGCCGGTGCCAGGAACGCGGCTTTCGATGTCGTAGCCGAGCTTCTCGAATTCGCGGTCGGTGGGTTCGAAGCCGAGCTGGCGCTCGATGTCCAGGATGATCGCGCGCGCGCGGGTGGCGCTGATCTGGGTGTCGACGGACGCCGTGGGTGTGCTCGCTGTTTCGCCGGTCATGGTCTTGATCAGGCCGATCGGGACCACCAGCATGCCGCCCAGGACCACCGGCGGCAGCGGCGAGATTTGCGCTTCCAGCTTCAAGTCGTCCAGACGCTTTTCGAGCCGCCCTTGCAGAAGGTCGGCGCGTTTGCGTGCCTCGCCGGAGTTGAGTTTGGCATTGGGTTTCCCTGCCTGCTCCTGCAGTTTGAGTTCTTCGGCGCGGTGGTCCCAGTAGGTGATTTCCTTGGTGAGGCGATCCTTGACTGCGGCTTCGGTCCTAGTGATCAGTTCTAGCTTGCGCCCACGGACGTCGGCAAGGTGTTCCGGCACTACCTGGGTGATGGCGTAGCCTTGGACCTGTTTCTCCAGTTCGCGCGTGATCCACTGGCATTCGGGGCGGTCGAGGATCGCTTCGATGCCGGGTTCGCCCGCAGCGATTGGCCGATAGTCGAGATAGGGGGCGTAGTGCACATGACGCGTGCTCGTGCTGGCGTCCATTTCGACATAGAGCATGCGTTTCGACACGACCCGACGCTCACCGGCGCGGGTGAGGCCGGCGTCCTGGATGGCATGCTCCAGGTAGAACAGCACACGCGGCTGCATTCCGGGATCGCGCTCATCAACCAGCACGCTGCCGCGTTTCAGCAGATCGCGATGACGTTCCAGCGTCAGGTCGATCACGGCATCGAGCAACGGGTGGCCGGGGCAGACGAATGCCGCCAGCGGTTGGCCCTGAGGCGCGACGAGCGATTTCTCGAAGGCGATTCGCTCATAGCGCGGCAGCACGGGTTCGCCGATGCCGATCAGGCGGTCGCGGTTGCGCACCGGGGCGGGCACGTGGGTGATTTCGTAACGACGGGGCTCGCGCTGTTTGGCGGTGCCACCGAGCCGCTTGAAGGCTTCGTGGAAGAACGACTCGATGTAATGCGGTTGCAGCCGGCGGGCGTCGGCGCGTTCCATGTCTTCGCGGATGCGCTGCACCCGGCTGGCGTCCATGGCGTCGTGGGCGAGCGCGCGTTCTTCGAGCAGGCTCTGCAGGTGCTCCCGATCCGTCGCGACATCGAGCACCGTCGTGAGGAAGGCCTTGACCTCGGGCTTCTCGCCGTGGCGGATGGCCTTGATCAGCAGCTCGCGCAGCGACATGACCTTGCCGTCGGACTCGAAGGCAA
>NZ_JAZKUD010000107.1:0-11598 GCF_036625275.1 Accumulibacter sp.
AGACTAGACGGCCAGCCTGTAACGGGAAGGTATAGTCCAGACCACAAACCTGAAAGGGGCGGCGAAAGCCGTAGTGGTAAGCATAATCCTTTGGTCCAGGGTTCAAGTCCCTGCGGGCCCACCAGACTTGACGACCAACCCCTCATCGGGTTGGTCTTTTTTTGCCTACTCCCGCGTGCTGACGCGGGTTCGTGCGGGTTCCTGTGGACTTCGTCGTTTCCCGGAGGCTTCCGGATTCCGTCGTTTTCACTCTCTCCTGGCCATTCTTCTCTCCGGCCTGGCTGTCCGCCGGAGGCCGAAGTCCACGAGCGCCCCGAATTGGCCATGGAAAAATCAACAGGTTATGCGTGGTTCAATCAAGCGGTTGATTCGTGGCATTGGTGGGCGGAGGGAACAGCGGCGCCAGTGCAGCGAACGGAAAATGCTGGATCTCTGGCTGGCGTGCCGTTCAGTGCGTGTCGTTGAACGTTAGCGTCGCGGGTCCGAGCGTCTGCTCGGTGGCCGGTGTTGCCGTTGACGGGCTGGTCGAAGCTCCGAGCCAACGAAGGATGCCTTCCAAACTCGCTGTAGGACTGCTCGCTACCGTCAGTTGCCAATGGCGAAGATTGCAATAGGGCAGAGGTTGCGAACGCGGAAAGATGGAAGCGGTGGTTCACAATTAAAGATCGATCTGCTTGATCTCACAGTCGGCAGCGCAGCGCATGACAAGTGAGATCTGTACACAGTTTAGCCCTGACACGGGGAAGCCCGGAGGGGTTAAGAAGTGGCTGCATTGCATCGAAACTAGCAGTATTCATCTCTCTTCAGCTCGCGCAAACTGGCCCCTTGGCGAATCGGACTCTGCCAACAGGTCAATGTTCTCCTGACTCAACAAGGGTGAGCCAAGCAGGCGGGCTAATCCCTCGCCGCCCTGCGCCATGACCAGCATGTGGTTATGGATAAACATCGAACGGGCGATCGGCGCCATCAGGTTCATCCAGACCAGTGTGCTGTGCACATGCCACTCATAACGGACGATGCTAACTGCGCCTTTACACGAGAAATGCCAGCGACCAATTCCTTCAAGGTCTCCCTTGGCAGATCCTTCAAGCGCTACCATCTTTTCAACGCGTGTCGCACGCATGGAAAATTCCACCAGATAAGGAAACTCGCCCTGCCAAGCGTAGTTCCGGACGTTGTTTATGCCACTGGCGTCACCGACTGCAGTCTGCTCCACTTTCTGGGCACCTGGCCACCACTCCGGCCAGCTCAAGGAATTCTGGATCGCCTCGTACACCTTGGCGAGCGGCGCTTTGATACGCCAAATCGTCAGCAAGCGATATTCGGTCATGGCATGTGCAATGGAGTAGAGAAGCAAATCAAAAGCATTAAAGAAGATCCGGCCAATAAGCGGCAATGCTCACTTTGCAGAGCAACTGAATCGCCAACAACGTCGCGTACCAACGTAGCTTTCGCTCCTCTCCTGGTATGGACGATGAGCACCATGTGGCCGGTCCGCATGGCACCAAGCACCAGATCAGAAAGTTCCCTGCTTTCCCTTCTTCCGGTTCTTCTGCGCCCGTCGCAGCACCAACGAGACGGCCAATGAACGCGCCCCGACCCAGCATCAACAGCGTCCGCAGCCGATACAACAATCAAGACGAGGGCGCGGCCGATCGTCGCAACGCGCTGGGTCGCAGACCGCCGGCGACTGCACGCTGAACGGAACGATCACGCCTGCCGAATACGATCTGACGTGTCGTTCGCGGCGAGCAGCAGCGATAGAACAAGCAATGCAAGTGCGGCAAACTGGAGTGCGAATCGGATGGCTTGGCCCGTTTCCCAGTTAGAGCGCAGGTCTGACCAATCGAGCGGAATGTTCGGCAGCATTGCAGCGAGAAAGACCGCATTCGCCGGCGCTACCAGCCAGAAGAACACCACTGGAAAAGCAAGCAGAAGAAGGGACAGCGCGCCCACGGAAAGCCACAGGTCGTGCTTGTTGCTACGAATGAAGAATGCCAGCAGGCCGGTTGTCGCAATTGTCAATGGCTCAAGAAATCCACCAAGATGCGGTGGCCCCCACTGAACATACAGTGATCTCTGAAGTGTGATATACAGCGCTGCGTCGTACTGCATCTTTGCAGGCTGCTCAAGCACATGGGCGAAAGCCAGGCCAGAGAGCAGTGCGGCCAAGAGAATGGTGGTGAATCGCAATAGGCTTAGTGTCATGTGATTTCTACCTTCGAGACGTGGGATGGCTTGGATTTCTTGACTCAGTGCCGAGCGCTAACTCGCCAGACGACATTCCCCACGTCGTCGGCAACCAGCAACGCACCCGACTTGTCGAGTGCCACGCCGACTGGCCGGCCAAGGGCATTGCCGTCTCCGCTGAGGAAGCCGGTCAGGACATCGACGGGCTCGCCGGACGGGTTGCCGCTGTCGAACGGTACGAAGATGACCTTGTAGCCGCTGTGCGGTCGCCGGTTCCACGAGCCATGCTGGCCAATGAACATGCCTTTGGTGAAGACTTCCGGCAAGGTAGTGCCAGCGGAAGATGCCAGGCCCAGCGGGCGGTATGCGGTCCCAGGGCGTAATCGGGTGCAATTGCTGTGGCCACCAGATCAGGGCGCGGCGGCGTCACACGTTCGTCTACATGCGGCCCGTAGTAACTGTAGGGCCAGCCGTAAAAGCCACCATCACGTACCGACGTCAGGTAATCGGGCACCAGGTCGCTGCCGAGTTCGTCGCGCTCGTTAACTACCGTCCACAAGGCGCCGCTGTGCGGTTCCCAGGCCAGGCCATTCGGGTTGCGCAGACCGGTGGCAAGAAGCCGGTGCGCACCGCTGCTGATATCCACTTGCCAGATAGCGGCCCGCTCAGCCTCCACGTCCATGCCCCGTTCAGCGACGTTGCTGTTCGAGCCGACAGTCACATAGAGCTTGGTTCCATCGGGACTGGCGATCAGGTTCTTGGTCCAGTGATGGTTGATCGGACCGGCAGGCAGATCCACGACTTTGCTACCGCGCGCGCTGATGCGCGTGTCGCCAGCGGCGTAAGGGAAACGGACTATCGCGTCGGAATTGGCGACGTACAGATCGTTGCCGACCAGCGCCATACCAAGAGGCGAGTTCAACCCGTCCAGCAACACCGAGCGAACATCAGCTACGCCGTCGCCATCGCTGTCACGCAACAGGGTAATCCGGTTGGCGCTGGGTACGCCAGCCCCCGCCCGCTTTATCACCAGCCCCATCAACCAACCCTTGATCCCCTTGCCGTCATCAGGTTTGGGTGGCGCATTAGCCTCCGCAACAAGCACGTCACCGTTCGGCAGGACATGGAGCCAGCGCGGATGATCCAGGCCGCCGGCGAACGCGACCACCTGCGTACCCGGTGCGGGATGTGGTGTCGTCCCCTGCGGCCAGCCTTGGGCCGGAGCGATGTTTACGGTGGGTAACAGCGCGTGCTGTGGCGCTGGCAGCGCAGGGTGTGGCCCGGTGCCAGCGGAGACGGGCAAGGTTGCCATTTCTCCACAAGCACTGAGGGTCAGCAGCACCAAGCTGGACAACACGCCAAACAAAACGGCGATCAAGCGTGGACTCAACAAACGCATGTGCACTGTCTCAAGTTGAAACGCCGATCCATTTCTCGATCTTCAATTCATCAGCGTTGAAACTGAAGATGCTTCTCACAGTGTGCACGTTTTCATGGCTCACCCGTGCTGTCGGTGCGAAAGCGAACAGACGGTGTTTCCTTGTGCCGCTAAATTTGCGTGGCAAGCCAGTTGCCAAACGCAGTAAAAAAGGAGACACACCATGATTGAAAAGAACGCAAGCGTTCATTGGGAAGGCCAGGGCAAGAAGGGCCTGGGTACGATCAGCACCGAGACCGGTGCGCTGAAGCAATACCCCTATGGCTTTGCCAGCCGCTTCGAGGATGCCCGGCCCGGCACCAACCCCGAGGAAATTCTTGCTGCAGCTCACGCCGCCTGCTTCACGATGGCGTTTTCGTTCGCTTGTGATAAAGCGGGATTGGCGACTACCGACGTGGATACCACGGCCAGTGTGCGCCTGTCCAAACAGGGCGAAGGTTTTGTCATCGACCGCATCGCGCTGACCATGCAGGCCACGGTCCCCGGCATTGACGACGCGACGTTTCAGGAGATCGCCGCCGTGGCCAAGCGTGACTGTCCTTTGTCAAAGGCTCTTGCCAGCGTTCCGGAAATCACACTGGTGGCCACGCTGAGGCCAAGAGGCGCCAGTTGAGCGGCGCCCCGGTGGCGCATGGTGGCCGGAGCATGCGATCCGTAGCATCTTCAACACGGGCCCTGGTGCCGGACAGACCCTGGAGCACGCCTCCAGCGGTGGCCGCAAGGGTGGTCTTGCGCATCACCGACGGGGGGCCAGTTCTCGAACCCTATTCGTCCAGGAACCTCCGCCGGGAACAAGAAGAAAGAGGGCGCTACATGAGCCAGGGAAGGTACGCGGCCGAGATGACCGATGGCGTTCTCCCATGCCAACCCATTGAAATTCGGCGTGAATGACCCCGTGGCCCGGCCCGCTTCTACCCCGCTTGCACCGCTCAAGACGCTTTTCGAAACGAAGCGCGGCAAGGTGTTGCCGCTGCCTGCCAAGCTGGCGCGGTTGTACGGCAGCCTGCGCATGCCCCAGCCGCGCACGCATCCCCATGTGTTCAGCAATTTTGTGACCACCCTGGATGGCGTCGTTTCACTCAATGTGAAGGGGCACGCCAGTGGCGGGGAGATCAGCGGATTCAGTGCCCAGGATCGCATGGTGATGGGCCTGTTGCGCGCCATTGCCGACGTGGTGATCATCGGTGCGGGCACTCTGGGTGCCGATCGCAAGCATGTCTGGACGGCCAGAGCCATTTTTCCCGAGCTTGCGGATGACTATCGGCGGCTGAGCAAGGCGTTGGGCAAGAGCGAGGCGCCGCTGAATGTGATCGTCACCGGCAGCGGCGAGATCGATCTGCGTTTACCGGTGTTCGCATCTGGCAAGGTGCAGGCGCTGATCGTTACGACAACCGCGGGTGCGAAGCGCTTGCTCAAACAGGATGTGCCCGATGCGGTGGAGGTCTGCGCGATTCGTCGCAGCGCGGGCACAATCCCGGCCAGTGCCATTCTCGAAGAGGTGTGTCGGTTAAGCCCCGGCAAGCTGATCCTGGTCGAGGGGGGGCCGCAATTGCTGGGCGATTTTTACGCGCAGCGGCTTGTTGACGAGCAGTTCCTGACGCTCGCGCCGCAGATTGCCGGGCGCGGCACGGACAACGAGCGGCTCAGCCTGGTCATGGGGCACGCGTTCGCGCCGGGGGAGGTCCCGTGGGGAACTTTAAGCGACGTGCGGCGCGGCAGCAGTCATCTGTTTCTGCGGTACTCGTTTCCCGAGTCCCGGACGAGCCGGATATGACGCGACCATTCACGTCGATAGCGAGGACGGCCCGGATGGAATGACCTGAGACTCTGCCGGTATTGCGCCGGCAGGGCTATGTGCCGCGACTCTTGCGAGCCTTGGACAAAGCGATGGCAACGGCCTGCTTGACCGCCTTTTTCTTTGTCGGCGGATGGCTGGTACCAATCGCTCCATCCCGCTTCCAGTCGTCCACCAATGTCTTGATGTTGCTGCTGACAACTAACTTGCTGGAACCTTTCTTCAACGGCATGTCTATTCCCTATGTGCGAAATCGAACGGATGTGACTGCTGTATGTCTCGGAGCTTCAACTGAACTACTCATGCGCAGCGATCAAGAGAAATTCTTTGCGGCGAATGCCCTGTTGGGTAGATTGGCGAGGAGAACGTCAACGAATCTGGGGCGCTGGTTTCGGTAGCGCATTTAGTAGGCATGTTCCCCAACATCAGGGTTGCCGGTGGCCACTGCCTCGCATCGGTCAGGACGCGGACGATCAGTCCGTCTATCGTTGGGTGACGCCGTACCCCCATAGAAGCAAGGCCACGGTGCGCCGATGGCGTCAGACAATCGTCATTGGAGGAGTCGCCGGGCGCCCGGATGATCAGCGGAAAACCGCGAGTCAGCGAATCGGGCCAGACGACACGAGACGAAACCCAACGTTGTCGACCCGCTCGCCGGGGTCGTTCCAGTTACGCTCCGCGCTGCGCACGGCGTGGGGGTTGCCGTACCAGGAGCCGCCGCGCAGCACGCGCGCGTCGCCACTGGTATCGGGCTCGATTCCTTGCCACCAGCGTTCGTCATCATAGCCGCCGGCGTCGATGAAGGCCTGGTAACGCACATTGGTGATTGGGTGTCGTGCCATATAGAAAGTCGGCAGCGTGCGACTCTTTCCGTCCTGGTAGATGTAGTCGCCACCGGGTATTTCGACCCAGTCGATGCCCGGCAGTGTTGCGACGGGAGGGGCGGTTGAAGTAGTCATCGTGAGGCGCACTCGCTGGGATTGGTTGGCCCCATGATACCCGCAGTCCTTCTTCTTCTATGCGCGCTGCCGTACAGAATGATTCGGATTTAATTCAGATCCCTTTGGCAGTGAGCGATGCATTTGCCAGCAAACGCCCTTGAGCACCACTTCGCATGGATCAGGATGCTGCAGGTCCGGCCGGCCGTAGTTCCTCGCCAACCGCCCCAATCCGCTCCCGCTGCTCCTCCCACACCGCCGGCGGACTGATCGCCAGCTCATGCACAGTGACGTGCTGAGGCAAGGTCTCATCCAGGATCGCCGCCACAATGTCGGGCGCCAGCTTGGTCAGGTTGAGCATGCGGCACATGTAGCTGTTGTCGATCTTCTCGCGGGCGGCCAGGTCGGTAATGGATGTGGCTTCGCCAGACTCCAGCATCGCCAGCCAGCGATAGCCCTCGGCAAGCGCCAGTTGCATCGGCGTGGCGACCAAGTTCCAGGGCCTGGGGTGGGCGGCTTCACCGCCCGGCAGCGTGAGCAGTTTCCGCCCGCTGCGGCGCTTGATCTGGATTGGCACCGACAGGGTCAGCCTGCCGTCGCTGGCGGCGACGACATCGGGCACCCCGCTTCTGCGAATACGGACCGCGTTCATGCCAATGCCTCCTGGTGCCGTTCGGCCGACTCCGGACGCAGATCCAGCACCACCTGTTCGGTGCCGTTGGCGCGAAGGCGGACCTCCAGATCGGTGGGACAAACAATCACCTTCTCGATCAGAAGTCTGACGATGCGGGTCTGCTCGGCCGGGAACAACTGCTCCCAGATCGCATCGAGACGCGTCATGGAGACGGTGACCTTGGCCTCGTCCAGGATCGGATCCACTTTGCCCGCCTGCGACAGCAGCTCGCCGGGCAGCGCCGGGGCGCGCAGGATTCCGCGCAGTTGTTCGCGCACCGCCGATTCCAGTTCGGCTGCCGGCAAGCGCGGCAGACCGGACGCGCCCGCTTGTTCCTTGGTATCGCGCATCGGGATGTAATACCGGTAGCGCCGCCCGTTGCTCTTCTTCGTCGAGTGCCAGGGAGGCAAGGCACGCCCGTTGTTGCCGAAGACGATGCCCTTGAGCAGGAAGGGCACGACCGCCTGGGTAGCGCCGCCGCGCACCCGGCAGTTGGTGGCGATAATCGCGTGCACGCGGTCCCACAACTCGCGTTCGATGATCGGCGGGTGCGCCGCCGGAACCCACTGTTCCCTGTGCCGCAGTTCGCCGAGGTAGGTGCGATTGTTCAGCAACGTGTAGATCATCCCCTTGTCGATCGGTCTGCCCTTGCGGACCTTGCCGTCCTGGGTGGTCCACGCCTTCGAGGTGACGCCGTCTAGTTTCAACTCGTTGAACAGGGCGGTGCTGGAGCCGAGTTCGACGAAGCGTTGGAAGATATGCTGGATCAGCTTGGCTTCCTGCTCATTGGGGACCAGTCGCCGATTGTCGACGTCGTAGCCCAGCGGCGGCACGCCGCCCATCCACATTCCCTTGGCCTTGCTGGCGGCGATCTTGTCGCGGATGCGCTCACCAGTCACCTCGCGCTCGAACTGCGCGAAGGATAGCAGGATGTTGAGCATCAACCGGCCCATCGAGGTCGTCGTGTTGAACTGCTGCGTCACCGAAACGAAGGAGACGCCGTACCGTTCGAAGACTTCGACCATCTTGGAGAAGTCCGCCAGGCTGCGTGTCAGCAGATCGATCTTGTAGATCACGATCACGTCGATCTTGCTGGCCTCGATGTCGCCCGCCGGATCCAGTATCACCAGGTCACGCTGCACCAACGCCAGTCAGCCTCGGGCCTGTCCACCATCACCCCCCAACAGAAGGATCTGTTCGAAACCGTCGCCCTGCCCGAGTCCTTCGCCAGACGCCTGTAGTGCCAATTCTGAACCGGTGAATCGCCCGCAAACAATCACTTGGCCGTATTTGTGTCGAGCTTTGGTGGGCCCCTCTTCTCCTTTTTCCTGGTTCTTGCGCAGCCTACCTGGAGGCAAACGGCACGACCTCTTGCCTCGGATCCGAACTGATGACGGCTTTGTCGCGAAACCGACAACCGGATCGCCAGCGGGGCCCGGACAACCCGTCGTCAGGGGATGTCCGGGCCGGCGCGCTTCTTGCGTGGACAGGATGAATTCACGCGGAGTATGCACAATGCCGACAATGACCCTCACCGACCTCCTCGAACCATGGCAAGCTGGCCTGGCCGACGGCAGTATCGTTCCCTACCTAGGGCCGGGCGTGCTCGCCGATGTCGCTTCGCTGGCCGACGGCCGCAGCATGCCCGCGACCAGCGAGCAACTGATCCTGGCAATGAACGGCGGCCGGCCGATGGCGCCGAAGCAGATGTACGAGTTCCCCAGGGCGGCGATGAATGTCGAACTCAAGCGCGGCAGGAGCGCCGTGACGCGCTTCCTCGACAGCACTTACGGTGCCACACGCTGGACACGGGCGGCGCTGCATGACTGGCTGGCGACCGTCCGGCCGCCCTACGTCATCGACATCAACCGCGATACGCAGTTGCTCGAGTCGTATGCCGGGACGCCACACCTGCTGATCCTCGGCTGCGCACGGCTCGGCGGCACCGACTATCGCTTCCGGCTGCATGTCTCGGATGGCCACAGCTACCGCGCCATCTTGCCCGCGGAGGCCGACGCGACGCTGCCGGTGCTCTTCAAGCCGATGGGGGCGCCGCTGCCACAGCCGAGCTACATTGCCTCTGACGCCGACTATGTGGATTACATCACCGAGCTGATGGGCGGCTTTGCCGTGCCATCGTTCGTCAAGGCGCATCGCCGCGGCCGGCGTTATCTCCTGCTCGGCATGCGACTGAATCGCGACACCGAGCGCATGGTCCTCGCCGACCTGATCCATGATGCCGCTGTCGAGCCCGCCGGCTGGGCGTTGATCGCCGAGCCAAACGACAAGGAGCGTCGTTTCTGCAAGCGCATCGGTATCGAGATCGTCGAGGCCGACGCGCTGGCGCTGCTGGCCGAGGCCGTGCCGGGCTGATTCGCTCGGCGACCCGTCAAGCGGTGACTGGCAGCAGGGAGCGCGCCTGCGCGCGACAGCGGCTGGCGACGCCGGGGTCGAGGGCGTTGAGCCAGCGTTTCGGAATGGCCTGCGGCCCGTACAGCGCGCCCGCGAGAATGCCGGCGATGGCACCGGTCGTATCGGCGTCGCCGCCGCGATTGACGACATCGACCAGGCAGTCCTCAAAACCGTCGCTGTTGTCCAGCCCCTGCAACACCGCCTGCAGCGTCTCGACGACCCAGCCGCTTGGGTTCTCGCGGCGAGGGCGGTCGCGGAACGACAGTTCGGGATGTACCGCCAGCAATGAGCCCAGGTGGTGGCTGAGGGTCTCCGGCAGCGAACAACCGCGCAGCAGATCCTGTACGGCCAGGGTCAGAAATTGGCAGACCGCGTCCGACACGGCGTTGTTGTGCGTGACGTGCGCCTGCGCCTGCACGGCCGCGCTCACGGCGGCTGGCGACTGGCCGAGGGTCGCCAGGGCCACCGGCAACACGCGCATGGCGGCACCATTGCCGGCGTCGTGATCCGACGACGGCGCGACCGGCACGCCGGTCTGGCGAAAGGTGAGCAGGTTGCGGCGGACGGTATTACCGATATCGACCGGCTTGCGCCGCATCCAGGCATCGAAGGCCTCGGCGCAGGCGAGCGGCATGACGCTGCCGCCGTTGGCCAGGATGGCATCGCCGAGAGCCAACGACATGCCCGTGTCGTCGGTCACCTGACCTGGCCTGAGCTTGAGCCAGCCGCCACCGACGATCTCGCGATGCACGCCGAAGTGATGAACGATTTCGCGTGGCGTCATGAATTCGACCGTGGCGCCCAGCGCGTCGCCCAGCGCCAGGCCCAGATAGGCGGCCTCGGCCCGTGCCAGCAGCGCCCGGGAAACACTGGCCTGCGCGCTGGCTGGCGCCACCAGTGTCACCGGCTTGGGTACTCGACCAGGATGTCCTCGTCGCGGACGATGTACTGGCAGGCGAGCCGCCATTCGGTTGGCGGCAGATCGTCGACGTACATCTGTTCGATCTGCGCCTGCTTGATCTTGCCCATCTCCTTGAGGACAGCGACCTCGCGCACGTTGAGCGGACCACCCATGTGGCCGTACTTGTTGTGACTGCTCTTGTCGACGCTGCTGACCTTGACCAGGCAGGTGCCGCACTCGCCGTCACCACAGGAAAAGTCGATCGGGACATGGTTCTCCTTGGCGAGCTTCAGAATGGTCTGGGTGTGGCTGCCGGCAACGGCATAGATGGTCTTGTCCTTGTGCATCGGACTGGAGAAGGTGATGTTTGGCATGCTGGGCTCCTGGTAAATGGAAGGGGTGGGTGAAGACTCAAGCGGGCTGGACGACGATGCTGCCGCCGAGGACCTGCGCCTGGCAGGCCAGCCGGTGACGGCGTGGCGCGAGGTTGTCCTTGAGCACCTGATCTTCCAGTACGGACGGTGCAGCAAGGTGTTCATGACCGGAAACAATCCTGGTCAGGCAGGTGCAGCATTCGCCTTCGCGGCAGCCGTAGGTGATGCCCGCGCCGACCTTTTCCGAAACCTCGATCAGGCGGGTGCCTGCCGGTACGGTGACGGTGACGCCGATATCCTGAAAGGTGATGCTGGCCTTGGGCATGCGGTTTTCTCCGGTAAGTAAGGGGGAATCAGGCGAGTTGGGCGAGGTCGATGGTTCGCGGCGTCGCACGACCGAGGAGGTGCAGCGCGATCTCGCGGCCGAGATCGCGGCAGGCAGTAAAGTCATCGGCGGTCGGTGTCAGGCGTGCCCTGACGCCGGGCACGGGCACGCGCAGCTTCAGGCGGCGCAGACGGTCTTCGATCATCGGCACCGCTTCGCCGCTCCAGCCGTAGGAACCGAAAGCGGCGCCAAGCTTGCCCTTGACATCGACCATCGTCAGCGACGAGAGCAGATCCCAGACTGGCTTGACCGCGTCGCCGTTGATTGTCGGGCTGCCGAAGAGCAGCGCGTCTGCTTCCTCGATCAGGTCGACGAAAGGCTGCGCGTCGCCACCTTCGAGGTCGTAGAGGGAGACGCGCACCTCACCAGCTGCGCTCGAAGCCGACTCGGCACCCGCCGCCACGGCTTCAGCCATCCGGCGCGTGGCGCCATAAGCCGAAATATAGAAGACCAGCAGCGTCCTGGTGTTGGCACAGCGCAGACTGCTTGCCG
>NZ_JAZKUD010000108.1:0-11252 GCF_036625275.1 Accumulibacter sp.
CGGAACCGCTGGCCAGCACTGCTTCGACGAGCAGAGTCCGGCCTTTACCCGCATTGCCGCGATCCATGCGATCCGTGCGCAGTACCCTTGCCTGCGGCACGGTCGCCAGTACCTGCGCCCGATCTCCTTGTTCGGACGGGCATTCGACGTCTACGGGCCGGGTGAGCTAATCGCCTGGTCGCGCATTCTCGACGACGAAGAACTCCTGTGTGTGGTCAACGGCCATGGTACCGACGCGCGTGGCGCCGACGTCCTGGTAGACGCTTCGCTCAGCCCGTCCGGGTCGCTGCTGCAAGTGGTGCTGAACACCGCGCAGGCCGGCTGCCCGCTGGCGTATTCCGGAGCGCATCCGGTCGGTTCAAGCCTGGTGGTGAAGCGGAGCAGTGACGGCATGGCCTTTGTCGAGATACGCAGTTTGCCGCCTTCCGAAGTCCTGGTACTGGCCAATCATCCGCAGCCCGATCCAGGCGACGTCTTGTCGTAGGTACGGGTCAGGTACGGGTCTTCTTCTGGATCAGCTCGATCTTGTAGCCATCGGGGTCCTCGATGAAAGCGATCACCGTCGTGCCGTGTTTCATCGGGCCAGCTTCGCGCACCACCTTGCCGCCATGCTTCCTGATCTGCTCACAAGCGGCGTAGGCGTCGGGAACCTCGATGGCGACATGCCCGAAGCCATTGCCGATGTCGTACGAGGGCGTATCCCAGTTGTGCGTCAGTTCCAGGACCGCGCCTTCCGATTCCAGACCGTAACCGACGAAAGCCAGCGTGAAGCGACCGCCAGGGTAATCCTGGCGGCGCAACTCGCGCATGCCGAGGACTTCGGTGTAAAAGGCCAACGAGCGATCGAGATCGCCAACCCGCAACATCGTATGCAGAATCCTCATCTCATCTCCTCACCAGTGTGGGCAATTCGTCGCGCAGCGCTTGAGTTCTGCGCGCGCGTTTCGGTAATCGGGGTACAGCGTTGCGACGATCGACCAGAAGCGCTCGCTGTGGTTCATTTCGCACAGGTGTGCGAGTTCGTGGACCACCACGTAGTCGATCAGCGGCGGCGCCAGGTGGATCAGTCGCCAGTTCAGGCGAATGCCGCTGCGCAGGCTGCAACTGCCCCAGCGCGTGCGCGCTGCCGACAGCGAGAGCGGCGGCCGTGCGACGCCAAGCTGCGGCCGGTAATGGTCGATCCGTTCGCTGAACAGCGCCCGTGCCCGTTCGCGCAGGGCTTTTTCGAGCAGCCGCGGCGCCTCGGTCGGCGAGCGCAGGCATAGCGTCAGTGCCTGTTCGGCGCCCTGCAGGTTCCAGACGATGCGATTGGCGCCGACCGCCAGGCGGATGCCGAGCGGGCGGCCGAGCAGCGGCAGTTGCGCGCCATCGACGATCTGCAGCCGTTCCGGCGGGCGGCGGTTCTGCCATTCGTCGAGTTTCCTGCCGACCCATTCGCCATGCTGCCGGATTAGCGACTCGATTTCACGCAGCGAGACGCGCTCGGGGGCGCCGACACGCAGACCCTGCTGATCGATCGACAGTCCGATGGTGTGGCGCCTACTCCGACGCAGGACATAGCTGACCGGGCGGTCGCCGAGTGCGATGCTGCGCGACGTTTCGCCGGCCGCCAGTGGCCGCTCGCCGGATTGCGGCGGCTCAGGCTGCGGCAACGGCATCGGCAGCATCGGCAGCGCGATAGCGATGCGGTGAGAGACGCCGCATTTCGGCCTCGATCCAGGCCGAGGCCAGGGCGTTGATCTTCACCGCGGTTTTGCCGGCGGGATCGATCGCCGGGCCGATACTGATGGTGATCAGACCGGGGGAAATCGCGAAGTGGCCCTTTTTCCAGATTTCGCCGGCGTTGTGCGCCACCGGAACGACCTTGGCCGCGCTGCGCACCGCCAGATGCGCGCCTCCAGGCTTGTAACGTTCGGTTTGGCCGGGGGCAACGCGCGTTCCTTCGGGGAAGATCACCACCCAGTAGCCGGCCGCCAGGCGTTCACGCCCCTGATCAAAGACCTGCTTGAGCGCATCCTTGGCCGCCGCCCGATCGATCGAGATCATCTTCATCGCGGCCAGTCCCCAGCCAAAGAAGGGCACCCGCAACAGTTCCTTCTTGAGCACGAAGACCAGCGGTGGAAAGACCTCCTGCAGCCCGACCGTTTCCCAGGCCGACTGATGTTTGGCGAGCACCACCGAAGGTTCGGCCGGGATGTTCTCGCGGCCGAGCACACGGTAGCGGATGCCGAGCACGTAATGGCAGAGAGCCATGAAACCCTTCCGCCAGATCGCGATGATGCGGTAACGCGCCGGCATCGGAAAAAATACCGCCAGCGAAACGAGCACCCCAAAGGGAATCGTCAATAGACTGACCAGCAACAGGAACAGCGCCGTGCGCAAGGCTTCCATCATGAAATCAGAAGGTGGTTGGCTGCCGCGGCGAGATCCGGGAAGATCAGCGTGCCTTCCGGAAGACCCCCTTCGGTATGCGTCAGTGTTCCTTTGCCGGTCATCACCAGCAGCGGTTTCGCCCCCACCGCGACGGCGGCCTGCAGGTCGCGCAGTGAATCGCCGATCGCCGGTACGCCTTCCAGATCGACGTTGAAGCAATGGGCAATACGTTCGAACATGCCGGTCTTCGGTTTCCGGCAATGGCAATCGGCATCGATCGAGTGCGGACAATAGAAGATCGCGTCGATGCGTCCACCGGCCGCCTGCACGGCGCGGTGCATCTTGTCATGGATGGCATTGAGCGTATCCATGTCGAACAGTCCGCGGCCAATCCCGGATTGGTTGGTCGCCACGACCACGCGATAGCCGGCCTGGTTGAGTTTGGCGATGGCTTCGATGCTGCCAGGAATGGGACGCCACTCTGCCGGCGACTTGATGAACTGTTTCGAATCGTAGTTGATGACGCCGTCACGGTCGAGAATGACGATCTTCATACGCTCAGCTTCGAGATGTCGGCGACCGCATTGAGCAGGTCGAAAAGTGCTCTCAGCAGGCTCAGGCGGTTGTTGCGCAGCAGCGGTTCGTGCACGTTCACCATCACTTCGTCGAAAAAGCGGTCGACCTCACGGCGCACCGAGGCGAGGACCTTGAGCGCATCGGCATAGTCCTCGTTGGCGACATGCGACCTGACCAGTGGCGCGATCAACAGCACGCGCTCGAACAGGGCTTTCTCGGCGGCTTCCTCGAGCAGCGCGATGTCCGGCTCGGGCAGATTCTGCTCGGCTTTTTTCAGGATGTTGCCGATGCGCTTGTTGGCTGCCGCCAGCGCCAGCGACTCGGGAAGCTGCAGGAACTCGCGCACCGCTGCCAGTCTGGCGGGCACCAGATCGATGCGCGTCGGCCCTTGTGCGAGCACCGCTTCGATGACGTCGGGTGCATGCCCGGCCTCCCTCAAGAGACCACGCAGACGGTCATGGATGAAGGCGAGCAAGGGTTCGTCGACGGTGGCGAGCTGGATGCCCTGTCTGGCCAACGCCGCCTGCGAGTCCTTGATCAGTTCACCGAGGTCGAGCGGTAGCGGCGTTTCCATCAGGATGCGCAGTACCCCGAGGGCGGCACGCCGCAGACCGAAGGGGTCCTTGTCGCCGGTCGGTAGCTGCCCGATACCGAAGAAACCGACCAGCGAATCCAGCTTGTCGGCCAAAGCGGCCGCACAAGCAATGTTGCCGACAGGCAGGGCATCGCCGGCAAAGCGCGGCCGGTAATGCTGTTCGATGGCGTCGGCAACGACCGGCAAGCCCCCTTCGTGCAGCAGGTAATAGCGGCCCATGATTCCCTGCAGTTCCGGGAACTCTCCCACCATGTCGGTCAACAGGTCGATCTTGGCGAACAGCGCCGCCCGTTCGGCGAGGGGGGCTTCGGCACCGAGTCTTTCGGCAATGCTGCGGGCGATGCGCCCCATTCGCTGCGCACGGTCGCCGAGCGAGCCGAGCTTGTGGTGATAGACCACCGAGCCGAGAGACGTGACGCGAGTGGCAAAGCCATTCTTGCGGTCCTGGTCGTAGAAGAAGCGGGCATCCGAGAGGCGAGGGCGCACGACGCGTTCGTTGCCGCGAATGATGTGGACCGGGTCGGCGACCTGCATGTTGGAGACGATCAGGAACCTGTTGAGCAGCCTGCCCTGGCCATCGAGCAGCGGGAAGTATTTCTGGTTCTGCTGCATGGTCAGAATCAGGCATTCCTGCGGCACTTCGAGGTATTCGGCTTCGAACTCGCCGACATAAACCACCGGCCATTCGACCAGCGACGTCACCTCGTCGAGCAGGCCGTCGGCCGGATGGATGCGGGCAGCAAGCTTGCCGGCAGCGGCGTCGAGCTGTGCGGCGATGGTTGCCCGCCGTTTCGAGAAGTCGACGATGACCTTGCCCGCAGCCAGTTGGGCGACATACTCGTCAGGATGGTCGATGACGATCTCGCCGCTCGACAGGAAGCGATGGCCCTGCGTCGTCCGGCCGCTCTGCAGCCCGAGGACTTCTCCGGCAACGATGTGCTGGCCGTGCAGGAGGATCAGGCCATGCACGGGGCGAACGAACTGGTGTTCGGAATCTCCCCAGTGCATCAGTTTCGGGATCGGCAGTTTCCGGAGCGACTGGGTAACGATGTCGGCCAGATGCCGCGCGAGTTCCTCGCCCTTTTTCTCGCGCCGGGCGACAAAGTACTCGCCCTTGCCGTCGGTCGTCGTCGCGAGTTGTTCGAAACTCACGCCGGCCGCGCGCATGAAGCCTTCGAGTGCCTTGGTCGGTTTGCCGGCGGCGTCGAGCCCACCGGCAACGCCGGGGCCCTTCTTCTCCAGCACGCGGTCAGGCTGGCGGGCAGCGATTCCGGTGATGGTCAGCGCCAGGCGGCGCGGGGTGGCGTAGGCGGTGCAGTGGCTGTCCGGGGTCGTGAACTCCTGCGCCCTGAGCGCAGAAAAAACGGCTTCGGCGAAGGCTTCGGACAGCGACTTGAGTGATTTCGGTGGCAGTTCCTCGCTGCGCAGCTCGATCAGGATGGTGTCGTTCATGTCATTGCCCCCCGGTGCCAGAGGCCGCCTTGCACATCGGGAAGCCGAGGGCCTGACGGGAATCATGGTAAGCCTGGGCGACTTCGCGTGCCAGGGCGCGCACACGGCCGATGTAGGCCGCACGTTCGGTCACCGAAATGGCGCCGCGCGCATCCAGCAGATTGAAGGTGTGCGAGCACTTCATCACCATTTCGTAACCTGGGAGTGCCAGACCGGCAGCGATCAGGTGCCGGGCTTCGGATTCGTGCTCGACGAAATGACGGAACAACATCTCGACATTGGAATGCTCGAAGTTGTACTTGGACTGTTCGACCTCGTTCTGGTGATAGACGTCACCGTAGGTCACCCGATAGCCTGGCCCCTCTGCCCAGACCAGGTCGAAAACGTTTTCCACCCCTTGCAGATACATCGCCAGGCGCTCGATGCCGTAAGTGATCTCGCCGAGGACCGGTTTGCAGGGAAGCGAGCCGACTTCCTGGAAATAAGTGAACTGCGTCACCTCCATGCCGTCGAGCCAGACTTCCCAACCGAGTCCCCAGGCGCCGAGGGTCGGGCTTTCCCAGTCATCTTCGACGAAACGGACGTCGTGTTGGGCGGTATCGATTCCGAGCGCACGCAGCGAGTCGAGATAAAGGTCCTGGATGTCGTCCGGCGAGGGCTTGAGCACTACCTGATACTGGTAGTAATGCTGCAGGCGGTTCGGATTCTCGCCGTAGCGCCCGTCCTTGGGCCGCCGCGACGGCTGAACATAAGCCGCATTCCACGGTTCGGGGCCAATCGCGCGCAGGAAGGTGGCGGTATGAAAGGTTCCGGCACCGACTTCGATGTCGTAGGGCTGCAGCAGCGCGCAACCCTGCTTGTTCCAGAAATCCTGGAGACGCAGTATCACTTCCTGAAACGTGGGCATGGGAGAACTTCGGGTAAAAGCGAAAGCGCGATTTTACTTGGTTTCTCGCTGGACAAGAACCTGCTTCCGCGGCATCGCCCGGTGCAGGCCGAGGAGGGCGATCAGCAACAAGGCGCCAACGATCATTGGCCAGTGACCCCAGCGCACATAGGGGGTGGCACCGGTATGGCCGCGCACTTCGCCGACCAGCGCGCCGCGGGTGAAGGGGGGCAGCGACGAGAGCACGCGACCGTCTACGTCGACGATCGCCGTCATGCCGGTGTTGGTGGCGCGCAGCATCATGCGGCCGGTCTCGAGGGCGCGCATGCGGGCGATCTGCAGGTGTTGCGCCGGCGCCAGTGAATCACCGAACCAGGCGACGTTGGAGAGATTGATCAGCAGCGTTGCGGCCGGCAGCGCAGCGATGATCTCCTCGCCAAAGACGTCCTCGTAGCAGATGTTCACCCCGACGCGCTGGCCGGCCAGGCGCAGCGGCGGCTGCCCCGGCGAGCCAGCGGTGAAGTTGGACATCGGGATGTTGGCCATGGCCATGAACCAGGCAAAACCGGGCGGTACGAACTCGCCGAAAGGCACCAGATGAACCTTGCTGTAGTGCTGCCGGCCGGACGCGCCAAGGCTCAGCGCCGCATTGAAATACTGCTGGCCGTCGGCGACAGCGATTCCCAGCAGCAGGTCGCCGTGCTGGCGCAGTGCCAGTTTTTGCAGCGCGTCGAGATACTCGACAGGAACCTGGTCGAGGAAAGCCGGCAGGGCGGTTTCGGGCAGCACCGTGAGTTGCGCCGGGTTCTCCTGTGCCAGCCGGTAATAGGTGCGCAGCGAATCAAAGAACCGCTCGGGTCGCCATTTCATTTCCTGCGCCACGTTTCCCTGCAGCAAGGCCACCGACAGCGGCTCGCCCGTCACCTCTGTCCAGCGGAGGTCACGCAATCGGTCGCCGGTGACGAGAATGGCTGCGCCAGCGAGCAGCGGCAGCGCCGGAAAGCGGTGCAGCCAGCCGTGCGTGCTGCAGGGCTCGGATAAGCAGCGCCTGCCGACCTCGAAGATCAGTGTCCCGAGCAGCGCTGAAAAAAACGAGACGCCATGGACGCCGAGCAGCGCGGCATAGCCGGCGAGCGGACTTGGTGGCGTTTGCGAATAGCCGGCGGCGAGCCATGGGAATCCGGTAAAAGCCCAGGCACGCAGACATTCGGCAAGCATCCACAGGCTGGCGAAGAGCAGGCTGCGCTGCCACCAGCCGGTAACGGCAAAGCGAACGAACAGCGCCCCGGCCAGTGCCGGGAAGATCGTCAGGACAAGGCAGAAGAGCACTGTCGCGAGCCCCGCCACGGCTGCCGGCATGCCGCCAAAAACGCTCAGGCTGACATAGACCCACGAAACGCCGGTCAGAAACAGGCCGAGGGCATAGGCGGCGGCGATCAGCGCGCCGTACCGGGCGCGCCGATCGCCGCTGCCGCCGTCAATCTCGATACACAGCAGAGCAAACAGGCCGCCGAGGCTCAGCCAGTTGACCGGAAACCAGCCGAGCGGCGCAAAGCCGGCGACCCCCACGGCTCCCAGGCAGGCGGCGCCAAAGCTGCGCCAACGCCAGGCTTTATTCAGCAGGATCGCCCGCCTCTGGCGATGGCGAGACCACCAAGGTGTAGATGCGGCGGCTGTCGGCGCGCAAGACCTGGAAGCGGATGCCGTTGACGACGATCGTTTCATTGAACTGCGGTACCCGGCCGAGGTGAAGCAGGATCAGTCCGCCGACCGTCTGGCATTTGCTGTCGCTGAAGCGGGTGCCGAAAGCGGCGTCGAAGTCGGCCACCGCCGTATGTGCCTTGACGCGATAGAAACCATTCGGGTCGAGTTGAATGTGGTCGTCGGTCTCGTCGAAATCGTATTCATCTTCGATTTCGCCGACGATCTGTTCGAGGACATCCTCGATGGTGACCAGGCCGGCAATCCCGGCATATTCGTCGATGACGATCGCCATGTGATTGCGCGATACGCGAAACTCCCGCAACAAGATGTCGAGACGCTTGAATTCGGGGATGAATACCGCCGGACGCACCCAGTCGCGCAGCCTGAAATCGCCCTCGCTCTGCACACGCAGCAGATCCTTCGCCAGCAGGATGCCGACCACATTGTCGCGACTGCCGTTGATGACCGGAAAACGCGAGTGGGCAGTGGTGTTGACCTGGTTGACGACCTCCGCCAGCGAATCGCCGATGTCGACCACCTCCATCAGCGGGCGTGGCACCATGACTTCGCGCACGCACATTTCCGAAGCGGCAATGGCGCCTTCGGTGATGCTCAGGGCGTCGGCGTCAAGGAGCTTGCGCTGGTGCGCCGAGTGCAGCAACTGCATGAGTTGTTCGCGATCTTCCGGTTCGCGCACGAGAAATGAGGAAAGACGTTCCAGGAAACCGGGTCTGGGACTGCTGCTATCCATATCTGCCTTGTGAGGAATGCGGCGTTAACCGCGACGCCTGGCCTGCAAAGCGGCGCCGCTGACGCTTCACTCCCGATTGCGATCCGCTGATCCAGCCATGCGGGGCGGCCGGTTGGCTCCGTTGATGGGCTCGCTTTTGGCAGCCTGGGTTTTTCGCCATCCCCCGCTCCCAGGCTTGCAGACGCAGAAGGGCCAAGGATAAGAAATCCAACGGCACCGACGAGAGTATATGAGCCTTCATCGAGCAGCGTCAATGTCGAACCAGCGCTCGATGAACGTCGGCCGCTTTCTGGAAGGTCTGCCACTGACCCACAAGAGGCATTCGTCGGTTGACGGATAGTGCCCTGGAGCAGCCATCCGCTACCGCGCAATGCGCGGCTTCCCGAGAAATTGTCGCGGGCCTCTTCAGTACTCCCATTCCTCATGTCCCAGCGGGGCTTGATTCAACATCTTCCGATATTGCCGCCACTGCGGCAGGTGCGTATCCAGAAGCCCAGCAAACCGCTCGTCGTGATGCCGCTCCAGCAGGTGCACCAGTTCATGCACGACGATGTATTCCAGACACTGCACCGGCTTCTTGGCCAGCTCAAGATTCAACCAGACACGACGGGAGGCGGGGTTGCAGCTTCCCCACTGGGTCTTCATCTTCCTGACGCCCCAATCGGCGACCTGCACACCAAGGATCGCTTGCCATTTCTCCAGCAGGGGCGGGATCAACGCCTTGAGCTGCTCGCGATGCCAGCGCAGCGTACGGCTTCCCGTTGCTCGGCACTGGCGCCGGGCCGCACGAACAGGTCGAGGCTGGCGACACCGCGGATCGCTACCCGCGCCGGGGCATCCTGCTCATGCACGCGCAGGCGGTAGCGCTGCCCCAGGAAGTAGTGGCTCTCGCCATTAACCATCTCGCGCGGTGACTGCCGGGGCTGTTCGGCGAACTTGGCCTGCTGCCGTCTGATCCAGCCGAGCTTGTCGATCACCGCCAGCCGCACGGCTTCGTCACTGATGACCCAAGGGGCCGCCACTCGTACCCGGCCATGCGGGGGATAGACGCCCAGATGCAGGTTCTTGATGTCCTTGCGCACCACTTCCACCCTGATGCCGCTGACCGTGAGGTGGCGAACCTCAGTAGTCATTCTGGTGCCTCGCCAGGTCGAGAATCTGGTCGGTCAGAACCTCCAGCGGATAGTCGCCCTGCGCCGTGTCCTGATTGGCGGTATTGACCGAGATGGGCTGGGCTGCTGCGTTTGCCAAGGTTTCCCTGATGGCGATCCGCACCCGCCTGGTTTTCATGGTGTTGTCCCGCCAGCCATCCATGCGCGCCGACTGAATCGCCGCATCCACCGCCAGCGCCAGCCCTTCGTCATGGCCCAGATTGCTGTAGAGCGCTCGCTATGCCGCCGTCTTGACGCTGACCGGATAGCCGCCCGATGTACCGCCCGACTGCATGATCTGCTTGGTCAGGACGGCGATTTTCTCCAGATATTCCTGGTAGTCCTCGACGCCCTTGCGCCGCTGTTCGATCAGGGCATCAAGCAACTTCGACATCTTGTCGTGTAACCGTTCATCTCCCCCTTAAGCGACAGCTGAGATAGGCGGCAGGGCGGGCGCCTCGAGTCCTTTGCGTGTTGCGGCGAGAACCTGATGCAGGTAGCGCAGGGGTGAGGCTTTGCGCAATCGGCAGGTCTCGATGATGCTGGCGAATGTCGCGAGAGCCAGGTTGCCTTGTTGGGTGCGGGGGCCATAGGTGATCCGGCGCAGGATGACCCCGTGACGCAGCAGACGTTCGGCAAAGTGGTTGGTCAGCGGCAGTTCGGGATGCGCTAGCACCTGGAAGATCGCGTCCCAGTCATTGAGGAACTCGCGCCCGAGTTGAGCCGCCTTCTCGATTGGAGAATGAGCCATCTTCTCGCATAGCGCCTTCAGCCGGGTGAGGTCGTCGGCGAGGATCTCACGGAGATCCTGGGGTGGCCATTCCCGTGCTTGGTAGACCGGGTCGATCAGGAAGTCGAAGGTCTCAAGCAGGGCCACTCCGTCACTCTGAACAGGGGGAGTGAAGCTCTCGGCCAAGGCGCGGGCTTGCGGATCAGGTGTGCCCAGCAGCGCAGGCGATGTTGGTATTCGCGGTAGGCCTGGTAGCCGTCGGTCATGAGCCAGCCCGCGAACTCGGCGGCGATGCGCCCGCGCAGCAACGCCTTGGTGCGATGCCCGATGAAGAACAGTGCCGCGGTAGCGCTGGCCACGACCCACAGCCAGAGGAACTCCGTACCCTGGGGGTGCGAGGTCTCGTCCGCATGCAGCCACTCGGCTTGCAGGATCTCCTCCTGAATCTGTTGTGGGATCGGTTCGCAGGCATGGGCCGCTTCGTGGCTTGCTGGCAAGATCGCACCATCGGAGAGCGATAGGATAGGCCAAGCCGTTCCCAGGAGAATTCTCGGCAGCGGCGCACCGACAGATTCAACCGGAAGCGCAGCCAGACGAGCAGCGATGCCAGACCGGGACCGATCAAGCGCCACTCGGTGATCTCCACACCGGCCCAGTCACCCTGCGCAGGGGCTGCCCGGTAGGGCTCGTAGCGGGTGACGTGACCACAGCTGCGACACTCGCCTTCGAACAGGCGGTGCAAGGTCGAAACCGTCCGCAGAACGGGATGAGTGGGGTCGCCGAACTCCACATCCACCTCATGGTAGCCGTTGTAGCACACACAAGATTCTTCCAGAAGCTCCGCTGCAGGGCGCATGAATGCCATAGTCGTTGCCCCTCTAAAATAATCGTATACCCTCAAGGAGTGACGAAGGGGCTGTTCACAGCCCTTGGATTTGTGTAGTTTTCTGTCTTTTTGGGGTTTTCCATGAAGGCAGAGAACTCGGTTCGGTTGGTGGACGTCTGGGTTGGGGTGCGGGACCCAAGACAGGCCA
>NZ_JAZKUD010000109.1:0-10844 GCF_036625275.1 Accumulibacter sp.
TGGTAGGCGAGGCGCAGGTTATAGGTCGAGTCGGCCTTGAAGTTGGTGTCAAGGTTGATACCGTAGCGGAGGTAATCGGGTCCCCAACTCTTCTCGAGTGGCGTCACGCGCAGGATGTTGCGGTCGCGCTCGGTGAGTATTTGGTAATCGACGTGCTCGTAATAGCCATCGCCATAGGTCCGCAGCAGATCGGCATTGATTCTGCTCGGGTCGACCGGATCACCCGGCTTGAGCTCGATATGCTGTTCAACCATCGTCGGGTTGACCCGTTGGAGTCCGGCGATCTGGATTTCATGAACCTTCGGCGCTTCGCGTCGGGCCATCTGGAACTGCCCGGCCCAGACGGCATAAGCGGCTTCGCTGACGGCCAGCGGGCGCAGGCGGTCGGCAACTGCTTCAGTCGCCAGCACGCCGCGATCGGCGGTTTCCGAGGTGCGTTTGAAGTCGCCCGCGCTGACCCCTTCCAGGTCGGGTTTGATGTAGATGTCAGTTGGTTTGAGCATGGCCAGCGAGCGGGTAACGTTCTGCTCGGTCAGGATATTCACCATCTGCGCCGCAACGCTCAGCAGCCCGCTGATCTCGTCGGCCTTCAGCAGCGGCGAGCCAACGTTGACGGCAATGACGATGTCGGCCTGGCAACGCATACGCGCTTCGTCGATCGGCACGTTGTCCACCAGACCGCCATCGACCAGCTTTTTTCCCTTGGCTTCGACCGGCGACATCAGACCGGGAACCGACATGCTGGCGCGCATCGCGGTGGTCAGGCTACCGCTGCGAAAGACCATCCGTTCACCATGTACGATGTCCGTGGCAATGATCGAGAGCGGCAACGGCAGTGCCTCGATTTCCCGTTCTCCATGGTAATCACCTACCAACTGGTTAAAAAACAGTTTGATCTTCTGCCCCGTCACCACCCCGGTCTGATACTTCAGTCCATCCGCACCGACGCCGGTTTCCGAAGCCGGCAGGAAGTGCTTTTCCAGGGCCTTCTTGCGATAATTCCGCTGCGAGTACGGTGGGTCGTCCTGGAACAGGTCATCCCAGTCGGCTTTTGCCAGTTCCTTCCGCATCATTGCCGGCGTGAGCCCGGCAGCGTAGGCACCGGCCACCAATCCGCCCATGCTGGTGCCGGCAACGCAGTCCACCGGCACGCGCATTTTCTCGAGCACTTCGAGGACGCCGATGTGTGCCGCGCCACGCGCGCCACCACCGCCGAGAACCAGGCCGACGCGCGGCCGGGCAGGATTTTGGTCGTCGGCGCTGGCGTTGGCCAGCAGGCCAGCGACGAGCAACCCCAGCAACAGGTGCCGGCAGGGCATTACGTTCATGATTTCTCCAACTTTTCAATACTTCGGACTGGCAAGCTAAGCTACCCCTACGGTCCTGTGGTCGTCGAAGGAGTGGAGCTGAGAATGGTCAGCACCGCCTGTGCGTGTTCGGCAGCATCGCGACCGAGGCTGGTCAGATAACCGCCGTCAACCAGCGTCAGTAGTCCCTTGGCGTGCAGCCGCCGGGTTGCCGCGATGATTGCCGGGTTGGCGGTCTTGTGAATCTTGATTCCCTGCTGGGTGCTGCCGAGATCGAAGAAGACCAGGGTGTTGAGCTCATCGACCAGATCGGTTGTAAAAGGCATGGTGATTCCTCGTTGGTCGAAACCAGTGGTGACCGTGGGGCGCCATTCTAACGCGGTAACGCGGCGGGCCGCTGCAACTCTCAGGAACTGCACGCACGCCACACGCTGGGCGAACCGGCTCCAGGCGGCGGACGCGGCTGATGTCTCGCGGGCGCATCAGCTCCCCATATCACGGCGATGGCTCGCTCGGTTGCCGGACATTTTTTCATTCTCATCATCGTCTTCCTTGCTCTGCCGATCCAGGGTCTGCTGCAGGTCGTCGAGATCCTTTCGATTCTGCCGCAAAAAGAAGACCATCCCCCACGCCAAAGCCGCGGCGACCACTGCGACCAACGCCAAGGCACCCCAGTCGAGACTGGCCAGCAATCCGGAATCCATGATTTCTCCTCTCCACGACTGCAACCATTATCCCTCTTGCCGCCAATCAGCGCAGCATCTTCGGCCTGGATCTTTGGCCTGGATCTTTGAGGATATGGCCAACGACAGCGAAATCAATTATCCTCGACCCTCCAGAACATAATTAAAGATGGAGTTTGAAGGATGACCAACAAAGGGCAACTCTTACAAGACCCGTTTCTCAACACCCTGCGGCGTGAGCGGGTGCCGGTTTCGATCTACCTGGTTAACGGTATCAAGCTGCAGGGCCAGGTCGATTCGTTCGACCAGTATGTGGTCCTGCTCAAGAACTCGGTGACCCAGATGGTCTACAAACATGCGATCTCGACGGTCGTTCCGTCACGCCCGATCACCATCCATCAGGATACCGACAACGAGGCATGATGCACTCCGCATTATCCCGGGCCGGCTCACCGCCACGGCGGACAGCCGCATCGAGACCCTTCTTCTCCTGCCACCCACTAACGGCTGCGGCTTGCGACAGGCTCTCCTAGATCTTCGGCATGATTGAGCGCGCGACCGCCGAAGAACGAGCGGTCATCGTCCAGCTCGACTTTGGTCGTGAAGACCTTGCCGAGCAGCTTGCCGAAGTCCGGTTGCTGACCCGGTCAGCCGGTGCGGCGGTCTGTGCCGTCGTGCAGGGGCGTCGCCACAGCCCGGATGCGGCGACCTATGCCGGCAAAGGCAAGGTCGAAGAAGTGGCTGCCGAAGTCGCCGCGCATGCCGCCGACCTGGTCATCTTCAATCACGAACTCAGCGCCGGCCAGGAACGCAACCTGGAGCGCGCGCTGCAGTGTCGCGTCATCGACCGGACCAGTCTGATCCTCGACATCTTCGCGCAGCGGGCACAAAGTTCAGAGGGCAAACTGCAGGTCGAACTGGCACAGCTCGAACACCTGGCAACACGACTGGTGCGTGGCTGGACCCACCTGGAGCGACAGAAAGGGGGGATCGGTCTGCGTGGTCCGGGAGAAACGCAGCTCGAAACCGACCGTCGCCTGCTCGGTATCCGCGTCAAGCTGCTCAGGGAACGCCTGGCCAGGCTCGAACGCCAGCGTGGCGTGCAACGCAAGGCGCGCGGCCGGGACAAGTTGCTGAACGTATCGCTGGTGGGTTACACCAATGCCGGCAAGTCGACACTGTTCAATGCACTGACGCATGCCGGCGTCTTTGCCGCCGACCAGTTGTTCGCCACCCTGGATACGACGACGCGTAAATTGTGGCTGGCCGAAGTCGGTCATATCGTGCTTTCCGATACCGTTGGCTTCATCCGCGATCTGCCGCATTCGCTGGTGGCCGCTTTCCACGCCACGCTCGAAGCGACAGCCGAAGCGGACCTGCTGTTGCACGTCGTCGATTCGGCGAGTCCGGCACGCGACGACCAGATCGCCGACGTCAACAAAGTTCTGGCGGAGATCGGCGCTGCTGATGTGCCGCAACTGACGGTGCAGAACAAGCTCGATCTGACCGGGCTGCCGCCGGCGGTCGAGCGTGATGAGTATGGTAGAATCTGGCGCGTTCGCCTGAGTGCTGTCTCCGGAGATGGTTTACCCCTGCTGCGTGCAGCGCTCGCCGAGCTGGCCCTGGCGAAGACGCGAGACTGGCAGGAATTACGGGACAGCCGCGCGCGGGCAGCCGGCGCGGCGGCTGCGCAGGATGTCGACAGGATTCTCGATTCAGATGGTTCCCCATGATTTATAGCCTTGGAGTACTTATGTCGCTCAATGACCCACAGTGGGGCAATCGCGGCAACGATGGTGGCGGTGACAAGCGGCCCAACCAGGGTCCGCCCGACCTCGAACAGTTATGGCGTGACCTCAATCGCAAGCTGTCGGGGATTTTCGACAAACGGCGTGCTGGCGGCAATCATGGCGGTGATCGCGGTGACCTGCGTCCGCCGATCCAGTTCAACAACCGTTTCCTCGGCGGCGGCATTGGCCTGCTTCTGGCGCTGGTCGTGGTGGTCTGGCTGGCCAGCGGTTTCTACATTGTCGACGCCTCGCAAAGAGGCGTCGTGCTGGAGTTCGGCCGCTACAAGGAAAGTACCGACCCAGGTTTGCGCTGGCGACTGCCCTACCCGATCCAGGCGCATGAACTGGTCAACATCTCCGGTGTGCGCACCATCGAGATCGGTTATCGCGGCAGCGAAAAAAACAAGGTGCTCAAGGAAGCACTGATGCTGACTGACGACGAGAACATCATCAACATCCAGTTCGCCGTGCAATGGTTCCTGAACGACCCCGTCGAATACGTCTTCAACAACCGGCATCCGGACGACGCGGTGATGCAGGTCGCAGAGACGGCGATTCGCGAAATCGTCGGCAAGAACAAGATGGACTTCGTCCTCTACGAGGGTCGCGAGCAGGTCGCGGTCAATGCCGCAAAGCTGATGCAGGAGATTCTCGACCGTTACAAGACCGGTATTCTGATTTCCAAGGTCACGATGCAGAACGCGCAGCCGCCGGAGCAGGTGCAGGCGGCATTCGATGATGCGGTCAAGGCTTCGCAGGACCGTGAGCGCCAGAAGAACGAAGGCCAGGCCTATGCCAATGACGTCATCCCGAAGGCCCGCGGAACATCCGCACGCCTGCTCGAGGAAGCGGAAGGTTACAAGAAGCGCGTCATTGCCACGGCCGAGGGCGATGGCAGCCGTTTCCGGCAGATCTACACGGAATACGCCAAGGCGCCGGAAGTGACGCGCAGTCGCATGTATCTCGATACCATGCAGCAGGTCTATGCCGGCACCAGCAAGGTGCTGATCGACGCCAGGGGACAGGGGAACCTGCTTTACCTGCCGCTCGACAAGCTGCTGCAGGCAGCCGGAGCCGCGACCGCGGCGGCGCCTGCCGCAGGCAGCCAGGAGCTGCCGGCAGCGGCACGGCCGGCGCCGGTCGCTTCCAGCGAGGTGCCGCCACAGGTGGTCGAGAAAAACGAAACACGTTCGCGTGAGACGCTACGGCAGCGTGATCGGGAGTCTCGCTGATGAAAGCAAGCATGAATATCGTTGCGGCCGTTTTCGTGGCCGTGCTGGTGGTGCTCGGAGCGACCATTTTTACGGTTGACCAGCGTCAATACGCCATCATCTTTCAGCTCGGTGAAGTCCGCAACGTCATCGAGGAACCCGGCCTGTATTTCAAATGGCCATTGATCCAGAACGTTCGCTATTTCGACAAGCGCATCCTCACCCTGGACAGCACCGAACCCGAACGCTTCATCACTTCGGAAAAGAAGAACGTGCTCGTCGATTCCTTCACCAAGTGGCGAATCGTCGATCCCAAGCTCTACTACATTTCGGTCGCCGGTGATGAAGGACGCGCCAAGACGCGGCTGACACAGACCGTCAATGCCGGCCTGCGCGAGGAATTCGGCAAGCGCACCGTGCATGATGTGGTCTCCGGCGAGCGCGACAAGATCATGGCCCAGATGCGCGAGAAGGCCGACCTCGACGCCCGCAAGATTGGCGTGCAGATCGTCGATGTGCGCGTCAAGCGTGTCGAACTGCCCAGCGACGTCAGCGAATCGGTGTATCGCCGCATGGACGCAGAACGCAAGCGGGTGGCCAACGAATTGCGTTCTCAGGGTGCCGCCGAGGCCGAGAAGATTCGCGCCGACGCCGACAAACAGCGTGAGGTGATCGTTGCCGAGGCTTATCGCGATGCACAGAAGATGAAGGGTGAGGGCGACGCCAAGGCATCGGCAATCTATGCGCAGGCTTTTGAAGGCAGCCCGGAGTTCTACGCTTTCTATCGCAGCCTCGAAGCCTATCGCAACAGCTTCAAGGGCAAGAATGACCTGATCGTCGTCGAGCCCAACTCCGATTTCTTCAAGTATATGAAGAGCATCAGCCGAAGTGGCGACAAAGCCGGCAAATGATCAATCACCTGCTGCTTGCCTTTGCCCTGATGCTGGTGCTTGAAGGGCTGTTGCCATTCGTGGCGCCGAACGCCTGGCGTGAAACCTTCCGGCGTCTGATCCGCTTTTCCGACGGGCAAATCCGCTTCATCGGCCTGACCTCGATGCTGGTCGGGCTGGTATTGCTGATGATTTTCCGATGAACTGGCTACTGCCCGAACATATCGCCGATGCCCTGCCGTCAGAAGCCGTGCAGATCGAGCGGCTGCGCCGGATACTGCTGGATCTGTTCCGCGTGCATGGTTATGAACTGGTGATGCCACCGCTGCTCGAATACCTGGATTCCCTGCTCACTGGCTCCGGGCACGATCTGCGGCTGCGGACCTTCAAGCTGGTCGACCAGTTGTCGGGACGCACGCTCGGCGTACGCGCCGACATCACACCGCAGGTTGCCCGCATCGATGCCCACCTGCTCAATCGCCAGGGGGTGGCGCGACTGTGCTACTGCGCCAGCGTGCTGCATACCCTGCCGGCGTCGCTGACCGCGAGTCGCGAGCCGATCCAGCTCGGGGCCGAACTGTATGGCTACACCGGCGTCGCCGCCGACCGTGAAGTGATTCGCCTGATGGCCGCCGCGCTCGACGCTGCCGGCGTCCCGGCTGCGCGTATCGATCTCGGCCATGTCGGCGTTTTTCGTGCACTGGCGGCAGCGTCCGGCCTGGAGGCCGAGCTCGAGGAGGCGCTGCTGCAGTTGCTGCAAGCCAAGGACGTGCCGAGTCTGCGCGAGCCTTGCCGCAAGCTCGATGAACCTCTGCGTTCTGCGCTGCTGGCGCTGCCGGACCTCTATGGTGGCGTCGAAACGCTTGCCGCGGCTGCCGGGGCGCTGCCTCCCTTGCCGGAAATCACTGCCGCGCTGGAAACCTTGCGGCAGTTGCAGGCATCGCTGCCCGATCTGCCGCTATCGTTCGACCTCGCGGACCTGCGCGGCTACCACTATCACAACGGCGTGGTCTTCGCTGCCTATTGTCCTGACTTCTCGAGTGCCATCGCACGCGGCGGGCGTTATGACGGCGTCGGCAGGGCTTTCGGCCGCGCCCGGCCAGCTACCGGCTTTTCGATGGATTTGCGCGAACTGGCACGGCTGGCGGCAAGTGTCACACAACCCGGAGCGATTCTGGCACCTGCTGCTGCAGCCCGGACCACATTGGCGGCAGCGATTGCCGCGCTGCGTGCGCAGGGTGAAATCGTTGTCGAAGCTCTGCCCGCCGAGGTGCGCAGTGAAGGGCCACGGTGCGACCGTCAACTGGTCGAACGTGACGGGCAATGGCTTGTTGAAGCAATTACAGGGACGGATCGCGGGAATGGCTAAGAATGTGGTAGTCGTTGGGACACAATGGGGTGACGAAGGCAAAGGCAAGATCGTCGACTGGCTGACCGATCATGCCAAAGGTGTCGTTCGCTTCCAGGGTGGCCACAACGCCGGGCACACGCTGGTGGTCGGCGACCAAGTCTACAAGCTTAACCTGGTTCCCTCGGGAATCGTCCGGGCAGGCGTCGATTGCTTCATCGGCAATGGTGTCGTACTCGACATCCACCATCTGATCAGCGAGATCAAGGCCCTCGAGGCGGGCGGCATCGACGTCCGTTCGCGGCTCAAGATCAGTCCGGGCTGTCCGATCATCTTGCCTTATCACGCGGCTCTCGATCATGCACGCGAGGCGGCGAAGTGTGCGGATTTGCGGATCGGCACCACCGGCAAGGGGATCGGCCCGGCGTATGAAGACAAGGTGGCGCGGCGGGCGCTGCGGATCTATGACCTGTTCTATCCGGATCGCTTTGCCGAACGGCTGAAGGACAATCTCGACTACCACAACTTCGTGCTGACCCGCTATTTCGGGGCCGCAGCGGTCGATTTCGATGCCGTTCTCGCGCAGGCAATGGCCGATGCCGAGGAGATCAAGCCGCTGGTCACCGACGTCTCGGCGGCGCTGCATGCGATCAACCAGGCGGGCCAAAATCTGCTCTTCGAAGGCGCGCAAGGCGCCTTGCTCGACATCGATCACGGCACTTATCCCTTTGTCACCTCGTCGAACTGTGTAGCCGGCCAGGCTGCCGCCGGTTCGGGAATCGGTCCGGGAATGCTGCACTACGTGCTTGGAATCACCAAGGCGTATTGCACGCGCGTCGGTGGCGGTCCCTTCCCGAGTGAACTGGACATCGAGACCGCCGGTCTGCCAGGGCACCAGATGTCACAAAAAGGGCATGAATTTGGTACCGTCACCGGGCGCAAGCGGCGTTGCGGCTGGCTCGATGCGGCAGCACTCAAGCGTTCGATTCAGATCAACGGCATCACCGGTCTATGCATCACCAAGCTCGACGTGCTGGATGGTCTGTCGGAGCTGAAGATTTGTGCCGCCTATCGGCTTGACGGAAAACTCGTCGAGCGGCTGCCGATGGGCGCCGACGAGGTCGCTGCCTGTCAGCCCGTGTTCGAGACCCTGCCCGGCTGGTCCGGGTCCACGGTCGGAGCCAGCACGATGGAGGCGCTGCCGGTAGCCGCGCGGGCCTATCTGGCGCGCATCGAAGAACTCTGCGGGATTCCGATCGACATCATCTCGACCGGGCCGGAGCGTGCCGAGACAGTGCTTCGCCGGCATCCTCTGGGCGAACCGGCATAGCCGCCGTCGGTCATAACCAACGAGAGGATCGGGCTTCGTCATCGTACAGGCCGAGATCCCAATCGGTAGGCACTCGATTCCCGTCGGCGCGGGAAGGGTGCAGCCAGAACTTTGCGGGAGGTGAACATGGGCATTCTCGATTGGTTCAAGAATCGACCGGCGCAATTCGACCCGGATGGCGTCTCCGAAGAGATGCTGCGAGCCGCGGTCGACAAGGCCATCACCCTGACCAACCCGCGTCTGGGCGTGCTGCCTTCCTGCCACCGCCGCCTGACACCAGCCGTCGAGACGACGATCGAATTCATCCGCACCTTGGTGAAGGGCCTGCCCGATGTGCACCCCCTGTCGTCGTCGACCTGGGCGGCCGACCCGGCTTTGCGGGCATTCTTTGTCGCACCGACGGATATCCCGATGCTGCTCGGGCGATCCGACAATCTGCGCACCCTGTTCGACAAGTTCCCCGAGATCGACGAGGCCTACCTGATCCTCGGCATGGCGTTCAACGAACAACGGATCTTCGGAATGGCGCTGCAAGGCGGCATGGTGCAGCGCGATGTGGTGCAAACCAGCGTCAGCTTCTCGGATCATCGTGCGCATCTCTGCGGCCGCAATGAGTCTCGCTTGCGGCGTGTCGTGGGGGTACAGGTTTTCGAGTACCTGCTGGCTCAAGCCCTGGACGAGATCGGCGAGAATCGCGTCGAAAGACAGGAACTGGAAGGCAACCGTTCGCTGATCCGGGCACGCCTGCGCCTGCTGCAGCAACAGGGACCGGGCCTCGGCTCGATGTTCGGGTCGCCACCCGAGGCACGTAGCGAGCAAGCCAGGCTGGAGGCGGAGCTGCTGGAAAACGAACGGCAGCTGCAAGCCATCGGTGGCGGTGAGACGGCACTGGAAGCAGAACTCGAATGCCTGCAGGCAGTGCTCGAAAACCCCGGTCGCTATCTGAGCGTCGAACAGAAGCAGTTGCGACTGACCACGATGAATGTCGTGACCGAGAAAACGAGCAGCGAAGTGGCTGCCGAAGTCGATTTCGCCATCGCCGAGCTGACCGGTACCCAGAAAGTGCGCAGGGCTTTCGTGCTGGGACGCGTCGCACGCAGCGAACTGCCGTCTCCGGTAAAAATCAATTTTGACGATGCCGCGCGATATCTCTGAGACACCTCCGGCCGCTCGTGGCGTTGGCACCGATCAAACGGTCATGACTTTGCAAGACACCCCGATGATGAAAGTCATGACCGTTTCCCTCTCCCCCCCGACCCCTCCTCCACGAGGGGGAGGGAAGATTCGTGAGTCGCTCGCGACTTTCATCGTAACCGCCACCGCCGGTCGCAGCATCATGCTGCGACCAGGCGTTCCCGACGCGCGCAGCGATCCCATCCCCGTTGCCCATACCTGCTACAGGTCAAGTCATGCCCCGAATACAGATCGAACTACCCGTAAATTTTGCCTTTTCGACCGAGATTCCGCTCTATCTCAGTCACATGAACTACGCTGGCCACCTCGACAACGCCGCGCTGCTCTCGGTGGTGTCCGAGGCACGAGCACGCTTCTTCCAGTCGCTCGGCTATAGCGAACTCGATGTCGAAGGGCTTGGCATCGTGATCGCCGACGCAGCGCTGCAGTACAAGTCCGAGGCCTTTCACGGCGAGGTGATGATCGTTTTGATGACCACCAGCGATTTCAGCAGCAAGGGCTGTGACCTGTTGTGGTGTATGCGGGAAAAGGTCAGCCAGCGCGAGGTTGCACGTGGCAAGACTGGAATCGTCTTCTTCGACTACGCTGCGCGCAAGGTGGCTGCCGTACCCGACCATTTCCGCGCGCGTGCCGAATGCTTTCCGATCGCCCCCCGCTAACGGTCATGCTCTGCCTTTACCCCCACGCATGGGGGAGGGGAGACTCGTGAGTTGCTGACACGACTTTCACAGTAACCATCCCCCGGCAAAGCCGGGGGCTTTCATTGTCGATCACAAGGTTAAAACCACCGGCTTTAGCCGGTCAGCTTTAATGTGAAAGAAGCCCCTCGGAAGGCGAACGAAGGCCTGACCGGCGCCGGTCATGACGATGAGTTGGCCTGAATCAAGCGGTTGCGGGGATGAAGCCGAAGCGAGTCAGAGCCTTGATCCAGCGGGAAGCGTTGCGCTGCACGGAGATCTGCTCAACGTCGACACCGGGCAAGGTTTGCAGTAGTGCCAGTGCATTTTTCTCGCTCGCCAACTCACTGAGCAGGCGGGCGTCGAAACGGGCGATGCGCGCTTCCCGTTCTTCGATAGGCCGCAACAGTTCGT
>NZ_JAZKUD010000110.1:0-10809 GCF_036625275.1 Accumulibacter sp.
GTCGTCGGCTCGACAACTACGATTTCTTCCTGCGCCTCGGCAAGCGCCTGATCAGCGCCCTGGGTGATATCAGCGAAGACGGTCAGGTTTTCCGGGTCGACATGCGTCTGCGACCGAACGGCGACTCGGGAGCGCTGGTCGGCTCGCTCGGATCGCTGGAAAACTATTTCATCACGCAAGGCCGCGAGTGGGAACGTTACGCCTGGATCAAGGCCCGGGTGATGAACGAAGGCGCCAATCTGCAGCCGGAATGGGTGAACGCCCTGCAGAGCATCGCCCGCCCGTTTGTCTTCCGCAAGTATCTCGATTTTGGCGCGATCAATGCCATGCGCGATCTGCATGCCCAGATTCGCCGCGAGGTCGCGCGCAAGGACATGGCCGAACACATCAAGCTCGGTCCGGGTGGCATCCGCGAAATAGAGTTCATCGCCCAGGTCTTCCAGTTGATCCGCGGCGGCCGCGAGCCGGCATTGCAGACCCGGCCGACACTGCAGGTCCTCGCCTTGCTCGCCGACCGGCGCCTGCTGCCGACGGAGACCGAGCGCGAACTGGCGACAGCGTACGAGTTCCTGCGCCGCCTCGAGCACCGTCTGCAGTACGTGAACGATGCCCAGACGCATCGCCTGCCGGTCGCTGACGACGAGCGCCGGCAGATTGCCGCTTCGCTGGGCTTCGCCGACTGGCATGGGTTCATGCTCGTTCTCGACGCCTACCGGGCGACCGTCGCCCGCCATTTCGAGCAGGTCTTCTCGGAGCCGGAGGAGGGCCGGCATCCGCTGGCCGGAATCTGGGATGACCCGGTGGCCGGCGACGATGCGCTCGAGCGCCTGTCCACGCTGGGTTTTCGCCAGCCAAAAGCGATGCTCGAACGGCTACAGAGCTTCCGCCAGAGCGGCCGTTACCTGCAGTTGCCGGCGAGCAACCGCGAGCGCCTCGACGCCCTCGGGCCACGCCTGATCGATGCCGCTGCGGCCACTGGCACGCCCGATGCGACCTGGCAGCGCGGCCTCGATTTTCTCGATACGATCAGCCGTCGTGGCGCCTATCTGGCCCTGCTGCAGCAGTATCCACAGGCGCTGATGAAGCTGGCCGAACTGATCGGCAGCTCGTCGTGGGCTGCCGACTACCTGACCCGGCACCCGATTCTGCTCGACGAACTGCTCGATTCGCGGATCTTTGATGTCACCACCGACTGGCAGCGATTCCGTCAGGATCTGCACGCGCGCCTGGCCCTGCACGTCGACGACATCGAGCGTGAAATGGACATTCTGCGCGAAACGCACCATGCGCAGGTTTTCCACTTCCTGGCGCAGGACATCGCCGGCATGCACACCGTCGAGCACCTCGCCGACCGCCTCAGCGAACTCGCCGACATCATGGTGCAGACGACGATGGATCTCTGCTGGCACAAGCTGAAGCACCGCCATCCCCATCCCGAGCGTCCGCCGCGCTTCGCGGTCATCGCGTATGGCAAACTCGGCGGCAAGGAACTCGGTTTCGCTTCGGACCTCGACCTGGTCTACCTGCACAATGACCCGGAGCCCGATGCCGGCGAACTCTATGCCCGTCTCGGGCAGCGGATGAGCACCTGGATGTCAACCCAGACGGCGGCCGGCATGCTCTTCGAGGTCGACCTGCGCCTGCGCCCGAACGGCGATTCCGGCATGCTCGTCTCGCCGATCGAAGCTTTTCGCGACTATCAGTTGCAGCACGCCTGGGTCTGGGAACACCAGGCACTGACGCGGGCCCGTTTCTGCGCCGGCGACCCGGCTGTCGGCGAGCAGTTCGAGGCCATCCGCATCGAGATCCTGAGCCAGGCGCGCGATCTGGCCACGTTGCGCGATGAAGTGTTGGCGATGCGCCAGCGCATGCTCGATCAACACGCTTCAGGAAGCGAGGAGTCGTTCGACATCAAGCACGACCGTGGCGGCCTGATCGACGTCGAATTCATCGTCCAGTACCTGGTCCTCGGGCATGCGCACAGGCATCCCCGGCTGTGCGGCAACCTCGGCAACATCGCCCTGCTCGGGATAGCTGCCGAACTGGGCCTGATTCCTGCCGACCTGGGCGAACCGGTACGCAGCGCCTACCGCGAGTTTCGCCGCATGCAACACGTCCTGCGGCTCAACGCCGGCCGTCGCGCCCGCGTCGAACGCGCCTCGGTCAGCCACCGTATCGAAGCCGTTCGCGCACTCTGGGAGGCGGTATTCGGTGTGGCGTGAGCCGGGTTGGCGACGGGTTGCCGGGAGAAGAAAGTTGCTCCCGCGGGGGCACGCAAGCCTGAGGGAGGAACGCTATGGATTCGACGAGAACAGGATTTTCGGTGCCAGTTCGAGCTGTTGACTTTGGTTGCCCAGCCAGATCAGCCCGTCCTGAACGGTGCATTGCAGGCGCATGCTGCGTTCGGCCAGGCCGGCCAGGGCCTGGCTCTCACCCGGACTCAACGAGAGTACGTGCAGATTGGGCTGGGTCACCAGCTTCTCCGAGTTCTGTCGCCACCAGATGTCCGCTGCTCTGCCGCCATAGCTGAGGACAATCACCCTGCGCGAACGACCACAGGCGCGGCGAATGGCCTTCTCAGCCGGTAATCCGACATCAATCCAGCGCTCGACGCTGCCTGCTGCGTCGACGTCCTGGAGATCCGCCTCGTCCTCGGTCGACAGGCCGCGTCCGAAGACCAGTGTTGGCGAGGCGTAAAGCGTGAAGGCCAGCAGCCGAATCATCATCCGCTCGTCGGTCTCCGACGGATGGCGGGCGATCGTCAGGCCGTAGTCTGAAAAGTGCCCTCGATCAAGATCGGCAAGCTGGAGCTCAACCTTGAAGATGGTGGACTTGATGGCCATGTGGCACCCCGAAAAAGCTAGAGTATCCCACGGCGGGTCGGTTGGAGCAGGATGTGACATGGTGTGCTGCACACAACGGCGCGACAGCCGTGCGCCTGGCCCGGAAAGAAGAAGCCGCGCGAGCAGGCAGGATATTCGGTGAAGTCGTTGTAGTATTGACCCTTGAGCTAGGTTGCGCGTCGATCAGGGCTGCCACCGAGTGGTGCAGGATTCTGCAGGGTGTGCCCAGCGCGCAAGGCGCCGACCGCCGTGCTGCTCGAGGTAAAGTACTTCGCTTCTGCAAGGGTCACGGGAAGCGCCACCAACTCAACTTGGGATGCCAAGGCAATGCGTCGCCCTGCGTTCGTGAGGCAGTACCTTGGTGACCTGTTGTTGGGAACCGACCGAGCCATGCGCTTGCGCCTGGCGCAGACAGGCTTGGCCCTCTTGCTGATGCTGATGGGCATGGCGGTTGTACTTTGGGCGGCCTGGGTGCTGGACCGGCCGCGTGGTCCGCTGTACGTTTGGACGCTGAGTTCGCTGTTCGCCATCGTCATGGTCTATATGGCCATTCGCTGCGGTTGGTCACGGCGCTTCAAGGACCCATCACTGACTTTGCCGCAGATGGCGATTGCGATTGTCTGCAGCGCGACCGGCTATGCCCTGATGGGTCCGGTACGTGCAATCGCGTTCCCCAATTTGCTGATCATCCTGATGTTTGGCATGTTCGGTCTAGGCACCATCAGCGCCTTGGGCATCAGCATCTATGCTCTGCTCGCGTTTGGCCTGAGTATGGCTTTGATGGCTTCGATCAGCCCCGATGTCTACCCGCCGACGGTTGAACTGGCGCATTTCATGATGCTGGTGATTGTCGTTCCAGCGGTCTCGGTCCTGGCCGGGCGTCTGAGCCGCATTCGTCGCCGATTGGGCGAGCAAAAGCAAGAGCTGACCGTGGCGCTCGAACAGATTCAACTCATGGCCGCGCATGATGATTTGACCGGCTTGTTGAATCGCCGTCACATGGTGGTCCTGCTGGAGCAGGAAACTCAACGCAGCCTGCGCTCGGGACAAGGATTTTGCCTGGCGCTGATCGACATGGACCATTTCAAGCGCGTCAATGACCGGTATGGCCATGCTGCGGGTGACGAGGTACTGCGCGCCTTTGCCGACACCGCGCAGGTGGTCTTGCGCCGGTCGGACGTGCTGGCGCGCTGGGGTGGTGAGGAGTTTGTCCTGATGCAATCGGCGACCGGCATGTCGCTTGCCGGAGCCACCATGGAGCGCCTGCGCGAGCAGGTGGCGAAGCTGGCGCCCGTTTTTGGCGAGGACGTCCTGCAGATCAGCTTTTCCGCCGGGCTGACTGAACACCGTTCGGGTGAATGTGTGAACCAGACGCTGGAGCGTGCCGACCGCTTGCTCTACGATGCCAAGGCTCAGGGTCGCAACCGGGTAGTGACAGGCTGATCAAGCCGGCAGGCCAGCTGCAAAGCCTCAGTCGGTCACCGACAGTTCCTGACAAGGTCGGCGCCGCCGTGGCAGCCGGAGCCGGCCGTTAAACGCGAGGGGGGACCATGAGCAAGGGTAAGGGACGGACAATCGCGACCGATCTGGCCGGGCCGGGCGGCAGGATTCTCGCGGGCGGTTTTTCGCCGCGGCTGTGCCGGCGGCTGAAGGCGTGTGTCGCCGCCATGGCGGCCCTGGAGAAGATTTCCTCGCCGATCATCCCCTATATCGCCGCCTGGCGCGAACACGAGAAGATCATCTGGTATGAACATGTCGGAGCACGGTTTCTTGCCCTTCTCGGCTGCGAGCGGGGGGAAGTCGACGAGGTCTTTCGGCAGAGTATCGTCGATCGGCGTCTCTACCGGTACGCGGAGCGGGAGAGCAAGGTGGAGGAGGAGATCGTCACCCGGGCCGAGTTGCGGGGCGATCAGGCCGGCTTGCGCGCGGAGGTGAAAAAGGCGGGGACGGTGGAGTTCGTCTATCAACTGGCCTTGCCGGCGGGGAAGACGATCTGGCTGAAGGACCAAGCCAACATCGAGGTCTTTGTCGAGGACCAGATCTGTCTCTCGATTGGCTGCCTGACCGAGGTCACCAAGGAGATGGAGCAAAAGGATCTGCTGGAAAAAATCGGCTATTTCGACGAACTGACCAAGTTGCCGAAACGCACCATCCTGCAACGGATTCTCGAGATGAATATCGGCAATCTCCGCCGCGGCCACATCAACGATTTTGTCTTTCTGTTGTTGGACCTGGATCATTTCAAGGCGGTGAACGACATCCATGGCCATCAGGCCGGGGACCAGGTCCTGGTCGGCTTCGCAGACGTGATGCGCGCCACCAAGCGGCATGAGGACGAGATCGGCCGCTATGGTGGCGAGGAGTTTTACGGATTCTTCATCGGCGGCCTGCAGAACGGCCTCCAGTTTGCCGAGCGCTTGCGGCTGGCGGTGGCCAACACCGATTTTTTCTTCAATCGCGAGCGGATCCCGGTCACCGTCTCCGTCGGCCTGGTCGCCGCGAGCCAGCTCGCGGAGGTGGGCGAAATCAGTGTCGAGGAGTTGGTGCGGGTCGCAGATCGGCGGTTGTATGTAGCCAAGGAAGAAGGGCGAAATCGGGTGGTTTTTCGGGGCTGATATGGAACTGCGGGGCTTACACCTTACCGCCAGCCATGCCAGACCTCACATTCTGGCCCGATCACCGCACCGGAAACGGTGCCATCAAGTTCTTCAAGGCCAGGCCCGCAGCTTGCTTGCCCCCAAGAATTGCCTCCACGATGCGGTCTATCGAGTTTTGTTTGGCGATTTCATATGCTCGCTGCCCCGATCACTTCATCGGAAACAGCGTCAGCAAGCCGTGCAACTTCAGGGGTGCTTACGACCCTAAGGACGCAAGCAAAAATAACTTGAACAATAAGAGTTATTTGTCATTGTTCCGAGGTATCAGGCGGTAGTTCCATTCGCCATGAAACGCGTCGCGCTCGATGGCAAGCGAGGCAAGCTCGTCGTCGGACACCTTGATTCCCGACGTATAGGCGTTCTCATCGATCGCAGCCTGGATTCGCAAGCCTGTCTCGGTTGTCGTGTTGCCGATCAGGTTCACCACCACCTGTCGACTGACTAGCGGTCGTCCGCGCCAATTTGCGGTGATGTGGCAGAACATGCGATGCTCGATCTTGTTCCATTTGCTGGTTCCCGGCGGGAGGTGACAAACCTGAACCGTCAGGCGCAGTTCATCCGCCAGTTTTTGTAACTCCCTTCGCCATAGACGCACGCGATAACCGTTGCTGCCACCGCCATCCGCGGTGATCAGCAGACGGCGAACATTCGGGTAGGTCACCTGTCCCATTTCACGCCACCAGCGCCGAATGCTCTCGACGGCGAATTCGGCGGTATCGTGGTCGATACCGACACTGACCCAGCCTGTATTGGTGGTCACGTCATAAACCCCGTAGGGTGCGACCTTGCCAAGTTCACGGTCAATGAAGTCATGAACCCGCACTTCTTCTGGTTGTCCCTTGGGTTGCCACTCTTTGCCGCCATTCCTAAAGTCGCCGATTAACTCTTTCTTCTTGGTGTCCACCGAAATGACCGGATCGCCTGCCGCCTGATACTCCGCAACGGTGCGGGCGATGTGGCCGAACTGGGCATCGCGGTCCTCATGCTGCCCACCTTCTCGGGTCTTCCGCGTTGATTGCAGACTGAAGCCTGCCAAACTCAACAAATCACAGAGGCTTCGCTGGCTGACCGTGTGCCCTTGCTGCCTCAGCTCTTCAGCCAGACGATAGGTGCTCTTGCAGGTCCAGCGCAGCGGCGACATCGGATCACCACGCGTTGTCGGCTCCACCAGGGCGTCGACATCGCTCAGCAAGCTGGCATCCTTGTCAATCAGCTTCTTTCGCCCACCTCCTGCCGCTCGCGCCCGGAGTTGCACGCCTTGCTCCCCGGCCGACACCGGTGCATTCAGTTCACTCAAACCCGCATGAATCGTCGTGCGCGACAGGCCAGTCGCCTTGGCGACCAAGGTGACGCCACCACGCCCCAGGCTTCGCGCCTCCGTCGCCGCCCAAAGGCGAAGCGTGGCCTCATCCAGCCTCCCACACAGCGCTTGATACTTGGCTTCTATGGCTAACTCTTGCTCCATGCTGAAACCATAGGCCAATCATCACAAATGTTCAAGTTATTTTTGCTTAACGCCATAGTCATGCCGAAGGCTGCACAAGGCGTGTTGGCACGACTATTGCTGAGCGATCGATGTCATTCACACCGCGAGCGAGGTAGTCAAAATGCTAGAGCCTGTAACGCTTGCTGCACTTGGTCTTGGCGCTGTGCTGCCCTATGCCGGTGTAGCCATCTGGACTTGGATCAGGGACCGCGTCAAGCACCACTAGGGTGCAAGCGGTTACCAAGTTGATGTATTTTCTCCTTCCAACCTATCCGCAGTATCCGTGGATAAGTCTGTCCGTGCTCATCAACCTCAAGAGCATGACGCTTCGAAGCGAACCTAAAGCTGGACGTCGGTTATGGAGCGGTTTTCCGAGCGTCTCTTGATGGCCGATAGCCCGAGTACGGAATCCTATCGCATACCAGCCACTTATGCGCAGGTCGAAAAATATGACTCCGATCAACAACCAAAGAGTCTGTAATGGAAACCACCAACAAACGCGAAGCCTGGAACAAGGGAAAGCTCGTCGGCCAGAAGCCACCGCTCAAGCCCAAGGACATCTGGGCCATCCGCATCTGCCTCCAAAAAGCCCATGCGGTCCGCGATCTTGCCATGTTCAACCTGGCCATCGACAGCAAGCCACGGGGCTGCGATCTCGTCAGTCTGCGGGTGCGCGATATCACCCACGGAAACCAGGTGCTTTCCCGCGCCATGGTGTTCCAGAGGAAAACGCAGCGGCCAGTCCACTTTGAACTGACGGAGCCGACGAGGGCGGCAGTGTCGGCCTGGCTGGAAAAGGCTCATCTGCGAAGCGATCAGTGCCTATTCCCGAGCAGAGTGGCGGGGTCGCCCGACGTCTCGACACGCCAATATGCGCGGATCGTGCATCACTGGGCCGAATCTGCCGGGCTGGATTCATCGGCCTATGGGACGCATTCCATGCGGAGAACCAAGGCAACCCTGATCTACAAGCGCACGAAGAACCTGCGGGCCGTTCAGCTACTACTTGGTCATTCCAAGCTGGAGAGCACCGTTCGCTACCTCGGCTTCGAGGTGGACGATGCGCTGGAGATTTCGGAGCAGACTGAAATCTAGCCAGCACCTAGCGGCCGCACGAGCATAATCTGTGTGGCCGCTTTCTGGCATCATGTTGTATTAGTGCAACCGGCCAGAAGCTGTCCGTCGTCGATTTCAGAGAGGCGCCAGTCGAATGACTGATCTACCCTGCAACACGCCGGCCTATTCGCGCAGTAGCTGAACGAAGGCGACAGCCTAGAGCGATGGAACCTCAAGATAAACTCACGCCTTTCGCTTGGACTCGACCCATATGATTAGCCACCTCGACCATCTGGTGCTCACCACGGCAAACGAAGCTGCATGCGTTGATTTCTATACCCGGATTTTGGGTATGACGCTGGAGACCTTCATCGGTGGTACGCCACCCATCGAACGCAAGGCTTTCAAGTTCGGGTTACAGAAGATCAATCTTCACATCAAAGGCAAGGAGTTCGAACCCAAGGCCCATGTCCCTACACCAGGTTCTCTCGACCTCTGCTTTATTTCGACGTTGCCACTGCAAGCGGTTGTTGACCGGATGGGTGAATGCCATTGGCCAATCATCGAAGGTCCGGTCATGCGCACAGGTGCGACGGGACGAATCAGATCGATCTATCTGCGTGATCCTGACTGCAACCTGATCGAGATTTCGGAACTCGTTGGACACTGACCGTTGGCGTTCGAGCCCGCTGTCTGAATAGGGACCTGCTGGCAGCTCTCCGCCTGTCTGCTCTACTCACATACCCGACACTGAACCTCTGACAGTTCGACCGGCAGCACCGGGTCGGGAGTGTGAGCCCGCCAAAGTAGGAAGCAGACCTTCGAGCCTCGATTGCCGATGACGGTCGGCTTACCGCCAGACAGCCGCCCGATACCGAAAGACTGCCCAATCGCCGGATTGGCCGAGAAGTGTGAATTGGCCTCCCGACAGCTTTCGAAGTACAGCAGTCGTCCAGATGACTGCAACCAAGGGCTGGCTACCGGCCGCAACTGGCCGTGAGCCGAGCCACCTCGCTCGTCTTGCAGAGGCTCCTCTCGCTGTTCTATGAGCCGAATCCAGGCTTTGTCGTCACCGGTGACCGAGAGCTTTCATGCAACAGGAGCTAACGCGATCCTGATGCGCTCCAGGCCGTTGCCCACCGTCTCCGCCATTTTCACGACCTCGGGATCGTCAGGCACCTTCTCAATCGCCCATTCGCAGAACGAAGCCATGAGCGCGGCTCGTTCCACGGAGAACTTCGACTCGGCCAAGCCAGACTCAATGATGGGGATCAGGGCTGCAGCGGCTCTGAGACGGTTGATTTCCGGGGTTGCCGGAGGAATCTGCTTCGACATTTTTCTATTTTATTGAGGGCTCGGCAGAACACAGAGGAACTATGCAACACCGGCTATCGATCACCCATCCCAAATCGCAACCTCTTTCCCGACCACTTGACAGGCAACGGTCGCGTCAGCTCCTTCAACATCAGGTGTGCTGGTTGCTTGCCGGCCAGCACGCCGTCCATGATGTGCGCCGCCAGCAGCGCCAGCCAAATGACGCCCCCGACGAATGACGGGCCTGTGGTTCGCTTTGCGCCCGACGTCCCGACCCTGGCAATGCCTCGGTGACGGGCCGCTTTCGCAAGTCAGTTCATTCCTCCGGTTCCGGCTGCTCGGCGGGAATGAACGGAATCAGACCTTTCTCAAAGGCCATCCGCCGGATGTGGAGAAGAGGCTTCTCATCGCTCTTCGTTCACAGGGAGGCAACTGTCCGCACATACCTCAGCTTTTCGTCCGACAGACCAGTGAGATCCTGCTCGTCAATACGACTCTCTCGTCTTCCTTGTGTGCCAGCCGGCAGTACGTTCACACCCTGCGTCCACCACGCTTCTCGACCGCCGCTGACAGCAGATCGTCAGAAGCGACGTCAGCAGCCATCCTGCCGCCTTCCACTCGCGCATGACCGACACTTCCTCCCATACTCCGGAATTCTGCGATGCTTGAGATCGCAGAGCTCTTGCTCGTAGTGTTACTCTATTTCCGTGATCAACCCAGGAGGAGACAAAGAGATGAAAAAGTCACTGCGTGTGTGCTTGCTTGCCGCCGGTGTTGCCGTCGTCGGGCTGGGCTGTGTGACGGTGTCGCAAGACGGCGCCGGCTACGTCCGCTCTTCCGCCCTGCCGGCACCGCCTGATCCGGCCGACAACCCGACGACGCCGGAAAAGGCTGCGCTCGGCAAGCAGCTGTTCTTTGACCCACGCCTTTCGGGCGATGGCAGCATGGCCTGTCAGGGCTGCCACTACCGGCACCTTGGCTGGACCGACGGCCTGCCGTTGTCGCGCAAGGTCGGCGGCGGCATGAACACGCGTCACACGCCCAGCGTCTATAACACCGGCTACTACACCTCATGGTACTGGGATGGTCGCGCCAAAACGCTGGAAGCTCAGATCACCGCCGCCTGGAAGGCTCAGATCGGTGCCGACCCGGTCAAGGCCGCCGCCGTGATCGCTGCCGTGCCCGGCTACCAGGCCACGTTCCAGAAGGTCTTCGGCGCCGCGCCGGACGCGGACAACATTCCCAAGGCGCTCGCCGCCTTCCTGCGCACGCTCAACAGTGGCGAGGCACCCTGGGATCGCCATGTCGCCGGCGACACGACGGCCGTGTCGGCCGATGCGGTGGCCGGTCACGAGTTGTTCGTCGGCAAGGCCGGCTGCGCCGCCTGCCACCGGCCGCCGCTTTACAGTGACAGTCTGTTCTACAACATTGGCCTCGAAGCCGGCAAGACCAA
>NZ_JAZKUD010000111.1:0-10802 GCF_036625275.1 Accumulibacter sp.
CGGTTGAAATAGAGTGTTCCGCTTGCGAACTGCCATCCCGCGCAACGGTGAATAGCGAAATCCGCTTCCGCGCCCGCCACCAGCAGAGGATAGTCGCGAACCACTGCATCGGCATCCAGCCATAAGACAGGTCGATCAAGGCGAAAATAGGTGTCGCGAATAAAGCGCGCCTTGTAGGCGCAATTCCGCTCCCAAGTCCCTAGCGGTGCAACTCCCTGAATATCTGCTTCCATGCCGAATAGCTCAAGCGATTCTTTCAGGTTCTTGACTTCTTGCTCATAGGATGTGCCCTCGGTGAAGAAACTGATGACAACGGGCAGTGCTCCGACCGAATAGCGGGGATGCTCATGTTCTGTGCCGCCCCACCAAAGCAATGACGCCGGGTACTCGGGACACGAACCAACGGTACCGTGAGCAACGAATAGGGCTTTCCCCGCGTCATACCATGGTCGGTGTGCGTCGTGCAGGAATACCGTGCCACGCGGGCGCAGCAGGTGGCGCGCTTGCTCCAGGCAGGCATTTCGAGCGACGCCGTCGACCAGGATTACGTCGAACTTTTCGCCTTCCATGGCGCGGATATAATCCTGTACCGGCACGGGATCTTCTTCCTCGATGGTTGCGTTTCGTCCCATGGGCGCGGATGGTGGAAAAACCAGCAGGCGGACATTGCTGCGCACGCCAAGCTTGGCTTTGATGCGTTCATGCCACGCCGCGTTATGGTCGATGCTGGTGAGCGTTGCGCCGGTGGGCAGACGGTCTGCGAACCAAAGGGACTCGTCACCCGATCCCCACACGAGGACGCGGCAGCCGGGGAAAAATGACTTCAGGATGCGCTCACGGTGTGCTGTTCCGATGAATGTTTTCATGGGCCGATTCGCAGTCTTCTAAGGGGGAAATCGTTGCATGCGCGGAAGTCAGGCAACGACCTGCCACTCGTGTGGCAGCGCGACCGACCCGATACGGTGCAATGGGTTGGACCCCGAAGCCACGACGTGTAGCGCGAGTGCATGTTCAACGAATCCGTATTGCTCGATGTAACTGCTGTCAAAGGCCGACATCGAGAAGGTGTAGTTTCCTGCAAGCAGAAGATTCGGCGCAAAAATCACGCGCACGGCATGTTCGCCGCAGGCGGTCGGTGGACACAAGGTGGCATGGTTGGACGTTTCGCCAAGCACCCGAAAGCCATCGACACACTTCAGCAGGAAGCCGATCTGCAGTCCACGCTGCAGGTCTGCGGCGAGGGTGTAGCGCATCGTTATTACAAGTGGCTGGCCCTCATGAATGATATAGAATTTAGTGTCCGCAATGTTATTCGATGTGTCACAGCACGCATCGATGAAGCGAAACAAGGGATTCAGAACCCCGGTCTTCGGTACCGGTCGCATGTCTCCCAGTAAATCTGATTCGTAGCGGGGAAGGATCTCGAAGGGATGTCCGTCCATGCGCTTGATACCCTCGGCCAGATAGATGGCCCGCTTGCACATCCTTTGTACCTGGTAGGCGTTGTGCGATACGAAAAGCATCGTAACGCCGGAATCAATGAGTTCCTGCATACGGTTCATGCATCTGACCTGGAAGGCCGTGTCGCCCACCGCTAGTGCTTCGTCGACGACCAAGATTTCCGGATCGATGCTGGTCGCGACGGCAAAGGCAAGGCGCATGGTCATCCCCGTGGAATAGGTCCTGACCGGCTGCTCAAGGTATTCGCCAATGTCGGCGAACGCTGCGATGTAGTCGAATCGCTCCTCCATCTCGCGCCGGTCGAGACCGACGATGGCGCCCTGCATGAATATGTTCTCGCGTCCGGTGAAATCGGGATGGAATCCGGAACCGAGTTCGAGCAGAGCAGAGATCCGCCCGGTGACGGTCACGGTGCCCGAGGTCGGCTGGCGAATGCCGCAGATTAGTTGCAGCAGGGTACTCTTGCCCGATCCGTTGCGACCAACGATACCGACACTTTCTCCCCGCCTGACCTCGAAGTTGATGTTGCGCAAGGCGTGGAATTCCTGGTATCGGCCAAAATGCCCTCCGGTGACGCGCGCCAGCAAGGCATGCAGCGGATGGTCATAGGCCCGGTAGATCTTGCTGGCGTCGCAAACCGAGATCACCGCTTCAGAGGACATCGGCGAATTCTTCACGGCAGCGGCTGAAGAATGCGTAACCGCTCAGGGCGCAGGCCAGGGCGATAAACAGCATCAATGCCCAGTTCGCCCAGGGGGGCGGGGTGCCGACAAGCAGGACCAGGCGCAGATCCTCGATAGCCACGGCGACCGGGTTGAATGCGTTGATTGTTCTCAGGAAGGCTGGCGCCGCGCTGCCCGGATAGAACACCGGCAGCCCGAACATCAGCAGTTGCGTGAGTACAGGCATGCCATGGCCGATGTCGCGCATGTAGGCGCCGGCGGCGGCGAGCCACCAGGCCAGTCCGAGCGTCAGGATCCAGGCGGGGAGCAGGACCAGCGGGACCAGAAGCGTGGTCGAATGAATATGCCCTGCCATCAGGGCGGCCGCGGCGAGCAGCACGACATGGGAAGTTCCGTGGACGCTGGCGGCCACCAGGCCAGAGAGCGGCAGGATCTCGATCGGAAACACCACTTTGCGCACGAAGTGCTGATTCGCCAGCAGGATTTTCGGCGCGCTGCCGATGACCTCGGCGAAGGGAACGAACACCGCGAGTCCGCAATAGATGAACAAGGCCATGTCAAATCCCGATTTCCCGGATTCTTCGCCACTCCAGCGGCCGCCGAACACCCCGCCGAATACCAGGGTGAATGCGAACAGCAGGAGCAGGGGATTGAGGAAGGACCAGCCGATGCCGAGCGCGGACCCCCGATACCTGGCCAGGACTTCGCGCTGAATCAGTTGACCAAGCAGGTAGCGGTGTTGCAGGATCGCCGGCAACGGGTTCAGCCAGCTCATGTGGACGGCCTCGCCGTGGTGGCACTGCCACGGGGTTTGCCTGAACCGAGGGAAAGCGCGTAGGCAAGACTGCGCTCGATCGCGGATTCCAGGCTGATGCCGATCGCCAGGCCAAGCTCATGTCTGGCACGAGAAACGTCCGGGACGTAGCGATCATCCATGGCATGGCCATGATTTCCTTGCCGCTCGACGGTGCAAGCTGCCAGTACCCTTTCTGCGATCAGGCTCGCAAGGCGACTCAGCACAATCGATTGGTCGCTACCGAGGTTGTATGCAATGCCGGATCTACCCCGAACGAGAATCGCCAGCAACCAGATCGCCAGGTCGGCGGCATAAAGATAGCTGCGCACCGGCGTTCCGTCGCCGTATATCCTGATCGGTCCTCCCGCGAGTGCGTCGCGAATGAAGCTGCCCGCGGCGAATTTGTCGGTCAGCGGCAGGTAGGGGCCAAGGAAGGAAAAGCCGCGGGCAATGACGCAGTCGACGCCGGACGATACGCATAGGATTTCGGAGATGCGCTTCATTTCACCATAAGCAGAGGCGGGATCGCTGGGATCAGGGCAGCCGCGGTAGCCCTCCGGGATATGGCTCAGATCAGCCGGCTGAGGACCATAGATGGCCCCCGAACTGGCGAACAGCAGGCGCTTGACGCCCTTGGTGCGAGTGAACAGCAACACCCGCTCGGTGCCGCGCAGGGTCTGCAGGATGATCGCCGTGCCACCACAGCCGACCTCTGCGGCCGAGGCGGTGGCGAAGTGGAAGACGTAGTCGAAGGACTCGTCCGGAAAGGTGAAATCCGCAGCGTCACCGACTTGCCAGGAAAACTCCCGGCGTGCCGCGAGGTGCGGCACTTCCCTGGCAAAGCGGGCCGGATCGCGGCTCAGGATCGTGGCCCGGGCCTGGGCGCCGAGCAGATCATTGCCCGCGGCGATGCTCTCGAGCAGCCATTTGCCGTAGAACCCGGTTCCGCCGGTGATGAAGAAATTCGCTCCGGCCAGGTCGCGCCAGATCTCCGTCGTGTGGCGGACGATATGTTCCCGGTCGTCACGGGATATGGGCGGCAGCCGCGTCATCAGAATCCGACTCCCAGGAATTCACCGATCTTGTCTGCGGCGTAGTCGAGCATTTCCGTGCTCAGTCCGGGATAGACGCCAATCCAGAAGCTGCGCTCGGTGATGACGTTGGCAGTCGCCAGATCGCCGCTGATGCGAAACCGGCGCCCTTGCAGGTAAGGCTGCCGTGTGACGTTTCCGGCGAATAGCAGGCGCGTGCCGATTTTGTGCTGGTCCAGGAAGCGCAGCAGGTCGACCCGGTCGCACGGCGCGTTCTCGCGCAGGGTCAGCAGGAAGCCGAACCAGGAAGGATCGCTGCCGGGTGTCGCTTCAGGCAGGATCAGGAATTCCTCGCAGGCCTGCAGGCGCGCCTTCAGGTGAGCGAAATTGTGCTGGCGCACGGCGATGAATTCGTCGAGGCGGGCCAGTTGCGCCACCCCCAGCGCCGCCTGCAGGTCGGTCATTTTCAGATTGTATCCGGCATGCGAGTAAGTGTACTTGTGGTCGTAACCACGCGGCAGGTCGCCGAGCTGCCAGTCGAAGCGCTTGCCGCAGGTGTCGTCCTTGCCCGGCGCGCAGTAGCAGTCACGGCCCCAGTCCCGGAAGGATGCAAGCGCCCGTGCCAGCAGCGGCAGGTCGGTGAAGACTGCGCCGCCCTCGCCGGTGGTGATGTGGTGGGCGGGGTAGAAGCTCAGCGTGCCGAGGTGGCCAAAGGTGCCGACACTGCGGCCGTGGAGAAGTGAGCCGAAGGCGTCGCAGCAATCCTCGATCAGCCACATGCCTTGCCGGTCGGCAAGCTCGCGCAGGGCGGCAGCCTCGAACGGATTGCCCAGCGCATGGGCCAGCATGATGGCGCGGGTGCGCGGAGAGATGGCGGCGGCAATGGCCTGCGGTGTCGGATTGTAGCCTGGCAATTCGGAATCGACGAATACCGGCACGAGGCCGTTTTGCAGGATGGGGTTGATGGTGGTGGGGAAACCCGCTGCCGCGGTGATGACCTCGTCGCCCGGCTGCAGCGCGCGTTCACCCAGTAGCGGCGAAGTGAGGGCCGAGAGTGCCAGCAGATTGGCCGAGGACCCCGAGTTGGTGCTGAGCGCCTGCTGCACGCCGATGCGTTGTGCGATCAGGCGTTCGAATTTGTCGTTGAAGCGCCCGGTGGTCAGCCAGCCGTCCAGTGCGGCATCGACCAGGTGGCGGATCTCGCTGCCGCCAATGACCTTGCCAGCGGCTGGGATCGCGCTGATGCCGGGGCGAAAGGCCGGCGGCGCCGACTGCACCTCACCGGCATGGCGCTCGACGAGTTCGAGGATCTGTCGTCGTAATTCGTCAGTGCTCATGTCACGAACGGGTTTCCTGGGTCCCGGCAATAGCGGTCGATTTGTTGTCTGGAAATGGCGTCGATGTCTGCGCCGCTCAAGTGTGCACGGTACCAGTCAACGGTCATCCGCAGGGTCGTATCGAGCGACCAGCGCGACTGCCAGCCTAGCGCCGAGATCGCTTTCGAGGCGTCGAGCCGGAGGCAGTGTGCTTCCTGTGGATGAGAGGCCTGGTCGCTGACCCAGGTCGCTTCCTCCCCCCAGAGGCTGGCCAGCTTGTCGATGACCTGTTCGACGCGGTGTTGGTCGGGCGGACCGAAGTTCCAGGCCTCGGCGAAGGCCGTTCCCTTTCTGCAGAGTTGCTCGGCCAGCAGCAGATAACCGGCCAGCGGCTCAAGGACATGCTGCCATGGGCGGATTGCCTGGGGATGACGCACAGGTAACGGACGCTGGTCCACAAAGGCGCGGATGGCGTCTGGAATCAATCGGTCCGGCGACCAGTCGCCACCACCGATGGCATTGCCGGCGCGCGCCGTCGCTATGGCAGCGCTGTGTCCGGCAGGGTCAGCCGGCTTGAAAAAGGACGAGCGATACGCGGCGGTGACGAGTTCGACACAGCTCTTGCTGCTGCTGTACGGATCGCATCCGCCGAGCGGGTCGCTTTCGCGATGGGCCTTGCCGTCGTGGTTTTCGTAACACTTGTCGCTGGTGACGATGACGACCGCCTGCACTCCGGGTACTTGGCGAACAGCTTCGAGCAGATTGACCGTGCCCATGACATTGCTGGAGTAGGTTTCGACCGGGTCAGTATAGGAGCGGAGGACCCAGGCTTGTGCGGCGAGATGAAAGACGACTTCCGGCGGGTGGTCGGTGAAGGCACGGCGCAGCCGTTCAGAATCCCTGATGTCGGCGAGAATCGACACCATCTGCCTGTCCAGGCCAGCGAGTTCGAACAGGTTGGGGTGCGTGCTCGGCGGCAGCGCATAACCGACCACTCTGGCACCCATGGATTGCAGCCACATGGCAAGCCAGCTCCCCTTGAAGCCGGTATGGCCGGTCAGCAGGACACGCCGGTCTTTCCAGAAAACAGGCTGGATCACCAGATCTTCCACGGAGCAATCCCCGATGCCCAAAGTTGTTCGAGATGATTCCTGTCCCGTAGCGTATCCATTCCCTGCCAGAAACCCTCATGTCGCCACACGGCAAGTTGGCCGGTCTGCGATAAGTGCTCGACCGGCCCGGCTTCCCACAGGCACGAGTCGCCATCGATCAGGTCGAGCACGTTGGGTTGGAGAACGAAGAATCCGCCGTTGATCCATCCGCCATCGCCCACCGGTTTTTCCCGGAAGGCAAGAACACGATCGCCAGCCATCTCAAGTGCGCCAAAACGACCGGGCGGGGTCACTGCAGTGACGGTCGCGCGGACTCCCTGCCGGCGATGGAAGTCGATTGCCCCGCTGATGTTGACGTTGCCCACGCCATCGCCATAGGTGAAACAGAAGAGTTCTTCGTTTTCGACATGCGCGCGCACGCGTCGCAGGCGCCCACCCGTTTGCGTGGCATCGCCGGTGTCGATCAGCGTGACCCGCCAGGGCTCGGCGTGTCGCTGGTGGACTTCCATCCGGTTGGTCGCCATGTCGAAGGTGACATCCGACAGGTGCAGAAAGTAATTCGCGAAGTACTCCTTGATGACGTAGCCGCGGTAGCCCAGGCAGATCACGAAGTCGTTGATCCCGTGACTGGCATAGATTTTCATGATGTGCCAAAGAATCGGCTTGCCACCGATTTCAACCATCGGTTTGGGCCGGACGATGGTTTCTTCCGCCAGCCGGGTGCCGGCACCGCCGGCAAGGATCACGGCCTTCATCAGCGGCGGGTCCGCGCCAGAAACAAGGCCGAATCAGCCAGGCTGGCGCGGTTTCGGTCGTTCGGGTTGGGTGTGTGTGGCATGGAACGAAGAATATCGCGATCTACCGACGCGTGCCAGCGGAGGACCAACGGCCATGACTTTTCCAGGCACCCCCGATCATGAAAGTCATGGCCGTTTCCCCTCCCCTCTTGCCGACAGGGCGCCACCAACCATCCGCGCCTGGAGAGGGACAGGCCGGCCGAGATCCTGCTTCCAGGGGTGCAGCACCCGCGAGAATGCCGGCACGCCACCGAGATGTCGCGGGCTGGAGGCGAACTCCAGGAGCGTAAAGATTCACCCTCTACGCAGCTACCGGGATGGCGGGGAGCGCGGGAAGTTCGAGGCCCTTGCGGGCAGCCTCGATGACGGTGCCGACATAGCGCCAGGCGCATGCCTCGCGGCGGCGGCAGGTTTCGATGACGCTGGCCAAGAGAGCAAAGGCGCGGGACCCTTCTTCGGAGCGAGTGCCGTGGCTAAGGTAGCGCGCAATCACCCCGTGCCGCAGCGGCTGTTCGGCGGCGTTGTTCGTCAGCGACAGATGGGGCTCGTCGACCGGGCGCAGGATGACCTTCCAGTCGGACAGGAATTCGCGGGCGACGCTGCCCAGCCCCTGGTGGTCATCCGCCTGGTGCGCCTCGCCTAGTTGCCGTAGCCGCTCGATGGCCGCGGCGTAGCGAATCCGCAGTCCTTCCGGCGGCGGGTCGATTCGCGCCGTGTCAATGGCGGCCATCCAGGTCTTCATCAGCCCTTCCCTCTCCTTTCCGACCTCCGCCACCCGAGCATCGCTTGATTCGGCCAGTCCCCGCAGCTTGCGCATCAGGTGCGCCCAGCAGCGCAGGCGGTTCTCCCAAGCGCGGTAGATTCGGTCGCCATCACGGATGAGGAGGCCATCAAAACCGTCTTGCAGGGCGTTTTGCAGAATTTCCGCCGTGCGGTAGCCGATGAAGAACACCACGGTGTGGGTCGTGACCAGCGCCCAGAGCCAGAGCCATTGGGCGCGTTCCCGCCACGACGTTTCATCGACGAACCATTCCGCGGCCTGCCTGACTTCGGTGACCAGGGCGTCTTCCAGCGGGTCGCTGGCGCGCCCCGCTTCGCGGATCGTCTCATCGATCACGCCGATGCTCAGCAGCAAGCCGAACAGCTCCCTTAGTCGTTCGCGAATGCGCCGCCGGGAGAGGTGCATCCGCAGCGCCAGGAAAACGATCCTCCCGGCCCATTGCGGACCCACCAGGCGCCATTCGCCCAGTCCCACCCGATCCCACAGGCTGTCGGCTGGCGCACGCCACGGCAGCGCACGGGTGGTATGCCCGCAGGGGCAGCTCACTTCGAGCCTCTGGTGACGCGTGACCCGGAAGATCAACCCGATCTGACCGTCGACGGGGGGCGCCATATTGACCTCATCCCAGGCCGGGTAGGCCTGCGACGGTGTATCCGTCGCCAGTGCCCGACCACAAGCCGCGCAGCACGCCGGCCGGTGCTCGCACGTGTCGGTCCCCATGAGCTGCTGGGTGCGGCCATGACCCGGACTGCCGGGCTGCTTGCCGGCCGTTCGGTCCGACGCCTTCGGCGGCAAGGGCGGCGGCACGTCCCGCGGGACGGTTTCTTCCGTCGAATCCGCCGTGTCCATCGCCTCCGTCGCCGCTTCCGGGACTTTCGCCGGCATCCCTTCGGCCTCTTCCTCGCCCGCGCTGGGTTTCTCCCAAGGCGCCTGGCTGGTCGGGGGCCGCGAGCTGTTGGCTGGGTTCTGATTCAGACGATCCTGCCATTCCTTGACGTCATCCCGCAGGCGGATAGACCCGTCCAGCAATCGCTCCGCTGGCAGCTTCTTCAGCCACTTGGCGTCCATTTGCAGAAGGTCGTGCTTGCCGAGGTGTATGGCGTCGGTTCGTGGTTGAGTAGCAGAATTATGACATGCAAATTACTGCTGGGGGAAATTTTTTTGGGGGGGTGAATCTTTACCCAGGAGCGTTGCCGAAACCGCCGAAAACAGGTTCTCGTCGAGCGGCTGTGGGGCCGCGGCCATCAGACCATGGAGATCATGCGGCAGCGTGAACACGAGGTGGAAGTACGGCACGGGCAGCACTTCGCGCCGCCGTGCGGCAATCCACGCCTCCTTCGCGCGGGTCTGACATTGCGGGCAATGCCGGTTGCGGCACGAATGATCGACGTGCCGCACCGTCCCGCAGTGATCGCAGGTCTCGATGTGGCCCCCCAGAATCGTGGTGCGACAGGCGAGGATCGCACGCCAGACACGGGCTGCCGCGCTCCCCAGAGACTTCATCGCGCCAGATCGGCTGGGCCGAATGTGGCCAGCACTCCGGCCAGGCCGACCGCTGGCACGGACGCCGCTCAGTCGGGATTGAGCAGTTCGAGTGGCGAGGGGGGCCGATCAGGTGGGTGTGCGCCAGATGAAAGTAGCGTGTCGTCGTGCGGACGTGACCCTGTCCCATCAGGCGCGGGATGGTATGGATATCGACGCCGGCTTCGAGCAGGTGAGTGGCGAAGGCGTGGCGCCAAGTGTAGATACCGCCGCCGTGTTCCATACCGGCGGCGCGGCGAGCCGCGTGGGACATGCGCTGGGCGGTCTGGTCGAAGAGCGGGCCGTCACCGCTGCGGTTGGGGAACAGCCAGAGCCGCGGGCGGCGAGCACGCCAGGACAGGCGCAGGGGATCGAGGAGACGCGGCGAGAGCCGCGTGTAGCGATCCTGGCCGCCCTTCCCCTGGCGGACCTTGATGCCCATCTGATCCGGCGCGCTCTCGATGTCGCCAAGTGGCAGCGCGCAAACTTCCGACAGACGCAGTCCGGCCGCGTAGGTGGTCATCCGCACCGCGCGCGAACGCAGGTCGCCGCACTGCACGAACAAGCGTTGCACCTCGTCGCGCGTGAGTACCTGCGACCGGCGTTTCGGCACCTGATTCATCAGGATGTCGAAGGCCACGGACTTCTGCCCAAGCACGGTCGCAAAGAGAAACCGGAAGGCGCAGGCCGCTGGGTTGACGCTGGTGTAGGCGAGCTTCTTCTCGGTGATCAGGGGCAACCGGGATGCCTGAATCGCCTCGGCATCCAGCGTGTCAGGCGAGAGCCAGTCATACTTGGCCAGACCCGTAACACCGGCCAGATACGATTCCTTCGTCCGCTCGGCGAGGCCCCGTCGCACCATCGCGTCGGTCATCCGCTGACGTAGTTCGGTCATCTCGTTCTCCTCATCAAGATCGGGAAAATGCCCAATCGCGATGATCGGACCCATGACGCTCAACTCGCGCAACTACGCCTTCTCAGAACGAACCCCCTTCAGAAACAACAACCCGGCGGTCGGCCTTCCCACCACCGCGCCAGCGGTTTAGTTCAACCCGGAAAATGAGTGGAAACGCGGGCAATCCAGTGAGAAAGTTCGGGATAGGGAGACAGGATTCCCCTCCGGCAAAAAGCTCCGTTCTAGCCTCTCTCTTATTCTAGTGCGCGTTCAAGTTGATACTAACAATCCAAGGCCAGGCAGTGAGGCTCCGGATGCCAGCTCTATTTGCTGCAAACCTCGGCAGACCGTGCTCAAGCTGCCGGCGAACCGATTCAAGATCATTGAATACTCGATGGGGGAATTCTTT
>NZ_JAZKUD010000112.1:0-10781 GCF_036625275.1 Accumulibacter sp.
CGCAGCGAGGGGCCGCAGCATGTCACCGTGCATGGCCGCGATGAGGTCGTCGTCATTGCCGCCGAGGAGTTTCGCCGTCTCAAGGGCATTCGCACCGGCCAAGCATTGATCGACGCGTTGCAAGCCTCGCCGCACCGCGACATCGACATCGAACCCGTGCGCGTACCGATGCCAGTGCGGGACGTGAGCCTGTGACGGGTTGGCTGCTCGATACGAATGTCCTGTCCGAACTGCGACGTCCCCGGCCCGCACCGCAAGTGGCGGCCTTCGTCGCGGGGCAACCGCTTGATCTCCTGTTTGTCAGCACCGTCACTCTGGCCGAAATCCGCTTCGGCATTGAACTGGTTGCCGACGCCAACCGCCGCGCCGAACTAAACGCATGGCTGACTCACAAGGTGCGGCCCATGTTCGACGAGCGAATTCTTCCTGTCACTGAAGACATCATGTTTACGTGGCGGCTTCTGGTCGAAGAGGGCCGCAAGACTGGCCATACGTTTTCGCAGCCCGACCTCATCATTGCCGCAACGGGGCTGCATCATGGCCTGACGGTGGTCACGCGGGACACGGGCGACTATGCGAAGACGCGAGTTGCGCTATTCGACCCGTGGCGCGAGTGAGAATAAGTCTTGCGCTGCGCCTGGCTCCGACGCTACGCGACATGCCGATCGGCAGGGCTTGCGGGGCCGGGGGCGGCACGGCATGGTCCTGGCCATTAGGCATTGGTCGATGGCGCAGGCAAACGATCGAATGAGGTAGCCATTGGCAAAGCGCAAGGACAATTCCGGCATGACGGGCAGCACCGCGGCCAACGTCGGTTACGAAGCCCAGCTCTGGCAGATGGCTGACGCCCTGCGCGGCAGCATGGACGCCGCCGAGTACAAGCATGTCTGCCTCGGTCTGCTGTTCCTCAAGTACATCTCCGACGCCTTCGAGGAGAAGCACGCCGCGCTGCTCGCCGAGCAGGCGCAGGGCGCCGATCCCGAAGACCCCGACGAGTACCGCGCTCTCTCGATCTTCTGGGTGCCGCCCGAGGCGCGCTGGCCGCACCTGAAGTCGCAGGCGCGCCAGAGCACCATCGGCCAGCTCGTGGACGACGCGATGGCCGGCATCGAGCGCGACAACCCGGCGTTGAAGGGCGTACTGACCAAGGACTACGCCCGCCCCGCGCTCGACAAGCAGCGCCTCGGCCAGTTGATCGACATGATCAGCAACATCAGGGTGGGCGACGAGGCCAGCCGTGCCAAGGACGTGCTCGGCCGCGTCTACGAATACTTCCTCTCGCAGTTCGCCAGCGCAGAAGGCAAGAAGGGCGGCGAGTTCTACACGCCGCGCTGCGTGGTCAAGCTGCTGGTCGAGATGCTCGAGCCCTACCGCGGCCGGGTGTACGACCCCTGCTGTGGCTCGTCTGGCATGTTCGTGCAGTCGGTGGAGTTCATCCGCGCGCACGCCAAGGGCAACGGCCATGGCGGCAACGCCGGCGCCAAGGCCAGGGCCGACATCTCGATCTACGGCCAGGAGTCGAACTACACCACCTGGCGCCTGGCCCGCATGAACCTCGCCATCCGCGGCATCGACTCCGGCCAGGAGTCGAACTACACCACCTGGCGCCTGGCCCGCATGAACCTCGCCATCCGCGGCATCGACTCCGGCCAGATCGCGCAGGGCGACACCTTCCAGAACGACCGCCACCCCGACCTCAGGGCCGACTTCATCCTCGCCAACCCGCCGTTCAACATCTCCGACTGGGGCGGCGAACGCCTGCGCGACGACAAGCGATGGCAGTACGGCGTGCCACCGGCTGGCAACGCCAACTTCGCCTGGGTGCAGCACATCGTGCACCACCTCGCGCCCGCGGGCGTGGCCGGCTTCGTCCTGGCCAACGGCTCGATGTCGTCCAACCAGTCCGGCGAGGGCGAGATCCGCAGGAACCTGATCGAGGACGACCTCGTGGACTGTATGGTCGCGCTGCCAGGCCAGCTCTTCTACTCGACGCAGATCCCGGCGTGCCTGTGGTTCCTGGCGCGCGACCGCAGGAACGGCACCCGAGGCGGAGGCGAGTCACGTTTCCGCGATCGTCGCGGCCAGGTGCTGTTCATCGACGCCCGCAAGCTCGGCCCGCTGGTGGACCGCACCCACCGCGAGCTGACCGACGACGACATCGCCCGCGTCGTCAACACCTACCACGCCTGGCGCGGCGAGAAGGAGGCGGGCGAGTACGCCGACGTGCCCGGCTTCTGCACGAGCGCGCCACTGGACGAGGTGCGTAAGCACGGCCACGTGCTCACGCCAGGCCGCTATGTCGGCGCCGAGGCGCAGGAGGACGACGGCGAGCCGTTCGAGGAGAAGATGAAGCGGCTCACCGCGACGCTGCGCAAGCAGCAGGCAGAGGCCGCGAAGCTCGATGCCGCCATCGATGCTAACCTGAAGGAGCTTGGGTATGGCGGGTGAGCGGTTCGGGCGAACCACATTTGTCAAGCTGATCTCCGAGGGCGTGCTTGAGATCGGGGACGGCTATCGCGCAAAGAATGAGGAACTTGGTGGCGATGGGTTGATGTTTCTTCGCGCCGGACACGTGACCGACACCCACATCAACTTTGACGGTGTGGAGCGCTTCCACGTCGCGTTTGAACCGCGAGTTCAGTCCAAGGTGGCGAAACCAGGTGACGCAGTGATCACAACGAAGGGCAACAGCACGGGGCGCACGACCTATGTAACGCCATCGATGCCGCCGTTCGTTTATTCCCCGCACCTGAGCTACTGGCGCAGTCTTGATCCCAGTCGCGTCGAAGGCGGGTTCCTCCGCTACTGGAGCAAGGGCCCAGAGTTCACGGAGCAGCTAGCCGGTATGAAGGCGTCCACCGACATGGCGCCATATCTCAGCCTCATTGATCAGAAGCGGCTCGGAATCACGCTCCCGCCAATAGGCGAACAACGCGCCATCGCCCAAATCCTCGGCACGCTGGACGACAAGATCGACCTGAACCGGCGGATGAACGAGACGCTGGAGGCGATGGTGCGGGCGCTCTTCAAGTCGTGGTTCGTCGACTTCGGCCCCGTTCGCGCCAAGGGCGAAGGCCGCGACCCCGGCCTCCCCAAGCCCCTCGCCGACCTCTTCCCCGCCCGACTCGTCGACTCCGAACTCGGCGAGATTCCAGAGGGGTGGGAGATCAAACCCATCGGTGACTTGGCGGACGTGTTGGGCGGAACGACGCCGAGCACCAAGGAGTCGTCTTACTGGGAGGGCGGGGAACACGCATGGGCAACACCCAAAGACTTGTCCGGCCTGTTGGTGCCAGTCCTACTCGGCACGGAGCGGCGGATTACTGACGCAGGACTGTCGCAGGTTGGTTCAGGGCTTCTGCCGAAGGGAACCATCCTGCTGTCATCGCGAGCGCCGATTGGCTACTTGGCGGTCGCCGAGCTTCCCGTAGCGATCAATCAGGGATTCATCGCAATGGTGGCGAAGGCGGGCACGTCGAATCTTTTCTTGCTCCTGTGGGCAAGTGTCGCGCACGAAGACATCGTCAGTCGCGCCAACGGCTCCACGTTCCTTGAGATAAGCAAGGCGAACTTCAGGCCAATTCCCATCGTCACGCCATCAGCCCAAGTGATGCTCACGTTTGAGAAGCAAGTGCGTCCTCTTTACGAGCGCATCGTCGAGTCCGCGCGCGAGTCGCGGTCGCTCGCGGCGCTGAGAGACTCACTACTTCCACGGCTAATCTCTGGCGAGCTACGGGTTCGCGGAGCCTAACAAGTGGACCAGGCCCTTCGCTCGTTCTTTGAGGAACAGATTCAGGTTCGACTTGGTGACGGAACAGAAGTCGAAGGTGGTGTCTTCATCGGAAATACCGAGTTTCTTCCTGTCAAAATCCTGCGCGATGATCCAGATGCGTTTCGCGCGGAGTTTGACCTCTGGTTGGCTGACGTGTGGAAAACGGAAGGGGCAACGCCGAGGCAATGGGACATGATGTTTGGTGCGCAAGCATGAACCGCATCCCTGTCAACCGAGAGTTGCTGACCTGGGCACGTGAGCGCGCCGGGATGAATACGCTCGAGCTGGCAGGGCGTTTCCCGAAGCTCGGCGAGTGGGAGGACGGTACCTTGCTGCCAACCCTGCGGCAACTGGAAGACTTCGCGCGCACGGTACACGTCCCTATTGGCTATCTGTTCCTGCCGGCGCCGCCGCCAGAGGTGCTACCGATCCCCGATTTCCGTACATTGGCCGATCGGGTGGTCGCCCGTCCAAGCCCGAATCTGCTGGACACGATCTACCTGTGCCAGCAGCGGCAGGATTGGTTTCGCGACTATGCCCGCGTGCACGCGCTGGCACCTCTGGCCTTTGTGGGTAGTGCGCGAATCCAGGACTCCCCGGAGCGTGTAGCCGAGGCGATGCGGCAGGCGCTTTCGCTGTCTGTCGGGGACCGGCAACGACTGCCTACGTGGACCGACGCGCTGCGCCAGCTCGTCGCCAAGGCGGAGGATGCTGGCGTTTTGGTGATGGCCAGCTCCATCCTCGGCAGCAACAGTCACCGCAAGCTGGATGTCGAGGAGTTTCGCGGCTTCGCGCTGGCAGATGATCTGGCGCCGCTGGTATTCATCAATGCGGCCGACAGCAAGGCCGCGCAGATGTTCACCCTGGCACATGAACTGGCACACCTGTGGCTGGGCGAGAGCGGTGTTTCGGATCCGGTAGCCGGGCAACTGCCGGCGCAACGTGTGGAACGCTGGTGCAATGCCGTTGCAGCGGAGTTTCTGGTGCCCCTGGCGGTCTTGCGGCGCGAGCATCAGGCCGACGTCCCGATAGCAGAAGAGATCCAGCGCCTGGCGCGGATCTTCAAGGTCAGCACGCTGGTGGCGCTGCGTCGATTGTTCGATGCGCGTTTCATCGATGAGGCCACCCTCTGGCAAAGCTATCGGGACGAACTGGCCCGCATCCGCGCGCTCGACCGAGGCGGTACCGGCGGCGGTGACTTCTACCGCACTCTGGGCGCGCGAACCGGCAGGCGCTTCGCGCGAGCGGTGCTCTCCAGCACGCTCGAAGGACAGACGCTGTTTCAAGACGCCTTCCGCATGCTGGGCGTACGGAAGACGGCCACGTTCTACCAAGCGGCGCGAGAGCTGGGGGTGATGTTGTGACCTACCTGCTCGATGCCAACGTCTTCATCCAGGCCAAGAACCTGCATTATGGGCTGGACTTCTGCCCTGCCTTCTGGGACTGGCTGATCGACAACGGCGCGGGCGGTCGCGTGTTCAGCATCGACAAAGTGGCGGATGAAATCGCCGCGGGCGCCGACGAGCTGAACGATTGGATGCGCGAACGTGGCCATGGTCTGTTTCTGAGAACTGGAGTCTCGGTCGCAGCACAGTTCGGCGCTGTCAGCACGTGGGTTACGCAGCAACAGTACGAACCGGCAGCCATCAGCACCTTCCTGCAGGTTGCCGACTTCTACCTGATCGCCCACGCCCTTGCGGACGGGCACGTCGTGGTGACGCACGAAGTGCCGGCCAACTCCGTCAAGCGCATCAAGATCCCCAACGTCTGCATCGGCTTGGGCATTCGATTCATGACACCCTACGAGATGCTGCGCCGCGAGCGCGCCCGCTTCGTACTGGGCCGAGGGGAACTGGTGACATGAGTTGCGGCTACACCGAATCCGTCGTAGAGCAGCCCGTTCTCGCCTGGATCGAGAGCACCGGCTGGCGGATCCGTAACGGCACCGGGATCGCTCCCGGCAAGCCCGCGGCCAGCCGCGACGCCTATGGACAGGTGGCCATGGCCCGGCGGTCGCCCGAGTCGTTGTTGCTGCTCTCCTGCAGCGATCGGCGGCGCATGGCCGCTGCGAGGCTTACCGGGAGGACCCTGTGATGGTGCAGGCACCCAGCGGCGAAGTCCTTGTCTTCGAGGCGCCCGACGGCGGCGTGCGCGTGGAGGTAAAGCTAGATCGCGAGACTGTCTGGCTGACCCAGCAGCAGATGGCCGATCTGTTTGGGCGGGAGCGCTCTGTCGTGACCAAGCACATCCGCAATACGTTCCAGGAGGGCGAACTCGACCCGGCGGCAACCTGTGCAAAATTTGCACAGGTTCGAACCGAGGGCGCGCGCACCGTCTCCCGCGAGGTGGATCACTTCAACCTCGACGTGGTCATCTCTGTGGGGTACCGCGTCAAGTCCCTGCGTGGCACGCAGTTCCGGCTCTGGGCCACGCGCACGCTGCGAGAGCACCTGGTGCGGGGCTACACCCTCAACCGCCAGCGCTTCGAGCACAACGCGCGCGAACTGGAAGCCGCGCTCGCTCTGGTGCGCAAGGCAGCCGCCGGCGAAGCGCTGAGTACCGATCAGGGCCGCGGGCTCGTTGATGTCATCGCCCGCTACACACAGACCTTCCTGCTCCTGCAGCGCTACGACGAGGGATTGCTGGTCGAGCCGAAGGGCATCGTCGGCGGCCTGTTGCCACCGGCGCCCGAAGCGCGTGCAGCCATCGTGCGCCTCAAGCGGGATCTGCTCGCGCGCGGCGAGGCGACCGAACTGTTCGGACGTGAGCGCGAGGACGGGCTGGCCGCCTTGCTCGGCAACCTCGACCAGAGCGTGTTTGGCGAACCGGCCTATCCGACGGTCGAAGCCAAAGCCGCGCACCTGCTGTACTTCGTCATCAAGAACCACCCCTTTTCCGATGGCAACAAGCGCATCGGCTCGTTCCTGTTCGTCGAGTTCCTGCACCGCAACGGGCGGCTGATCCGCAACGGCGAGGCCGTGATCAACGATGTCGGGCTGGCCGCGCTGGCGCTGCTGGTGGCCGAATCGGCACCGACGGACAAGGAGGTGATGATCCGGCTGGTGATGAACATGCTCGCCGAGCCGGTCACGTGAGCGGATTCACCGAATCCGTCGTCGAGCAGGCCGCGCTCGCGTGGCTCGAAAGTGTCGGCTGGCGAGTTCGCAGTGGTGCCGAGATCGCCCCCGGCGAAGCCGCTGCCGAGCGCGACGACTACGGGCAGGTCGTCCTGGCCCTGCGCCTGCGCGACGCACTCGCGCGGCTCAACCCGGCGCTGCCGGCCGAGGCGCTGGACGATGCCTTCCGCAAACTGACGCGGCCCGAAGGCGTCGACCTCATCGTGCGCAACCGCGCGCTGCACCGTCTGCTGGTCGATGGCGTGACGGTCGAGTACCGCGATGCCGGAGGCAGCATCCGCGGGGCGCAGGCGAGGGTGATCGACTTCGGCGACCCGGCGGGGAACGACTGGCTGGCGGTGAACCAGTTCAGCGTCGTCGAGAACAAGCACTCGCGGCGTCCGGATGTGGTGCTGTTCGTCAATGGTCTGCCGCTCGCCGTGCTGGAACTGAAGAACGCTGCCGCCGAGAACGCCACGATCTGGAGCGCCTTCCAGCAGTTGCAGACCTACCAGACCGGGGTGCCGACGCTGTTCGCGCCGAACGCGCTGCTCGCCGTCTCCGACGGCGTGGAGGCGCGGGTGGGCACGCTTGGCGCCGGGCGCGAGTGGTTCAAGCCCTGGCGCACGATCGGGGGCGAGACCCTGGCTGATGCGCACCTGCCCGAGTTGCAGGTGGTGATCGCGGGCCTGTGTGCGCCGCGGCGCTTTCTCGATCTGCTGCACGATTTCATCGTCTTTTAGGACGACGGCGGTCGCATCACCAAGAAGATGGCCGGCTACCACCAGTTCCACGCGGTGCAGGTCGCGGTCGGCGAGACGCTGCGCGCCGCGCAGTTGCAGCGCGGAGCGCAGCAGTTGCAGGCGGGGCAGGGCCGCTACGAGGCAGGCGGAAAGCCGGGTGGCCAGCCCGGCGACCGGCGTGTGGGGGTGGTGTGGCACACGCAGGGCTCGGGCAAGAGCCTGACGATGGCGTTCTACGCTGGCCGTATCATCCGCGAGCCGGCGATGGAGAACCCGACGCTGGTTGTGCTCACCGACCGCAACGACCTCGACGACCAGCTCTTCGGCACCTTCTCGCGCTGCCGGGACCTGCTGCGCCAGCCGCCGGTGCAGGCCGGGAGTCGCGCGCACCTGCGCGAGCTGCTCAACGTGGCGGCGGGCGGGGTGGTGTTCACCACGATCCACAAGTTCTTCCCGGAAGAGAAGGGCGACCGCCACCCGATGCTCTCCGACCGGCGCAACATCGTGGTGATCGCCGACGAGGCGCACCGCAGCCAGTATGACTTCATCGACGGCTACGCGCGTCACATGCGCGACGCGCTGCCGCACGCCTCGTTCATCGGCTTCACTGGCACACCGATCGAGCTGACCGACGCCAACACGCGCGCGGTGTTCGGCGACTACATCAGCGTCTACGACATCCAGCGCGCCGTGCAGGACGGCGCCACGGTGCCGATCTACTACGAGAGCCGTCTGGCCAGGCTGGCGCTCGACGAGGCCGAGCGGCCGAAGATCGACCCCGGCTTCGAGGAGGCGACCGAGGGCGAGGAGGTCGAGCGCAAGGAAAAGCTCAAGACCAGGTGGGCGCAACTCGAGGCCGTGGTTGGCGCCGAGAGGCGGCTGGAACTGTTGGCCAGCGACATCGTCGAGCACTTCGAGAAGCGGCTCGAGGCGCTGGACGGCAAGGCGATGATCGTCTGCATGAGCCGGCGCATCTGCGTCGAGCTGTATCGCGAGATCGTGAAGCTGCGGCCAGGGTGGGACGGCACCGACGACGAGCGCGGCGCGCTCAAGGTGGTGATGACCGGGTCGGCCTCCGACCCGGCGAACTGGCAGCCGCACATCCGCAGCAAGCCGCGGCGCGAGGCGCTGGCCAATCGCTTCCGCGACCCGAAGGACCCGTTCAAGGTCGTCCTCGTGCGCGACATGTGGCTCACGGGCTTTGACGCGCCGAGCCTGCACACCATGTACATCGACAAGCCGATGCGCGGGCATGGGCTGATGCAGGCGATCACACGTGTCAACCGCGTGTTCAGGGACAAGCCCGGTGGGCTGGTGGTGGACTACCTGGGCCTCGCGCAGGAGCTGAAGCAGGCACTGGCGACGTACACCGAGAGCGGTGGCACCGGGCGCACGGCGCTGGACCAGGACGAAGCGGTCGCCGTGATGCTGGAGAAGTACGAGGTCTGCTGCGGGCTCTTCCACGGTTTCGACTGGTCGAAGTGGACGACCGGCACGCCGCAGCAGCGGCTGGGCTTGCTGCCGCTCGCGCAGGAGCACATCCTGGCGCAGGAGAACGGCAAGGAACGGTGCGTCGGCGCGGTGCGTGAGCTGTCGCTGGCCTTCGCGCTGGCGGTGCCGCACAGCGAGGCGCTGCGCATCCGCGACGACGTGGCGTTCTTCCAGGCGGTACGGGCCGTCCTCGCCAAGCGCGCACCTGGCGACCGACGGCCCGAGGAGGACATCGAGCACGCGGTGCGGCAGATCATCTCGCGCGCGGTGGCGCCGGAGGGCGTGATCGACATCTTCGCCGCGGCAGGGCTCGCCAAGCCCGACATCTCGATTCTCTCGGAGGAGTTCCTGGCCGAAGTGCGCGGGATGCCGCAGCGCAACCTTGCGGTCGAATTGCTGGCGAAGTTGCTGCAGGGCGAACTGGCTACGCGGCGGCGCAAGAACGTCGTCCAGGCGCGCTCGTTCGCCGAGATGCTGGAGCAGACGATCCGCCGCTATCAAAATCGGGCGATTGAAGCGGCGCAGGTTATCGAGGAACTGATCGGGCTGGCCAGGGAGATGCGCGAGGCGCACGCACGCGGCAGGGCGCTGCGGCTCTCCGAGGACGAACTGGCGTTCTACGACGCGCTGGAAACCAACGACAGCGCGGTGAAGGTGCTCGGCGACGAAACGCTGCGCACGATCGCGCAGGAGCTGGTGAAGACCGTGCGCGCCAATGTGACCATCGACTGGACGCTGCGCGAGAATGTCCGCGCGCAATTGCGCGTACTGGTGAAGCGGATTCTCAGGCGCTACGGTTATCCGCCGGACAAGCAGGAGAAGGCAACGGCAACCGTGCTGGAGCAGGCCGCCCTGCTCTCCGCGGAATGGGCCGCGGCGTGAGCGAAGCGTCCAGAAGTCAGAATTCCGGGACGGTAAAGTGGTGCCCTCTTGCCCGCGTGCGACTCAGATGTTCTCGGGCTCGTGCGTCCACGCCGGGATGTCGCGCTGGCCGTGCAGCACGCGCCAGACATCGATGTGTTGCGGGCGCTCGATGTAGAACACAAGGTGGGGATAGCGTGCACTCGGCGAGAAACGCAGGCCGGGCAGATTCAATTCGTGGGCGTAGCGCGGCGATCCGGTAGCCGGATGGCGACCGATGTGCGCATAGGCTTGCTCGACGGCATCAATGAAGCCGAGCGCTGCTTGCTCAGCGTCTTCGCTGAGGTATTAGGCAATCGCGTCATCAACGTCCCGGTTGGCCAGTTCACGCGGTACCACTGGCTTGGCCGTCACCCGCGAGCGCTGTCCTTGGCCGCCTTGCGCACCCGATCACGCAGGCCCTCGAAGTAGGCAGGATCGGCCGGGGCTGCGGGTACAGACGCTGCGCCCGCGAGCAGGAGGCCACGCAGTTGCAGGCGATCCTGGTCCTTGCGGATCAGTTCGCGCACGTACTCGCTGCTCGTGCCGTAGCAGCCTTGATTGACCTGCTCATCGACGAAGGACTTGAGTGCGTCAGGTAGGGATATGTTCATCGTGCTCATGGGTCAAGATTAGTTCTACTTTGTCAGATTGTCTTTCAATCTGATGCTGAGAGCATGGTGGCTTGCTTTCTGTAGGCGGATTCCATGGCTTGGTGCCGCCGTCGATGCCTGTCGATGATGGATGCCGCGAGGTCTT
>NZ_JAZKUD010000113.1:0-10749 GCF_036625275.1 Accumulibacter sp.
GCCCGTGTGCGCTACTACCGACCCAAAGCGCCACGCCCTTCGCAACCCCGCGTATCCAAAAAACCGATCAATCAATGGCAGCTCGATAAATCTAAGCGAATCGCGCAGGCTTAATTCAACAGCATTGCCGCGAGAGGAGGGGAGGTTCGTGAGTCGCTCACGACTTCCATAGTAACGAGGGTGGAATCCCATCAGTTCTCTTTCTCCGCCTGAATCGTCCGCCATTATCGCGGATGATCTGGTAATTGATGACACGCCCTAGAGGTAGTGGAACATCCTCGCATCTGCATGGGTATCCGTTCCCTGGCCTCGGGGAACGACCACGATTCCTGATTCGGTCACGGTAAATCGGTGACGGTCGGCGTCGGCGTCGTAACCGATACGATCACCGGCCTCGATGGTGTTGTAACGGTCGACGATCACGCGCCTGAGCCTCACCCCCTTGCGCAGCAGCGCGTAGTCCATGATGATGCACTCGTCGAGTTCCACATCTTCCTCCATGCACACTTCGCGGCGAACAATCGAATTGCGGATGCGTGCCCCCTTGATCAGCCCGCCGGCACTGATGATGCTGTTGTCCAGCTCGGCGTGGAAGAATTTCGGCGACGGCCCTTGATAATTGCTGGAGCCGATCCGCCACCTGGGATTGAACAGATCGAACTTCGGTTCGCTACCCAGGAGGTCCTGATGGGCGGCAAAATAGGCATCAATCGTGCCCACGTCGCGCCAGTAGCCAGGCTCCTCGGAGGCGCGTATGCCGGGAATGCGATTCCCACAGAAATCGTAGGCAAACACCCGGTGTGTCTGGATCAGACGCGGCAGCAGATCCTTGCCGAAATCCTTTTCTCCCAGTCGATGCCCTTCCCGCAGCGCCTTGACCAGTACCTCGGTCGTAAAGATGTAGTTTCCCATCGAGGCAAAGGCGCGCGTCGGGTTCCCGGCCATCGGCGACGGCTGGACCGGCTTCTCTCGGAAGCTGCGCACGCTGCCGTTGTCGGCAGCGTCAATGATGCCGAATGCCGAGGCTTGTCCGATGGGAACCGGCAACGCGGCGATGGTGACGTCGGCCTGGCTGAGCAGGTGAAAGTGAACCATCTGACGGACGTCCATCCGATAGATGTGGTCCGCACCAAACACCACCACGAGGTCCGGAGCACGCTTTTCGATCAGTCCCAGGTTCTGATAAACGGCGTCGGCAGTACCCTGGAACCATTCCGGCCCCTCGCGCATCTGCGGCGGAACGACGGCGATGAACTGCTCGGGGAAGATCGGCGCCAGCAACCAGGAACGACGGATGTGTTCGATCAATGACTGCGACTTGTATTGGACCAACAGGTAAATGGAGAATATCTTCGAATTGACCAAGTTCGAGAGAACGAAGTCGACGATCCGGAAACGGCCGCCGAAAGGTACTGAAGGCTTCGAACGATGCTGGGTCAGCGGATGTAGACGGGTGCCTTCGCCGCCGGCCAGGACCAACGCAAGAATATTGGGCGTAATCATCATTTCCTCTTTTCTTACTGAAGGGCCGCAGGCTTATCATCATACTGCGATGCAGCCGCTATGGCGCTGCTGAGAGATCCGGGGATTTGGTAGAATCACGCGCTTACTTCAAACCTCATCCTCTGGGAGCTTGCCGTGCAAATCGTCTGCCTCGACCTTGAAGGCGTCCTCGTCCCTGAAATCTGGATCGAATTCGCCACACGCACCGGCATTCCGGAGCTTCGCCGTACTACCCGCGACGAGCCAGACTACGACAAGCTGATGCAGTCCCGCCTCGCCATCCTGGCCGAACACAGGCTCGGCCTGACAGACATCCAGAAGGTCATCGCCGAAATGGGGCCGATCGAAGGTGCCCGGACCTTCCTCGATGAACTGCGCGAGGACTATCAGTTGATCATCCTGTCCGACACCTTCTACGAGTTCGCACACCCGCTGATGCGGCAACTTGGCTGGCCAACCTTATTCTGTCACAGCCTTGAGGCCGATGCTGACGGAATGCTGGTGCGCTACCGCCTGCGCATGCCCGATCAGAAACGCGAGGCGGTACGCCGCCTCAGGGAACTCCGGTTCACAGTGGTCGCCGCCGGCGATTCGTACAACGATACGGCGATGCTCGGCGAAGCGCACGCCGGCATCCTTTTTCACCCGCCCGAGCAGGTCATCCGCGAATTCCCGCAGTTCCCGGTCACGCAGTCCTATGCCGAGCTGCGCGCAGCGATCGACCAGGCCTTCGTCACGGTCACGCCCGCCTAACGGCCATAACTTTTCCAGGCACCCCCGATCATGAAAGTCATGACCGCTTCCCTCTCCCCCAACCCCTCCCCCGCGAGGGGGGAGGGGAGGTTCGTGAGTCGCTGACGCGACTTTAAAGGTTACGCAGCATGCATTCGCAACGTTTCTATACCCTGTCCGGTTCCTGCCCGGATCAGATCGGCATCATCGCGCGCGTTGCCGGCTTCATTGCCCAACACCGTGGCTGGATTCTCGAGTCGAGCTATCATGCCGACAACGGTAACGGTGAACAGGACGGGCGCTATTTCATGCGCATGGAGGTGAAAGCCGAGTCGCTGCCTTTTCATCTGGCCGAGTTTCGCGAGCGCTTCCGCCCACTTGCCGAATCGTTGTCGATGGACTGGAAAATCAGTGATTCGGCGGTGAAACGGCGCGTCGTGATCATGGTCAGCAAGCAGGAACACTGCCTCTACGATCTGCTGTCACGCTGGCAGGCGAAGGAACTCGACATCGAGATTCCCTGCGTCATCTCGAATCACGACACTTTCAAGGCCCTGGTCGAATGGCATGGCATCCCCTTCCACCATGTCCCCGTAGACCCCGAGAACAAAGCCGCAGCACACGCCGAGATCAGACGCATCTACGAGGAAGTCAAGGGGGACACGATGGTGCTCGCGCGCTACATGCAGATTCTGCCGGCGGATCTGTGCGACAGCTACCCCGGACAGATGATCAACATTCACCATTCCTTCCTGCCCAGCTTTGTCGGCGCCCGACCCTACCACCAGGCCTTTCGGCGCGGCGTCAAGCTGATCGGTGCCACCTGCCACTACGTCACCAAGGAACTTGATCAGGGGCCAATCATCGAGCAGGACGTGATCCGCATCGACCATTCGGATTCGATCGACGACATGGTGCGCTATGGCAAGGACATCGAAAAAGCGGTCCTCGCGCGCGGGCTGCGCTATCACCTCGAGGACCGGGTGCTGGTGCACGCCAACAAGACCGTGATCTTCCGGTGAACCGGGTTGCTGCTGACCAGGCACCCGGCTGCACACCCATCACCGGAGCATTGACGGGAGTTTCGACGGCGTGATCACGCTCAAGAGCGTCAGCCTGCGGCGCGGCGCCAAAACCCTGCTCGACCAGGCGACGGCAAGCTTGAACCCCGGCGAACGGGTCGGCCTCGTCGGCCGCAACGGCGCGGGCAAAACCACCCTCTTCGCGCTGCTCGATGGCAGCCTGCACGAAGACGCCGGCGAATTCTCGCGACCCACTGCCTGGCGCCTGGCGCAGGTCGCACAGGAGATGCCGTCAAGCAGCCTGAGCGCCACCGACTTCGTGATCGAGGGCGACCAGGCGCTGCTGGCAGCCCAACGGCAAGTGCAACTCGCCGAAAGCGAGGGGGGAGATGGCGAACGCCTGGCGAACGCCTATCTGGCCCTGCACGACGCCGGCGCACACGATGCCCAGGCGCGTGCCCAGGCGCTGATCCTCGGCCTGGGTTTCAAGACCACCGAACTGAATAATCCGGTCGACAGCTTCTCGGGGGGGTGGCGAATGCGCCTGCAACTGGCGCGGGCGCTGATGTGTCCTTCGGATCTCCTGCTGCTCGACGAACCGACCAACCACCTCGACCTGGATGCGCTGGTCTGGCTGGAAACCTGGCTCAAACGCTATACGGGAACCATGGTGGTGATCAGTCACGACCGGGAGTTTCTCGACGCGGTGACCACCGTGACCCTGCACCTCGAGAACGGCAAGCTGACGCGCTACGGCGGCAACTACAGCACCTTCGAAGAAACCCGCGCCCAACAGATCGACCTGCAGCAAAATGCCTACCTCAAGCAGCAGGAGAAGATCGCCCACCTGCAGAGTTTCATCAACCGCTTCAAGGCCAAGGCGACGAAAGCCAGGCAAGCGCAAAGCCGGGTCAAGGCGCTGGAACGAATGGAGCGTCTGGCGCCGGTACTGACCAGCGCCGACTTCACCTTCGAGTTCAAGGAACCCGCCCACCTGCCCAACCCGATGCTGGTCATGAGCAATGCCTGCTTCGGCTACCCGCCGCCGGTCGATGCACCTGCCGGCACGCAACCGACGGTGATCGTCCGGCGGGTCAACCGATCGGTCATGGCCGGGCAACGCATCGGCATCCTCGGTGCCAATGGTCAGGGCAAGTCCACGCTGGTCAAGACCATTGCCCGCGTCCTGCCCTGCAGCAGCGGTATCGTCAGCGAAGGCAAAGGCCTCAACATCGGTTACTTCGCGCAGCAGGAACTCGACGTCCTGCGCCCGTACGAAACCCCCTTACAACACCTGCTGCGCCTGGCCAAGGAAGGCCTACCCACCGGACAAAGCGACCGCGAACAGGATCTGCGCAGCTTCCTCGGCACCTTCAATTTCAGTGGCGAGATGGTCAGGCAGACCGTCGGCACCCTGAGCGGCGGAGAAAAGGCCCGCCTGGTACTGTGCATGATCGTCTGGCAACGCCCCAACCTGTTGTTGCTCGACGAGCCTACCAATCACCTCGACCTCGCCACACGCGAGGCCCTGGCGATGGCGCTCAACGAATTCGAGGGAACCGTGATGCTGGTCAGCCACGACCGCTCTCTGCTCCGTTCGGTGTGTGACGAATTCTGGCTGGTCACCCGCGGTGGCATGGAGGACTTCACCGGCGACCTCGACGACTATCAGCGCTATCTGCTCGACGAAGCGAAACGCAACCGGGAAACCCTCCGGGAATCACTGAAACCGAAGAGCGAAAACGAGCTGCCCAGACGTTCGCCGCGCTCCGGCGGCGATAGCGGTGCGCCGGGCAAGCTGAAAACCCTGCAGCGGGAGCAGGGACACATTGAAAAGCGCCTGCTCGACCTCCAGCAGGAGCAGCACGCCCTCGAAGCGCGTTTGTCGACCCCGCTGTCGGCACAGGAGCTGGCCGACAGCGGCCGCCGACTGAACCAGATCGCACGGGAGTTGTCTGCTTTGGAAGAGCAATGGCTGACCCTTTCCGAACAGATCGATCTGGCAACACGCTCGCCATCTTCGTGAAACAGTCGGTCATACCCTTCACTACAGTTGGAGCAAAGAATGGATTTTGAGTTGGCAGAGTGGTCATCGAAGATCGAGGTGGGTGTACCGGCGATTGATGCACAGCACCGACAACTGTTCGATCTGGCCGCCACCTTCGGTGGCGATGGTGACCAGATCAGGGTGTTGAAAACGCTGGCAATCCTGACCGAATACGTCAAGGTGCATCTGCACGAGGAAGAGCAGTTGATGATTGCCTGCCACTACCCCGGCCTTGAGGCGCATCGGAAGTTGCACCGGGAGTTCCGCCGGATGCTTTTTGATCTGCTGGAGAACGCCAAGCGGATGACCCTCGACGAAATTGCCGAAGAAGTGAAGTTCATGATCAACGGCTGGTTCTACAACCATATCCTGGTTGCCGACTTCGACTACGTGCCGAGTGTGCAGGCGGCTGCCAGCGCGGCATCGATGCCCAAGAATGCGCCCGCCGACCTCGACGAAGGTGCCGAGCTGGCGGCGATCGCTAGCCGGGCATGAACCAGCGCCGTCGGTGCTCGCCCACTGCACGCAGTGAATAGCCGTAGAGCCTGCCCAGCGAGTCGCTGCTGATCACTTCGTCCCAAGTACCCTGCTGCGTCGTTCCATCGCCGAACAACAGCAGGGCGTGCGTGCAGAGACGTGTAGCCAGTCCAGTTTCGTGCAGGACCATCACACAGGCCCCCCCCTCGTCGCGGGCGAGTGCTGCAAAAAGTTCGAGGGTGGCCATCTGATGATTCGTGAGGAGAATGCTCATGCGTACCACACTCGATACCGAAGACGATGTTCTGCTGGCTGCCAACGAGCTTGCCCGGCGTGGCGGGACAACGGCCGGCCGGGTGATCTCGCACCTCTTGCGACAAGCCTTGACCCAATCGCCGCCATCGACGACCAGCAGCACCAGCGAGCCGGCGGCCGTCCACGGTTTCCGCCCGCTCCCGTCACGGGGGAAAGTGGTCACCAACGCGCAGGTCGACCAGCGTAGAGCGTAGAGACAAGGAAGGTGTTTGATGCGCGCCTTGCTCGATATGAATGTGCTGATCGCCCTGCTGGACAGCGACCACCTGCATCACACCAGAGCCATGGCCTGGCTGCCGGAGAACAATTCAGTCGGGCTGGGCGTCGTGCCCGCTGACCGAGAACGGTTGTATCCGGATCATGTCACAACCCGGCTACCCGAATGCACTGCCGGCCGGAGCCCTAGCAGCCTTACATAGTCGCCCCTGGGTTTGCCAGGCATTCAATTGGTGACGGTTCGAAGGGTAAAGATTGCAGCCATACCTTCGGACTTTGATCGAGGCGATGCCTCTGTCCCTGATGGAATTCGCTGATCGATGCCACGCGCGCGCCGTGAAGCGCGCGCGACCTGTACAACCGGCACGCCGACGAGTTCACCGCTGCAGACGCAACCCGGGTCAATTTGTCCCAGGTTAATGGTAGGCCATGTGAGCAGCTCATCTTCTCCGCCACCGGCTGCATCAAGCTCGGCTTCTTCGCCAACACCGCCACCGCCAAGCAGTTTCGCGCCTGGGCGGCGCAGACGCTGGAAGCCACCGCGCCGGCGCCGCAGCCGGCGGCGCCGCCGGCGCCGGCCCTCCCCGGCGTGCGCATGACGCGCCGCAAGGAGCGCCTCGCCATGGAAAGGTTCGTCGCCGGCCAGACCGCGCAAGACATCGGCCGCGCCCTCGGCGTCTCGCGCAGCACCATCAGCCTGACGCTGTGTGGCAAATACCAGTTCTCGCTCGGCGCGGGCGCGCCGGAATGCAGCCGCGAGCTGATTGCCGCCGTCGCTGCCCGCCATCTGGCCATCGAGCAGCAACGCCTGGCCGCCGCGCAGGAACGCGTCGCGCAGCGCTATTTGAGCCTGGCCAACAATCAGGCGCTGGCCGACGCCCTGGAGCAGGTCGGCCGCCAGTTGCAGCAGGCGCCGCTGCTGGCGCTGGGCGGCGCGCAGGCAGGGGACCAGTGATGGCCGCCTGCGTGATCCCCTTCCCGACGCGCCCGCCCACGGACCAGAAGCAGGCGTTGATCGACCTGATCCGGGCCTACGCCGCGCAATCGTGGGCCGACCCGGCGGCGGCGCCCTCACCGCCCATCGCCCCGCCGGCCGCCCGCCGCGAGGACGAAATCCTGAAGCTCTTGCGGCGCATCGACCGGCGGCTGGCCTGACCGGGAGCGGTCTCCGGCTAGCGGGTGGAATGGGCGCCCCAAAAATGCCCAGGAGCCGCGTGAAAACCCGCGTTAAATGGGGTCAACTTTTTTTCTCCGTACCCCAGTGACCCTCCGGCCCGTTCAAGGCCTTGTAGCGCGATTCTGAACCCCGGCCTGGCGCCGGGGTTTTTCTTTGGCGATCGGTGATCAGTACGGCAGGGCGTCGAGATTTCCGCACGGCATGCGCCGTGTCGGGTAGGATCGGCGCCGACGCCGAAACCCGGACCCGAAAGCCTCGCGTGAACGATCAGCAACAACCAGGCCGGAGGACAGCCCGACATTCAAGGTGGTCTATTGAGAGAGGGAAGCAGGTTGGCTCATACCTTCGGCGGTAACTGAACGGAAGAGAAGCTTGTTTGCCTGAGAAAGTATCTGACGGCTTACCGCACGATCTTCACGGGCAACGAAAAGGCGCGGCACTTCCGCACCTGGTATGTAGACGCTTTTGCGGGGACGGGTTCGCGAGCAGAACCGAATCTGCCGTCTGAAGACCAGCAGCTCTTCGACGAGGTTTATTCTGAAACCACTGTCTATAGAGCGGGCAGCGCTCGCATCGCCATGGACTTGCCCAGCCCCTTCGACCGCTATCTTTTCGTCGAGGAATCACGCGACCGGGTCAATCAGCTTCGCGCCACCATAGGCAATGACTTTTCTGCTATCGAGCCACGCTGCAAAATCCAGAAGGGCGACGCCAACAGGATTCTTAAGGCGTGGTGCAGCCAACGTGACTGGAAGAAGGAGCGTGCTGTCGTGTTCCTCGACCCATACGGGATGCAGGTGGAGTGGAGCACGATTGAGGTGCTGGCTGCGACAAAGGCCGTTGATCTTTGGTATCTCTTTCCGCTTGGAGTTGGCGTCGCGCGCCTGCTCACCCGCGATGGCAACATCGCACCCGCATGGCAGGCCAGGCTGCAACTGCTGTTCGGCACCAGCAACTGGCGGGCACGCTTCTATCCGGTCACCAAGACGCAAGACCTGTTCGGCGACCGTGAGACTGTGGCGCGGGATGCGTCGGAAGAAAACATTGCCGCGTTCATTCACGAACGCCTGGCAGACTGCTTTGCCGCAGTTGCCGACGGACTCATCTTGCGGAACTCCAAGGCAAACCCGCTCTACCTGCTCTGCTTTGCTGCGGCGAACGAGCGCGGCGCGAAGACCGCGTTGAAGATCGCGCAAAGCATCCTGAACGACTAACGAGAAGAGGTGGACATCATGCCCGGCACATCCAATATCGAGTGGACGGAAATGACCTGGAATCCTGTGACGGGGTGCGTCAAGGTCAGCCAAGGGTGCAAACATTGCTACGCCGAGAAAATGGCCAAGAGGCTGCAGGCCATGGGGTCAGCCCGCTATCAAGACGGCTTCCGTCCAACACTGCATGAAGACCTGATTGATCGCCCGAAGACCTGGAAGAAGTCGCGGTTGATTTTCGTCAATTCCATGAGCGACTTGTTCCAGGAGGCCGTGCCCGAGAGTTTTATACAGAGGGTTTTCGCCACCATGCAGGACTGTCCGCAGCATACGTTCCAGATTCTCACGAAGCGGAGCGAACGGCTGCGGCAACTTGGCCAGTCGCTCCCCTGGCCGCCAAACGTATGGATGGGGGTCAGCGTTGAAGACGAACAAGCCGCGAGCCGAATAAGCAACCTTGCTGCGGTGCCCGCAAAGGTGCGGTTTTTATCCTGTGAACCCCTCATCGGGCCGCTTGAGAACCTGCCCCTTGTCGGGATTCACTGGGTAATTGTTGGGGGAGAATCGGGCGCCGGCGCACGGCCAATGCGTCAGGACTGGGTTGATTCAATCCATCGCCAGTGCCAGCGCAGCAACGTGGCTTTTTTCTTTAAGCAGTGGGGCGGCGTCCGCAAGGATATGGCCGGACGTAAACTGCACGGTCGCACGTATGATGAGATGCCGAGGGCTCAAATCACGGCATGATTTCACCGCGCGCGTTGCCTTAAATCGGTCTGTTTAACGCGGGTAGGGGCTCGCCGACTAGGGTCGACCCTATCCCTGTGCCACCCGCCTGATTTTTTGTCCTACCGCGCGATTCTGAGCCCCGGCCTGGCGCCGGGGTTTTTTCTCCAACGGAACCAAGCAGAGACTCCAGTTTGGCCACTTGTGCCCGCAGCTCCTCTATTTCCCTCGTCGCGTCCAGGGTTGAGGCCTTCCAGTATTCGGCCCGCTTCTGCGCGTTTTCCAACGTATCCATCACGCTTACCCCTGCAACCGCCCGGCGAGGTGCTCGGACAGCGCCCCGAGAATGCGCTGTTCGAGGCCCGGCGGCAGGCCGCGCTGGGCATCTGGGAAGAACGGACGCGCCGGGATGTCGCCCCACAGACGCGGGAACTGCGCCTTGCGGCCGCCGAACTGATGGATGGCGGCGTAGATCAGGGTCGAGTACACCTCGACGCCGTGGCCGACCAGTCGATACGAGAATTGCTTCGAGAGCGACTTGGATTCGCCGATCAACGGCTTCTTGTTCGCCAGGCGCTGCTGGCCTTTCGCCGAGACCTGGCCGGTCCGGGTGAAGCTCCTGGAATGGCGGTGCAGCAGGGCGCGCAGCGTGCTGTCCTGGTTCGGCGCCCAGGGGGTTCCGTAGGGGTCTTGCGAAACCGCAAAGCGCGTTTTGGTGAATTCCATCACCAATTCCCCGATGCTTTTCAGGGCCGGATTCGGGTTCTCCAGACCCTGCAGCAGACGGGAGAGGGCGGCGTTGACGCCGGTGTCGGTCAGCGTGATCTGGATCATGGTTTCGGCTTGCGCAGGAATGCGGGAATCTCGTAACGGGCCGCATCCAGTGGGTCGGGAAGCGGACGCGGTTGAAACAAAAGGCCGTGATCGCCCGGGAAGGGCTCACGGTGCCCATGGTACGCCCACCAAAGGGCATCGGGAATGCCGTCCGGGAACGCCGTACAGGTGCGAGTCCCTCCAGGATAATGGAGGCAGTGCCGGCAGGTGGCGGAAATGGATTCGGTGCTGCGCGTGCCGTCCAGCCGGTTCGGAATTTCGTCGGGGTTCATGGGAGGGGATTCCTTGGGCTGCGGGAATATCCGAGGTTAACCCGCTCATTCACCTCTGTCCAGATCAGATGTTCCCAAAGCACGTCATATTGATCCTGCTGAATCCGGCCGCTCGCCAGGGCCTTCTTGAGCCGCTGGCTGACCTCGGCCTCCACACTCGCCCACACCGGCGCGATCTTCGCCCAGGCTTCTGGTCCCCAAGGCTCGCCAGGCGGACGCA
>NZ_JAZKUD010000114.1:0-10649 GCF_036625275.1 Accumulibacter sp.
TGAGCTACCCGCGCATGCTGGCCTTCGCCCAGAACTTCATTGGCAAGGGGTTCATCTTTGCGATCATTGCCCTTTTCCTTTGGCACGCCGCGCACCGTATCTTTCACAGCCTGCACGACATCGGCATACACGCCGGTACCGGTGCCAAGCTGATCTGTTACGGTTCAGCCATGCTGGGAACGCTGGTCGCCGCCTACGCCTTGTTGGCGATCGGCTTTTAGGCGATCAACACCGCCGTGACCTGATGCAATGGCCAGTCCGCCGCATCACTCGGCGTGCTGGTCTGTTGCCGTTGCAGATCCGAGGCTATCCCAAACCAAACCACGAGTGCGGTATGCTTGTGGGTTCGAGTCCGGCGCGTGCTGATCCAACGGATCTCGCGCGCATCCGGTGGCAACGGGCTGGCAACAAGGAGAAACGATGGCCAAGCAGATAGTGGTTTGCATGGATGGCACCTGGAACGACCCCATTGAGCAAACCAATGTGTACCGGTTGTTCGAGATGCTGCCCGGCGAGGAGCGGCAAGTCGAGGAAGACGGACCGATCCGCTCCCATCTCGTCAAGAGCGGCGAGCAACTCGCCGCCTTTTATCTCGAGAGCATCGGCAACGGTGGCCGGACCCAGGGACTACTCGGCGGTACGCAGGGAATCGGTTTGCACGACAGCATGATCGACGCCTATCTGTTGATTTCTCAGGTGTATCAGCGGGGCGACAAGATATGGCTTTTCGGTTTCTCGCGCGGCGCCTGGGCCGCCCGCAGTCTGGGGGCCTTCATTGCTTACTCAGGCCTGATCCCGGCGGTGGATGCCGACAACGACGGTGCGGCCGACGAAGCTGAAAAGATCTGGCTTGGCTATAAGGAAGGTCGTGGCAAGAAACGCGGCGATCGCTTCTGGAAGTATCACGACGAAACCCCCATTCGCATGATCGGCGTCTGGGATACCGTCGGCAAGTTGGGCGTGCCGCTATTCAGCGGCCTGCGCCTCGTCGACCGGGACGAACTTCGCTTCCTGGCTTTCAGCAACCGCGAACTCAGTCCGCGCGCCGAGCACGGTCGCCAGGCCCTGGCCATTGACGAGGAACGCGCCGACTTTCCACCGACGCTATGGGAGGAGCGCGAAGGTGTCACGCAGGTCTGGTTCGCGGGCGCGCACGCGGATGTCGGGGGCGGCTACGAAAGCCATGGCCTCTCCGACCTTGCGCTCGAGTGGATGATGCAGGAGGTCAACGATCTTGATGCCGGTCTGCGGCTCTTGCCCAGTCAACTCAGCCAGGCGCTGGCGCCAGACGGCCTGGAGGACAGGCACGACGAAACCCGTGGACCGGTTTGGCGGACGCGCCCGAACGGTAACCGCAAGATCCCCGATAATGCCGAACTCCATCCCAGTGTTCTGGAGCGGCTGCGGCAGCGGGCCGATTACCGGCCGAAGGCCCTCGAAGATGTTGCGGCTTGCGCCGATTTCTACCGGGAGGACGAGCCGCGTCCCGAAGAGCAGTTGCAGCAGGAGCGGGAAGCACTGCCATTCCGCAAGCTGCCGGTGGATGGTTCGACGCGCTTCCCGGCTTATGCCCACAAATGGTGGAACGCCTCCGGCGTGGAAGTCGACGTGGGCGAACGATATCGCATCGAGGCCAGCGGCGCGTGGATCGACAAAGTAACCCCCGCGGGTGCTGACGGCTATGAATCAAAGGCGTGGCTCAGTCACCTCGCGGAAGGTAGCCGGCGTCTGGAAGAGCGCCCATGGTTTTCACTGGTCGCGGCCATCCACTCCCGTCCTGACCTCGAGGCCAACAACCCGGACTCGGAGAATCTGCTCACCGGGTTGATCGAAAGCACTGTGCACGGCGTGGCGCGCATCGACGACGAAAGCAGCCTCATCGCCACTCCGAGCGGCTGTGAAATCGAGATCATCGAACCGGGCTTTCTGTACTTTTTTGCCAACGACTCGTCGTTTGCCTATGGCGATAACAGCGGCTTTCTGACCGTCGAGGTGACCCGGCTCCCGTGGCTGGCCGAACTCGACCAGAAGCCAGCGCCAACACCTCAATCAGTCCCTGGCAGCCTGGAGCTGAAACTTTACTTCAGTCCCGGAACCAGCTCGCTGGCGCCACACATCGCCCTGCACGAGGCTGGTCTCGACTTCGACCTTATCCGCGTCGACATCCGCGAGCGAAGGCTGGCCGACGGCAGCGACTTTGACGCCATCAACCCCAAGGGCTACGTACCGGTGCTCGAACTTGACGATGGCGTTTATCTGACTGAAGTCCTGGCCATCGTGCAATACATCGCCGACCGCATCCCGGAGAGTGGCCTGGCACCACGGCCCTACACGCTCGAGCGTTACCAGTTGCAGGAGTGGCTCGGTTTCATCAGTTCCGAACTGCACAAGGCCTTCGTCCCCCTGTTCAAACCGGACACGCCGGCGGAGTACAAGCGTTGTGTCAGGGAAAACCTCGCCGCGCGGCTGGACTATGTCGCCGCTCGTCTGGAGGGCAGGAACTATTTGCTGGGTGACCAATTCACCGTCGCCGACAGCTACCTGTTTACCGTCCTCGGCTGGGGCAGCGCGGTAGAGATCGACATTGGCCGTTGGCCGACGCTGCTCGCTTTCCAGGAGCGCGTCAGCCAACGCCAAAGTGTTCGCGATGCCTTGAAGGCAGAAGAGTGACCAGTCACCAGTCAGCGCCCGGCCTTCCTCCTCGCTCGACAAGCCTAGTTTCGAGAAGGTGTGTCAGAGCCCGCGGGCGTCTCCGGCGACGCCCGTCCCGGACTGTCGATCAAAATGTAACGGCTGATCGGCTCAATAGACTTCCGGCACGTACCTGACGGGCAAGCTGGCGGGTTCCTGGTAGTCGCCGGGCTTGCCCCGCTTGGGCAGGACTATCTTCGGCGCCTTGGGGACCTCGTAGGGGATGCTGCTGAGGATGTGCTTGATGATATTCAGGCGTACGCGCTTCTTGTCGTCGGAACGCGCTGCGAACCAGGGTGCCCACTCGGTATGCGTCGCACTCAACATGTCGTCGCGGGCGCGCGAGTAGTCGTACCAGCGGCTGTACGACTTGAGGTCCATTGGCGAGAGCTTCCATTGCTTGCGCGGATCGGTGATGCGCGCTTCGAGTCGGCGCGTCTGCTCGTCCATGTCCACTTCCAGCCAGTACTTGAGCAGGATGATGTTGTTGAGCCCCGAAACCATCAACTTTTCGAACAGTGGTGCCCCCTTGAGGAAAGCCGCCACCTGCTCATCGGTGGCGAAACCCATGACGCGTTCGACACCGGCGCGGTTATACCAGCTCCGGTCGAAGATCACGACCTCGCCGGCTGCCGGCAGGTGCGGCAGGTAGCGCTGCACGTACATCTGACTCTTCTCGCGCTCGGTCGGTGCGGGCAGTGCGACGACGCGGAAAACGCGTGGACTGACGCGGCCGGTGATGGCCTTGATCGTACCGCCCTTGCCGGCGCCGTCACGGCCTTCGAAGACGATCACCACCTTGAGGCCCTTCTCGATCACCCAGGTTTGGAGATGCACCAGCTCGGCTTCGAGCTTCTCGAGTTCCTTCAGGTAGGCGCGGTTGGACATCTTTTTCGCCGGTGCTGCCGGGGCCTCGCTGTCGGTCTGCTCCACCGGCAGATCGGGGTTTACCACCTCCCTGACTTTGGCTTTCTTCCCCTGCTTGTCTTTCTTGCCTTTCTTGCTCATCGACTTCTCCTCTGGATACGCATTGATGGACTGCTCTTGTGGACGCCTGCCTTGCGGCAGCTGGGTTATTGCGCGACGCCGGGGTCCGTCCGGGCCACCGCGTCGGTCACCTTCTCGGCTTCGTTCACCCAGCCGCCCCCCATTGCCAGGTAAAGATTGATCATTGCCTGGAATTCGACCTGCTGCGTCTGTGTGTACTGCAGTTGAACATTGAACAGGCTGCGCTCAGCGTCGAGCACTTCGATGTAGCTGGTGTAGCCATTGTCGTAGCGCAGGCGCGCGGTAGCCGAGTACTGCTGCAGTGCCTCGACCTGGCGCTTCTGCACCTTGAGTTGTTCGCGCGTCCGGTCCTGGCTGATGAGCGAGTCGTTGACTTCGCGGAAGGCCTCCTGGATCGCCTTCTGGTAAGCAAACAGCGCCTGCTGCTGCGACGCTTCGGCAGCCTGCACCTGTCCGGCAATCGCGCCAGCGGTGAAGATCGGCATGCTGATCGGCGAGCCGTAACTCCACACCTTGTTCTGGCTGTTGAACAGATTGCTCAGGCTGGTGCTGGAGTAGCCGAAGAAGCCGGTCAGCGAGATCGCCGGGAAGTAGGCTGCTTTGGCAGCGCCAATCTGCGCGTTGGCAGCGATCAGGTTCTGTTCGGCGCGCCGGATGTCGGGCCTGCGTTCAAGCAGATCCGACGGCAGGCCGGCCGGGATTGTTGGCAGGGCCAGCTGATCGATCGTCTTGCCACGCAGTATCGGGCCCGGGTTGCGGCCGAGCAGGACGCTCAGCCCATTCTCCTGTTGGGCGATGGCTTTTTCCAGTGGCGGGATCGTGGCCAGGGCTTCCTCGTACTGCGACCGGTTCTGGCTCAGTTCGAGCACCGAAATGATGCCGCCCTCAAAGCGGAGCTTGAACAGCTCATACGACTCGCCGCGACTCTTCGCCGTCTCCCTGGCAATCTCGAGCTGACGATCGAGGTTGCGCAGGTTGATGTAGGCGCCTGCGACACTGCCAACAAGCGAGAGGATGACGCCTCGCCGGCCTTCCTCGCTGGCCAGGAGTTGGGCGCGCGCCGCCTCGGTCTGGCGGCGGATACGGCCCCAGATGTCGATCTCCCAACTGGCGTTCAACACCGCGTTGTAGCTGTTGTAGGTCTGCCCACCACCGGCGCCGATCACGACCGCGCTGACGTCTCTCTGCCGCCTGGCTTCATAGCCGGCGCCGACCTGCGGAAAGAGGCCGGAACGAACGAATCCGTAGTTGCCGGCGAATTCCTCGACGCGCGCGGCGGCGATCATCAGATCCTTGTTTTCACGCAGCGCAGTCGTCACCAGATCGTTGAGCACCGGGTCATCCAGCTGCTCCCACCAGGCGGTGTTGGCGAGATCGCGGGCGTCCTGTTCGCTGAGCCGCCAGCCCGCTGGCGTGTCGACCGGCGGCCGGACGTAGTCGGGTCCGACCATGCAACCGCTGGCCAGCAGCGCCAGCAAGGTGACGAGCAATGGCTTACGCATGGCGATCATCCTCCTTTCCCGCCGGCGTCTCGAGCTTGCCGGCATCCCCCTCGCCAGACTCCTTATGGCGCACCCCAGTGGCTTGCTTGTTACTCATCTTCTCAATGACGTAAAAAGTCACCGGAATGATGAAAATCGCGATGCATGTGGCGGCCAGCATGCCGCCGATCACCGCCCCGCCCATGACCTGGCGCGACAGTGCGCCGGCGCCGCTGGCGATGGCCAGCGGCACGCAGCCGAGGATGAAGGCGAAGGAAGTCATCAGGATCGGCCGCAGGCGTAATTGCGCGCCCTTGAGCGTCGCCTCGATCAGCGAAAGCTCGCCCTTCTCGTGCTCCATCTTGGCGAACTCGACGATCAGGATGGCATTCTTGGCCGCCAGGCCGATCAGCATTACCAGACCGATCTGCGCATAAACGTTGAACTCCTGGCCGCGCAACAGCAGCGCGATGAAGGCGCCGGCGACGGCTATCGGGGTGCCCAGCAGCACCGAGAACGGGAGCGACCAGCTCTCGTACTGTGCCGCCAGGATCAGGAAGACGCAGAGCAGCGAGAAGCCGAAGATGACTGCCGGCGAAACACCCTGCTGCGCCTTCTGCTCCTGGAACGACATGCCCATGTACTCGTAGCCCATTTCGTTCGGCATCGTTTCGGCGAATACCGCTTCGAGGGCGCGCATCACCTGGGCCGAACTGAAGCCAGGCGCCGCCGACGCATTGATCTGCGCGCTGCGGTAGAGGTTGTAGCGCATCGTGAATTCCGGGCCGGCGACGTTGCGCACGGACGTCAGCGCCGACAGCGGCACCGCTTCGCCCTTGTTGTTGCGCACGTAGAACTGTCCGACGTTGTCGATGTTGGTCCGATAATCGCCCTCGGCCTGGACGTAGACCTGCCACTGGCGTCCGAAGCGGTTGAAGTAGTTGATGAAGCCGCTGCCGAGGAAGCTCTGCAGTGTCTTGTAAACGTCGCTCAAGGCGACTCCCTGCTTCAGCACCTTGTCCTGGTCCACTTCGAGGAACAACTGCGGCACGTTTGGCCGGAAGGTCGTCGAAACGCTGGCGAGTTCGGGGCGCTTTTTCGCGGCTTCGATAAACTTTGTGGTGTTTTCAGCGAGGAAGGCGACTTCCTTGCCGGCACGATCCTGGAGAATGAAGGTCGCACCACCAGAGGTGCCGACCCCCTGGATGGCCGGCGGCGGAAAGGCAAATGCAATGGCGCTGCTGATGCCGCCGAGCTTCTTCGTCAACTCGGCCTTGATCGCCGTGTATTGCTCCTCGGGCTTCTTGCGCTCTGCCCAGTTCTCGAGCGTGATGAAGAAGAAGGCGCTGGAGGTGCTCGTCACCTGGCTCAACAAACTGTAACCGACGATGGTGGTCACGTACTTGACCCCCGGGGTGGACATGATCAGTTCTTCGGCTTGCCGAGCAACCTCCGACGTGCGTTGCAGCGATGACGCATCGGGAAGCTGGACCGCTGCAAAGACGTAACCCTGGTCTTCATCGGGCAGGAATCCCGAGGGTACGACTTTGCCGAAGAACCCGATGCTCACGGCAACGGCCGCCAGGAAGACGAAACTGATCAGGCTCCGGCGAATGGCGATCCGGCAGATGCCGACGTAACCGCCGGTCACCTTGGCAAACATCCTGTTGAAGCCGTTGTAGAACTTCTGCAGCGGTCCGCTGCCCTTGACCTTCGGCTTGAGCAGCATGGCGCACAGCGCCGGGCTCAGAGTCAGCGCGTTGAAGGCCGAGATGATCACCGAGATGGCGATGGTCACCGCGAACTGCTGGTAGAGCTGGCCGGTAATCCCCGGAATGAAGGCGGTCGGCACGAAAACGGCGGCCAGGATGACGGCGATGGCGATCACCGGGCCGGTGACCTCCTCCATGGCCCTGAGTGTCGCGTCCTTTGGCGTCATGCCATGCTCGATGTGGTGCTCGACTGCTTCGACGACGACGATGGCGTCGTCTACGACCAGGCCGATCGCCAGGACCAGGCCGAACAGCGACAGCGTATTGATCGAGAAGCCGAACAGCGGGAACAGCATGAACGTGCCGACCAGCGACACGGGCACCGCCAGCAAAGGAATCAGAGTGGCCCGCCAGCCCTGCAGGAAGATGAAGACGACGATGATCACCAGCACCAGCGCCTCGATCAGCGTGTGCTGGATTTCCTTGATCCCTTCGGTGACCGACAGCGTGGTGTCGAGGGCGACGACATAATCGAGGTCGGGCGGGAAGCTCTGCTTGAGCTTCTCCATCAACTTTTTGGCGCCGTCTGCTGCATCGAGGGCATTGGCGCCCGGCATTAGGTAGAGGGCGACGATGGCGGCGGGTTTGCCGTTGAGCCGTCCCTGCAGGCTATAGGTCTGGGCGCCGAGCTCGATACGGGCAACATCGCTGACGCGCACGATCGAGCCGTCGGTGTTGGCACGCAGCACGATCTTGCCGAAATCCTCGACATTCTCCAGCCGTCCCTGAGCACGTACGGCGTAGGTGAACTCCTGGCCTGGCGGTACCGGCTCGGCACCGATCGTTCCCGCCGGATTGACGGTGTTCTGGGCGTTGACCGCGTTGATGATCTCCGGGATCGTGATGTTGAGCTTGGCCAACTGGTCGGGCCTGACCCACAGCCGCATCGCGTACTGGCCAGCGCCAAACACCGTGATGCTGGCGATGCCCTTGACCCGCGTCATCTGGTCGTTGATGTTGATGTATGCGTAGTTGGCAAGGAAGACATTGTCGTAGGTGCCGTTCGGCGAGTAGAGCCCGAACATGAGCAGCGGCGACGAGGTCGCTTTGGCCGTGGTGATGCCGTAGTTGCGCACGTCTGCGGGCAGTTGCGATTCGGCCTGGCCCTGGCGCATCTGGGCGAGCAACTGGTCGGTATTGGCGTTGGTGCCGAGGGCGAAGTTGACGTTAAGGGTCATCTCGCCGTTGTTGGCGTTGATCGAGTACATGTAGTCCATGTTGTCGACGCCGGACATCTGCTGCTCGATCGGCGTGGCCACCGCTTTTTCGACGGTCAGTGCGTCGGCGCCGGTGTAGGTGGTCTTGACAGTGATCTGTGGCGGCACGATGTCCGGGAACTGGGCGGTCGGCAGCCCCGACATGGCGACCAGGCCGACGATGGTCATCAGGATCGAGATGACCATGGCCACGATCGGCCGGTTGATGAAGAATTTCGACATGGCGGCTTACTCCTTGCCAGCCGGGGCGGGTGCGGCGGTTTTCTCGGCGGGCGCTCCGGCCGCGAAGGGCTTAGGATTCACGGTCGCGCCCGGACGCACCTTCTGGGTACCCTCGGCGATCACCTGCTCGCTCGGCTGCAGTCCCTTGCTGACGATCCATTCCGTGCCGACCCGTTCGCCGACCGTCACCGGGCGGATATCGACCTTGTTGTCGGCCCCGACGACCGCCACCAGGTACTTGCCCTGGATTTCGGTGACCGCCCGTTGCGGCACCAGCAGCGCGCCCTTGTCGACCGACATGGTCGCCCGTACCCTGCCGTACTGGCCCGGCCGCAGCAGATTGTCGGGATTGGGGAACAGGGCAGCCACCTTGAACGTGCCGGTCGACACATCGACCTGCCGGTTGAGGACAGCAACCTTGCCCGGGTGCGGATAGAGCGAGCCGTCAACCAGGAACAGTTCCAACGGAAGCCGCTCCGGCTTGCTGCCGGCGGCAAGCGCCGCGCTGGCGACCTTGAGATATTCGCGTTCGCTGATATTGAAATAGACCTTGATCGGATCGACGGTCGACACGGTGGTCAGCTCGGTCGACATGCTCGGGCTCAGCAGGTCGCCGATCTGCGCTTTGGCGATGCCGGCAATGCCACTGACCGGCGAGGTAATCTTCGTGAAGCCGAGGTTGAGTTTCGCCGTCCGCAGGGAGGCCTCGGCGGCCTCGAGCTGTGCCTTGGCTGAAAGATGGGACCCGGTGGCGTCGTCCAGGTCCTTCTGGCTGACCGCATTGACAGCCGCAAGCGGCTTGATGCGGTCGAGGTTGGCCTTGGTCGTCTCGAAACGCGCGGCCTGCTGAGCACGCAGACCCTTGGCCTCATCTACGGCGGCCTCGAAAGTGCGCGGGTCGATCTCGAACAGCGGCTGCCCCTGTTTCACCAGGTCGCCTTCGCGATAGTTCTGCCTGATCAGGTAGCCGGTAACCTGTGGGCGGATGACGGCATTCACGTTGCCGTCGAGCGAGCCGATCCACTCCATGTAGATCGGCACATCCTTCTGGGCAACGCTTACGACCTCGACAGTCGGCGTCGGGGGCGGGGGGACAGACTTGTCGCCGCACGCCGCGAGAGAAAAGATGGAAATCAGGGTCGTGGAAATCAGGATTGGTTTCATGTCATTTTCGTCCGACGCTATGCGATAGCCGACGATACTAACGTATCCGGTACGCGGGGACCATACATAAATGGACAGCCTGCGTTTCGTTACACCCCCGGAACGTGCCAGGTCGAGACGTGCGGCTTACACCAGGATGCGCTACTTGGCGCAGCCCGCTCGCCATCGGGATGGGGTGGTGCCGCTCCAGCGCCGGAATGCCCGTGCGAAGGCGCTGGCATCCGCGTATTCGAGCATCACCGCGATTCTCTGGATGTCCGCATCCGTGTTCTCGAGCATCTGGCGGGCAATCTCGAAGCGCCCCTCATCCACAAGCGACTGGAAGCTGGTACCGCAGGCACTCAGCCGGCGGCTCAAGGTGCGGCGGTGCAACGAAAAGAATGCGGCAACCTGGCCCGCGTTTGCCTGACCGGCGATGAGCGCGGTTCTCAGTACGGCCAGCACCTGTTCCCGGAAGTCGCCGCGATGCGCCAACTCGAGCGCATCCATCTGTTCCTGCGCCCGGCGGCGCAACTCGGCATCCGCGGCCGCCAGTGGACGCTGCAGCCAGTCAGCCGGGAAGACGACCCCGTCATGCTCGGCATCGAAGCGCAGGGGCGCCCGAAAGAACTGCTGGAAGGGCCGCACATCATCCGGCCGGCGGTGGGCAAACAGGACCTCGACGGGTTTCCAGTCCGGGCCGCACAGGGCGCGCAGAATATTGAACATTGCTGCGACCGCCCCATCCCCAGTCTGGTCGGTCGCGTCGACCAGAGTCTCATAAATGCTGTAGCTCAGCATCGCCATGCGGTCGTTCTCCGCAAGGGTCGTCACTGCACCTTGGACGTGATGATGCAGATAGCGCACAAGGCTGCGCAGCGCACTTCCCACGTCCGCCGAGTGTTGCACCAGCAGGCCCAACAGCCCGAGCGAGTGCAGGCCAGCCTGCTGACCGATCAGGAGCCCGAAGTGACGGCACCCGGTTCTGTCCACGCAAAGCTGGATGAGTTGGCTCCTTTGTGCGAATGAAATCCGGTTGTCCGGCTCGTCGAACAGTTCCGGTGGCACGCCCGCCTCGGCCAGCACCTCCGCCGGATTTGCGCCAAGATTTCGCA
>NZ_JAZKUD010000115.1:0-10475 GCF_036625275.1 Accumulibacter sp.
CATGAACGTCGTGATGACCGGCGCGGGAGGCCTTGTCGAGGTCCAGGGAACGGCTGAGGGCGAGCCTTTCACGCGCACGCAGATGAACCAGTTGCTCGATCTGGCGCAGGCCGGTATCCACCAGTTGCTCAACCAACAGCAGGCAGCCCTCGCCCAATGAAACTCGTCCTCGCTTCCAACAACGCCAAGAAATTGAAGGAACTCGATACCATTCTCGCGCCGCTGGGCTGGGAACTCGTTCCGCAGGGCGAACTTGGCATCCCCGAGGCCGAGGAACCACACTGCAGCTTCGTGGAAAACGCCCTCACCAAGGCCCGCCATGCCTCGCGGCTGAGTGGCCTGCCCGCGCTGGCCGACGACTCCGGCCTGTGTGTCGACGCTTTCGGCGGCGCACCTGGCGTACAGTCCGCACGCTATGCCGGCGAACCCAGGTCCGATGCCCGCAACAACCAGAAGCTGCTGGCTGAACTTGGCGACAGCGGTTGCCGCGCGGCGCATTTCGTCTCGGTCATTGTCCTCGTTCGCCATGCCGACGACCCGCAACCGATCATCGCCGAGGGCGAGTGGGACGGGGAAATCCTGTCGGCAGGACGCGGTGACGATGGCTTTGGCTACGATCCCCTGTTCTACATCCGAGAGCTTGACAAGACCGCCGCGGAACTCGACGCGGCGGAGAAAAACCGCCGTTCACATCGCGGTCAGGCGCTGGCCCGCCTCGTCGAGCGCCTGCAAGCGCGGCGCTGATGGCGGGCAGCGGGGAGCGCACGGTCATTCCGCTGCTTGCCTGGCGGCCGGCGGCCGCAAACCCCAGCCAACTGCAATTCCGCAACCCACCGCCGCTGTCGCTTTACGTCCACGTTCCGTGGTGCGTGCAGAAGTGCCCCTATTGCGACTTCAACTCGCATGCGCTGCCGGGTGGCCAGGGCGCTGCGCGAAGGCCGGCGACGATCCCCGAAGGCGACTACCTGGCCGCCCTGATTGCCGACCTGGAGTCTGCACTGCCGCTGGTCTGGGGTCGCCGGGTGCATAGCGTCTTTTTCGGTGGCGGCACCCCCAGCCTGCTCTCGGGCGAGGGCCTCGATCAGATCCTGGCGGCCTTGCGCAGTCGACTGCCGTTTCTGCCTGAGGCCGAGATCACGCTGGAAGCCAATCCGGGAACCGTCGAAGCCGGAAAATTTGCGGCCTTTCGCGCCGCTGGCGTCAACCGTCTGTCGCTTGGCATCCAGAGTTTCAATCCGCGGCACCTCAAGGCAATCAGCCGCATCCACGACGATCGTCAAGCCAGGCAGGCGATCGAGCTTGCCGGCAAACACTTCGAGAATTTCAATCTGGATCTGATGTACGGCCTCCCCGGGCAGACGCTTGCCGAGGCACTCGAGGACATCGACGCCGCGCTCTCGTTCGCGCCGGCACACCTGTCCTGCTATCAATTGACGATCGAAGCCAACACCGCCTTTGCGGCCAGCCCTCCGACCTTGCCCGAACCCGACCTCTGTGCCGACATGCAGGATGCCATCGAGGCGAGGCTGGCCGAAGCCGGCTACCTGCACTACGAAACGTCGGCTTTCGCACAGACTGGCCAGCAGTGCCGGCACAACCTCAACTACTGGCATTTCGGCGACTACCTGGGTATCGGAGCAGGCGCCCACAGCAAGCTGACACTGCACGATCGCGTCCTGCGCCAGATGCGCTGGAAGGGGCCCGAGCAGTACCTGGCGCAAGTTGCCGCCGGCACGCCGATACAGGAGGAGTTCGCCGTCAAGGCCGTGGAACTGCCTTTCGAGTTCATGCTCAACGCGCTGCGCCTCGTTCAGGGTTTCGACGCGCAGCTATTCGAGTTGCGTACCTCGCTGCCCCTGATCAGCATCGAAAGCGAACTGCGACAAGCCGCAAGCGAGGGCCTGATCAGACGCCACGGACAGCATATCGCGCCAAGCGATCACGGCCGGCGCTTTCTCAATCAATTACTGCAGCGCTTCCTGGTTGACCGGAGCTGAGCCTTTCGGCCCGCGGCAGGTGGTGCAGGCGCGAGCGATGCGGCCGTCACGGTTTCATCGCCTCGACCGCCTGATAGAGCTGTTGCCGAAGCTCATCGGCTGGCCGCCCCTGCGCCTCGGCGAGACGAATCTGCCTCAGCAAGTCCGACGCCCGGGCTGCCGCTTGGCTGCGCTCTTTGGCAGCGGCGATCTGGTTCGGTGCCTTCCCGGCTGCGGCAGCCGAGCTGCCGGCGCCTTGCGCCGCGACAACGGGCGCGGCAGCGCCGCCGTCGACCACCAGCTGCGCCCGCTCGGCACCGGGCTGCGCACGACGGGCGGTGATGACCATCGACCGCGGGACATACGGGCGCGGCATCGGGCGCTGTGCCAGCGGCACCGAGTTGACCCGCCGCAGGTCATTGACCGCAACGCGCAGCTTCCGGTGCAATTCCTCACTTGGCCGCCCTTCGGCCTCGGCTGCGCGGATCTCTCGCAGGATCGCCTCGATCGGGCTCGGTGCCACCGCCGAGCGGGTCGCTTCGCCGAAACTCTCCGGCGGCGCTTTGACCGCAATCGCAAACTCCTCCGGTGATGAAATCATCTTGGCCAGACGCAGATGGTTATAGCGCATGGCCATGGTCAGCGCCGTATCACCCCAGTCGCTCTGCGAGCGGGTATTGGCACCCGCTTCGAGCAGCACCCGCGCCAAGCCGTCGTGACCTTCGCGAGCGGCGAGCATCAGCGGTGTGGCGCCGTTCGGCGCCCGCGCATTGATGTTGGCGCCACGCGCCATCAGGTCGCTGACGATCTTTTCATGGCCATTGAAGACCGCGTAATGCAGCGCTCCCCACTGCTTGTCCTCACGCTCGACCGGCGCTCCGCGCTCGATCAGCCATTTCACTGCCTCCAGATGCCCGCCCCAGGCCGCCAGCTGCAGGGCTTGTTCGCCATTGCGATTGCTGCGCCGCAGGTCGGCCCCCCGTTCGACGAACAGCGCCATCATCTCGATGTTGCCATACCAGGCAGCAACCATCAGACCGGTACCGATATGCGCCGCCTCGTATTCCGGGCTCAGCCCTTCGTCAAGCCAGCCTTTGACCTTGCGCAGGTTGCCACGTTCGATGGCATATCCGAAGGTAATCGGGTCCGGGACCTCGGCCCATAGCGGAGCAGCAAGCAGGTAGCTGGCGAGCAACACCCATGTGCCCAGTCTTCCGATCAAATGCTTCACACGCGTCCTCCCTTCCGACATTACGGCAAGCCAGCGTTCTTCCCGTGCCGGCTGCCCGGTTTTGCTTCACAATGTCACGCCCATGCCGTCTCGCCTGATTCTTGCCCTTGCCCTGTCGCTCATCCTGCACGCCGCCGTGCTGTTCGGGGACGCCGTCAGGTTCGCTCCTCCGCCGGCACAGCCGCCACTCGAGGCATCGCTGCGCCAGACGGCGAAGACGCAGCCACGCGCTGAGGATCCGCTGCTGAAGGACACCCTCATCGCTGAACCGCCAGCCGTCAAACCGCCTCCCGCAACCCGCCCCGCCCCGCCCGCCGGGCCACCCCTCAGCCAAACGGTGGCAAAACGCCAGGTCGACGCCGCCAGGCGCAAACTGTCGCAGCATTTGTACTATCCGCCCGACGCCGTCGCACGCGGCCTCGAAGGGGAAGTTCGCCTGCTGCTGCGCGTCTCCGACGACGGCCACATCAGCGACGTGAGCATCGCCGCCAGCAGCGGCCATGCGATCCTCGACCAGGCCGCAATCAAGGCCGCCTACGCGATGGGCAAGGTCAACTGGGTCCAGTCACGCGAGCTGATCCTGCCGGTCGTCTTCCGTCTGGAGTGACTCCGGCCGCCGGCGAAAGACCAGGTCCCAAACACCGTGCCCGAGTCGCAGGCCACGCTGTTCGAACTTGGTCAGCGGGCGATAGTCGGGGCGCGGCGCGTAGCCGATCGCCGTATTCTCCAGCAGGCTCTCGGCTGTCAGCACGGCCAACATCTGCTGCGCGTAATCTTCCCAGTCCGTGGCGCAATGAATGTAACCCCCTGGCCGCAGGCGACCAGCCAGTAAGGCAAGGAAAGCCGGTTGCAGCAGGCGCCGTTTGTGATGACGCTTTTTCGGCCAGGGATCGGGAAAAAAGAGGTGCACCCCGGCCAGCGAAGCCGGCCCAAGCATGTCGCGCAGAACCTCGACGGCGTCGTGCTGGATGATGCGCACATTGTGCAGACCCAGTTCGGCAACCAGTTTGCACAGGCTGCCGACGCCCGGCGTGTGCACTTCGATACCGAGGTAGTCGTTCTCCGGGTGCGCCGCGGCAATCGCCGCCGAGGTCTCGCCCATGCCGAAACCGATCTCGACAATCCGCGGCGCCGCACGCCCGAACAGCGCGTCAAGATCGACCCGCGTCGCGCTGTAGGGAATGCCGATGCTGGCCATCATCTCTTCGTGATAGCGCTGCTGGGCATTCGAGACCCGCCCCTGGCGACGCACGAAACTGCGGATGTGCCCGGCGCGACCGGCAGTGTACACGGTCTCCTGGCCAGCCATGCCTACGAGCCGATCAAGCCGATCGTCGGCGAGGAGGGGTCGGCCGAGTAGTACTTGCGCGGCATGCGCCCGGCGAGAAACGCCTCGCGCCCCGCTTCGACCGCCTTCTTCATCGCGCTGGCCATCAGCAAGGGATCGCGGGCGTGGGCAATGGCGGTGTTCATCAGCACGCCATCGCAACCCAGTTCCATGGCGATCGCCGCATCCGAGGCCGTGCCGACGCCTGCGTCGACCAGCACCGGGACTTTCGCGTTGTCGATGATCAGGCGCAGGTTCCAGGGATTGACGATGCCCATGCCGGAACCGATCAGCGAGGCCAGTGGCATCACCGCAACGCAGCCGATGTCCTCGAGCATTTTTGCCTGGATCGGATCGTCAGCACAGTAGACCATCACCGCAAAACCCTCCCTGACCAGCGTTTCCGCCGCCTGCAGCGTTTCCGGCATGTTCGGGAAGAGATTGGTCGGATCACCGAGGACTTCCAGCTTGCACAGCGCATGCCCGTCGAGCAGCTCGCGCGCCAGGCGCAGGGTCCGCACTGCCTCGGCGGCGGTGTAGCAGCCGGCAGTATTGGGCAGGATGGTGAATTGCGACGGCGGCAACACGTCGAGCAGGTTCGGCTCGCCGGCGTTCTGGCCGATGTTGGTGCGACGAATGGCCACGGTGACGATCTCCGCGCCCGAGGCATCGATCGCTGCCCGTGTTTCGGCGAAATCCTTGTACTTGCCGGTCCCGACGAGAAGACGGGAACGGTAGGTCCTGCCGGCAACCGTCAGGCGATGTGGGGAGGATGGCATGTTCTCTTCTCGGCTAGTCAATGAGGTTCAGCCGCCACCGACGGCAACGACGATCTCGATCCGGTCACCATCCGCCAGCACCGTCTCGCCGTGCCGACCACGCGGAACGATCTCGCCGTTACGTTCGACGGCGATCCGCTTGCCGGCATGGTTCAGGGCCACCACGAGTTCGGCGACCGTCAGCGGCGAGGGGAATTGGCGGCTTTCGCCGTTGATCAGGAGTTCCATGGGGACCGGATTTTACCACGCGGCGCGCGCTCAACGCTGACGGCGGTGCGCCTGAGCAGGGCAAGCGCCGCATACCGTGGCCCACCCACGCGGCTGCCTTGGCGTAACGACCGGGTCAATCGGCAAACGAGCGAGATCGATGCCCTGCTCTGTCAGCCATGCTGGACAAGTTCCAGCCGTTCGCGGTTTGGTGCTGAATGGGCATCTCTTGCGGAACCTCCCTTGTCTCAAGGCTGCACCATCTTCTGTCTGACCGGCACCCGGAGGCCCGACTCGTAGTCGGTCTGTGAAAGTCGATGTTCGACTTCGCCGCCCAGGGCTGGATAATAGGCCCTCGCCCGTCTGTGAGACCAAAACCGTGCGCCATTTTCGTCATCTGCTCCTCTGCTGGCCGCTGCTGTTGCTCGCAGCCTGCACCAGCGTCCCGGACGGCATCACCCCGGTCAGCCACTTCCAGCTCGATCGCTACCTTGGCAAATGGTACGAGATCGCGCGCCTCGACCATTCCTTCGAACGCGGACTCAGCGACGTGTCGGCGCATTATCGCCTGCAGCCCGACGGCAGCGTCGAAGTGGTCAACCGCGGCTACAACGTCGAAAAAGGCGCCTGGAAGGAAGCGGTTGGCAAGGCGCTGATGATTGGCGACGCGACGCAGGGCTCGCTCAAGGTCTCATTTTTCGGCCCCTTCTATGGCGGCTACCACATCGCGGCGCTTGACGAGCAAGAGTACCGCTGGTCGCTGGTGGTCGGGCCGAGCCGTGACTATCTGTGGATACTCTCGCGCGAGCGCCACCTGCCGCCCGCTGTTCGCGAGCAACTGCTGGCCAAAGCGAAGCAAATGGGTTTCGATATCAGCCGCCTGATCTGGGTCGGGCAGGATCGACCCGATGCCTGAGGCGCGGCGGTCATCAGCCGCCGCCAGCCGGCTGCTGGTCGCTTTTGACACCCCCGCCAGTGTCCTGGCCTGGTCGGCGGTGGACGATGCCGTGATGGGCGGTCTCTCCAGCAGTCAGCTGCTGTTTGCGGCCGCCGGCCATGCCGACTTCACCGGCAGCGTCTCGCTGGCCAACAACGGCGGCTTCGCCTCGGTCCGTACGGCGCCTGACGATTACTCGGCGCCTGGCACACGGACCTTCCGTCTCGCAGTGCGTGGCGACGGGCGACGCTACAAACTCAATCTGCGCACCGACGACGCCTACGACGGGCCCAGTTACCAGGCCGTATTTTCGCCTCCTGCCGGTGAGTGGAGCGAAATCGTACTGGCCATCGCCGATTTCACCGCCAGCCATCGCGGCCGCCCGGTCGACGCGCCACCGCTCGACCCGGCGCGAATCCGCCGCGTGGGCCTGATGATCGCCGACCGGCAGACGGGCAGCTTCAGGCTCTCGATTCGCTGGCTACGCGCTGAAGCGCCAGGGTCGCGATAATTGGCGAGAGGGGCGGCATCGCGCGGTGAGTGCTGATCCCCGTTCTGGATCGGGCCCCGGACAGCAGAGAACTTTCGCGGCGGTACATTCGCTGCCGGCGAGTTGCTGCAAAGGGCGATTTTCCTTGCGCTGGCGAAAACCGGACGTGGCGCCCGGAGTTCCCGGCCACCCTGCGCGAGGCCATGGCGCAGGGTGGCAAGCTGGCAAGCAAACAAGGAGGAGGCATGATGACGAAACAGAATCGCAACGGAGTCGACACCCGCGCCCACTCAGAGAGGACCATGCCGACTCGCCGCTGGACGCCATTGCCATGAGCGGCTTCGAAAACTATAGCCACGAAATGAACGAGCTTGATCACGAAATCATCCATTACGCGGCGATCTGCGGCGTCGATCTGGCCGACCAGCCAGCCATCCAAGCCTGCCTCGAAGAACCACACACGACCTGGGCCGACGACAAGGCCCGGCAAACGTTGCGTGGCCTGCTGATACTGCGCATCAAGCTCGAAACCGAAATGATCGAGCAAGGCCTGTCACCGAGAAAGCTGACGTCCCAAACTACATAGGTCACCTGGCAAACGGCGGGTGCCTGTCCGGGCGGTAGGACTGTATTTCGGTGACGGTATGGTTAACTGAATAAATTCTCGTGTCGCCGAAACTCCTCCGCGCAACGCCACCAGTGCCCCGACACAGGCGTTGTTCAGTTCTGCTCGGGCAACGATCGACGGGTACAGCTGGCCTTTCCCTATATTTAGTACACTGTCCCCGAAATGCGTCCCCGAAATGCCCTGCGGCCACCTCGGGTCGAAAATCAGCTGCGGGTCAGCTGAGCAGACCGCGCTCCTCGATCAAGTCGATAATCTCCGCCAGCCCCTGCCCGGTTTTCATGTTGCTGAAAACAAACGGCCGCTCGCCGCGCATTCTTCGGCTGTCGCGCTCCATCACCTCCAGCGAAGCCCCAACCATCGGCGCCAGATCGGTCTTGTTGATCACCAGCAGATCGGACCGGGTGATCCCCGGCCCACCCTTGCGCGGGATCTTGTCACCGGCGGCGACGTCGATGACGTAGATCGTCAGGTCGGAGAGTTCCGGGCTGAAGGTCGCGGCCAGGTTGTCGCCACCCGACTCGACGAAGACGATTTCGATGTCCGGGAAGGCCGTGGTCAGCCGGGCAACGGCTTCGAGGTTGATCGAGGCATCCTCGCGGATCGCGGTGTGCGGGCAACCGCCGGTCTCGACGCCGAGGATGCGCTCCTGCGGCAGTGCGGCGTGCTGCACCAGGAACCTGGCGTCTTCGGCGGTGTAGATGTCGTTGGTCACCACGCCGAGGCTGTATTTTTCGCGCAGGGCAAGACACAGCGCCAGGGTGAGTGCGGTCTTGCCGGAGCCGACCGGGCCTCCGATGCCGATGCGCAGGGCGGGTCGTCGGTTCATCCGGGGTTCGCTTTCTGTCATGATCGAAAAAGTCTCGAATATTGCGTTTCGTGCCGGCTCAAAGCCAGCGCCAGGCCGGGTGCAAAGTTGCTCCATGCCGCTTCGGGCAGTGCGAGCGCCTGCTGCACCACCGCCGGAATTTGGCCGCCGAGCGCCAGCAACACCCGTTGCCCGGCGGTCTGGCCGAGCGGGACGGCCTTCAACGCCGCCATCACCTGGTTCTCGCACCAGGACCACAGATAGGCGGCCAGGGAGTCGGCCAGCGGGATTTCCCAGACGGCCGCCGCCAGCGCCCAGCCGGTCGGGAAAGCCACTTCCGGCAGCGCATCAAGAGCCGGCGGCACGGGGAAATCATCCAGATCGTGCAGCAGGCGGCGCAGCGAGTAGCCCATCTGCACTGTCTCGGCGCGCAGCTCGGATGACTCGCGGCTGGCCAGGAATTCGGCGTTCAGGCGTTCGACTTCGCCGATGTCGCCGGCAGCCCAGGCGCGCTGCAGGCAGGCGGCAAGCGGTGCTTCGAAGCGGCCGACGCCTTCCTCGAGCAGACCACCGATCCATTGGGCGGCAGTCGCCTGATCGCGCACCAGCCCCGCCTCGACGGCCCATTCGAGGCCCTGCGAATAGGTATAGGCTCCCACTGGCAGCGCCGGGCTGGCGAGCTGCAGCAGGCGAGGTAACGCGAGGCTCATTTGAACTCGTGAATCTTCGCCGGCGAGCGATGCGGGCCGTGGCCCGGGTCGTGCGGATCTACCACCCGCCCGCCCTTCGTCGGCCGGTAGTCGTGACCACGCCCAGCCGCCTCGCCGTGCGCGTGTGCCGCCGCACCATAGGCACCGCCCTCCGGATCGAATGGCGCCTCGACTTCGCTGACGTCGCAACCGAGACCGACCAGCATCTCGGCCAGAACGTGGTCCGGCTGAAAGCGGAGAAACTCTTCACCGAGTTGCACCGGCACATGCCGGTTGCCGAGATGATAGGCGGCACGAATCAACTGGAAGGCGTCAAGGGCACGAACTTCGAGTAGCGCCTCGGGGGCGGCCTCGACCTCGATCACACGGCCGTTACCGGTCAGCAGGCGGTCACCGTGCCGCAGCACGGTCCCGGCGGGAAAGACGTAGCCGAGTTCTTCGCCGCTGGCCAGAAGCACGCGCTGGCGGCTCTTGCGACGCGCGTCGTACGGCAGCACCAGACGATCGCTTGCAGGCGTCTCGCCCGCGGCCAATGAGCTGGCGAAGGATTCGGCGAACAGCATGCGCAGATTAGAACAGGAAGTAACGCTGTGCCATCGGCAGCACGCTCGCCGGTTCGCAGACCAGCAACTCGCCGTCGGCACGCACGGCATAGGTTTCAGGGTCGACGTCGATCTTCGGCGTCGCATCGTTGTGGATCATGTCCGACTTGCCCAGTCTGCGCGTCTGGCGGACGGCATGCAGCGGCTTGGCGAGCCGCAGCCCGGCCAGTTCGGGATTGTCGAGCGACGCCTGCGAGACAAAGGTCACCGAAGTCTTGAGCGCACCACCGAAAGCACCGAACATGGGCCGGTAATGCACCGGCTGCGGTGTCGGGATCGAGGCATTGGCGTCGCCCATCGCCGCGGCGGCGATCATCCCGCCCTTGAGAATCAGCGACGGCTTGACGCCGAAGAAGGCCGGTCTCCAGAGCACCAGGTCGGCCAGCTTGCCGACCTCGATCGAGCCGACCAGGTGGCTGATGCCGTGCGTGATCGCCGGATTGATCGTGTACTTGGCAAGGTAGCGCTTGACGCGGAAGTTGTCGTTGGCTTTCGCCTGCTCGCTGGCAACCGGCGGCGCCAGGTGACCACGCTGCACCTTCATCTTGTGCGCCGTTTGCCAGGTGCGGATGATCACTTCGCCGACGCGTCCCATCGCCTGCGAATCCGACGACATCATCGACAGTGCGCCGAGGTCGTGCAGGATATCCTCGGCAGCGATCGTCTCACGCCGGATGCGGCTCTCGGCGAAGGCGACGTCCTCGGCGATCGCCGGATCGAGGTGGTGGCAAACCATCAGCATGTCGAGGTGCTCGTCGACGGTGTTCACCGTGTACGGCCGCG
>NZ_JAZKUD010000116.1:0-10454 GCF_036625275.1 Accumulibacter sp.
GGAGGAGGTTTGTCCAAACTCTGGTCATGGCTCAATTAAGGACGAAGAAGGCGATGGCAAAGCTGATACTTAGCATGGATGGTCTGGTCCTCAAGGAAATCCCTCTGCGCAAGGAGCACATGAGCATTGGCCGCAAGGCACACAACGACATCCAGATCGACAACATGGCGATCAGTGGTGAGCATGCAGCGGTGGTGACCATCCTCAACGATTCCTTCCTGGAGGATTTGAACAGCACCAACGGAACCCTTGTCAATGGTCAGCCGATCAAGAAACATTTCCTGAAGGACGGCGACGTCATCGAGTTTGGCAAGTACAAGATGAAGTATCTTGTCGAAGCCGTTGCCTCGGGAGAGACCTCCGAGTACGACAAGAGCACGCCGTTCCGCTCCGAACCCCTGCAGGTGGTTTACGGCGACCGGGATGCAATGACTGCCAGCGCGCCACAGGGTAGCGCCACGGCGCCCACCCTGCCGGGTGCAGCCATCCAGTTGCTCAGTGGTTCCAACGCCGGCCACCAGTTGCAACTGACCAAGACGCTGACGACACTCGGCAGGCGTGGTCAGGTGGCGGTGATTGCCCGACGACCACAGGGTTACTTCCTTACCCACGTCGAAGGATCGGACTTCCCGCTGTTGAATGGCCAGGTTGTTGACGCTCAGGCTCGACGTCTGGAAAACCACGATGTAATCGAGATTGCTGGCGTGAAGATGGAATTCTTCCTGAAGAACTGATGGGAAATCGTCTTCTGGTCAGGCGAGGCAGTCATTGGTCTTGGGCTCTGGCGACAATGGACAGCAGCGGACAGCATCGAAATCCGGTGGAACCAGCATGAAAGTCAGGATTCTGGGCTGTAGCGGCGGCATTGGCGGGCGCCATCTGCGAACCACATCCATGCTCGTCGATGATGACATCCTGATTGACGCGGGGACGGGTGTCGCTGACCTGTCGCTTGCCGAACTGGCAACCATCGACCACGTTTTCCTGACCCACTCCCACCTCGACCACATTGCGTCGTTGCCCTTGCTGATCGATTCGGTCAGCGACATGCGTTCGAGACCGGTCACCGTTCATGCCACGGCTGCGACGCTTGAAATCATTGCCAGGCACATTTTCAACTGGTCCATCTGGCCGGATTTCAGCGCCATACCGAGCCGTGAGCAGGCGCTCATGCAGTACCGGACAATCGCTCTGGGACAGTCGGTTCGGCTGGGTCAGCGAGCGATCACGGTGCTTCCTGCAGAACACACGGTGCCAGCCGTTGGCTATCAGCTCGACTCGGGTGCCGCCAGCCTGGTTTTTACCGGCGACACGACGGTCAACGCTGCCTTCTGGCCGGTGATCAATCGGATAGCGAATCTTCGTTACCTGCTGATCGAAACGGCTTTCCCGAACTCTGAGCGGAGGCTTGCCGAGATCTCGAAGCACCTGTGCCCGAGCCTGTTGGCGGAAGAGTTGAAGCAACTGAAGGTCGATGCCGAGATCTACATCAGTCATCTGAAACCCAGCCAGATCGAGCTGACAATGTCCGAAATCGAGGCCTGCGCCGCCGATTTCAGGCCGCGCCGGCTGTACAACAATCAGGTCTTCGACTTCTGATCAGGACCATGGCAAGCACCCGGCCAATCGACAGCAATCTGGGCGACATGAGCCGGCGCCTGGGCTTCTTCAAGAATCTCCAGCGCGTCACCAACAAGATCCACGCCACCAGCAATGCTGACGAAATCATCCTCGAGATGTCGGAGGATATCTGCGAGCTCTTTCACTGTGATCGCCTGACCATCTACCTTGTCAGCGACGACCGGCAGAACATCGTCTCCAAGCTGAAGACTGGGCTGGCTTCGCACAAGGACATCAAGCTGCCGATTTCCGAGCAAAGCATTGCCGGCTATGTCGCGGTGTCCGCCAAGGCAGTCAACATCCGTGACGTCTACGATGATCTCGAATTGGCGAAGCATAGCCCGCACCTGTGCTTCCTGAAGGACATCGACCAGCGTACCGGCTATCGTTCCCGGCAGATGCTGGTGGCACCGATTGTCAACGAGCAGAACAGCGAGCTGCTAGGCGTTGTACAACTGATCAACAATCGGTCGGATACCCCCTTTCCGGCCGTCGCCGAGGAGGGCATCCAGGCTCTGGCGCAGACCCTGGCCGTGGCTTTTGCGCAGCGTCAGAAGGCGCCCCTCCCCGGGCTGAAAACGAAATACGATGCCCTGGTCAGCGATGCCATCCTCTCGGCTGCCGAACTCGACCTGGCACAGCGCTCGGCACGGCGAAAGAATATCGATCTCGAAGAAGTGCTGATGGAGGAATTTCAGGTCAAACTGCCAGCGATCGGTGCCGCGCTGTCAAAGTTCTTTGCTGTTCCCTATGAGCCCTTCCTGCCGAACCGCATCAGGCCGATGGAGCTGTTGAAGCATCTCAAGCGGGATTACGCAGAGGCAAATCATTGGCTGCCGGTTGAGGAGAGCACCGACGGCCTGGTGGTCGTGACCATCGACCCGGAGCGGATCAGGGGCTCTCGGACGGTCAACAACATCTTTCCGAAGAGCCGGATAGCCTATCGCGTCACGACCCACCAGGATTTCCTGCAACTGATCAACCAGTTCTTCGGCGACCTGTCGAAAATGGATTCTGTCGGCGACCTATTGTCCGGGCTCGACGACGATGAAGCGAGCGATGTGCCCGGCAGCAGTGCCGAGGTACTCAGTGCTGCCGCGGACAACGAGCTCGTTCGCCTGGTGAACAAGATCATCGTCGAGGCCTATCAGAAGGGCGCGTCGGATATCCACATCGAGCCACGGCCTGGCAAGGAAAAGACGGTCATCCGCTTCCGGCGGGACGGTGCCCTGGCACCGTACATCGAAATTCCGCCATCCTACCGAAGTGCCCTGATCGCGCGTCTCAAGATCATGTCCGATCTCGATATTTCGGAGAAACGCCGGCCGCAGGATGGCAAGATCAGGTTCAAGCGTTGGGGGCCGTTGGACATCGAGCTGCGGGTGGCGACAATCCCGACCGCCGGCGGCATGGAGGACGTCGTGCTACGCATCCTCGCCGCCGGCGAACCGATCCCGCTCGCGGATCTCGGTGTCACGGAGCACAACCTCGAGCGACTGAAGACACTCATCGCCAGGCCCTACGGGCTATTCTTCGTCTGCGGACCGACCGGATCGGGAAAAACGACTACCCTGCATTCCATCCTCAGCTACATCAACCGGCCGGAAACCAAGATCTGGACCGCCGAGGACCCGGTCGAAATCACCCAGAAGGGCCTGCGTCAGGTGCAGGTCAACAAGAAGGCCGGGCTCGACTTCGCTACCGTGATGCGCGCCTTCCTGCGCGCCGACCCCGACGTGATCATGGTCGGTGAAATGCGCGACCGGGAAACCGTGTCGATCGGCATCGAAGCCTCACTCACCGGCCACCTGGTTTTTGCGACCCTGCATACCAACAGCGCTCCCGAGTCGATCAATCGCCTGCTCGACATGGGCATGGACCCCTTCAATTTTGCCGACGCGCTCCTCGGCATTCTTGCCCAGCGGCTTGCCAGGCGCCTATGCCCATCGTGCAAGGAGGCTTACCAGCCGACGTCAGACGAAATCCGACACCTGCTTTCCGAGTATTCCGCCGAAATGGCCCATACTCAGGAATGGCAGGCGGACCCGCAGGCTGCTACCGAGCGCGTGCACCAGGAATGGCTGGCAAGGCACGCTCGGGGTGGCAGGTTCACACTCTATCGAGCACACGGCTGTGATGCCTGTGCCGGCAGTGGCTACAAGGGACGTGTCGGCCTGCACGAACTGCTGAGTGGTACCGATGTGGTCAAGCAGCAGATCCAGGAGCGCGCGCGCGTCGCTGAACTGCTCGCCACGGCGCTCAACGAGGGCATGCGTACACTCAAGATGGACGGCATCGAGAAAATCCTGTCCGGCATCACCGACCTGAAGCAGGTACGCGCGGTCTGTGTCAAGTAGGTGGGTTCATGCCGGCGGCGGCCCATCGGGCAGCCAATCGTCGCCTGGAACCTCCTCCTTCTGCAAGATCATGGACAAGCGTCAGACAAGCAGCAATGCCCCGGACCGGTTCCGGCGGTGGCACGAAAACTGCTCTGAGATGCGGAGGATTACCCATCGCATCGGCCGGAAGGACTGACATCGCATGAACAGGGAGGAAAAAGGTTTCACGCTGATCGAGCTGATGATCGTGGTCGCGATCATCGGCATTCTGGCGGCGATTGCGATCCCGCAGTTCACCGACTATACGAAGAAGGGTGAAGACAAGGCGGCGCAAAGCGATGCGCGGAGCCTGCTGATAGCGGCCACCGCCGCCAGCTACAACGACTAGCCTTGGCCAGTAGCCACCATGCCACCATTGCGGCTCGCCCCGGTGCCATTTGGGAATCTTCTCTTGTGGCAGGAAGCGCTGGTCAGGCGGACAGCCGGGCAACGTGTGCTGACGTTTTTTGTCAGTCGGGTGACGCCAATGGGCGGCGATGACCGGTGGCGAGGCCTGAAAAGGGTGCTTTCCACCGGGTTAACAGCCTGGCATGGAAACTGCTGTATGTAACGCAACGGATTGTCCGTTGAACCTACCGCAAGGAGCTGACCACCATGAAGAAGCTGCAAAAAGGTTTTACCCTGATCGAGCTGATGATCGTTGTGGCGATCATCGGTATTCTGGCCGCCATCGCCATCCCGCAGTTCTCCGACTACACCAAGAAGGGTGAGGACAAGGCGGCACAGTCCGATGCGCGCAACCTGCTGACGAGTGCCGTTGGCAACTCGAACCCATGAACCATCCATGATTCAATTCCCCTTTCTTTTTGGAGATCTCGCATGAAAAATATCATTCTGGGTTCGGTGTTGGCCGTCGCAGCGATTACGTCTTTTTCGGCCAATGCGGATCCGATCTGTAGCGGTGTGGCGTTAGCCGGCAACGGCGCAACAGTCACGGGTAATACCAGTGGCGGTAGCTTTGTCAGGACGGCCTTTGTGCCGAAATGCTCGGCCAATGTTTTCCTGGAAGGCATAGATGGTGGTGCGGCGAACCCGACCCTTTACCGGGTGGGCTCGGCGTCCGCCAAGGGCAAGACCCGGTTCAACGGTTCGACCGTCGGTGGTGCGGTGGCTCCAGTAAGTACGGCGGACCCCAAGTGCCCCGCCACCCCTTGTACCGCTCAAGATGCGGCCGATGCGGCAGGGTTAGCACCGAGTTCCTGAACCGCTCCTATCTTTCCTGTCTTGTGTGAAAGCGGGCGCACCGCAGGCTGCGCCCTTTTTTTTGACTGGTAGTCATGCTCGAGTTCGCCCTCTCCGGACTACGTTCGGGTTTGCGGGGAAGAAGCTTCCACGCCGTTTTCTTCCTTGGCGTTCTGACGATCGGCATCGCCTATCTTTCGGGTTTTTTCTCCCCGCGGCAGCCGCAGACCGTCGCGCTCGACGTTGGCTTCTCGGGAATCCGTTTTTCCCTCGTCCTGCTCAACCTGTTCTGGGTTCAGGAACTGGTCGCCCGCGAGATCGATCGCCGGGTGATCCTTTTTTCGCTGGCCTATCCGGTCTCGCGCGCTGCCTTCCTGGCCGGGCGCTTTGCGGCCGTGTTGCTCCTCTCGCTGCTGGCGGCAACCGTTCTTGGACTGCTGCTGCTGCTCGCCGTGTTGATGGCGGGGGGAAGCTACAGCCAGGAGTTCCCTCTGGCGCTGGGGCTGCCCTTCTGGACCGCCGTCGTCGGCCTGGCGCTCGACGCGGCCGTGGTGGCCGCCTTTGCCTTGTGCATCGCCGCGCTGTCCACCGTTTCGGTGCTGCCACTCGCCCTGGGAGCCGCTTTTGCGGTGGCCGGCAAGGCGCTTGGGGCGACCATCGACTACCTGGCGAGAGGCGCCGACGGTAACGAGGAATTGCTTGCCAGCTATGGTCCCGTCGTTGACCGGATCCGCTGGCTGCTGCCGGATCTCTCGCGTCTGGACTGGCGGGAATGGTCGATGTATCAGTTGGCGCCCGGCACCGAGATGGTCTTCTGGTCTGTGGCCATGGCGGTTGGCTACATCGTCCTGCTCGTGGTTGCTGCGAGCCTGCTGTTCTCGCTGCGGGAGTTCTCCTGATGCGGCGTTCGCTGAGCGTCATGACGCTGTCCCTGGGTGTGCTGTCGCTGCTCGTCTATGGTTTCGCCCAGCACCGTCTGTCCGGCTTGACGAGAGCGACGGCGGCGCCGGAACTGCTGATTTCCTTGCCGCGCTTTGCGCAGGTCCTGATGGCGGGCGGCGATCGCTACCTGGCGGCCAATCTGGCGGGATTTCGCGTGCTGGTCGCCGACACCGGCCGCATGCGTGCCGAGGACTACGCGGTGCAGGCGAAGCTGCAGCGCGATATTGCGTGGTTCAACCCGGTGCACGAAGACAATTACTACATTGGCGCGGCGATCCTGCCGTGGAATGGCGAACTGGATGCGGCACAATACGTCCTGCGGCGGGCATCGGACGCGCGAACTTTCGATTGGTATCCGCTATTCCATTACGGATTTCTCTTCTATCATTTTCGCAAGGACCCGGCGACAGGGGCCCAGTGGCTTCTCAAGGGCGTCCCGCGGGTCAGCAATCAGCAGGACGCGTGGGCGTTGCAGAATGTCGCCGCCGCCTGGATCGAGAAGGGCTACCAGACTGCCAATGCAGCCACAATGGTCGGCGCGATGGCGGAACACTCGCCGCCGGGGGCTTTCCGCAAATACCTGCAGGTCCGGGCCAATCGTCTGCGTGACTTGGCGGCGCTGCAGGACGCAGCGACGCTTTTTCAGGCCAGGCAGGGCAGAAGCGCGAAGAAGCTGGAGGAACTGGTGAGCGCCGGCTTGATCGCCGAACTACCGACAGACCCGCTGGGCTTTGGCTTCGGCCTCGATGCGGCCGGTCGGCCAATCCTGAATTCAGGCGCGGCGGGCACGCAATGAGCGTTCCCGCGATCGCCATTGACGGTCTTGAAAAGCATTACCGGAAGCGATGGCGGTCGGCGCCGGTGGTCGCCCTTGGCGGCGTTTCTCTGGCCGTCGAGCCCGGCGAAGCCTTTGGTTTCATCGGTGCCAACGGCGCCGGCAAGACAACGACGATCAAGATCCTGATGGGGCTGATTGAAGCGACGAGCGGGAGTGCCCGCCTGTTCGGGACTGCCGTAACCGAGCCGATTGCCCGCCTGGGCCTCGGCTATGTTCCCGAAAACCCCTATCTGTACGACTATCTGACGCCGCTCGAACTGCTCACGATGAGTATGCGGCTGCATCGGGTCAGGGTGACTGCCCAGGAGGCTCACTGTCTCGACTGGCTCGAGCGACTCGGTCTGGCGCAGGTCGGGCGCAAGACAATTCGCTCTTTCTCGAAGGGCATGACGCAGCGTGTGGCTATTGCCCAGGCGCTGTGCATCAATCCGCGCCTTCTGATTCTAGACGAGCCACTGTCCGGCCTTGACCCGATTGGTCGGCGGGATGTGGTCGATATCCTTTCCGAATACAAGCGCGGCGGCGGGACACTTTTCCTGACGTCGCACGTGCTGCACGACGTCGAAAGGCTCGCCGACCGCTTCGGGCTGATTCATGAAGGGCTGTTGCGAGCGGTTCGATCGCCGGCCGAACTCACGGGTGAGCAGGAGATGGTGCTGGTGCGCACCTTTGGCCAGGTCGCGGTGGCCGGGATGCGCGAGGATTTTTCGGGGCGCTGGATTGGCGAAGTACCACGCGCCGAGCTGTGGGCGCGTCTCGACGCCCTGCATCATGCCGGGCATGTCCTGGTGGAAGTGCGCCCCAGCCTGTCCCTGGAGGTGGCCTTCATGCGTGCCGTTGGACAGCACTGAAACGGCAATACCGCGAAACAGGCCGTTGGTCGGGTCCGCGTCAGGTAAGCCACAGGCCAGGATCCGACATGCAGGGCAAGAAAATATCGGTTCAGCCTGCGCTGATCCGACCGACACGAATGCTGCAAGAATACTGACGAGCTCGCTGAGACGATGAAGACAACCCGGAAAAAGTCGCACACGGCAGTTCCCCGGCGTGTTCCGCTGGATGCGGACTGCCTGGCGCTGATGCGCCTGGTCGAGGCCGGCAGGCATGTCGATGTGGAAGCGGCGGCCCGCCGCGTTCTTGGCGCTCGACCGACGCAGTCGCTGGCCCTGAAGGCGCTTGGCTTTGCCCTGATCGGGCAGGGGCGTTACGAAGATGCCTTGCCGATCGTCAGTCATTCGCTCGAGCGCTATCCGGAAGACCCGGAGGCGCTGAACAATCTCGGGATCGTCCTGTCAGCGCTGATGCGCTGGGATGAATCGATCAAGTGCTTCGCCCGTTCGATCGAGATCAAGCCCGGCGATCCCGAGGTACTGAAGAACTACGGCCTCGCCTTGTCGAGAATGCACAAATACGACGAGGCGGTGCCCTTCTTGCTCAAGGCCATTGAGTGCCACCCGGGTGACTACGTCGATGCGATTGAACTGCTGGCCAATGTACTGCTCAACAGCAATCGCAATGACGAAGCCTGGGCCTGTCTCAACGAGCTGTGGAAGAACGACACCGACAATCCGGCCATTTTGTCCCAACTGCTTGCCGCCAGCCTCAAGCGATGCGACTGGACTGATCTGGGAGCGAGATTGCTTGCTCTCCGGTCCCTGACAGCGGACTATCGTTCGCTGACCAGCAACCCCTTCGTCATCCTGTCGTTTCCCGGCATTACTTCCGAAGAGCAGCGCAGCGTCGCGTCGAACTTCGCGCGCTGCGACATCCCAGCGAGCGTTCTCGATGCACCGGCCCTTGCCCTGGCCGTACGCAGGAAGGAGCCTGCTCGAGGCTCGCGGCTACGGATTGGCTACCTGTCGGCCGATTACCGCAACCATCCGGTTGGCCAGATCATGCCGCAGGTCATCGAGTTGCACGATCGCGCGCGGGTCGAGGTGTTCGGTTATTCACTGGGGGTCGATGATCAGAGCGACATACGGCAGCGCTTGCGCGCTGCCTTCGATGATTTTGTCGATCTGCGGGATTCCAGCGTGATCGAGACGGCCGAGCGCATTCGTGCCGACGAAGTCGATATCCTGATCGATCTTCACGGCTGGACTGCAGACGGGCGGCCGGAGGCACTGGCCCTGCGCTGTGCGCCGGTGCAGGTGAATTGGCTGGGCTATGCCGGGACTCTCGGGCACCCGAAACTCGCTGACTATCTTCTGGGGGATCCGGTCGTGACGCCCCTCTCGCAAGCACACTGCTATACGGAGACGCTCGCGCATTTGCCGAACTGCTATCTGCCGGCAGACAGCACGATCACCCTGGCGGATCCCCCGTCGCGCGGGGATGCCGGGCTGCCCGAGGAGGGTTTCGTTTTTTGTTCCTTCAACAACAGCTACAAGTTCAACCCGCAGGTTTTTGACATCTGGTGTCGGCTGCTGCGGGAGACAGGCGACAGCTGCCTGTGGTTGAGTCAGCCGGGAGGTACGGCTCACGATCGCCTGCGGAAGGAAGCCGAGAGCCGTGGCGTCGATCCGGCTCGGGTCATCTTCGCACCGCGAGTCGAGTCAAAGGCAGATCATCTGTCGCGCCTGCAACTGGCGGATCTGGCGCTCGACCCGTTTCCGTACAACTCGCACTCGACGGGAATCGATGTCTTGTGGGCAGGCGTTCCGATGGTTGCGCTACTTGGCGATACTTTCCCGGGACGCGTTGGCGCCAGCCTGCTGCATGCGGCAGGGCTCGACGAGCTGGTCGTCGGATCGACCGACGAGTACTACCGATTGGCCCTGGCGCTCGCACGTACCCCAGAGCGACTACGTCCGCTGCGGAGGCAGCTGGTCGAGCAGAGAAACCGCTGCCCGCTCTTCGATATGCCGCGCTTCGTTCGCTCGCTGGAGGAGGTGTATTTCCGGATGTGGGACAGCGCCCTGTCCGGTGCCGAGAGGGCTGCGCTCGTCTGAGCGCAGTCGGTACGGTCTCTTACCACCACGTCAGTGTGGTGCCTTGCCGGGATGTCAGGGTAATGCTCGGATCCGCCACGGAAAACCTGGAAACATCTTCGCGGGCTTTCTTCTGGGGGGCCCTGTTCGTTGTCGTGGTCGTGGCGATCGCGCCCAATCTGGCCTGGCTGGCGGTGCATAGTCCGCCAAGGAATCTGGTCGTCGAAATCCTCTTGCCGGCACTGGCGACCGTCGGGCTATTGCTGTCGCTTGCCGGCAGACTCTGGGTCGGTGTTCTGCTGCTGCTGCCCTGGGTGGTGCTGGCGCCCTTCGAGGCTTACTACATCCTGGATTTCGGCCGGCCCAGCGATACCCATCTGCTCGGCGTCATCGCCGACAGCGATGTCGCTGAAGCAAGCACCTTCCTGTCCGGGATCGCCGGCGGCCTCGCAGCGCTGAGCCTGGCGGGCGGCGCTCTGGCGGTATTTGCCTTGCAGCGCGCGCGGCGCTGGCGAATCACCTGGGTGGGGCGCACCCGCTGGT
>NZ_JAZKUD010000117.1:0-10159 GCF_036625275.1 Accumulibacter sp.
CGGGAAAACGGCCGCCAACGGCTTGCTCGAAGGCATCGACGTCGTAGATCCCTTTGCCGACGAATGAACCTTCGCCGAAAACGTCCTGGTAGACATCGGAAGAGACACGCGTATAAGGGTCGATGCCCGGCTCCCCGCCGTACAGTCGCGCATAGCGCGAGCGGTTCGTCCCCGGCAGGCTGATCGCCACGCGCGGTTGCAGGATGCCGTAACCCTCGGTGACCAGCCGCCTGGCCTGGTCGTAGTGCGGGCGATTCAACGGGTGCGCCATGGCGCCGACAAACTGCCGCGCTGCGTCGCGCGGTAGCTGCGTGTCGGTGTCCAGGGTGATGACGTAGCGCACACCGGACAGCACTGCCGTGTCACCCACGACGAGCGAAAAGCCATTGTCCGAGAGCGCCCCGGCGCCGCCTCGCAGTAGCGCGTTCAAAGCTGCCAGCTTGCCCCGCTTGCGCTCGTAGCCCATCCAGATCCGGTCCTGGACGTTCCATTGCCGCGGCCGATGGAAGAGGAAGAAGCTACTGGCCCGGCTGCCGTCACCGCCACGAGCGTATTTTTCGTTCAGCTCGTCGATCCTTGTCCGTGCCAGTCGCACCAACGAGTCGTCGTCAGGGAGCGATGCCAGATGCGCGTCGCGAAAATCGGTCAGCAGGCCGAAGTGCAGGTACTCATCGCGATTACCCAGAAACCTGACCTCGAGCGCCTCGACCAGGTGCTCGACGTTCGCCTCACTGGTGAGCATCGTCGGCACCACCACCAACGTCCGGGAGATCGGCGGGATACCTTTGGAAAAGTCCATCCGGGGCAGCGGCTTCGGCGTCACGAGCAGGCTGACAAGCCAGTTCATCAGCACCACGGCCGACTGACTGACGCCCAGGAGCAGGAGGAAAGCGATCGGCGGCAGCGCGAGTTCGACCACTCCGGCGGGCAGTCCGGCAGCCCCTGCCAGTGCCAGCAGACCCGCGCCGAGGATGACGGAGATCAGCAGCATCCCGCCGAGGTAAAGGAACAATGGGTACTGACCCGCCGTCTTCAGCCAGACTTCAGGGCCGGAATGGCGCACTCCGGCCAGCCGCAGGAGATCGGGCAAGCCCTTGTCGATCAGGTAGAAACCCACGTGCCCGGAGCGCCCGGAGACTTCGCCGCCAGGGGTGAGCGAAGCGCCAGCACGCGCCAGTTCGACGGCCTTGTGAGCCACCTCTCCTTCTGTCAGGCGACACTTCCTGGCTATCTCTTCGGTCGCGTGTCGATAGCGATCGCGGGTGGCAAAATCCATCCGGCCATAGACACCGCCCGGATCCATGAGCAGCGCCTGCTCGACAACGCTCATGGTCTCGACAAACTGGCGCCAGTCCAGCGCCCCGAGCGCCCGCAAACTGCCGATGCTGTTGCTGATCGAGACCTGATCGGAAGCCTGCTGCTGGGTCTCCAACTGCACCAGGTGCTCGATCGTCAGTCCCGACTCCGAAAGTCGCTGCTCGATCCAGTTCAAGGGCAAGACCAGGGCGGGACCCCGCCCCTGCAAGCGGCGCGCCAGCTCAGCGACGAAAGCGCCCACCATCGGCGGGTCGGAGCGCGCCATGTCGGCGATCACCAGAATCAGGCTGCCGGGATCGCTGCCGGCGATTTCCGTCATCCGGTCGGCCCACGAATCGGCCAGATTTCGCTCGTCCCAGGCGGCGGCGATGCGCACCGCGACGCGTCGGAGATTCTCGATCAGTGCCAGCCGCAGCATGATCGGAATTGCCCACAACTCGCCCAGTTTGAGGGCAGTGACGGTCTGGTAGGCAGCGACAAAGCGACTGAGCGTTTCCGTGTCAACGCGACCATCGCCGTGCGCGATGGCCTCCAGAGCGAGGTCATAGACGCGCGGACAGTCAACCGACGGCCCGCGCGCCAAACGAGGGAGTTGGCGGCTATACCCCTTGGGCAAATGCCGCCTCGCCGTGCTGATCTGCTCTTCGATCAGATAGAAGTTGTCGAGCAACCATTCCCCGGCCGGCGTGATCCGGCGGTTCTCGCTCACTGCCGCGGTCAGCAGCTGGCACACGGCGACGAGGGCGCTTTCGTTGGCTGCCAGCCGCTCCAGGAGCTGGTCCGCTGCCCAGCCCGCGGCCAGCGAATGCGATACCGCGAGGGCCTTGCCGTGTTGTTCCATCTGAGCCGCGCTGAACAACTCCGCGCGTAACGGGGCTTCTTCGTCGTCGGCAAGCCGTGGCCTCCCGCCACCGCGAAGTCGCGCCAGCAGTTGGTCGCGGTAGCCTGTGAGCTTCTTGCCAACGTTCAAGTCAGGGGGTCCTTTCCGGGGAATCAGATCTCAAAGGCACGGTGGGCAATCCACCCCCTGGTCTGCCAGCAACTCAGCCACAGGCTGCAGTTGCTCGACGTTCTCGGCCACCACCTTGACGATCTCCGTGATTGGACAGCTCAGCACCATGCCCCAGACACCCCACAAGCATGTCCAGAAGAGCAGCGTGACGAACACCGCTGCGGTGTTCATTCTGGCGATGCGACCGGTCATCCAGGTGGTGACGAAGGTGCCGATGACCGTGGCGATTGCCAGCGACGTCCCGGCGACCAGGAGGACCATCGATAGGCTGTTGAACTGTATGAAGGCCGCCATGCCAATGGCTGCGGCCGTAACCGCTGGCCCGAAGTACAGAATGATGGGCAGCACACTTGCGGCCACTGCCCAGGCGCCGGCGTCCAAGCTCACGCACGACCGACCGCGACCCCGGCGCCTCGGCAGCAGCCGGCGATTGACTGCCTGCCGAGGCGCCTGCTTCAGGCGTGACGATTGCTGTCATCGGGCTGTCATCGGGAGTGAGCGATGAGCCGCGCGACCATTGTCGGACGCAGCGTCCGGCAATGGCTGGTGATCAACAATCGCCTACTTGATCCGCATGTCGTTCTTGACCGATTTCACACCGCCCACGCCACGTGCCACTTCGGTCGCCTTGTTCGCGGCCGCCTGCGAGCTCACGAAACCGCTCAACTGCACCACGCCCTTGAAGGTCTCAACGTTGATTTCGGCCGATTTCAGCATCGGCTCATTGAAAACTGCCGCCTTCACCTTGCTCGTGATGACGGTGTCGTCAACGTACTCACCCGTACCCTCCTGCTTGGACGTCGAGCTGCAGCCGACCGCAGTCACCAGCGTGACGGCCAGAAGAACTGAGGAAAGATACTTGCTGATTTGGTTCATGGTTCATTCTCCAGATATGAGTAAAACGGGGACTTCCTGACTCGATCTTCTACCAACCGCTCCCAACCGACTCGCGATCCTGCCGACGATGAACCCCGTGACGAGGCCGAAAGGAACCTGCGCCGCTGGCGACATCGCTGTCGCCAGCCGTCAGGAAAGACCTTGCCAATCGTTGCTGGCCCTGACGCGACGTTCTGCTGGACGGCGAGCGAAGCTGCCCGGGATTTCACCCTCATGCTGCGCTGACACCGTGGAAACAGCATAGTGGCAGAGGCACCGGGGGTCGGTACGGTGGCGCACATAGCTGTCCGCATCCTCAATGGCGATCCCTAAACGGTCACCAGCAGGCGCGCGAAGTCCTCGGCGGGCAAGGGACGATTGAAGAGAAAGCCCTGCCCTTCATCGCAACGCTGAGTCCGCAGGAACGCCAGTTGCTCTTGTGTTTCCACGCCCTCGGCAATGACCCGTTGCTTGAGGTTGCGTCCCATGCCGATCACGGCGCTGACGATGGTCGCGTCGTCCGCATCGGTCGCCAGGTCGCGCACGAAGGATTGGTCGATTTTGAGGGTGTCGATCGGAAAACGCTTCAGGTAACCCAGGCTCGAGTAGCCGGTGCCAAAATCATCGATCGCCAACTGCACCCCCATCGCCTTGAGTGCGGCAAGCACCAGGGCCGACGACTCCGTGTCTTGCATGATAATGTTTTCGGTCAGTTCCAGTTCCAGATACCGCGGTGCCAGGCCGGTCTCCTTCAGGATCAGGGCCAGGCCCTCGACAAAGCCCTTGTGCCTGAATTCCAGGGCGGAAATGTTGACCGCCACGGGCACCGCGTCCAAACCCGAATTTAGCCAGGACTGGACCTGTCTGCACGCTTCGCGCAACACCCAGCGGCCAATCGGCACGATGAGGCCACACTCTTCCGCAATCGGCACGAACTGCTCCGGTTCAATCAATCCGAGCGCCGGATCAAGCCAGCGGATGAGGGCCTCGGTACCGGTCATCGTGCCTGAGGCAAGATCGATCTGCGGCTGATAATGCAGCCGGAACTCACTCTGCCTGAGGGCTCGCCGCAGCCCGGTTTCGACGAACAGCCGGCGAACGGCGTGGCTGTTCATGCCAGCAGTGAAGAACTGGTAGTTGTTACGGCCGCTTGCCTTGGCGTGATACATCGCGGTGTCGGCGTTCTGCATCACGGTGTCGGTGTCGATGCCATCGTCGGGGTAGACGCTGATGCCGATGCTCAAGGTCACATGGATCTCGTGCTGGCCAATCATCTGCGGCTCGGCCAGCGCGACGAGCAGCTTTTCGGCAACCAGGGCCGCATCCTGCGGCTGCTCGATTTCGCCCAGCAGGATGACGAACTCGTCACCACCCTGGCGGCAGACGGTGTCCGTGGTGCGCACACAGGCGGACAAACGCAGCGCGGCGGACTGCAGCACGAGGTCGCCGACCGCATGCCCCAGCGAATCGTTGATGTGCTTGAAGTAATCGAGGTCTACGAAGAGCAGCGCCACCTGTTTGCCGCGCCGACGGGCGAGCCCGATCGCCTGCGCGAGCCGTTCGGTGAGCAGCACCCGATTGGGCAGGCCGGTAAGGAAATCGTGGTGGGCCAGATGGGCCATCTTCCGCACCATGGCCCGTGATTCGCTGACGTCGTGGAAGACGATGACCGCGCCGGCGACACGGCCGTCGCGGTTATGGATCGGAGCGGCGGAATCCTCAATCGCCGACTCGCACCCATCACGGCGGACAAGCAGGCAATCCGCGGCCAGCCCCACGGTCCGGTTCTCGCTGATGGCGCACTGCGCAGGATCAGGAGCGGCCTGGCGTGTCGCGCCATCGATGATGTGGAACACCGCCGACAGCGGCTGCCCCAAAGCGTCCTCGCGTGACCAGCCGGTCATCGCCTCGGCCGCCACATTCAGATAGGTCACCTTGCCCTGGAGATCGGTCGTCAGCACGGCGTCACCGATTGAGTCCAGAGTGACCTGAGCGCGCTCCCTTTCCTCGAACAGGGCTTCTTCGACCGCTCGTAAGGCGAACTCGGCTGCTTTGCGTTGGCTGATGTCCTCAACCGTCTTCACGCGACCGCTCGCTGCCAAGCCGTCGTTCATGGCAGCGCTGTTGACTCGCGCCCAGACCACACGCTCGTCCGGCTGCAGGAAGCGGAATTCCGTCTGAAAGGGTGCGCCGCTGCATGCGGCATCGCGCCACTCGGCGAGTACACGCTGGCGATCGTCGGGATGGATTGCCGTGCTCCATTTCGTGCCCAGCGTCTCTTCGAAGGTCAGCCCCGATATGCTGTGATAGGCGGCATTCGTATACACACAGTCACCCTGGACATCGGAGACGAAGATTCCGAGCGGGGAGGCATCGCTCATCGCCCGGAAGCGTAGCTCGCTGACCCGCAGCGCGTCGCGCGTCGCCTTGCTGTCGAGCAGGTAATGCAGTGCGCGCGGTAACCAGTGGGCGTCGACATGGCCCTTGATGAGATAGTCGCTGGCGCCGCGCTGCACCGCCTTGCGCGCGATGGCTTCATCACTCGCTGTACCGAGAACGAGGATCAGGGCATTGGGCGCCGCCCGGAACACCTGATCGAAGGCGTCGAGACCCTGGCCGTCGGGCAGCGCAAGGTCAAGCAGCAGTACCTCGATACCGCCCCGGCCCAGTCGAGCAAGCGCATCCGCGAGCCGCGACACCCGTTCGACGCCAAACGAGCCTTCGCCCGCCCCGCCAAGAGACTGCTGAATCAATTCGGCGTCACCGCCATTGTCCTCAACGAGGAGCACCCGGGTGGCGCAGCGCATGGCGGAGCGCGACGCGCTGCGTAGTTGGCCCATGCGGCGCTCTATGGACGGTAGTCCTTGTTGATCTCTTCAAAGCTCTTGATCTGCTCTTCGGCCTCGTCCTTGCTGATGCCATAGCTCTCCTGGAGCTTGCCCGCCAACTCGGTGCGCTTGCCGGCAATCACATCCAGATGGTCGTCTGTCAGTTTGCCCCACTGCATCTTCACTTTGCCCTTGAATTGCTTCCAGTTGCCTTCAACGATATCCCAGTTCATGTCAAACTCCCCTGCTCCGGAATCCGACGGGCGGAATTGCCCATCGAGCATCCATCGTCGCAGCGCGCACGGCGTGTCTGAAGTGCCTGACGACTGGACTGGCTTGACGGCGACTCGGGATGCACTGCAAGACTAGCCGCCTGACCTGGCTAAATCTGTACGGTGGCGCACATCAGGCGACTGACTGTGATGCGCCGTATCGTCCCTCGCCCGGCTAACGCCGGCGCAGGCTCGGCAGGGTATCCCGCCGCACGCGCAGGTTCCCTTCCCAACCACAGGTGACCGAGCGGCAGCGATAGCGGTGTACAGGCTTAAGAATATTCAGCAGCCCATCGACGAACCGTCGCGGGATGCGGTACACCCAGCCATTGCAGCGGGGGCATGCGCGCTGCCCGCGCGCTGAATCGTCAGCCGCGTGGCCGCGACCAGTGCCAGTTGCCGCAGACGCCTGGATGAGCTTGGTGAGTCGAGGATGCCGTCGCCGGTAGCCGGCGACCAGATCAGCCGTGGCGTCGCGATGACAGACGTACACCCACCGCGACCTCCCCGGCCAACCGCTCTCCGCACCGCTCGCCGATGCATCGGAAGCTGCGTCATCACCCCCAGGTGCGGCAAGCAGCACCCAGCGACAGCGGTCGTGGGGCCACTGATCTGCGGCTGTCACGGCGGGAGCGCTGGGCGAGCCCTTACGCGCCTTTCCTGGCAAGAGCGGTAGTTGCGCTGGCGATACGGGCCGTTGCGTCGCCGACCACCTTGGTGTTGGCGGCGGTCATGTCGGTAATCTGCTGCGCAAAGCCCTTGAATAATTCGAACCCCTTGAGGGCGCCCGTGCTGGGGTTTGCGCCCCGGCCTTGCGAAGAAAAATACGAGGTGACCAGCTTGGTGACTTCGCTCTGGGTGTCAGCGGCTATTTCCTGCACCCCCTGCAGGTAGGCGGCGGCGCCATTGGTCGCTTTTCCGGGCGTGGCGCCGAGCACCTTCTGCTGCTCCCTGGCGTCCTTGGTCTGCAGCAGCGAAGCGAAGCCACTCGTGCCCTCTTCGAACGCGAGGCGAGTGGCGTTCAGGTTCAGGGTGGCCAAGCGCTCAAGGCTGGAAAAAGCGATTTTCGACAGCGTCATGAAGGCCTGGGTGTTGATCTCAACGGAGTTGATCAGTTCTGGGCTAACGGCAAGCATGGTGTGACTCCTCAGGGGAATGGAAAACAGAATTCAGCGGTGTTGGCAGGCGAACGTCGAACGACGGCTCAGACCACCATACACTTTCAATCCCGGAGGACAGCTTGCACGGCAAATCGCACAAAGACAGTTGGCTGGCGCACATAGCGGCCAAATGAGGCGGCTGACGCGCACTTTGACAATGGCAGGCACGTGCGCCGCAGATTCATGGACTGCCTGGCGTGCTGGCCCCATCGGTGGCGCGCTTGCCCGCACCTGTCCTGGCGAACTGCAGGGCCAGGTCCAGCGTCTCCAGCAACTCGTTCACCCTGATCGGTTTCGTGAGGTAGCGGAAGAATCCTGCCTCCAGACCCTTCTCGATATCGCGCGGCAAGGCATTGGCACTGATCGCAATCACCGGGATGTGAGCGGTTGCTCGATTTTCGGCCAGAACTTGCAGCGCGTCGACGCCGCTGATGCCAGGCAGACTGATGTCCATCAGGATGACATCGGGTCGGGAAGCCTCGGCGATCTCGATGCCGCGGCGCCCATCCCGCGCCGTCAGCAGGCGCACATCGGGGCGGCGCGCGACAATCTCCTCGACCAGCATCAGATTGGCCGCGTTGTCCTCGACATAGAGCAGGGTGCACAGGGGCTCGCCGACCTGCGCCGGTGCGACCGCCACGAGTCCAGCTGTGCTGGCAGCCGATCGTTCTTCAGCCGTCAGCGTCAGCTCGATCCAGAACACGCTGCCTTTCCCGACCGTGCTGTCGACCCCGATGACGCCTCCCATCGCTTCAATCAGCCGCTTGCACACGACCAGGCCAATACCTGTGCCCTCATCCGAAGCCGCCTCCTGTCCGAGACGATTGAACGGCTGGAACAGCTGTGCCAGTTGTTCCGCAGCAAGTCCTGCACCCGTGTCCCGGACGCTGATGCGCATCGCATCCGGCTGGCTCGGGCTACAATCCATCGTGACCGCTCCGCCGGCCTTGTTGTACTTGATTGCATTGGCAAGAAGGTTGATCAGAATCTGCTTCAACCGTTTCCGGTCGGCCAGGACGAAACAGGGGTCCGCGCACCCGGCAAAGGACAAGCTGACCTCATTTTGCTCCGCCTGCGGTTTGACCATGTCCTGGCATTCGGCGATCACGTCGGGCAGCGATATCGGTTCCATTGCCAGTAACAGCTTGCCGGACTCGATCATCGCGAGATCGAGAACTTCGTTGATCAGTCCGAGCAGGTGCCACCCCGCCTTGAGAATCTGATCGATGCTTCGCTGCTGCGAGGGCGTCGGCTTGGGAGTCCCGGTTTCGATGAGCTGGGCAAAGCCGAGGATCGCACTGAGCGGCGTGCGTAGCTCATGACTCATGCTCGACAGGAACTCCGATTTTGCCAGGTTGGCCGTTTCCGCCGCGAGCCTGAGACGTCTCAGCTCGGCGTTCTGGTCCTGCAGCGTCTGATCGAACATGGCCCGCTCGGCTTCCGCCAGCTTGCGCTGGGTGACGTCGCTCAGGACAACGCGGAGAACGACCGTGCCATCCGCCTCTTGCGCGACGGCCGACGCGAGATGCGCCCAGAATGCCGTGCCGTCACCCTTCATCAGCCGCAACTCGCAGGCCTGCGGTTCGCCGTTTTCAACCACCTTCCTGCGGTGCAGATAATAGATGTCCTGGTCTGCCTTGAGGATAAAGCGGCTGATCGGTTGCATGACCAATCCAGCACGGGTGCTGCCGAGCAGGGTGGCCGCGGCGAGATTGCTTTGCAGGATCAGCCCCGTTTCGCTCAAGGTGCAGTAGCCCACCGGCGCCAGGTCATAAAGGTCAAAATAGCGAGCCCTCTCGGTGTCGAGCAGCGCCTGCGCCTGACGCAATTCCTCGTTCTGCATCTCCAGCTCGATCTGATGCACGCGCAGGTCGTGGAGCAGCCGCTCCGTATCTTCGAGCGACAGGATTTCATGCCCGGCGGGCGCCAGCGCCGATTCTTCGAGAAAGATCGCCTCGGCCTGCTTGCGCAGCCCCTGCCCCGCACTCAAGGTTTCACCCGTTGCGGGGGGGGGGGGGGGGGACTCTGAATGCTGAACGGCGTTTGTCCTCACTGCTCATCGATCACCTCCTGTTCTCCGACGATCCCTGACGACTTCGCTCGCCCTTTCCGTGGTGGCGATCGCATAGACCTCGCCGGCCGCATCCAGCAGGACGGTCGAGATCATCGAGACATTGACCACCGCACCGAATTTTGTCAGCCGCTGGCTACGATACGGCTCCAGGACTTCAGCCCGGGCAAGCCGCCGCAGGGTCAGCAAAGTCTCTTCGCGCTGCTCCAGCGGAATCAGGTCGCGCACGTTCATCCGCAGCGCCTCGGCTTCGGCCCAGCCATACATCCGTACCGCTCCCGGGTTCCAGACTAGGATCCGGCCCTCCAGATCCTGCACGGTGATGGCATCGTGTGCATCGCGCACGATCACCGCCAGGCGGCACAGATCATTCGCGGCGCGCAACGCCTCGCGTGTCTGCACCGTCTCGGTGATATCGAGAAACGAGATGACTGCGCCCTCGATCACATTATCCAGCGTCCGGTAGGGCTGGATGCGCATCGTATACCACTTGCCCTCCCTGGTCTGCACGTCCACCTCCTTGTGGATCAGCGTATTCAGCACGGCCCGGGTGTCTGCCACGAGACCCTCGTAGCCGGCCAGGTTGGAGACAATGTGGGCCACCGGCCGGCCGATGTCGCTCT
>NZ_JAZKUD010000118.1:0-10089 GCF_036625275.1 Accumulibacter sp.
GGCGTCAACATGCCCTCGCCAGTGCGCTTCCAGTTCTCCTGCCTTGTCCATCTCGTCCTCCTGTCGAAAACCTGGAGGTTGCTCCACCTCTCGGCGGTTTTACAGGTGGATCGGCTGCACGCTTACGCTCAAGGAGGCCGGGAAGTTCTTGGAGAGCGAAACCGAAGTCCTGATACAGCACGCCAAGAGAACCGCCGAACAAGCGGGGCATCCCTACCGGTATCTTGAATCCGCGCACATGCACGCCAGCAGTCAATCGAAGGCAGCCATGGCCTGGGCTATTGCCGAGCAGGACGGGATCACCGAAGGCCTGGTCGGCCTCTTCTCGGTGCTCGAACCTGGTGTCTCGTTGGCCGTCGCCGGCAATCGCAAGACACCACGTCTGGAGGTCGTCCGGCGGAAGCGCCGATGCCTGCCCCTATACGGGTCTCCGATCGACCCGGTGTTTGGCTGGAAGCACGTGCGCATCCAGACCTGGGCACCGTACTCGACCCAGATTGACGTCAATGGCCGGGAGGGGAGGTGTTGGCAACTCCAGCAAGACGGTATCGCCTTCGAGCGCAGCAACAATCAGATGGTCTGGGTTTCCGATTTCGACGCCACGGCCCAACTCGCAGAGAAGTTCAAGCACACCGAATGGCCAAGCTTTCTGATTCGCCGCAACTCCCGAATCTCCCCTCCCAGTTGCAGGGACGACAATGGTCACCGATGCCAACGCGTCGCTCATTCAGGCAAATGCACGGGCCGCCCCGCCGTGCCCGGCTCACTTCGCGGGCCGGCGGCTGCGTGCGCTTTCGAGGTGCTGGCAGAGACGCTCGGCGCCTTCGAGCAGGCGTGGCGTGTGGCGCTGGATCAGGTCGGGCGGGACGAAGAAGAGGTTGCCGCGTGCGACGGCGGTGATCGAGGTCCAGCGCTTCCAGTCGTCGAGCCACTCGGGCCGTGCTTCGTCCATGCCGCTGGCGACGATTACCTCGGGGTTGGCAGCGATGACCGCTTCGACAGTGACCGTCGCCGCCATCGTTTCCAGCTTCCCAAAAACGTTTTCGCCGCCGCAGAGATGGATGACATCGGAGATGATCTGCCGGTGACCGACGGTCATCAGTGGCTGTTTCCAGATCTGGTAGAAAGTGCGTACCGGCGGCAGGCTGCCGTAACGCTTCTGCAGACCGGCGAGGCGCTGGCGAAAACTCTCGGCAGCGCGATCGGCGACCGCACTGCTGCCGGCCAGCACACCGAGGCGCTCGATCTCGCCGGCGACATCGGCAAGGCGATTGGGCTGCGACAGATAGATCGGAATCGCGAGGCCGCGCAGTCGGTCGAGGTGCGCCGCGGCATTGCCACTCTGCCAGGCAATGATCAGGTCCGGCCGCAGCGCGGCGACGCGTTCAAGGTCGATCCGCGAGTAGCCACCCACCCTCGCGATCTTGCCCGCCGCCGCCGGATACTCGCTGTAGTCGACGGTACCGACGATGCGCTCGCCGGCACCGGCGGCAAACAGCGTTTCGGTCAGGTGTGGCGCCAGGCTGACGATGCGTTTCGCTGGCTGCGCCAGGCGCACCGTGCTTCCACTGTCGTCGACGACGCTGATTGCGGCCTGAACGAGTGGGCAGAACGTCAGCAGCCAGACAGCAAGTAGTGGCAGCCAGCGTGCGCCGGGCATGTCAAGGGCTCCAGTTGGCAAGGGCTCTGCCGAGCCGCTGCCATTCGGCCTCGCCGCCAGGCAGGCCAAAGCGGAGCAGGCCATGTGCCGGAAAATGCCGGACCAGGATTGCCTGCCGGGCCAGGTGTTCGAAGAGTGCCGAGGCATGCGCTGTCGTGACGGTCACGAACAGTGCGCAGTGGCTCACCTCGCCAAACGGCGCCAGCAAGGTCGCCAACCGTGGCGAGGCCAGAGTCAGATCGCGCCGCGCCTGCGCCTGCCAGGCGCCATCGGCGAGCGCCTGCCGGGCAACGGCGCGCGCCGGACCCGACAAGGGCCAGGGACCCAACACCTCGCGTAGTCGTTCGAGTTTGTCGGGCGCGCCGAAGACAAAACCGACCCGGGCACCGGCGAGACCAAAGAATTTTCCCAGCGAGCGCAGGACGATCAGATTCGGTGCTGTCGGGCCACCGGCGAAAGTGGTCACACAATTCTCAGGGTCGGGGTCGCCAAACGCCTCGTCGACGATCAGCCAGCCACCACGTCGCAACAGATGCGCGGCGGCGGCGAGCACTTCTGCGGCGGGCAGCATTCGACCGGTCGGATTGTTGGGATTGCAGAGCACGACGATCGGCGTCGCTGCTGCGAGCGCACGTGCCAGGGAGAGATTCTGCAGGCGGCGCAACTTGTGGCCGGCGCGTTCCCAGGCCTGCAGGTGCTCTTCGTAGATCGGTGTCAGACACGCGACGGCGACCGGCGGAAACAGGGCCGGCAGCCACTGGATCGCCGCCTGTGACCCCGGCAGCGCCAGCAAGCGATCGTTGCCGTAGTAGGCCGCCGCTGCTGCCGCGAGGCCATCGTCGTCTTCGGGCAGGCGATGCCAGCAGGCCGGGTCGATCGCCGGCAGCGGATACGCGCCAGGGTTGATGCCGGTCGACAGATCGAGCCAGTCGGCCAGCTCACATTGGCAGAAAGGCGCGTACTGCCGGGCGGCGGCACGCAGGCGACCGCCGTGCTCAAGCACGCAGCAGCCCCCAGGCAAGCAGCACTGCCAGCCACAACAACAGGCTGCGGCGCACCAGAGTCAGCGCGCGGGCAATGTCTTCGCTGCCGGCTGGCCGTCCTTCGCCAAGGCATGGCCGCTCTTCCCACCGACCATGGTAGACCGCTGCGCCACCGAGCGCGAGACCCAGACTGCCAGCGCCAGCGGCCATCACCGGGCCAGCATTAGGGCTTTTCCAGCGCGGCGCCTGTTCTCGCCAACAACGCAGAGCCACGCGCGTGCGCCCGCACATGGCGTAGGACAAAGCGGTCAGACGCGCGGGTACGAGGTTCAGCAGGTCGTCGATGCGCGCAGCCGCGCAGCCGAATTCGTTGAAGCGCTGATTGCGGTATCCCCACATCGCGTCGAGCGTGTTCGCCAGCCGGAAGAGAAGGGCACCCGCTCCGCCCAGCAGCGCGAACCAGAACAGCGCACCGAAAATGGCGTCGTTGCCGTTCTCCAGCGTCGATTCGATGCAGGCAGATGCGACACCGCTGCTGTCGAGCTCTTCGGTCTGACGCGAAACCATCCAGCCGACGTGCCGGCGTGCCGCGCCAAGATCACCCTCCGCCAGGTCATCGGCGACTCGCCGGGCATGCTCACCCAGGCTGCATCCGCCGAGCGCCAGATAGAGCAGGACGGCGTCGATCAGCGAGCGAAGCAGACCGGGCGGCATCGCCAGCAGGAACAGCAGGGTGATCGCAACGCCTGGCAGAACCAGCAGCCCCCAGGCCAGCAGACCGCGCAGGCGGCGCCACTCGCCGGTATTCAGGGCACGTTCGCAGGCACTCGCCAGCGCCCCGAAACCGACCAGCGGATGCCAGCGCCGCGGCTCGCCGAACAGCCGGTCGAGCCCTGCAGCGGCGGTCGCCGCCAGGGGCAGCCATAGCGACGTGGGCATTTCGGCAGCAAGCAGGGGTAGGGAAAGAACGGTTGGCATGCGACAATCGCGGCGACGAAATCCGGATTTTACGATGAACAAGCCCCTTACCCCCAGCCTGATGGTCCAGGGCTGCACTTCCGACGCCGGCAAGAGCGTGCTGGTGACCGCGTTGTGCCGCATCCTGCATCGCCGTGGCGTTCGCGTCGCGCCCTTCAAACCGCAAAATATGGCGCTCAATTCGGCGGTCACCGTCGATGCCGGCGAGATCGGTCGCGCGCAGGCGCTGCAGGCACTCGCGGCCGGCCTGCCGGCGCACTCCGACTTCAATCCGGTGCTGCTTAAGCCGGCAACCGACAAGCGCGCACAGGTGATCATCCACGGCAAGGCGTTGCTCGACCTCGACGCGCGCGACTACCACGCCTACAAGCCGCGCGCCATGCAGGCGGTACTCGAATCGTGGCAGCGCCTCTGCGCACAGTACGAGTGCCTGCTCGTCGAAGGCGCCGGCAGCCCGGCCGAAATCAATCTGCGTGACCGGGACATCGCCAACATGGGTTTTGCCGAAGCCGTCGATTGCCCGGTGATCCTGATTGCCGACATCGATCGCGGTGGCGTTTTCGCGCATCTGTGCGGTACCCTCGACCTGCTCTCGCCGTCCGAGCAGGCGCGCGTCAAGGGCTTCGTGATCAATCGCTTTCGTGGCGACATCGGCCTGCTCGAAAGCGGCCTGCGCTGGCTCGAAGGGCGAACCGGCAAGCCGGTTCTCGGCGTGCTGCCGTATCTGCACGGCCTCTATCTCGATGCCGAGGATGCCGTGCCGCGCACCGCGGAGAAAAAAGCGGCGAGCGGCCTACGGGTCGTCGCGCCGGCGTATCCGCGCATCTCCAATCACAACGACCTCGACCCGCTGCGTTTTCATCCGGAAGTCGATTTTTGCTTCGTCGGGCCCAATGCGACACCGCCGCCCTGTGACCTGATCGTGCTGCCCGGTTCAAAGGCGGTACAGGCCGACCTCACCTGGCTGCGTGCGCAGGGCTGGGACGGGTTCATTCGTCGCCACCTGCGCTACGGCGGCAAACTGATCGGCATCTGCGGCGGCCTGCAGATGCTCGGCCGCGAACTGCACGATCCGCAGGGGCTTGAAGGCCCGGCCGGCAGCCTGCCGGGACTCGGATGGCTGGACTATGAAACGCGCCTGGCTGCCGAAAAAACCCTGGAGAATGTCTGTGGTGAACTGCTGCTTCCCGGAGCCGCTGCGGTCGCCGGTTACCGCATCCACATGGGCGTCACCAGCGGCGCGGCACTGGCTCGACCGGCGGCGCTCCTCGCCGGCCAGCCCGATGGCGCACGATCGGACGATGGACAGATTCTCGCGACCTACTGTCACGGCCTGTTCGATTCTCCGCCAGCCTTATCGGCCTTGCTGACCTGGGCCGGATACCGACCGACCCAGGACTTCGACCCACGTCAGCGTCGCGAACAGGACATCGACCGCCTCGCCGACGCCGTCGAACAACATCTGGATCTACGCCGCCTGGCCGAGTGGCTGCCCATGCCGGACTGACCGGAACCGGAAACCCGCAGGCCGGGTCGCGGGGACGCCATTTGCCCGCGGCTACTCGTCGCTCTCTTCGCCGCGCACCAGCAGCAACGAGGTATGCCCCTTGCGCACCAGGCGGTCAGCGACACTGCCGACGAAGAAGCGCTCGATGCCGCGCCGCCCATGCGTACCAACGACCACCAGATCAGCCTGCCATTCGCTCGCCGCGTCAATGAGCATGTCCGAAACATGCTTCTGTTCGGACTCGACGAGTCTGATCTCCGCCTCGACCCCGGCCGCCCGTGCTTCGTTGGCAAGCCGGCCGAGAAACCCTTGCGCACCCAGACGCATGCGCGCCTCGGTCTTGCCGACGCTGTTTGGCAGCATCATCGCCATTTCCCGTTGCGCGAGAATCGTTTCGTCGATTGCGTGGCAGATCGCCAGCCGTGCGCCGCTGGCCTTGGCAAGTTCGATCGCTGCCTGCATGACCTGGCTGGTCATGAAGCTCTCATCAACGGCTACCATGATTCGCTTGTACATCTCTTTGCTCCTCATTCGGGAAAATTGTCAGACAGGATCAACATTAACACTGATCCACCGCCAGCCAAGCCACTGCCGGCTACTTGAGGGTTAGCGGCAAACCCGCCGCCACCAGCGTCACCCGTTCGCACACCGCCGCCACCCGCTGGTTCAGCCGCCCCTGCTCGTCGGCAAACAATCGCGACAGCGGCGTCATCGGCACGATGCCGCAACCAACCTCGTTGGAGACCAGGATGACCCGCCCCGGCAGTTCCGGCAGCCGGTCGACCAGCGCTTGCGTCGCGCCGGTGAGGCGCTGGCAATGCACCGCTTCGCCAGTTTCCGCCTGGTTTGCCGCTTCGCCGGCAAACAGCAGATTCGACAACCACAGCGTCAGGCAATCGACGAGCAGACAGACCTCGGGCGCCGCGTGTCGATGCAGGGCAGCGGCCAGTTCAAGCGGTTCGACGACCAGACCCCATTCGGGACAGCGCCGCGCCCGATGACCTTCGATACGCCGCGACATTTCGGCATCGAGTGCCAACGCCGTTGCCACGTAGATGACACGCAATCCGCTTTCGCTGGCCCGGCGTTCGGCCAGGACGCTCTTGCCCGAACGGGCACCGCCGATGATCAGTTCTCGCATGCTGCGAAGCTTAGCACGATCAAGGATGCGTATAATCGGCGCCTTTCTTGTGATCTGACCAGCGCATGCATTTCTCCATCCCACCCACCGCCGTCGTCCCTGGGCTACAGGCCCGCATCGACGGCAAGACCAAACCGCCCGGCTCACTGGGCCGGCTCGAACGTCTGGCGCTGCAGATCGGGCAAATACAGCAGTCCCTGACACCGAGTCTCGACCATCCTTACCTGCTGGTCTTCGCTGGCGACCACGGCGCGGCATGCGCCGGCATTTCGGCGTTCCCGCAGGAAGTGACCTGGCAGATGGTCGAAAACTTTCTCGCCGGCGGCGCAGCGATCAATGTCTTCGCCCGTCACAACGGCCTGCAACTGCAGGTCATCGACGCCGGCGTCGCGCATGACTTCGGTGTGCGCGACGGTCTGGTCGACGCCAAGATCGCTTTCGGAACCGGCAATTATCTCGAACAGCCGGCGATGAGCAGGAGCGAATGCGATGCCGCACTGGCCCGTGGCGCGGCCATCGTCGGTGCACTGGCCGACCGGGGCTGCCGGGTGGTCGGTTTCGGCGAGATGGGGATCGGCAATACCGCTGCCGCTTCGCTGCTGACGCATTCTCTGACCGGCACGCCGCTGGTCGATTGCGTCGGGCGGGGTACCGGCCTCGATGATTCCGGGCTCGCCCGCAAACAGGCGCTGCTGGCGCAGGCGGTGCAGCGTGCTGCGCTGCCCCCCGGCACCGACGCGCTGCGCGTACTCGCCGAGTTCGGAGGGTTTGAAATCGCGATGATAAGCGGCGCGATGCTCGCCGCAGCCGAGCGCCGCCTGCTGCTGCTGATCGACGGATTCATCGTCACGTCAGCGCTGCTGGTTGCCGCCGCCATCGCACCGAATATTCGCGACTATTGTGTCTATTGCCACCGCTCGGCAGAGCCCGGCCATCTTGCACAACTACGCGCCCTGAACGCCGAACCGCTGCTCGACCTCGGCCTGCGCCTCGGCGAGGGCACCGGCGCTGCACTGGCCTGGCCGCTGGTACGCGCTGCCGCCGCGTTCCTCAACGAAATGGCCAGTTTCGCGGCAGCCGGCGTCAGCCACTGAGCAGCTCCGAGCAGCAGTCCGGGACCTGAACAGCCATTCGGCAGGGTCCTCCGCGGGATTCAGACAAACTCGATACCGGACTCGTACAGCCCCACGAGATTGATGTTGACTGCGTTCTGCGTGGTATCGGCAGCCAGCACACCCAGCCCGGACGGTGTGAGCACGCCGTCATCGAGCAGGCTGGTGAAGTACGCCAGGGCATCTGGCGGGGGTGCACTGCCAATGACATTGGTGTAAAGGAGACTGACCACCGCCTGGTGACCGGCCGCGGCACCTAGCCGGACGTCGAGCGCCAGTTGCATCAGGCTTTGGTAGGACATGCCACCGTCGAGCAAACCAAGCGCAATGCCGACATAGGTACGATTGTGGACCGTCTCGGCACCGAACACCGCGCCCAGAACCTTGGCGGTCGTGCCGGCATGGCCGTCGATGTCGATTGCCAGATTGTGATCGGCAAAATGAAGGCGTTCGACATCGTAAAGAAGGTCACGACCCTCGCTGCCGGAAGTGTCCTGTACCGACCACCCGGCACCCGGCACGTCCAGGACATAACGGCTGGCAGGGCCACCATAGAGGATGGTGTCGATGCCGTCACCGCCGCCCAGGGTATCGTTGCCTGCGCCACCGGTCAGCGTGTCGTTGCCGCCAAGACCATAGATCAGGTCGTTGTCCGCACCGCCGACCAGCTTGTCGCCGCCGGAGCTACCGGTCACGTTCGCGACGCGCGGGAAGGCGTTGATACTGTAGGCGCCCGTGCCGACATCGAAATCGGAGACGGCGAGGTACACCATGCCGCTGGTCTGGGCAGTAAACGTGATTTCGGCATTGAGGGAGCCCAGGCTGTCGTCGTCGTAGGCGATGGCGGTGCCGCCCGCGTCGAACAGCACCAGATAGGGGTCGGTCAGACCGGTGCTCCGCAGGTCTACCGAATACTGCACGCCGGCTATCGTGGACAGCGCGAACATGTCGATGTCGCTGGGAACACCAATGCTGCCGGTGAGCACGGCGCCACCGCTCACCAGGCGACCGCTGGTGGTCGTCGAGCCCAGGAAGTCGTCGACCGGGACCGTGGCGGAAATGCTGTAAGCGCCGGTCGCCTCGGCATAGTCGTAGGCTGCCAGGTAGTGGGTTCCCGAGCTGGAGGGGGTGTAGTAGACCCGCGAATCCAGCGGCAACGGACCTCCGTCGTCGTCGTAGGTGATCAGGTTCACCTCGGGCTGCATGCCGTAGAGCACCAGGAAAGGGTCCACCGCACTGCTGAGCGGGCTGATCATGTCGAAGAGGTAGGTGACACCAGCGCTCAGGTCCACCTTGAACAGGTCACCGTCGTTGCTGCTGTCGATGCGGGCGTTGAGGGCCAGACCATTGACCGTAATCATTCCCGTGGTGTTCAAGCTCAATGGATAGTCGTCGGTCGACGACACGGCGGCGGTGGTGAAGTTCCACGAACTCGTGTCGAGAAGGCCGGCATAGGGATTGCCCGAGGCATCGCGGAAGGCGTTGGCGTCGATGTTGACGTAGAAGCGGGTGCCTGCGGGCAGGTCCTCGCCCGGATTGAGGGTGACACGGTTGCCCGCGATACGCACCGCCGCGCTGTCGTTGGCATGGATCTCGCGCACCAGGCTGCCGTTGCTGTTGTAGATCCGGAGGCTGCCGCTACCGGCCAGCACCGTTTCGCTGAAGTCCAGCACGAGATCGGCACTGACGCTGACGGCCTGCGTATCGTCTGCCGGTGTCCGGTTGACCAGGGTGGGCGCCACCGAATCTGCGGTCGTGGCCCGCAAGGTGTAGCCGCCGGTGCCGATGTCGTAGTCGACAACGGCCAGGTAGTACGAACCGGTGGTCAACGCAGTGTAGCTGATGCGCGCGTTGCCGGAGCCGCCGCTGTCGTCGTCGGAGGCCACCTGCGTGATGGTCGGACTGAACAGCGCAAGGAAGGGGTCGGTCAGTCCGCCGGTTTTGCGCTGCAGGTCGAAGGTGTAGTTGACACCGGCCAGCAACTCGACCCGGAACAGATCCTGGTCGTTAGGCACTTCGATCGTCCCCGATGCGCTGGCGCCATTGACGACGACCAGCCCAGGGGTGTCGGTGCTGTAGGGATAGTCGTCGGTCACTGTAGCGGCGCTGGTACTGAAGTTCCAGGCGCTGGTCGTCAGTATGCCGCCATGGGGATTGCCGGCCAGGTCGCGGAATGCGCCTGCATCGACGGTGATCGTGTAGCTGGCACCAGCAAGCAGATCGGCCGCTGGATTGATCGTCACCGTACTGCCGTCAATCGTGACCTGGCTGGCGTCGGTCACCGCGATCGTGCGTAGCTGTCCAAGTGCATCGCGGATGTTGAGGTTGCCACTGCCGGTGCGAACGCTTTCGTTGAAGACGATCACCAGGTTGGCATGGCGCGCGACGTTGCCGCTGTCATCGGCCGGGGTCAGCGCCACGATCTGCGGGGCAGTGCTGTCGGTGCTGCCGGTGTTGAAGTTCCAGGAGGTCGCGCCGCTGATGCCGGCGAAGGGATTGTCTGCGAGGTCGGTCACTGCGCCGGCCGACAGGGTGATGTAGTAAGCGCGGTTGGCCAGCAGATCGCTGGCAGGGTCGACGATCACGGTACTGCCATTGATGCGCACCTGCGCCGTATCACCGGCGCTGATGCTGCGCGCCAGGCTGCCGTCGCTGTTGTAGATGCTGATCGTACCGTTGCCGGCCTTGATGGCCTCGTTGAAGCTGAG
>NZ_JAZKUD010000119.1:0-10070 GCF_036625275.1 Accumulibacter sp.
TCACCGGATGCTGCGTGTCCGACATGCCGTCACTGCAAGCCGACTCGCGAAGAAAGGCCACCAGTTCACCGCCCTTGCCGGAAGCGGGCCGGCCGCGCCATGCCCGTTCCTTCTGCGCATCGAGGCGAGTCTCGCGCCCGCGGTAGTCGAGCGGCTTTCGCTCCGGCAGCATCAGTTGTGCCCGCCCTTGCTCGCTGAATTGCAGGCTCCACGACGGCTCACTGCCAAAACAGATCAACTGCGGTCCTGCGGCAAGAGCAGCAACAGGAGCACATGCAGAAGTTGCAAGGACCAGTATTCGCACGTACGCTCTAAACATGTTTCGCCTCGTTTTCAAGCAAAATTGAGCGGGGCACTGTACCTGTGGTGCGGCACGCCAGAATCATCGACGGTTGAAAAGTCTCAAAATCATTGAAGCATTCCGGCGGTCGAGACGTGGGCGCTACGCATTTTCCTGAGCGTCGCAGCGCAAGCCTCGCGCCGGGCCTGCCCGGCTGCGATTTCCGACTCTCATTGCTACCATTGGATTTCCCATCCTTTGGATTTTCGCTACACTGGTGGTGCTGCAGGGTCACGTGCGCATGCTCCCCTGCCGTGAGTCCATCGCCAAGGTGAGTTAACATCATGCGTGGCGATCATCTGCAGGTCTGGCAAATGGGCATGCGGCGATACTGATACGCAACGATGAGCAGGACACCATTGAAGAGAGGTCGTTTGACATGACAAAACTGGTTCGAACACGGGGGAGAGTAGCTTCGGCAGGGGTATCTGCACTGGCAATGGCGCTGCTGGCGGGCATGGCGATATCGCCGAGTGCGATGGCCGGTGAGGCCGAGGCCAGAGAACTCTTGAAGGCCATGAGCACCTATATGGCGGGGCAAAAGGCCATATCGTTCGAGTACGATTCGAACCTGGAGGTCGTGACCAGGGACAAGCAAAAACTGGCGCTGGCGAGTTCGGGAACAGTTGTCCTTTCCCGGCCCGACAAGATCCGTTCCACTCGCTCGGGCGGGTTTCTCGACACCGAAACCGTCTTTGACGGCAAGACGCTGACCTTGCTCGGCAAGAACAAGAATATCTACACGCAAGTCGATATTCCGGGCTCGATCGATCATCTGGTGGACGAGTTGAAAGACAAGTACAACCGGCCGCTTCCTGCGGCTGACCTGCTGCTCACCAACGCCTACGATGAACTGATGAGCGGGGTGGTCGACGTCAAGGACCTCGGCAGCGGCGTAATAGGCGGCACCGAATGCGATCACCTGGCGTTCAGAAAAAAGGAAGTCGACCTGCAAATCTGGATCGCCCAGGGAGACCGCCCGTATCCTTGCCGATATGTCATTACGTCCAGGCTCGTTGCGAACGCCCCCCAGTACAGCATTCAGATCAGGAACTGGAAGACCGGCGGAGACAGCGCGGCTGACGCCTTCAGCTTCAAGGCACCGCCAGGGGCCAGGCAGGTAGACCTCAAGGACCTGCAGAAGATGAAGGACATGGGTGAACTGCCGAGCCACTTCGTGATGGGAGGAAAATGATGAGCGTGTCTAGGAAAGTTGGAATTCTGCTGCTGGCCAGCGTCATCGGATTTGCCGGCGCCGAACTTGGCGAACAGTTCTCCGTGCCAGGCGTTCACAGCCTGATTCCGACGGCCGAAGCCGTCGTCGGGCGCCCCCTGACACCAGTGAGCGTAGCTGGTGTGGCACGACGCACCGGGCGCCGTTGCGCTACCGGCGTCTACAACTGCTGACCGCCTGTCGGACTTGCGGTCGGGCAAGACTAACGATTTTGATAAGGTGCAAGGCGAAAGCCGGAGTCGTCGATTCCAATCAGGACGGACCGGCCGAGTGTTGCGCAAGCACGCGGTCCAGCCCGTCTTCGGATCATTCCCGGCTCGATGGGGGCCGGCAGTAACATCGTCCGTGGCCTCGGCAAGCCGAAGTCGTTGTGCTCGTGCAGCCACGGCGCCGGTCGCATCATCATCCGCAACGAGGCTCGCCGCCGCTTCACCGTCGCCGACCAGGAACTTGCCACTGCGCACGTCGAGTGCCGCAGGGACCAAGAGGTGATCGACGAAATACCGCTGGTCTACAAGGACATTGCCGCCGTGATGCAGGCGCAGCGCTCGCTGGTCGAGGTAGTGCGTACGCTGCGGTAGGTGGTGTACGTCAAGGGCTGGCGCGTCCCTGAAACTCGTCGATGACGTCAGCCACCGTGATCCTGCGGCCGAAGTAACCGATGCTTTCCTCCAGGCCTTCGGCGCGCAGGATGTCGCGCGCCGCCGCATGCGCCGCCACCAGCCGCAGGCGCACTCCAGCTGCCTTGAGTTCCTGATGCAGCTTCGCCAGCATTCGCGCACCTGCCAGATCGACCGTGGGCGAAGTGGACAGATCACATACCACCAGGCTGAGCGGCCCCGGGGTCGTGCGGATGCGCTGCCAGACGGCGTCACGCACGTGTTCGACGTTGAAGTAAAGCAGCGACGCCTCGACGCGAAACAGCAGCGCACCCGGGACGGCCTCGTTGTCCGCGTTGCGCTCGATGTCGGAGTAAACACGCTGGCTGCCAGGGATACGGCCGAGAAATGCCACATGCGGGTGCGCGGCACGCCGTATGAGCAACAACATCGAAACGAGCACCGCCACAATCACGCCCTTCAGGATGCCGAGCAGCAGCACGCCGGCGAAAGCGACCATCGAGACGCCGAATTCGAAACGGCTTACCCGCCACAGGTGACGCAATTCGCCGATATTGACCAACCCCTTGACGGCAACCAGCACGATCGCCGCGAGAACCACGTTGGGCAGGTTGTAAAGCAGCCCCGTCAGGTACAGCAGGCACAGGCCGATCGTCACCGAGGCGAAAACGAGCGCGAGCGGCGTTTTGGCGCCGGCCTTGTCGTTCACCGAGGACTGCGACAGGCCGCCGGCCACCGGGTAGGCCTGGAAGAAGCCCGCAGCCAGATTCGCCGCACCCAGGCCGAGCAACTCCTGGCGCGGATCGATCTCGTAGCCGCGCGCCTGCGCCAGAGCGCGGGCGGCGGAAACGCTTTCCACGTAGGCCAGCAACAGGCACGCGAACGCCAGCGGGATTACCCCGTCCACATCTTGTACGCGCAAATCGGGCAGTTTGAAGTCGGGCAAGCCCTGCGGCAAGGCGCCGACGATCTTGAAGCCGAGTTGGCCCAGCGGGGTCATCGACAGCACGAGAATCGAAATCACCACCACGAAGAGCGCGACCGGCCGCCCCGGCAGGAATTTCTCCCCCAGCAGTAGCACCGCGAGCGCGGCAAGACCGAAAGCGAGAACGGCGAAGTTGGTATCGGGGAGCTGGCCAGCAAGGGTGACGACGGACTCAAAGAAGCCGTGTCCGCCGCCCTGGACCCCGAACAGCTTGGGCAACTGGGTCATCGCGATGGTCAGCGCCGCGCCCGCCTTGAAGCCGAGCAGAATCGTCTCGCTGATGAAGTTGACTAGTGAACTCAGGCGAAACAGCCATGCCAGCACGCACATCACGGCGATGCACAGCGCCGTCAGCGCCGCGATGGACGCCCAGCGGCCCGGATCGCCCTGCGCCATGCCGGCGACCGTGACGCCGACGAGCATCGAGATCGCCGAGGTGGGGCCGATCGCCAGTTGGCGCGACGAGCCGAACAGCGCGTAGAACAGGCCCCCGACCAGATAGCAGTAGATGCCGTATTGCGGCGGCAGCCCGGCGAGCGAGGCGTAAGCGAGGGAAACCGGGATGCCGTAGGCTGCCAGGGTCACCCCAGCGATCGCGTCGTTGGCCAGCCACTTCGTCTGATACGCAGCGAGCCACTGCGCCGGCGGAAAGGCCGCGCGCCAGCCAGCGACCGGGACTTCGCCTGCGAGGGAAGTCACGGATCGCGATGCGTCGGTGACCGGTGTCGGACTCATGCGCTTTCTCCCACCTGTGCCTCGAGTCGCCCTTCGCGCACTGCCTTGACGAAGGCGCGGTAGTCGCGCTGATTCTGGTCGCTGTATTCGACGGCAAACTCGCAGATCGCATCGTCGAAGACGGAACTGGAACCCATATAGCCGGCGATCAGCGCCGCGTCGCCCGAGCGCGCGTGCGCGCGTGCCAGAGCGCGGGCGCACAGGCGGCCGTAGGTGGTCAGACGGTTTACCTCCCATTCCTCATATCGTTCAATGTTGGCGCTGATCTTGACGTCGCGCAACTGCCTGAAATAGTAGTCGCGGCCATTGCTTCCGGTGGTCCAGCCGAGGAACATGTCGCTCGCCCCCTGCATCAGGCGCTGCCCGGCAACGACTCGCTGGCCGTGGTTGGCGTGCAGGCTCGGGCCCGCATGGGGTTCGAGGACCGACGCCCGTGCTTCCTTGATCTGCAGGAACAGCGGGTCATTGTCGGCGGCCATGAACAGCGCGACCAGGCATTGCGTGCCGACGCTGCCGACGCCGACGACCTTTATCGCCACGTCGCACAGCTGGAAGCGGTCGAAGAGCACGCGCACGTGCTCGGGAAGCGACTCGCGGTACCGTGCCAGTCCTTCGCGGTACTGCGTCCGCATTCCCGGCGCCAGTTCCTCGCTGGGGTGAAAGATCAGTGGCGGATTGTCCTTGATCCTCGGCAGCGCTCCGTGCTGCTCCGCGAGTTTCAGGAAAACGTTCTCGACGGCGCTTTGCTCGCGCGCCTTCGCGAGCCGTCTGGCGGCGAGCTTCCTGAGCTTGGCGTCGCCGCCGGCTATCTCGGCCATCATGCGCTCCAGCGGAATGGTGTCGTACCAGACATCTAGCGCGCGCATCGACGAATAGTCGGCCATCCGCTCGCGATACGCGCGCACCGTCGCCGTCGCCGCACGTGCCGCCTCGCTTTCGTGCAGCTGCAGATACTGCGCGGCGATGACGACGCTCGCCGCCAGGCGCTTGAGATCCCACTCCCAGGGCGCCGGCAGCGTCTCGTCGAGGTCGTTGACGTCGAAGACCACCTGCCGCTCGGGCGTGGCAAAGCCGCCGAAATTCAGCAGATGTGCATCACCGCAGGCCTGCACCCGCAGACCGGAGTTCGGCGTCGACGCCAGGTCGGCCGCCATGATTGCCGCCGAACCCCGGTAAAAGGTGAACGGTGACTGCAGCATCCGGCCAAAGCGGATCGGCACCAGTTCGGGCATCCGCCCCTCGTTCGATGCAACCAGCACCTCAATCGGATCGCGTCGCTTCTTGGGTGGTTTCCATCCGCCCTGCGCTTCGCGCGGCACCGCTTCGCGCAGCGCACTCCCTTGTGCGCGCCGCTCTTGCGGAGACAGAACCGCGGCCTGGGTGTTCACGGTGGCGGTTTCCTGCTGGTCATCAAGTTTGCTCTTGGACATCTGGCCGACCCTCTGTTAGAAAAGATTCTGCATCAGTATAGGATATCCAAGGCGCTCTTGGCCGCTTCGTGAGCCCTCGCCGAAGCGTATGAGAACCTCGTCTGCCAGTTGCTCGATGCCACCTTGCACACCGACAAGCGAGACCATCGGTCTGGTCGGTTACGCGAGTGCGGGGGGCTTTACAGCCGCCCGCTACCGCTCGCCAGGCATGCGGCCAGCGCGATGGCGGGCTTCGCCATTCCTCCCCGTCTTGCCACGCCGATCCTTTGGCGCGCGTAGACGTGGACGAGCGGCCACATGAACTCGTTCCAGAGCTGGCCGTACGCGAGGAACGCCTTCGACAAGTCGTCCGAGCTGACGGCGCAACGCCTCACCGCTCTGCGCCGGCCGTCCCGATCAGTAGCCCTTGCTCTCCCAGAACTGCGGCGCACGGGCGGGCATCAGGCGTGGCAGCCATGTTGGCTTACCCAGAGGAGCAAGGGTCGCCTTCGTGCAAAGCGAATGTGCGCAGCAGGAACTGCACCGGCCGTCCGAAGGTGGTGAAGTTCAATGACCGCCACGGGCCGATGGCTGCCAGTAGCCAGAGAAATCTGAACCACTGTTGTCAATCTTATCCGGCCGTTCGCACTCAGTTCGAGCAACGGCTCGTCTGGCTGGCGGCGCCAAACCATAAGCGGTCACTGCTTCGTTCGTGGTGGGCTGACGGCAACCGACCCAGGGCAGACACTGGTGCTTCGCCGACCGGGGTCGGCAGTCGAGTGGGCAGCGGACATCCGCCGTGGCCTTGAGTTACAGATACTGTCCCCGGAATTCTAAGGTGAATATGGCATTATGGGGCGGCGCCCTACACCACCACGCCCAGCAGCAGTTTCAGCAGCTGCTCCAGCGGCATGATCGTCAGCAGCAGGGGGGCAATCGGCAGCAGCGTGGCCACCGCAAGCTGCAGCAACGCCTGGCGCGTGAACGGCACGATCTGCATCGTGCGCACCACGTTCAGCGCGTTGGTGTAATCGGCCAGCGCCGAGATATCGGGGCTGCTGACGAATGGCTGCCCAGCCGGTGCGCCTCCGCGCTGCCACTTGGTGTCGAACTCGCGCGCCAGCCGCTGCGCCAGAGCACCATAGGCGCGGTTGCCGGCCCGCTTGGCCGCCGCGAGCCGGGGCGCGAACACCAGCAGCGGGCCGACCACCAGGCACAGCATGAGCGCCACCACCATGAACACCTCGACGCTGAAGTCGGTGAGTTTCACGCCCGTGTGGAAGATCGCATCGGCCAGCACGCCGGCCACCATCGCACCATGCGCCGCGGCAAGCGGGGCCATCGCGTGTGAGACGTTGCCGAGGAATGCCAGGCCGGCTACCCCATCGGAGTGCGTCGGCAGCAGGCGCAGATCAAGGCGTGAAACCTGCCACAGGAAACGCGCCCAGACGAACAGGCGGAAGTACCAGCGCAGCAGGAGGAACTGGAACAGCGGCAGACTGACATAGGCGAGCCACCAGCCCGCCGCCGAGAACTCAGCTCCGGGACCGACAACGGGCGAGTACCAGGTTGCCGCGTCCAGCCCGATGGTTTGGCGCCAGATGCCGGATATGGCGAGGCCATACACCAGCGCGATCATCAGCACTTCGGCCGTTACCGAGTTGCGCAGCCTCATCGCCGACTGGATCGCGCCGTCGAACCGCGCGATCTCGGCTCCAGCAATGATCTCGCGCTCCAGGAACTGCGCGACTACACCACGGATGCGCAGATGCACGACCAGTTCCGCAACGACCAGCAGCGGCAGGGCTGCCAAGAAGCGTGCATGCACCGCGGCATCGCGCAGGAACGGTACGGCCACCCGCCCATCCCATGCCAGCCCCTCGACGGCAGCCGCCACCAGCAGCGGCACCCAGGTCAGCAGAACGAAGGCAGCAATGCGCCGGCCGACCAGCGTGGCAGCATCGTCCTCCAGACGGGCGCCCCGCAGCAGTTGGAACAGCGGGCCGCCCAAGACGAGTGAAAAGTCGGGCGGACTCCGTGGCGGGTCGAAGCCGGTGGAAGGTGTTGTGCTGGGATTCATGGCCTGACTCCTGTTCGCAGGTCGCCGGTCAACGCCCGGCGACCGTCATACGCTGTCTCACTCCCCACGACCCGGGTGTCGGCGGCGCGTCCGGTCGGCCCTGTAGATCCCGTATCCGACTACCCCAGTAATCGGTAGCCCACCCAAGGATAGGAAGTCCAAGCAGCTTTCGAGGAGGATAGATGACGCGGAGTGCCGCCGTCAATCGCCGATTCTGGGCGGTCGATGCACAGTTGCAACGACTCTCGAGGGGAGCGCTTGGGCACAAGCCCGATCGGCAATTGAAGACTCCTCAGCCTCCCTGCGATGGCGAGGCGTCACGCCGGAAAGGCAGATGCTCCGCCGCGTCGTCGCGATACTCGGCAACCGCCTCGCCCTGCAACGCCAGGTGACGGGCGAGCAACTGTCGCATGCCGGGGTCGCTGATCCAGTGCGCGGAGTGCACGACCGTCGGCGTGAACCCGCGCGCCAGCTTGTGTTCGCCGCCCGCTCCCGGCTCGAAGCGCCGCAGGCCCTCGCGCAGGCAATAGGCAATGCCCTGGTAGAAGCAGAGCTCGAAATGCAGGCTGTGGTAGTTGCCGGCGGAACCCCAGTAGCGCCCGAAGAGCGCGTCATCGCTGCGGAAACAGATCGCCACGGCGACCGGCAGTCCGCGATCACGGGCGATGAAGATGATCATTCGACGACCCAAAGCGGCCGCCAGATCATCGAAACAGGCAGCCGAGAAAGCGGCGTGATTGCCGAACCGGTCGAAAGTGCTGGCGTAAAGTGCGTGCAGCAGCGGCCATTCGGCGGCGTCGATCTGATCCCCGTGCCGTGTCTCGATCGAGAGCCCGCTCTCCGCGACCCTTCGCCGTTCGGCGCGGACCTTGCGGCGCTTGACCGCACTGAAAGTGGCCAGATAGCCGTCGAAGTCGCCGCAGCCGGGATCCAGCCAGTGAAACTGGATATCGCGGCTGATCAGCAGCCCCTCGTTCCGCAGCAGGTCGGTTTCTGCCCCGGTGGCCAGCGCCACATGCCAAGAAGAAGCAGCGTAACGGTTGGCCAGCGCCTTGGCAGCGTCGACCAGCGCCTGCCTGATGGCTGCCGAGTGGGGCCCTTCAGCGACCAGGATGCGAGTTCCGGCAACCGGAGTATGCGGCAGGCAGCTCATCAGTTTCGGGTAGTACTGGCGGCCGAGCTGCCGGTAAGCCGCTGCCCAGGACCAGTCATAGATGAAGTCGCCGTGCGAGTGGCTCTTGATGTACAGCGGCAGCAGGCCAACGACGGCACCGCTCTCGTCGCTGGCCACCAGATGACGAGCCGTCCAGCCCGACTCAGGGGTGGCCGCGCCGTGCCGCTCAACGATCGCCAGAAAATCGGCGTTGAGAAAGGGGTGGCCGGCCGGGCAGAGTCGCGTCCAGGCCTCGCCTGGTATGGCGCTCGCGGAAGATCTGCTGCTGACCGAGATATTCAATGGCAAGTCGGGGTCCGCGATCATTCGTGGGCTGGGAGAACGAGTCGCCGGTACTGGGCGCTCACTCAGTCCCGCAGGAGGTGGGAGTGATAACGCGACAGCATGCCGCCGGCAATCGTCTTGGCGTTGAACCCGTTCTGCAACAATACCCGCGTCGCGTAGTAGGCCCGTCCCCCGGAACGGCAGATGACATGGATATTCCGGTCGCGCGGCAACTCACCCAGGCGCGAGCGCAGTTGCCCGAGCGGGATGTGGATCGCCCCAGGCACACTTTCGACCGCCAGTTCGAACATCTCCCGCACGTCGAGCAGAACGCCGTCCCCGAGCGCATCCCAATGCGCGACCGGCATGTCGCCGCGGAGGATGTCGGCGGCGACCATGCCGGCAAAGTTCACCGGATCCTTGGCGCTGCCAAACTGTGGGGCATAGCAGAGCTCGGCCTCCTCGAGGTCATAGATCGTGGCACCCATCTGAATCGCCATGGCCAGTGCGCTGATCCGCTTGTCCACACCATCCATGCCCACCGCCTGGGCACCGAGGAGGCGGCCGTCGGATTTCCTGAACATCACCTTCATCGGAACCGGCGTGGCACCGGGGTAGTAGCCGGCATGTGAATTCGGGTAGAGATAGGTTTTTTCATAGTCGTCGTCACCGAGGCGCTTCAGCGTCTTTTCACTGGCACCTACCCAGGCGGCGGCGGCGCCAAAGAGGCCGATGATCGAAGTGCCCTGGGTACCGCGGAAGCGTGACGCGCGCCCGGCAATCACATCAGCGGCAATTCGCCCCTGGCGGTTGGCCGGGCCGGCCAGCGCAATCAGGCTCCATTCGCCAGTCACGAAATCACGGACTTCGACGACGTCGCCGACCGCGAAAATGTCCGGGTTGCTGGTGCGCATCTGTTCGTCGACGCGGATCCCGCCGCGCTCCCCGATCTCGAGGCTGGCGGTCCTGGCCAGCGTGGTATCCGGGCGAACACCGAGCGCGAGGATGACGATGTCGGCAGGGTGAGTCTTGCCGGACTTCGTGAGGACCTCGAGTGCGCCATCGGCGGCCTGGTGGAAGCCGGCCACGCCGTCATTGAGCGCCAGCCGGATGCCATGCCGCTCGACGTAGCCTTCGACAATTCGGGCCATGTCCTGGTCGAGTGGCGCCAGAAGCTGGTCGAGCATCTCGACGAGGGTGACGTCGAATCCGCGATGCACGAGGTTCTC
>NZ_JAZKUD010000120.1:0-9851 GCF_036625275.1 Accumulibacter sp.
ATTCCGCCCATGCCGACCAGAAGGACCTCCTCAACTTCATCGGCCGCATGCGCCACAAGCCACGGCAGGTACGCCTGGTGCACGGCGACACCGCTGCCAAACAGGCCCTCGCCGCCGCGATCAGGCAACGCCACCCGAACACCGAAGTCATCATCCCCTGACCGATATCCGATGTAGGAGCCCGATTCATCGGGCGACTTCTTCGCTAACGAACCGTGCAACCCGCTCAACCCCATGCCCGGAACCTGCGACAGGGACGGTATTCTCAGGCCGGACAGATCTATCTGTTGACCCTGGTGACCGCCGGACGAGAGCGCGTCTTCCAGGATTTCCGCGCGGCGCGCAGGGTGGTCCGGGCCTTTGCTGAGCAAGCGGTACGCGACTACGGCACCACCCTGGCGTTTGTGGTCATGCCCGATCACGTCCATTGGCTGCTCGAGCTTGGGTCAGAGGGAGGCGTCAGCGCGGCCGTGCGCGTCTATCGTGCCAAGGTCAGCCTGGCCCTGGGCCGGCGAATCTGGCAGAAGGGATTTTACGATCGCGCACTGCGCCGCGAAGAAGATCTGGTTGCCGTCGCCCGCTATGTCGTCGGCAACCCGGTGCGCGCCGGGATCGTTGCCCGTGTGGGCGATTACCCGCATTGGGATGCGGTTTGGATTTAGAAAGACGATCGCCCGATGAATCGGGCTCCTACATTGCCTGCCACCCGTTTCGGGATGCGGTGAGTTGGACCGCACACCGTAGGAGCCCGATTCATCGGGCGATCTTCCTTCCCCTGGCACCTATGGCGCCTCCAACATTGCCGCTGCCGGGGACTTCCCGTATCATTCGTGTTCACGATTTGAACGACCACCATGACCCCGGCAGAACAGGCGCATCTGCGCATCCTCAGAATCGTCGAAGAAGCACCGCAGATTAGCCAGCGGCAGCTCGCCGAACGTCTCGGCGTCAGCCTGGGCAAGGCCAACTACCTGCTCAAGGCGCTGCTTGACCAGGGCTACATCAAGGCCGGCAACTTTCTTCGCGCCGAGGACAAGCTGAAATACGCTTACCTGCTGACGCCTGAAGGCATCGGCGCCAAGCTGCGCTTGACCCGCAACTACCTGGCCCGGAAAGAACAGGAGTACGTGGCGATGCAGGTCGAGATCGAAGACATGCGCGCCGAACTGGCCGCGCAGGAACACATTGGATGAAGAGCGTCGCGCAGCCCCGCGGATGATCCGTGCCGGGCAACCGCTCTGACTTGACGAAGGCCATCGCCGACTGCGGCCTGCCAACCGCAGCCGGCCATACGAAGCACGATTCCGGCGCTGCGCGGGAAGCCGCCGCCGCCAGTGCGAGGGAGAACGCCGGCGGCAGAGCCTTGCCATGTGCTGAATGCGCAAGTATTCGGGCATGGCGGTAGCGTGCCTGACTCCCCCCGGGCCCTGACCTGACCCCCGACGCTGACGAGCTTCACCTTGCCCATACAGCCGCTGGCCCAGCCACCAGACGACTGTCACCCATTCTCACCGAGCACCGAGCCACATGCCCATGACCCAGCCCGCCCACACCCCGCAAAGAAAAGTTGCCCTCATCACCGGCGTCACCGGCCAGGACGGCGCCTACCTGGCTGAACTCCTGCTCGCCAAGGGCTACGAGGTGCATGGCATCAAGCGCCGCTCATCGCTGTTCAACACCGACCGCATCGACCACCTGTACCAGGATCCGCACGAAAAGGATCGCCGCTTCATCCTCCATCACGGCGACCTCACCGACTCGACCAGCCTGATCCGCATCATCCAGCAGGTACAACCGGACGAAATCTACAACCTTGCCGCGCAAAGCCACGTCGCCGTCAGCTTCGAAGAGCCTGAATACACCGCCAACGCCGACGGCGTCGGCGCCCTGCGCATGCTCGAAGCGATCCGCATCCTCGGCCTGGAAAAGAAGAGCCGCTTCTACCAGGCCAGCACCTCGGAACTCTACGGCCTCGTCCAGGAAAGCCCGCAGAAGGAGACCACCCCCTTCTACCCGCGCAGCCCCTATGCCGTCGCCAAGCTCTACGCCTACTGGATCACCATCAACTACCGCGAGGCCTACGGCATCTACGCCTGCAACGGCATCCTCTTCAACCACGAAAGCCCGGTCCGCGGCGAAACCTTCGTCACCCGCAAGATCACCCGCGCCATCGCCCGCATTGCCCTCGGCCTGCAGGATTGCCTCTACCTCGGCAACCTCAGCGCCCTGCGCGACTGGGGCCACGCCCGTGACTACGTCGAAATGCAATGGCTGATGCTGCAGCAGGACCACCCCGAAGACTTCGTCATCGCCACCGGCGTGCAATACAGCGTCCGCCAGTTCGTCGAGTTCGCCGCCGCCGAACTCGGCATCAGCCTGCGCTTCGCCGGTGACGGCGTCGATGAAATCGGCATCGTCGACAGCGTCAGCGGCAACCAGGCCAAGGTCAAGGCGGGCGATGTCATCGTTCGCGTAGACCCGCGCTACTTCCGCCCGACCGAGGTCGAAACGCTACTCGGTGACCCGGGCAAGGCGCGCGAAAAACTCGGCTGGACGCCGACCACCAGCCTGCACGAGCTGGTCAAGGAAATGGTCCTGGCCGACTACAGCTCGGCCCGGCGCGACGCCCTGGTCAAGCTCGCCGGCTTCCAGACCTTCGACCATCACGAATGAGGGGTCGCCAGCATGCCTGAACCCCGGATCTACGTCGCCGGCCATCGCGGCATGGTCGGTTCCGCCATCGTGCGGCAACTGTGCAATCCGCCGACGCGCAGCCCGGCCGCCGGCAACCCTGGCGCCGCGCCCGAGATCCTCACCCGCAGCCACGCCGAACTCGACCTCACCAATCAGTCGGCCGTCGATGCCTTCTTTGCCAAGGAACGCCCCGACCAGGTCTACCTGGCCGCCGCCAAAGTCGGCGGCATTCACGCCAACAACAGCTACCCGGCCGAGTTCATCTACCAAAACCTGATGATCGAGGCCAACATCATTCACGCCGCCTACACCCACGGCGTGCAGAAGCTGCTCTTCCTCGGCTCCAGCTGCATCTATCCCCGCCTCGCGCCGCAGCCGTTAGCGGAAGACGCATTGCTTACCGGTACCCTGGAACCGACCAACGAAGCCTACGCCATCGCCAAGATCGCCGGCATCAAGCTCTGCGAGAGCTACAACCGCCAGTACGGCACCGACTACCGCAGCGTCATGCCGACCAACCTCTACGGCCCCGGCGACAACTACGACCTGCAGAACAGCCACGTCATTCCGGCGATGATCCGCAAGCTGCACCTGGCCAGACTCGCCGCCGAACACGACTGGCCGGCGATCGAAGACGATGAAGCCAGACACGGCGCCATCCCCGAAGACCTCAGACGCCAGCTCCACGACACCTGCACCGGGCAGCTCGATCCCCATCTCACGCTCTGGGGCACCGGCACGCCCAGACGCGAATTCCTCTACGTCGACGACATGGCCGCCGCCAGCGTGCACGTCATGAACCTCGACCCGGCCACTTATGCCGCCCACACCCAGCCGATGCTCTCGCACATCAACGTCGGCACAGGCGAGGACATCACCATCCGCGAACTCGCGACCACCATCGCCAGCGTCATCGGCTATCGCGGTCGCATCGACTTCGACGCCAGCAAACCGGACGGCACGCCAAGAAAACTGATGGACGTCTCCCGCCTGCACGCCCTTGGCTGTCGCGCCACCGTCGGCCTCGCCGAAGGACTGGCCAGGGCCTATGCGGACTTCCGCGCCGCCTGAACCGGGCCGGCGATGCAATCCACGCAATCCGCATTTTCCACACAACGCGCTGCGAGTCATTGATGACGCCTCCTTCCTCATCGCCTGTCCATCGCCGCCAACGCAAGGGAATCATTCTCGCGGGAGGCTCCGGCACGCGCCTCTATCCGGCCACCCTGGCGGTCTCGAAGCAACTGCTGCCGATCTACGACAAGCCGATGATCTATTACCCGCTGACCACGCTGATGCTGGCGGGAATCCGCGACATCCTGGTCATCTCCACGCCGCAGGACACCCCTCGCTTCGAGCAATTGCTCGGCGATGGCCAGCAGTGGGGGCTGAGCATCCGCTACGCGGTGCAAGCCAGTCCGGACGGCCTGGCGCAGGCGTTCATCATCGGCGCCGACTTCATCGGCAACGGCACGTCGGCCCTGGTGCTCGGCGACAACATCTTCTACGGCCACGAAATCGCCAACGATCTGCGGTCGGCCAACGCCCGGGAGAGCGGCGCCACCGTCTTCGCCTACCGCGTCCATGACCCCGAGCGCTATGGCGTCGTCGAGTTCGACAAGTCCGGCTGCGCGATCAGTATCGAAGAGAAGCCGGCGGCGCCAAAATCCCATTACGCAGTCACCGGCCTCTATTTCTACGACAACCGGGTAGTCGATGTGGCCCGCAACCTCAAGCCCTCAGCCCGGGGCGAGCTGGAAATCACCGACATCAACCGCCAGTACCTGGAGTGGGGTGAGCTCAGTGTTTCAATGATGGGCCGCGGCCACGCCTGGCTCGACACCGGCACCCATGAATCCCTGCTGGCAGCGAGCATGTTCATCGAAACCATCGAAAAGCGGCAGGGGCTCAAGATCGCCTGCCCCGAGGAAATTGCTTTTAGGGAAGAGTACATCAGCGCGGCGCAGCTGGCAGCGCTCGCCGAGCCGATGAAGAAGAACCTCTACGGGCAGTACCTACTCGGATTGCTCAGGGAATGACACGGTCTGCGAGTCGTCATCGCTGCCGCAAAGAAACCTTCTTGCCGAATGCCGCCCTTCAAACATCGACTTTCCTCACCTCGGCCCAGCCCATGAAACTTGTCCCGACATCGATCCCGGACCTCCTGATCATCGAACCCGTGGTCTTTGGCGACTCCCGTGGCTTCTTCCTCGAGAGCTGGAACCGCAGGACCTTTGCCGCTCTTGGCCTGAATCCGGATTTCGTGCAGGACAACCAGTCCCGTTCCGCGAAAGGCGTGCTGCGCGGCCTGCATTACCAGTTGCGGCAGCCCCAGGGCAAGCTGGTGCGGGTGACCCAGGGCGCCGTCTTCGACGTCGCGGTGGATATCCGCCGCTCGTCGCCCACTTTTGGACGTTGGGAAGGGGTCGAGCTGTCGGCAGAAAACCAGCGCATGCTGTGGATACCGCCCGGCTTTGCGCATGGCTTTCTCGTCCTCTCGGACCTGGCCGACTTCTGCTACAAGGCCACGGCCTATTACGCACCGGAAGACGAGCGCTGCATCCAGTGGAACGATCCCGCAATCGGCATTCGCTGGCCGCTCGACGGCGAACCGACCCTATCGCCAAAAGACCGCGCAGGAACGCCGCTGCTGGCTGCCGAGGTGTACTGATCCGTTTGACCAGGCGTATTTGCAGGAGCCCGATTCATCGGGCGATGCCAACTGTCATGGACTCGGCTCAGCCGATGTGCGGATGGCCATGCGCCGGATCAGGAAGCAGATTCAGGAGTGTATTTCATATACTGTCCACTTATTTTTGTTATTTTTTAGGGACTGCTGTGAGCATGCGGGAACGAGGGCTTCCGAGCGCCGCCCCCGCCCCAATTGTTGACAGCGCGGCCTCGCGCCATGACCGAGGTCAGCTGAGGTTGGTGAGTGGGCCCTGCGCTAGAAGGTATTTCATATACTGTCCCTTTTATTCATGTCATGATCCTACCCAGCGACGACTACGACACCCCGTGGAAAGACGCGTTGACGCGCTACTTCCCGGAGTTCATGGCCTTCTACTTCCCGCAAGCCCACGGCGAGATCGACTGGCAGCAGCCGCACCTCTTCCTGGACCAGGAACTCGCCCAGGTGGTGCAGGACGCGCAGCTCGGCAAGCGCCTGGTTGACTGCCTGGTGCAGATCGCGACGCGGGACGGAGGTGAGCAATGGGTCTACATCCACGTCGAAGTCCAGGGCCAGCACGATGCCGACTTCCCCGAGCGCCTGTTCACCTATAACTACCGCCTCTACGACCGCTACCGTCGTCCGGTTGCCAGCTTGGCCGTGCTGGCCGACGAACGTGAAAACTGGAAGCCGGACGGGTTTGGCTATCAACTGTTCGGCTGCGAGGTCGGCATCCGCTTTCCCGTGGTCAAGCTCCTCGACTACGCCAACCAGACCGAATCCCTGCTCGAAGACCCCAACCCCTTCGCACTGGTCACCGCTGCTCACCTTCTTACCCGGCGCACAAAGGGTGACCCGGAACAGCGCTATGCGGCAAAATGGCGGCTGGCCAAGCTGCTCTACGAACGCAATTGGGACAAGCAGCGCATCATCGATCTGTTCGGGGTCATCGACTGGCTGATGCGGCTGCCGACAGACCTTGAGCAACGGCTGCTGCAGGAAGTCTACACACTGGAAAGGAAGGTCATCATGCCTTACGTCACCTCTGCAGAACGCTTCGGAGTCGAGAAAGGCCGGCAGGAAGGCCGGCAGGAAGGCCGGCAGGAAGGCGAGGCTGCCCTCCTGAAGCGCCTGCTCGCGCGTCGCTTTGGCGCGCTCCCCGATGCGGTCCAGGTTCGGCTGACCACCGCGGATGTCGATCAGCTGGAAGAATGGGCGATCAAGGTGCTCGATGCCGAGTCCCTGGACGAAGTCTTCGATCAGCGCCCACAGTAGCAACGGGGCAGCACACCCCAACCGGTTGCGATGTCGCAGGACCACCCACACGACTTCGTCATTGCCACTGGCGCGCCATACAGCGGTCGGCAGTTCGTCGTCCAGGTCGTCAAGTTCGCCGCCGTATGACCGGGGCGCGCCCGTGTACTTTGCCGGTGAGGACCGAGAGCGTGTGAATTCCTGGCTGGCGAGGGTGACACTGAGGCATGGCGGTATGGAAACGGGCTATACGCAGTGCGTTGGCTTCCTGGCGCCGTCCCAATTGCTGACAGCGCGGCCTCGCGCCATGACCGAGGTCAGCGGAGGTTGGTGAGTGGGCCCTGCGCTGGAAGGTATTTCATATACTATTTCTTTGATTGTGCATTGTGGGGAGGTCGATATGAGCACCAGGTACGAAACCGATGTCGTGGCATGGGCCAACGAGCAGGCCAGCCTTCTTCGTGCCGGACGGTTCGAACTGCTCGACCGCGACCACCTCGCGGAGGAAATCGAAGACGTGGGCAAGAGCGAACAGCGCGAACTTGCGAGCCGGATGTCTGTTCTAATGGCTCATCTACTCAAGTGGCGATATCAGCCGGAGCGGCGGGGAGCCAGTTGGGAAAAGACCATCCTCGCACAGCGCAAGGAGATTGCCTATGGACTGAGTGACACCCCAAGCCTGACCCCCAAGCTTCAGGAAACGCGATGGCTTGAGATGGTGTGGGCCAAGGCTGTTGCTCAGGCGGTTGGGGAAACCGGCCTCGATTGCTTTCCCGACGCTTGTCCCTGGGCGATGGAAGAAGAAGTCCTCAATGATGCCTGGCGACCGGATGCCTGAAGGCACGCATCGCGACCAGCCGCTCCCCGGCGCCGTCACGTCAGCATGCGGACAAAGGCTTGCGCAGTACCCGCGAAGGTACGGAGGCAGCTGCAGGGCAATTGATCAACCCTCAGCCAGGCAGGAATACACAAGCCGCATACTAACGTCGTGGTCAACATCGTTGGCTGGCGCACGACTTCGATACGCTCATGGCGATGGATCGCTCAGCACTCACGCGGAAATCCACCTGGTTTATCTGATTGTTTTTGAGGAAAACTGGTTGTACGAACTGCGTTCGCGCTTGCGCGGGAATGAGGGTTTGCTGGCGCCGCCCCAATTCTTGCAGCCCCCGCGGCCCCGCGCCATGACCGAGGTCAGCTGAGGTTATTGAGTGGGCGCGTCTCTGGAAGGTATTTACTATACTGTCCCTTTTATTCCTGAAAAAATGGTTGTCGAACCACGCATTTGTGTCATTGACCCCGTAGATTTCATAAAAACGCAACAGGACACAAGCCATGAGAACTGATACAGAAATTCGCCATGAAGGTGTAGCGACGCTCATCAAAACCCTTGGCCCCGTCGAAGCCGAGCGATTTATCGCACTGATCAACCGGGAACGGCTTGATTACACCGAATGGCGCAGAAATCAATGGCTAGAAGAAACAGTTGCCTCCCTCGCCGATAAGGCAAGAAAACTTCGTTCGGCAAGTAAGGAATGAACCCTCAAGTTAAATAATCCCTCGTTCGGCTGATGCGGCTATTGCCCGCCGAAGGATACCAAGCAATTGCTGGCCAACTACTGCGATGTGCTCCGTTCACCCCTCCACCCCCGCAGATTGGCCACCAGCCCCCTCAGCGGTGCCTGCGGACGGACGCCGCCGTTCGTGACCGCTTTGTGCCGGGCGTCTGCTGTCCGGCGGCGATCAGACAAACTGCGCAAGCCTTTTCCTCAACATGTTACCGATGTAATCTGAGAAATCAGTTGCGGTTTCGTTGGGTCTGAGCGTGAGGTGTATTGGACTAAGCGTCGTTGACCCCGGCCCAGCCCGTCTTGCCATACATCTGACCGACCACGATCTTCGCCAACTCGACCGCGATGCTCTGTCGCGGATTGGGGAAGAGGCGTTGCGGCCGTTGGCGGAGCGCCTGGTGGCCGATCTCAAGGACGCGCCGGACCGATTGAACCAGCACTCCCGCAATAGTTCGCGTCCGCCCGACAGCAATTCGGTTTATCGCCAACCCGTGGGGCCTCGGAGCGTGATCCGCCAACGGCACCGGTCGACACCGGGCTGATCCCGATCTTTGACCGATCACGCAAAGCCACCTTGGCCATGCACTTGAAACAGCCGTGTTTCTGGATCTGCGAGAGGAACCCAACCATGCCCTACATCGCCTCGGTAGAACGTATCGGCATTGAGAAAGGCATTCAGCAAGGCATGCAGCAATGGGAGTCTGCCCTCCTCGAACGCCAACTCACCCGCCGCTTCGGCCCGCACAGCGCGGAGACACTGGCTCGGCTGCAGGCCGCCACCGTCGAACAACTGGAACAGTGGGCCGAAAACATCCTTGACGCCACCACGCTGGAAGAGGTCTTCAAGGATTACTGACCACTTGACCAACCGGACAAGTGGGTCGGTTCCGGTTGTTGCCGGCAAGACGGCTGCCTGGCGCCGCACCAGTTTTTCACAGCCGCTGAGGTGACTGGCACAAAAAGACATCCCCGAATCCCAGGCAGTGGAGCTTGTTGCCAACGGAACGCCTATCACTTCAACGGGGCGGCAGCGCGCAGCCGTGGCCGGTCCGTCCATTCCTGGAAATCGCCTTTGACGAAGTTAGCATCGTCGCCGCCGTCACCGTCAACCAGGCCGAGGCCAAGGCCGGCGAGGTCATCGCCCCTTCATCCAGGCCAAGCGGGTTGGTGACCCGGCAAACAGCGCGCATTGCCAGGCGCCTGGACTTGATTTGCGCCGCAGCGGCTGGATCATCCACCGGGAAGACCGCTTGCGGCGGCAGCGCTGAGGATGATGAACATTGAGACTTGTCCAGCTCTGTTCTCTTGAGAGTTTTCTATACTGTCCCCTTTTATTGCATCCTGCACCACGGCGACCTCACGGACTCCTCCAGCCTCATCCGCATCATCCAGCAGGTGTGGCCCAACGAGATCTACAACCTGGCCGCCCAAAGCCACGTGGCGGTGAGCCTCGAGGAACCCGAATACACCGCCAACTCCGACGCCCTGGGGGCCCTGCGCTAGAAGCTATTTTATATACTGTCCCTTTTATTCCGGAGAGCATCACATGCAAGTAGAACGACTATTTGAGCAGGTCAAGGATCGGCATGTGCTGATTGAACTGCCCGATGCCTTCAATAATCGCCGCGTCGAAATCATTGTCCTCACTGCCGATGAACCCG
>NZ_JAZKUD010000121.1:0-9672 GCF_036625275.1 Accumulibacter sp.
CCACTCAAGCCCAAAGCCGACAAGCTCGCCGCGTAGGCAGGCGCCGCTTTCGCGGCATTGGCTATTTGTTTAACAAAAACCGATAGTTAAAGCGTAGTTTCGTCTACTACGTGGAGGAAGATCCGCCAGTGGGCGCTGGTTGCAGCAGGGGGCGCTGCGTATAGCGCCACAGCGCCCTGGGGCGTGACCTTCCTGGGCGATGACCTTTACTGTCACCAGCCCTTCTGCGAAGAGGTGCGGGCACCGGGCTGCCACTTCCTCTGCGTCTGCCTGCCCCAGTCGCACGCCACCCTTGACGAACGGGTCATAGATGATTTTGTCATAGAGAAGGACTCGCGGCAAACCGGACCAGGCCGTAAACGCGCCGACGTGTGACCGCGCAGGAAGTTCTCCATTCGGGCGTCGAGATAGAAGCGCAGAAAGATGCGCCGCGACCAGGAGAGGATCCTGACAAAGGTCATCAGCGACCAGCGGGCACAGCCGATCTGGAGATGAGCGAAATGAGCCCAGTCGACCTGTCCCTGTTCGCCTGGGAGAGTGTGCAGACGCAGATAGATAGGCTTCGCTGAACGGCCGTGGTCGGTGCAGCGAGATGGCGGAAGTGATCGGGGCCACCATGGTAGCCCCGCTCGCGCACCATCGCGTACAGGTGGCTGACCGTGAGGTTCGGAAACTTCCCCAGAGTCTCAAGAATGAAAGGCAGGTAGGAATCAACCCACGAGTGGCGTTGAACCGGGCCTCTGTCCGAGGGTAGCCGGCTTGCACCAGGACGCGGCGTACCGTGCCGTGGTACACGTGCAGTTGGCGGGTGAGGGTTCCGTTTCGCCATTTCTTCTATTTAGCTGTTCGCCACCACGGCTGGCCAGCAATTGGGACTAGGTTCTGTTGACCCATCACCGCAGCCAGATGAGGGTGGAGACGAAGCGCAGCATGCCCATGTAGTTGCGGGAGGTTTTTTCATGGCGTGAGAAAATCCTCCGGTAATGTTGGATTGGATTGAAGAAGCACTCGATCAGGTGGCGCTCCTTGTAAACGAACCCATCGACCTCGCGGAGTTTGGTGCGGTGGCTGCGGGGTGGGATGACCGCGTCCCTGTCGCGCGCCTCGATGGCCCGGACGAAGGCGTCGCTGTCGTAGCCCTTGTCGCCGATGAGCGCCTGAGCACCCTCTGGAGTCAGTGCCAGCAGAGCCTGGTAACGTCATGGACTTGGCTGCCCGTCAGCACGAAGTCGAGGGGGTTGCCCAGACCGTCGGTGATGGCGGGAATCCTGGTGCCAAACCCACCCCACGAACGGCCCGGCGCCTCGGCCTGCGCGCTGCTTTCCGCTGCCCCGGCCGCGCAGGGATGGGCGCGGATGCCGGTGGAGTCGATCAGGATGCTCTGCCAATCAGGCAGATGGGAACACCCCTTAGGCAGCGCCTCCCAGACGCCATGGCGGCACCCGCGGGAGAAGCGCTTGAAAACCGGGTTCACTGGCCATAGGCGGCAGGCAGCAAGCGCCAGGGCGCCCCCGACCGCAGCACCCACAAGACCGCCACCAGGAAGACCCGGCAGGCCGGTTCCGAGGCCATGCAGACAGGCTTGTGGGCCACCAGTATCGGGTAGATCGCCCCCCATTCTTCGTCGCTGATTTCGAGCCGGTTCACCATCGCCCAAAGGCTCTAACCCTCGCAGTAGACGGGGCTTGTGTCAACAGAACCTAGAAGGTAGCAGCAATTTTTGTCAGCGGCAATAATTGCCGGAAAGCCGGCAAATACCGGTACCGCAAAGGTGTAGCCCCGAGTCGAAGCCATGGCCAGTGGTTGGTTCGCAAGATTGGCATCATTATTGCTTGAATGTTGCTCAGAAATTTTTAGAGGAGACCATTTTGGCTAGCAAGCTGGACGGCACGCTTTTCGCGGGGCAACAAGCGCTAACGCTGCGTGCCCATCGGCAGCAGGTGCTGGCGGGGAATATCGCCAATGCCGATACGCCGCACTACCAGGCCAGGGACTTTGATTTTGCGACAGCGCTGAGGGACGCGCTTGCTGGCCGCAGTGAAGGCAATCTCAACCTGGTCACCACCTCTGAGCGTCATTTCCAGGGTAGTGCGGACCCTGGCATGGTGCGCCTGATGTATCGCCAGGCCAGCCAGGCGAGTGCCGATGGCAATACGGTTGATATGGATGTCGAGCGGGCGCAGTTTGCCGAAAACGCCATTTACTACGAGGCTGGCATGAGTTTTCTCAGTGGCAAGGTCAAGACCCTGCTCGCGGCTCTGCAGCCCTAACGGTCACGGCTGTTGCAGGCTCCTTCGATCATGAACGCATTCGTTTCCCTCTTTCCCGACCCTTCTCATGCTTGCGGGCGAGAGAAGGTTTGTAAATCGCTGATGCGACTGTCACATTAATTGCCATGAGCCTGTTCAATACCTTTGCTGTGGCCGGCAGTGGAGTGACTGCACAGGCGATACGCCTCAACGCGGTCGCCAGTAACCTGGCGAACGTGGACAGCGTGATCGGTTCGGACGGCAAACCTTATCGGGCCAAACAAGTGGTGTTTGCTGCAACACCGATGGGCAGCCCTGCGGCGCAAGGGGTTCGGGTTAAACAGGTGGTTGAGGACAGCACTCCGGGGCGTATGGTTTATGACCCACGCAATCCCGCCGCTGACGAAAAAGGCTACGTCGCGATGCCCAATGTGAACGTGGTTGAAGAAATGACCAATATGATTTCGGCGTCGCGTGCCTACCAGAACAACGTCGAGGTGATGAACACCGCCAAGCAGTTGCTGCTTAAGACATTGACGCTTGGTCAGTAGTCATCGAACAGAAGACACAGGAGAAACTCATGAACGCCGTGCAATCAGCAGTCAATTCAAGTAGCGACATTTTTGCGGCGATCAATGCCCAGGCAAAGGCCGGCGCGACCAATGCAAGTTCGGACAGTGAGGATGTCCAGAACCGCTTTCTCAAGCTGCTGGTAACGCAACTGAAGAATCAGGACCCGCTCAACCCGCTCGACAATGCTGCGGTGACCACGCAGATCTCGCAGATCAGTACGGTGGCCGGTATCGAAAATCTGAACGCGACGATGCAGACCTTGTTGAGCAATTTCAACGACAGCCAGTCGATGCAGGCGGCGGGTCTGATTGGCAAGAGCGTTCTCGTTCCTGGTTCCCGGCTTGTTCTGGGCGACGGCGAAACCAGCGGCGGTGCCAATCTTGCGGGCCCCGCCGACAAGGTGACGCTGACGATCCTCGATGCCGCCGGCAAGGTGGTGCAAAGTCAGAATCTGGGCGCGCGCGATGCCGGCAGCTTCAGCTTTACCTGGGACGGCAAGACTGACGCCGGAGCGACGGCGCCGCCAGGCAACTACAGTTTTACGATCGCTGCCGTGCGTGGCAGCGAAACAGTGGCTGCAGAAACGATGCAGTTGGGGACGGTTTCTGCCTTGGTCAGAGACAAGGGCGCCTTCCAGCTTGAACTCGCTGGGCAGGGCAGAGTGGATTTCAACAAGGTACAGCAGATTTTCTAGGAGCAGGGGTCAACCATGAGTTTTCAACAGGGTTTGAGCGGTCTGAATGCGTCGGCCGCGTCGCTGAATGTGATCGGCAACAACGTTGCCAACGTCGCCACCGTCGGCTTCAAGAGGGCAGATGCGCACTTCTCGGATCTCTACGCGGCTTCGCTGGGTATCGGGTCCGGTTCTCAGATCGGTATCGGGGTCACGGTTTCGGCAATCCAGCAACAGTTCACCCAGGGTAATCTGACGACGACCAGCAATCCCCTGGACCTGGCACTCAATGGTCCCGGCTATTTTCGCATGAGTCACGAAGGGGCAATCACCTATACACGCAACGGCCAGTTTCACCTCGACAAGGAAGGTTACGTCATCAACGACAAAAATCTTCGCCTGACCGGCTATCCGGTCGCTGAGAATGGTGACATCTCCCCGACCAACCCGGTCGAGATACAGTTGTCTGCCAGCCAGATTCCACCGCGAGCAACCAGTGATCCGCTGGCGGGAGACATCAGCGCAGTCATCAACCTCGACGCACTTGATCCGGTGCCCTTGGTGACCACCTTCGATCCGGCCAATACGCAATCGTACAATTTCTCGACCGCCCTGAACGTTTTCGACACCCTCGGGGTGATGCACAACCTGAGCACGTACTACGTTCGTACTGCCACTCCCGGAACGTGGGACGTGTATGCGACGCTTGATGGGGTGCTATCTGCGGATGCTGCTCCGGGGGGTCGGAGTCTGGTATTCGATACCACAGGGGTACTGACGAGCGTGGTGCCAGCACCGGCTGCAGGAGACCCCGTGTTCTCCATTCCGATGCCGGAATGGGATCTGACAGACGGAGCCACCACACCTTGGTCGCCGGGAAGCATCGATTACACCGACACCACCCAGTTCGGGAATGACTCGACCGTCGATCGCCTGATACAGGGAGGATATGCTGCTGGCAGTCTGGTGGGTGTGGGCGTTTCGAGAGATGGAATCCTGCAGGGTCGCTACAGCAACAGTCAGTCGCGCAACCTTGGGCAGGTCGTGCTTGCCAATTTCAGCGACCCCAATGGCCTGCTGAATCTGGGCAACAATGAATGGAGTGAGACTTCAACTTCCGGCCCGCCACTGCTCGGTGCGCCGGGGACAGGAACGCGCGCCGTGATCCAGTCGGCGACAGTGGAAGACTCGAACGTCGACCTCACCAAGGAGTTGGTCGACATGATTTCAGCACAGCGCAACTATCAGGCCAATGCACAAACGATCAAGACCCAGGATCAGGTCATGCAGACCTTGGTGAACCTGCGCTAACGATCATGATGTTTCCAGGCACTCCCGATCATGAAAGTCATGACCGTTTCCCTCTCCCTCGACCCCGCGAGTGGAAAGGGGAGGTTCGTGAGTCGCGGACGCGACTTTCACATTAAGCGCGGTAGCGAAAGAAAGCGACAATAACCGATGGATCGTCTGATCTACACCGCAATGAGTGGCGCCAAACAGGCTTTCCTGCAGCAGGCCGGTGTTGCGCAGAATTTGGCCAACGTCGCCACGATCGGTTATCGGGCCATGGAGCACCGCTTCCGCGCTGCACAGGTCCTTGGCGCGGGCGCGCCAACGCGGGCATTTGCAGTCGATGCTTCGCTGGCCAATGTCTTTGAGCAGGGGCCGTTGACGGTTACCGGGCGGCCACTCGACGTCGCGGTCAACGGCGCTGGCTGGATTGCCGTGCAGGGGGCAGATGGTCGCGAGGCGTATACCCGTGCCGGCAATCTCAGGACCGATGCCAATGGCGTGCTGCTGACCAGCTCCGGCTTCAACGTGCTCGGCGAGGGCGGGCCAATCTCGCTGCCGCCGGACAACAACATCACGATTGCTCCGGACGGCACGGTATCGAGCATCCCGCGGATCGGTGCGGGAGCGATCAACAACGCCAGCGCGGTCGGCCGCATCAAGCTGGTCAACCCGCCGGAGAACGATCTGGTGCGCGGTGATGACGGACTCTTTCGCACTCGCAACGGCGACGAGGCGGTTGCCGACGAGAACGTCAAGCTCGTTCCGGAGGCGCTTGAGGGCAGCAACGTCAACTCGGTGGACGCGATGGTGCGAATGATCAGTCTGGCGCGCCAGTTCGAAATGCAGATCAAGATGTTGCAGACGGCGGACAGCAATGCACGTGCAGCGACCCAGATTCTCACGATCAACGCCTGACAGGAATACCGATGATCCGCTCGCTATGGACCGCCAGTACCGGCCTCAATGCCCAACAGGTGCAAATCGACATCATTGCCAACAACCTGGCAAACGTCAGCACCAACGGTTTCAAGCAGGCGCGCGGCATTTTCGCTGATCTCCTTTATCAGACCCTTCGTCAGCCAGGAGCCCAGTCGTCACAGACTACTCAGATTCCCGATGGCCTGCAGATCGGCCTCGGAACGACCCCGGTGTCCACGGGTCGCATTTTCACGCAGGGCTCGCTCCAGCAAACCGGCAACAGTCTTGATCTGGCGATCGACGGCGCCGGCTTCTTTCAGGTTCTGCTGCCTGATGGCACAACCGCCTATACGCGCGATGGTTCGTTCCAGAAAGACAATCAGGGGCAGATCGTGACGGCCAATGGCTATCCCTTGCAACCGGCGATCACGATTCCGCAGAATGCCCTGACGATCACCATCGGGACCGATGGCGTGGTCAGCATCACGCAGCCGAATTCGCCAGCAACCGTGCAGATCGGAACCATTCAGGTGGCAACTTTCATCAACAACGGAGGGTTGCAGAGCATCGGCGAAAATCTCTACCTGGAGACCGCATCGAGTGGTACTCCGACTCCCAATACGCCAGGAACCAATGGTTCCGGAGTCGTTCTGCAAAACTTCGTCGAGGCGTCAAACGTGAACGTGGCGCAGGAACTGGTGATGATGATTCAAACGCAGCGGGCCTACGAACTCAATTCCAAGGTGGTGTCAACTTCGGACGCGATGCTGGCGCGTCTGACCCAGTTGTAGAACGATCCCCGATGGGTAAGGAATGGCTCGTGACGAAGCTACTGCTGACACTGACTGTGCTGCTGGGGGCATGTACGACGGTGCCGCCCACCAACGTCCATCAACCGATGAGCGCACGCCCCGCGCAGCGGCCCGACGCGCTCGCTGCCAGCCTCGCGGCGACTGGCAGCATTTACCAGGCCGGAACATCGCGAACGCTGTTCGAAGACCGGCGCGCTCGTTATGTCGGCGATACGATCACGGTGACGATCACCGAGAACACTTCGGCAGCGACCAAGTCGAACAGCAGTCTTTCCAAGACTGGCAGCATCAGCGCCTCGTCCGGACCAAACGTCAATCTGCCCGGCAAGTCGCTGATTGAACTGAAAGGCAGTAGCAGCAACACGGCTGCCGGCAAGGGCGAGGCCGCCGCCAACAATGTGTTTACCGGTACCATCACGGTGACGGTCATCGAAGTGCTGGCGAACGGCAACCTGCTGGTCTCCGGCGAGAAGCAGGTGGCGATTGGTCATGGGCAGGAGTACATCCGCCTGTCAGGGATCATCAACCCTTATTTCGTGAATGCCGCCAATACCATTGCATCGTCACAGATTGCGGATGCACGCATCGAATACAAGGAAAGTGGCGCGATCAGTGAAGCTCAGGTCATGGGCTGGCTGGCACGCTTCTTCCTGAGCTTCATGCCTTTCTGAGGAAAACCGCTGATGGCACGGATCATGGGCAGGCAAGTCGGCAAGGGTCTGTGGCGCACCGTCATTCTGGTCACTCTGGCGGGTTTGTTGAGTGCCCCGGTCGTAGCCGAACGGATCAAGGATCTGGCTTCCGTACAGGGAGTGCGCAACAATCAGTTGATTGGCTATGGCCTGGTCGTGGGACTGGACGGGAGTGGTGACCAGACGACACAGACCCCCTTTACCACGCAAAGCATCATCAACATGCTGGCGCAACTCGGGACGACCTTGCCGACGACACAATCATTGCAACTCAAGAACGTCGCCGCCGTGATGGTGACCGCCAACCTGCCTCCCTTTGCAAGGGTCGGGCAGCAGATCGACATTACCGTGTCGTCGATGGGCAACGCCAAGAGTCTGCGCGGCGGAACGTTGCTGATGACGCCGCTGAAAGGCGCAGACGGTCAGATCTACGCACAGGCACAAGGCAATTTGCTGGTGGCCGGTGCGGGAGCCGCAGCGGCCGGCAGCAAGGTGGTGGTCAATCATCTGCTTGCCGGGCGGGTGGTGGGTGGCGCTACTGTCGAACGTGAAGTGCCGACAGCACTCGGGCAAGGTCCATTCGTTCATTACGAAATGGCCACGACCGACTTCGGTACCACCCAGCGAGTGGTCGAAGTCATCAACCGCGAGATCGGTCCGGGTACGGCGCAGGCGGTGGATGGCCGCCTGATTCGCGTGCTCGCACCCGAGGAAGCGAATAGCCGGGTGGCCTTCCTGGGGCGAGTCGAGGCCCTTGAAGTGCGGCCGACCCAAACCGTTGCCAAGGTGATCATTAACCCCCGCACCGGTTCGGTGGTCATGAACCAGAAGGTCACCATCGATTCCTGCGCGGTGGCACATGGTAATCTGTCGGTGGTCGTCAATAGCGAACAGAAAGTCAGTCAGCCCAACGCATTGGCCGGCGGGCAGACAGTAACCACGACGCAGAGCGAGATCGAGATCAAACAAGGAGGCGGTTCGTTGATCCAGCTGAAAGCCGGCGTCAGCCTCGCCGAGGTGGTCAAGGCCATCAATGCGCTGGGCGCCGGTCCGCAGGATCTATTGTCCATCCTGCAGTCGATGAAAGCTGCGGGCGCGCTGCGCGCCGACCTCGAAATCATCTGAAACCATGTCGAGCAGACCACCCAGGGAAGTCCTTCACTGATGAAATCCGTCAATTTGGGAGTCAATCGTCTAGCGATCGATCCTGCCCTGGGTGGCGATCTGCGCGCCAGACTCAAGGCGGACCCGCAAGCCGGCGTACGGCAGGCCGCGCGACAGTTCGAAGGCATGCTGCTGCACCTGATGTTGAAAAGCATGCGCGATGCCAATGCCGCTGGCGGTTTGCTGGACAGCGATCAGAGCCGTTTTTTCACGGCCATTGGCGACCAGCAGATGGCACAGGATCTCGCTTCGCAAGCGCCGCTCGGTTTCGCCGCCATGATCGAAAAGCAGTTGGCGCGGCAGATGACCCCCGGCACAGCGACCGCGGCCACCTCGCCCCTCGACCTGCTGCAACAGTCGCTATCTGCGCAGATCACCGCGAATACGGCGACCCTCCGATCCGTGACCGGTGCCCAGCGCAGCACTGCTGCGCCCCCCATGGTGAAGAGCGGCGCGGTGAGCACGGCCGGCACATCACCCGATGCGCGCGCCTTTGTCGATCGCGTCTGGCCGCAGGCTGTCGAGGCGGCCGCGCTGACCGGCGTGCCGGCGCATTTTCTGGTTGCCCAGTCGGCACTGGAGAGTGGCTGGGGCAAACGTGAGATCAAGGCCGCCGATGGTTCGCCAAGCTTCAATCTGTTCGGAATCAAGGCCGGGCGGACCTGGTCGGGACCGACCGTCGAAGTGCAGACCACCGAGTTCGTCAATGGGAAAGCGCAATCGGTACGCGCCAGGTTCCGCGTCTATGGTTCGTATGCCGAAGCCTTTCGCGACTATGCAAAAGTTCTGAGCAGCAATCCCCGCTTTGCCGGGGTCATTGGGCAGCAGGATGGCGCGCAGTTTGCGCGTTCCCTGCAGCAAGCGGGCTACGCCACTGACCCGATGTACGCCGACAAACTGGCTCGCATCATCAGCGGACCCCTACTGCGGCAGGCGCTCAGCGCTTAAAAGAGGTGTTGGCGTAACTAGCAGCCTGTCGGACTTTCCGCTTGCTCCCGACCGGATATGCTAAAATCATGCCTGTTGAAGCAACCGAGGTCCGGCATGTCCCACTTCATCGTCACCGACCGCAAGACCGACGGACCTTCCCGGAGGCCTTCCAGTAAGCCATTGATTTGATGTAAAACATCAGAAAATCGCCAAAGATGTAGGCATGTAACTATAATAATTATGTTTGACAAACAATGCTATATGTGCTTTTATTGTCGGCATGTACATCGCCCGCGTCCCCAACCGAAACTCCAGGCCCGTCATCCTGCTCCGCGAGTCCTATCGTGAGGGCGGCAAAGTCTGCACGC
>NZ_JAZKUD010000122.1:0-9485 GCF_036625275.1 Accumulibacter sp.
TCGGCACCGATTTGTGCCTTCCAGGCGGCAGTGACCTGAGCTTCGAGTGTCCTGGCACGGCCATCCCAGTACCAACTGGTGTAGTAGCCAGTGTTGTATACGCTGGGCGTATGGCGAGTATTCATGCCGCCACCGACCTTGCGCGACAGCGGTAGCGCGTCGGTCCAGCCGAGATGACGGTAGTGGCAGCCCTGGCAGGCCATGCTGCCGTCACCCGAGAGACGCGGATCGAAGAAAAGCTTTCTGCCGAGCGCCGCTTTTTCCGGCGTCGTTGGATTGTCAGGCGGGTCAGGGGGAGCCGGCAAAGCCGAAGAGCGAGCGTAGCCTGCGCCGCCCTGCGGCAGCGCGACACAACCGATCAGCGCTGCGGCAAGGGCAGCGGCGAGAAGCCGGGAACAGGATGTCGGTTTCATCTGGTCTTCTCCAGGGGTGGCCGCGGAGGCAGGAAAGGTACTCGGGTTTACGGCCGGGAGCCGACCGAAAAGATCGCCGCCGTTGGGGGATCAGCCGCATCTGGTCTGGACGAACAGTTGCGCACGGCGGCGGCGTTGTAGGACTACTTGCCGGCGGCTTCCCGCTTCTGACGCGAGGTTGCCATCAGGGTCGCTTCGCCATCGATGACCACCTTGTCGCCGACGGTGCACACGGTATCGACGACCACCCGCGACTTCTCGGTGATGACCTCCTTGACCGTCACCCTGGCATGGACCGTTTCACCCGGACGCACCGGCGCGCGGAAGCGCAAGGACTGGCTCATGTAAATCGTGCCAGGCCCGGGTAAACGATTACCCAGCACTGCCGAAATCAGGCTCGCGGACAACATCCCGTGGGCGATACGACCACCAAACATCGTGGTTTTCGCAAAATCTTCATCCATGTGCACCGCATTGACATCCGTCGATACCCCGGCAAACAAAACGAGGTCGGCATCGGTAATGGTCTTGGCGATTTCTGCACTCATGCCGACAGACAAATCTTCAATATCGTAACCGTTCTGGGGATTCATGAAAGTCCTTTCTCGTGATTATCAGCGCGGGGATGGCCGCGCCCAGTGAATACAGCGCTCGCCCTTGCCAGCGCCGGTCGATTTTCTTGAGGTTTCCGGATGCCTTGAACCTGGTTCGCCGCAAGGACAGACATCACCACCGGATGACGACAAGTATATATCCTAAGCCGTCATGATGACGATTTTGCCCGTGGATTTGCGCAACAGCACTTGATCGAGCGCCTCGACCGCATGTTCCAGCGGATAGGTCGCCGAGACATGCGGCTTGATCGCGCCATCCAGATACCATTGCATCAGTGTCCGGAAACTCTCGGTCATCACTTGCGGATTCAATTCCACATAAGCCGGCCAGTTGACACCGATCACATCAACATTTTTGACCAGCAGATGATTGGCCGGAATCTGCGGCACGGTACCGCTCGCAAAACCAATGATCAGGATGCGCCCTTCAAAGGCGATGCTGCGTAGCGAAGTGGTGAATAACTCACCGCCAACCGGATCGTAGACCACGTCGGCACCGCGACCGTCGGTCAATTCCCTGATCCGCGTTCGCAGATTTTCATGGCTGGAATCAATCAGATGATCCGCGCCATGATCGCGGGCCACCTGCAGCTTACCCGGGCCATTGGCCGTGGCGATGACCGTCGCCCCCAATTGCTTGCCAATGGCAACGGCGGTCAATCCGACACCGCCGGATGCGCCATGCACCACCAGCGTCTCTCCGGCCCGCAAGCGTGCCCGATGCCACAAGGCCAGATGCGAGGTACCGAAGACCACGGGAAAAGCCGCGCCGTGTTCCCAGGACATCGCCGCCGGCATCGGCACACAGCGCTCGATGTCGGCAATGACCTGCTCGGCATAGCCACCATGCGGCGTCATGGCGATTACCCGATCCCCGATGGCGATTCCGCCAACGCCCGTGCCCAATTCCAATACCTCGCCGGAGACCTCGAAGCCGGGACTGAAAGGCAGGGCTGGCTGCTGCTGATATTGGCCACGGGTGATCAGGCTATCCGCAAAGTTGACCCCACAGGCACGGACACGGATACGCACCTGGCCGGGTCCGGGGTGTGGTTCCGGAACCTCCTCCAGCCGCAACGCGGCCGGGCCGGTGAGTTCATGGCAGACGATGGCTTGCATGGTGGGAAAATCTCGATCTCGTCGAAATCCCTTCCCATCCCCTGGGGATGAGAAGGGAATCTTGCATTCCTCCTCCCTGGAATAAGGAGGAGGCCGGAAAACGTCAGGACGTTCTGATGGAGTGAGAGATTACTCGCCGATGATCTTGCGCACCACGTCGGTCATCGACAGCACGCCGACCGGCTGATCCTTCTCGGTCACCACCAGGCGATGCATCCGCCGGGCCGTCAGCAGGCTGACCGCATCGCTCAACAGCATGTCCGCGTCGCAGGTCGCGCAACCAGGGGTCATGACTTCCCTGGCCAGCATCGAGCGCGCCTGATCCGGCGTCCGACCCTGCCGCGCCAGCACCATATCGGTTTGCGATACGACGCCGACGGCCATACCCTGCTCATCCATCACCACCACCGCATGAATTTCCTTGTCCACCATGATCTTGGCGACGGTGCCGACGGTATCGTCCGGCGTGCAGGAGATGATGCCCCGATGCATCAGATCGCGAACCCTGGTGCCATCGTCGGCAATGGTCAACGCTTCGCCCTCGGCAATGCTCGGCAGCGGTACGGACATCGGATAGGGTGCCGGTGTGGTATGGACGTCGCCCTTGGGCAGCGTCGGGTGCACCATCGCCACGGGCGGCTTGCCACTGGCGCCCAGACCAAAACCGGTGGCGCCGATCAGCACCGACATGTTGCCGTGCGGGTGTTTGTTGTCGTGCATCAACTGATGGGCAATCGGCAACTCTTCGTAGGTGAAGACCCGTGACATGCAGGGATCGATCTGGCCGCGCAGCGCCAGTTCGTTCATCTGGTTGGCCTGCTCGGTATTGGCGAAATGCGAGCCTTGCAGACGCTTCTGCCGCATCCACAGATAACGCAGATCAACGGTCGCGTTATAGCCGGTGGTGCCGGCGCAGACGACCACCATGCCGCCGGTCTCGCAGACGAAGATCGACGTCGGGATGGTGGTTTCGCCGGGATGCTCGAAGACGATGTTCGGCGCTCGCTTCTCGCCCAACACCTCCCAAATCTTCGCACCGAAGGAGCGCACGCCCTTCAGCCACTTCGCATAGCCGGCGTTGTCCTTCCAGTGCGGAAGCATTCCCCAGTGATCGAAGTCATTACGGTTGATGCAGCCTTTGGCGCCCAGTTTCATGCAATAGTCGAACTTGTCCTCGCCCGAGACCATGGCCACCGATGTGGCGCCGACCGCCTTGGCGATCTGGATCGCCATCGAACCGAGACCACCCGCCCCGCCCCAGATCAGCACGACATCGCCCTTCTTGATCGAGCTGGCACCCCAGCCATGCAGCATCCGCCAGGCGGTGGCCGCGACCAGCGTATACGCCGCCGACTCTTCCCAGGTCATGTGCTTGGGCTTGGGCATGCACTGCTGGGCCTGTACCCGAGTGAATTGGGCAAAACTGCCATAATTGGTTTCGTAACCCCAGATCTTGAAGGTCGGCGAGTACATCGGATCGCCGCCTTTCTTGACCCACTCGCAATTGCGGCTGTACTGACCGCAATGCATCACCACTTCGTCACCGACCTTGACGTTGGTGACATCCTTGCCGACCTGGTAGACGATGCCGGACGCATCGCTGCCGCCAATATGAAAGTCTTCGGGTTCACCGCCCTTGTTGCGGGCAGCGATGACATTGACGGGAATGCCGAGTGCCGCCCAGACGTTGTTGTAGTTGATGCCGGCGGCCATCACATAGACCAACACCTCGTCATCGGCGATCGATGGAGTATTGACCACTTCCTGCTGAAACGCCTCGGTGGGTTTGCCAAAGCGGTCCTGGCGGACCAGCCAGGCGTGCATTTTCTCCGGAATTTCGCCCAGGGGAGGCTTTTCACCTAGTTCATACAATTGTTTGCTCATCAAGATGCTCCTTTGTGGTTAGACTATTCGGTTGGTTTACCGACAAAAATCTGGAGAGAATATGCTTTCGCATACGCTCGTATTCTTCGAACTGATTGAATCGATTTTCTCTCAGCCGCTCGCCAATAACGGTCTGGCCGCCAGCCAGCTCCAGGCCAAAAGTTCCGAATTCCTCTTTCAGCAAGCGCATGACCCAGGCACTCTGATGGCGGATCCGCAGTTTGTCCAGCAAACCGGCATTGGCGAGAAACTTGCGGTGCCTGTCAAAATGATCGTGAAACGGTTTGATCCCGGTATTCATCGTCGCACTCACCAGACACACCGGATAATCCCAGTCCTCCCGGCGATCCTGTCGGGAAGCGCTGCGACCAATCTCGCTGGCGGTCTTGCGTGCTGCGGCGCCCAGGTCGGATTTATTGACCGCGAAAATATCCGGAATTTCGATGATGCCCGACTTCAGATACTGGATGGTGTCGCCCGAGGCCGGCTGCGCCACGTAACAGACCGTGTCGCCGATCTCGGCAATATCGATTTCGGTCTGGCCGACACCGACCGTCTCGATCACGACGATATCGAAACAGGCCAACATCAGCCAACTCATCGGCCAGACCTCGGTGGCCACCCCACCCAACTGGTTGCGATTGGCCAGCGAGCGGATGAACAGACCCTCATCATGCGACGAGTTCTTGATACGGATGCGATCCCCGAGCAGAGCGCCACCGCCCAACTCGGGGCGACTGGACGGGTCCACCGCGAGCACCCCGACCGTCCTGCCTGACAGGCGCCACTCGCGAATCATCGCCGAAACGAGCGAGGACTTTCCGGCACCAGGAGGCCCCGTCACCCCGATCAGGTGACCGTCATTCAGCCATCGCTCGCCGGAAAGCGAAGCCAGCAAGCTTGCCGAGCGGTTACGCGCCTCGGCGAGCTTGTTGTCCAGCAGATTCAGGCCACTGGCAACCGCCGCTCGCTCCCCGCGCATGATCCGTACCGCCAACTGCTCGGGATCGGGAAGATTGTTGACTGGCTTGTTGGCTGACGTCATCGATCGGTCACTGTGGCAGGGCAAACCGCTCAAGACCGTTGCATTCGCGGATCACGTCCACCATGTCCTCCATGATGGCATTCAGATTGAAATCCTTGGGTGTGTAGACCGCGCGCACGCCGAGTGCCACCAGTTTGTCGGCGTCTTCCCGCGGGATGATTCCGCCGGCAATCACCGGCACATCCGAGAGATCGCGCAGGCGCAGTTCCTGAAGAACCGACTCCACCAGCTCCATATGACTTCCGGAAAGGATCGACAGGCCCACCATATGCACCCCTTCTTCCTGGGCCGCCTGGGCAATCTGTTGCGGCGTCAGCCGGATGCCATCGTAGACGACCTCGAAGCCGACATCTCTGGCCTTGACAGCCACCTGTTCGGCCCCATTGGAATGCCCGTCCAGTCCGGGTTTGCCGACCAACAGCTTGAGCGGACGGCCAAGCGCGTTACCCGTACTGGCAACCCGGGTCCTGAGGTCGGTGACTCGATCCTTCTTGCCAAGGGCTTCGCGGCTGTCAATGGCAATGTCGATCCCCGTCGGTGGCCTGAATTCGCCGAAAACCGCACGCAATGAATCGCCCCATTCACCGGTACTGACTCCTGCCAGCGCACAGCGAATCGAACTGGGCATGATGTTTTCGCCACTCCTGGCGGCATCACTGAGACCCTGCAAGGCGGCCCGAACGTCGGCATCGTTGCGGTTCCGGCGATGCGCCTGCAGCCGCTCGATTTGCTCACGCTCGGCTGCCGGGTCGGTTTTCATGATCGCGCCATCGCTGCCCACGGTCAGCGGCGATTCCGCCGTTTCCTGGAAGCAGTTCACCCCGATGATCTTGAGGTCGCCCGACTCGATGGCGCGCAAGCGGTTCATGTGACTGCCGACCAGTTCGCGCTTGATGTAGCCGGACTCGATTGCGGCAATGATCCCGCCTTGGGCTTCGACACTCTCGATTTCCCTTTTGGCGCCCTCGATCAGCTCCCTGACCTTGGCGGCGATGACCGGTGACCCATCGAGAATGTCGTCGTACTCCAGCAGATCGGTCTCGAAAGCCATCACCTGCTGCATCCGAAGCGCCCATTGCTGATCCCAGGGGCGCGGCAGACCCATCGCCTCGTTCCATGCCGGAAGCTGGATGGCGCGAGCTCTTGCGCGTTTTGAGAGCACCACCGACATCATTTCGAGGACGATTCGCTGCACATTGTTTTCCGGCTGTGGCTCGGTCAGGCCCAGGGAGTTCACCTGCACGCCATAACGGAATCGGCGCAGCTTGGGATCCGCCACCTGGTAGCGGGACAGGGTCAGCTCGTCCCACATCTCGCCGAACGCCCTCAGCTTGCAACACTCTTCGACGAAACGTATGCCGGCATTGACAAAGAACGAGATCCGCTCGACGACCTGCGGAAACGCCTCCGGAGCGATTTCGCCGGAGGCCTTGACCCGATCGAGCACCGCCATCGCGGTGCACAGGGCGTAGGCCAGCTCCTGGACCGGTGTCGCCCCTGCCTCCTGCAGGTGATAGCTGCAGATGTTGGTCGGATTCCATTTCGGCACATGCTTGACCGTGAAATTGATCGTATCCGCGATCAGGCGCATCGATGGACCCGGCGGATAGATGTAAGTGCCCCGCGAGAGATATTCCTTGATGATGTCGTTCTGAGTGGTGCCGCTCAGCCGGGTCGGATCGATGCCTCGCCGTTGCGCCAGACCGATGTACAGCGACAAGAGCCATGCTGCCGTGGCATTGATGGTCATCGAGGTGTTCATCTGATCGAGCGGGATCTGGTCGAACAACTGATCCATGTCCTCGATCGACGAGATGGGTACCCCGACCTTGCCGACCTCGCCCCGCGCCAGGGGACTATCGGCGTCGTAACCGGTCTGCGTCGGCAGATCGAAGGCCACCGATAGTCCGGTCTGGCCTTTGGCAAGATTGGTTCGATACAGGGCGTTGGATGCCCTGGCCGAGCTGTGACCGCTATAGGTCCGCATCAACCAGGGTTGATCGCGATTTTTTCGGGAGGCAGGCATGACTATCCCCTTTTCCTGATCAAGAGACGTCTTTCGATCTCAAAAATCTTCTCATCAATCTTTTCCTTGTCCATCGCTTTCTTGTCGTTTTCCTTGATGAACAGATCCTCGCCATGGCGAGCCAAAGCAGCCGAAGCACTGAGGTTCTTGACGCCAATCAACTGGAAACTGACGATACCGAATCTCGCCCCCAGCCCGCCCGGAGCGTCTTCGACCGCCAGAACCCGCGACAGGGCGGCAACGGTATCGCCGGCGATCGACGGCTGGGTGTGATAGCCCTCGGTAAAGCCGAGTTCCCAAACGCTGTTTTCACTGACATCGCGACTCGCCAGTCCTTCCAGCCAGGCAAAGACCAGGCCCCCATAAACGATCGGATCACCGCTCATCTTGCCCGACAAGCCGGAACTGAAGACCCGATCGAAATGCAGCGGATGGGTATTGCCCACCGCATAGGTCAGCGGCAGATGCTCGTCGGTGATCGTTCGGCCGTTGGCATGAACGATGATGTCGCCGACGGAAAAATCCTCGAACCAGGAATTGGGGCCGGTCAATCCGGACGGCAACCGTTCCGGGAAGTCCGGCAGAAAGACCTCGGCCTCGTCGACCCAGGGGAAAGCCGGCATCACCGCTGCCGACGGCAAGGGGGTGGTTGACGGACGGTCTCCCTGGCCGGCGACCATGATTTTCCGCTCGTACTGCAGCACCACCTGGTCGTTCTGATTGATGCCCAGGGTCCGGATGGTCACGATACCCGGCTTGCCGGCACCGCGCTCCTTGCGGTCGATGACCTTGGTCAGCGAGCGAATGGTATCCAGCTCATGCACCGGCCGCAGGTACTGGGCATCGTAATAGCCGAGGTTGGCCATCGCCTTTTCCGAATCATTCTGCACCCCCAGCGAGAGAACGACATTGAAGACCATCTGCGGTGAGGCCACCAGACCCGCGAAACCGCTGGCCCTGGCATATTCCTCATTGAGGTAGAGCGGATTGCACTGCATGTAGGTCCGGGCAAAGGACTCCATCTGGGCACGGAGGAAGGTGAAACCACGCGGGTGAACGAACACCTGCCCCGGCACGAACTCCTCCAGATAGCGGCCATAGTGTGGATGGCGGACTTGCTGCACGTCCACCTGGACTTTGGCGGCCAGTTCGGCCTGTGGCCCGAAACGAATTGCCTGCGACATGGAATCCTCCTGTTACACCGCGTCGATGAGAGAGCGTGCGATCACCTTCAGAGCCAGTGTTTCTTCGGCTCCCTCGAATATCGACAGTACGCGGGCATCGAGGAAATAACGGCTGACCGGCGACTCCTCGGCATAACCCATGCCCCCATGAATCTGCATCGCTTCGCGGGTGAGCCACTCGGCCGTCCGGCAGGTGAACAGTTTCACCATGCTGGCTTCCATCTGCCCAAGGCCCTGATCCATCAAACTGCCCACGGCGTAGGTGAATTGACGGGAAACGGTCAGCAGCGTCGCCATGCGCGCCAGCTTGACGAGGGTCAGCTGAAAATCGCCGATCGGCTTGCCGAACGCCTTGCGCTCCTGGGAATACGAAACCGCCCGTTCGAAAGCGGCCTGCATGACACCAATCGCACGTGCAGCGGTCTGAATACGCCCGCCGGCAAATCCGGCCATGGTGAAGTAAAAACCCTTTCCTTCGCCGGCTGGCCCACCCACCAGATTTTCATCGGGGACAAAGACATTGTCGAAGAAGACCTCGTAGGAATGCATCCCGCGATAACCGATGGTCGAAATCGCCCGACCGGTCAATACGCCACCCTGGGCTTGTCGATATTCGAAGTCGTGCCCTTCATACGAGTCCTTTTCGACCAGGAACATGCTGAGTCCCCGATGGCCGAGTGAGCGATCCGGGTTGGAGCGCGCCAGAACCAGCAGCAGTCCAGCCTTGCCGGCCATGGTACACCAGGTCTTGACGCCGTCGAGGATCCAGCCGCCATCGCACTTGCTCGCCTTGAGGCGCATGGCGGCGACATCGGAACCGGTATCCGGTTCGGTGACGGCAATGGCACACAGAGGATCGCCGAGCGCTACCTGGGGCAGCCACTTTTGCCGCTGCTCTTCGGTCCCCCCCTTGAGCAGGGCGCGGCTGAGGATTTCCGGACGCGTGATCAGGCTCCCTGCAGCACCGAGCGAGCCGCGCGAGAGCTCTTCGGTCACCACGATCATCCCCATGTTGTCTTCATGGTCGTCGCTCTGGAGGCCACCGTAACGCTCGGGGATCGACAGACCGAAGCAACCCATTTCGGTCAGTGGATCGAGAATCTCCGGCGGAATGATCCGGTCTTCCCGATGGATCTCCTCGGCCAGAGGCATCACCACGTTGCTAGCCAGTTTGCGGAACGTATCCTGCATCATCGTGGC
>NZ_JAZKUD010000123.1:0-9234 GCF_036625275.1 Accumulibacter sp.
CCCTGTCGTTGATCAGCGCCGAGCGCGTCACCAACCTCTATGACCTCATGGATGCGGCCTATTGCAGCACCGAGTTGCGCGCGCACAGCAAGAGCCTCGGGCACGTTCCCCTGATCGACCACAACCCACGACGCGGTGAGAAGATCGAATTCTCCCCGGCCGAAGCGATCCGCTACAACGAGCGGAGCGCCGCCGAGCGGAGCAACGCCCGCCTCAAGGATGAGTTCGGTGGCCGGAACATTAGGGTCAAGGGCCACACCAAGGTGATGGCCCACCTGATGTTCGGCCTCCTCGCGCTGTCCGCTGACCAATTGATGCGATTACGACGATGACCCCAGCCTTCGCTCGCTGAACGCGGTGCATTCGAGGAGTGCAGGAGGGGGTTCGTACCGGATTCCGAAAACTATGCCCTCAGGTTAGCCGCTCAGCCGGACAGGCTTCGCTCGCAACAAAAATCGCTCCCGGAGAGCGAATGCTGCGGCGCAGCAACTCGCACCGGGGGAGTTTTGCAAGAGGCTCAAAATAACCCGTATCTGCATCTTGCGGCTGTGCGCTGCAGCCACTCTCGGGGGAACCGACCAACAGATTAGCCAGCGAGCAAATTTGACATTGCTTGGGAGCATGGCTTTGAAGCAGGTTGTCTTTGAACGCTTGCACCACACGGCGCGCGGCATGCAATGCTTTTTCGAGAGCTTCACTGCTTCGCGTCGCAGCGCGCAAAAGCGCCGCGAATCGCCGTTGCTCGTCCATCGGCGGCAGCGCAAACTCAAAATCCGCCAAACTCGTCCAGTTGGTTCTGGGGCTCAGGCTCCCCGCCGAAGTGCCCACAGCATGCTCGAAGAACGCATCGGTCTGGCAAATGAAAGGCAGCAACTCAGGCAGTAGCGCATTGGCATCCTGGCTTTCGAGCACGTAGATGTCGCCCGAGCACACACCGGTGAAATCAGCCATCGCCACCTTTCGCTGATAGGCGCGGCGCTTGCCGAACAGAACCTGCCCCGGCTTGAAAACGCTGGTGAAGGTCACCCCATCAGCCACTTTGCCCCATCGGCGAATCCGCAGATCACCCGGCTCAAGATGCTCCAGGCCGACAAATCGATCAAGGCCATCGGCCAGAGGATCGGCGCAGCGCGCCTTGCACAGACGCACCACGTCGCCGAACTTCACTTTCCGCCAGCCCGACTTCAAACTCTTCTCAGCCACGGCCGAGCTCGCTTCGCAGCGTATAGGCTTGCCGCGGATGATTCGGGTTCTCGGGGAAACGCAGCGCCAACTGGCCATCTCTTACCATCGGAATCAGGTGTTTGTTGCGCAGATAATGGCGGTCGCGCTGGAGCAAGGTTGCAAGCTCGTCTGCCGTCAGTGCTTGCCAGGCGCACAGACTGAGAATGCCGCTGCGCAGGGCTTGCGAGGGAACGCGGCCTTTCAAGGTTGCAAGCAGGGTTGCAAGCTCGAAGGGCAAGGTTGCAAGCGGGTCGCCTCGCAACTGGTGACTATCCGGTTCGCGCTGGTGACTTTGACCCGCAGAGTCGCCACTTTGAGGCTTCACAAGCTCGGCAGCCTGCCCCTCGATCACCGGCAATCGCAAAATCGTCGTAAAGGTGCCCGACTGCCGATCGGAAATGAACTCGGGCGGCGGACAGCCGTAGTCCTCGCAGACACGCCGGATCGTGCGGATGCCGCTGCCCTTGGCCTCGGCGATTTCCACATCGCGGAATACCGACGCCAGAATCGGGTTGCGCTGTGCCGGGCCGGCTCTGCCGAGTTCCGATACCGGCTTGAGCGAGTAGCCGGTATTGATGAATTCGATGCGGTCGCTGTAGCGCACCACGATGGTCGGCTGGTTGAAGCGGTAGCTGCGGTGGATGATGGCGTTGGCCAGCGCTTCGCGAAAGGCTTTGCGCGGCACCAGCGGTTCCTGCAGGCTTTGCATCGAGTCGGGCGGCAGGTAGAAGCCCTTCGGCAAGTCGTCTTCGATGGCGGCAGCAATCTGGCGAAAGGTCAAAAGTGCGCCCTTGCGCACGTCCAGCGTGGCGGCAAAGCGACGCTCGGGATCGGTGACCCATTCGGTGCCGACCACCCGCACATACGAGACTTCCGCGGTGGTGAAGCGTCGGCGCAGCGTCAGTGGTTTGCCGAACAGCAACACGCCGGCCACCGTGGGCTTCAGTTCACCCTTGATCCGACGGGCGGCCAGCAAGGCTTCGAGCAAGTCTTCGTCCGGGTAGCTCAGTTCCTCGGCCTGGGGATTGACAAGAGTGCGCAGGCGGCGATATTCGGCGATGGCGGCAGGATCGAGCTCTTCGATGTCGCAATCGTCTGCGACCTTGGCATCGAAACCCGGCTGAGGCTCGTCTACCTGGCGCAAGGCCCACAGGTCCTCGTCTGTACAACGCTGGTCGGTGGTTCCGATGCGCCGGAAGGCCCCCCTTGGCAATCCAGTGGCTTGCAGGTAGACGGGCTTGTCGGCGGTGGCCACTTCCGGCACAAAAACCACCAGTACGGTTTGCCCGTCCACGTGATCGACCCGGATTTGCGGTCGCAGAGAAACATTCAGCATCGTTGCGCATTGGCTGGCCAGATCGGACTGAAGCTTGTCCGGGTCGGCTAGGCCGACGGCGCGGTACCGGACCTTGCCAGTGCTGGCGACGCGCTCGACACCCAGCAGCAGATAGCCACCACCGAGGCCGGGTTCATTGGCAAAGGCAATCACGGTCTCCAGCAGGGATTTCCCCGCTTCGCTGGCACGCTTGGCTTCGATGCCCGGCGACTCGTCGACCAGGTTGAGTTCACGCAGCAACTCGACGGCAGAGCGCATCATGACGGTGTTTCCGTGAGGCTGTCGAGCGTCTCCACCAGGGCGTCCATCTGCTGCCAGAATTCCCGGCCATCGCTCTGCCACTTCTCCCAGGTCGCCTGCAAGGTCACCGGCTGCCCCGCACCCTCAGTGATTGCCGCCGCTTTCTTCACATACAGCGGAATCGAGAGATTACCGGCGTTGGCGATGATTTCCGCCACGCTGGCTACCTTGGCAAAACCCGCCACGTCGGCAAAGGCTTCGTACGCTTCCAGGATGCGTTGCTGATGCTCTTGCTTCAGGAAGCTCTGTGCCCGTTCCCGCGTCACCGCATGCAGGGCATCGATGAACAGCACCTTGCCCTTGCGCGTTGCGGGTTTGCTCCGGTTGCAGACCACGATGCAGGCTTCCATCGGCGAGTTGTAGAAGAGGTTCGGACCAAGGCCGATCACTGCTTCGACCCAGTCCTGCTCGACCATCCTGGTGCGCATGCCTTGTTCTTCGTTACGGAACAGCACGCCATGGGGCCAGAGGACGGCGCAGCGGCCTTTGCTGCTTAGGCTGGCCAGGATGTGCTGCTGGAAGGCATAGTCGGCCCGCCCTTGCGGCGGCGTTCCGAGAAAGTTGCGCCCCCACTTGTCCCTTTCCCACGCCGTGCGATCCCACTGCTTGATCGAATAGGGCGGATTGGCGAGAACCACGTCAAACTGGCGCAGCCCGTCGCCCTCGATATGCCTGGGATCGGCCAGCGTGTCGCCCCGGATGATCTGGAAGTCTTCGACGCCATGCAGGAACAGGTTCATGCGGGCGATGCCGGAAGTGATGAGGTTGCGCTCCTGTCCGTAGAGCTTGAGGGTGCGGTACTCACCACCGCTACGCTTCACCTCGACCAGTGCCGAAATGAGCATGCCGCCGGTGCCGCAGGTGGGATCGTAGATCGATTCGCCGGCCTGCGGCGCGAGCAGCTGCGTCATCAGATGGACGACCGTTCGGTTGGTGTAGAACTCGGCGGCGGTGTGGCCGGAGTCGTCGGCAAACTTCTTGATCAGAAACTCGTAGGCGTTGCCGAGTTCGTCTTCGGGCACGTTGCTCACCGAGAGTATCTGGGTCGAGAAGTGCTCGATGAGGTTCTTGAGGGTCTCGTCGGGCAGGCGCTCACGGTTGGTCCAGGGGGAATCGCCGAAGATGCCGGCAAGAAGATCCGGATTGGCTGCTTCCAGTTGCCGCAGTGCGGTCTGAATCGCCAGCCCGACATTCTTCGGTTTCTGCCTGACATCATTCCAGTGTGCCCCTTCGGGAATCTGGAAGCGGTGATTCTCGGCAAACTGGGCGTAGGAGAGATCGCCGGCGCTATCGGCCAGGGCGGCCTGGTACTCCTCGTCCCAGATATCGGAGACCCGCTTGAAGAAGAGCAACGGGAAGATGAACTGCTTGTAGTCGCCGGCGTCGATCAGGCCGCGCAGGAGCACGGCGGCACCCCAGAGGTAGGATTCGAGTTCTTGCTGGGTGATGCCGGGTTTAGGTTGATGGCTCATTGCAACCAGCCTCCCTCGACCATGACCTTGGCTAGCCGACTCTCGGCTTCCCGGCAACGGCTGAGCGCCGCCTTGAAAGCGGCAATGGCTTCCGGCAAGGGCGGTATGTCCTCCTGCAAGGGCGGCAGCACGTAACGCGAAATGTTGAGCGTCCAGTCCTCGGACTGGATCTCATCGAGGCTGACGATGCGAACAGCGTCTTGCACGTCCTCGAACTTCTCGAACCAACCCTGGATCGTAAGCGCGTGCTCAGGTTCCAGATAGTTCTGTGCCCGACCACGCCGGAAAAGGCGGGACGCGTCGACGATCATGACCTTTTTGCGCCGTTCACCGGGCTTTTTCTTGCGCAGCACGAGAATGCAGGCGGCAAGGCCAGTGCCGTAGAAAAGATTGGGGGCCAGACCGATGACTGCCTCGATCAAGTCCATCTCCAGCAGTTTCTGGCGAATGGTACCTTCTGTCCCTTTGCGGAACAGCGCCCCCTGCGGCAGGACCACGGCCATGCGCCCGGTGACTTCCGCCATGGATTTGACCATGTGTTGAACCCAGGCGAAGTCGCCGGAACTCGACGGCGGCAAGCCTGCAAAGTTGCGACCGAAAGGATCGTTGAGCCAGACTTCCTCACCCCATTTCTCAAGCGAGAACGGTGGATTGGCGAGTACGCAGTCGAACCCGGCCAGGCGGTCGCCCTCAAAGAAGACCGGGTTGCGCAGGGTATCACCACGCACGATCTGGAAGTCTTCGATGCCGTGCAGGAACAGGTTCATGCGGGCGATGGACGAAGTGGTGAGGTTTTTCTCCTGCCCGAAGAGTTTGCCCCACAACCGCTTCACATCGCCGTGCCTGTCCTTCACGTGCTGAACGGCAGCGAGCAGCATGCCGCCGGTGCCGCAAGCCGGGTCGTAGATGGTCTCGCCTTCGCGGGGGTCCAGCATCTCGATCATCAAGCGGACGATGCTGCGCGGGGTGTAGAACTCGCCTGCCTTCTTGTTGGTGGCGTCGGCAAACTTCTTGATCAGGTATTCGTAAGCGTCGCCGACCACGTCGCTGGCGACGTTTTCATTGCCGAAGGAAAGCCGGGAGAAGTGTTCGATCAGGTCCTTGAGCAGGGCGTCGGACAGCCGATCCTTGTTGGTCCATTGGGCATCGCCGAAAACGCCGTAGAGGGTGTCGGGGTTGGCCTTCTCGATCTCGCGCATGGCCCGCTGCAGGGCATTGCCGACGTTGGTGGCGACGACCCGCACTTCGTTCCAGTGGCAGCCGTCCGGAATCTGGAAGCGGTGAGACTCGGGGAACCAGGCCAGTTCGGCGTCACCGGTATCGGCGACGATCTCGTCGTACTCCTCGTCCCAGACATCGCAGATGCGTTTGAGGAACAGCAAGGGGAAGATGTAGGTCTTGAAATCGGCCGCATCAACCGGGCCGCGCAGGATGTTGGCAGACTCCCAGAGGTGGGATTCGAGTTGCTCGACGGTAACTGTCTGCTTCTGCGCCATCATTCGCCATTGGTTGTTCTCGTGATGGCGCCATTATCCCATTACAAAGGCGTACCAGATGAGCCGCATTTCGCGCTGGCGTACCTCGCGGAACGAAAGCATACGCCATCGCGAAAACCATCCAAGCTCCTCCTGAAGCGCTTTGAAAACAACCGCTTGAAAAACCGTACCAAATTGGCGAAGTCAGGAGGTTTACACGAAAGACGCCGCAAAACATTGCGTTGAGCGGGGTCTCTGTTTCTGCTGCAGGGAGTTTACAGCCAGTGTCCTGGGCCAGGGCTGCGCCGTCCCGGCACTAGGTCGTCGGAACTTCGTCGGTGCGCACCAGAAAGCTCTTGAGGATGCTCGGTCAGAAGGTGGTGACCATCGCGACGTCGGCAGCGTCGCGGCCGCGTGCAATGAGGACGCGCCCGATGCGAGGAACGTTGTTGCGGGCGTCGAAGGTATGCCATCGGCCGCCGAGATACACGTCGAACCGTCGGCAAAGATACGGATATCGCCACGCGGTGCGACGATTCGCCTACACCAGTTGCCGAAGCCGTCGCGATAGGCAACCAGCAGTACCGCTGGATCCGTCAGCACGTGATCAGGCGCCATGACGTCGTTCATCCGCGAGTAATGGATCTTGAGCGTGAGGATCATCGGGGTCGGCTGCTCGCACTCGTAGACGATGTCATAGCCGCAAGAGCTCACCACACGAGTTCTGGAAGTTCTCGAAACACCCTGCGTGTACCCTCGCTCCAGCTCTGGTGCAAGGACGTGAAGTAAGTGTCGCCTTCGGCAAAACGGCGTCGCATTCGGATTTCGAGGCTGTCACGCTCGTAGCAGATGAGGTCGATGGGCATACCAACCGAAAGGTTGCTGCGCATCGTCGAGTCGAACGACACGAGAATACACTTCACGGCGTCCGCAAGTCTTGTCGAACCCATGATGACGCGGTCGATGAGCGGCTTGCCGTATTTGGTTTCACCGGTCTGAATGTAGGGTGTGTCGACGCCGGCCTCGATGAAGTTGCCTTCAGCATAGATGCGGAACAGGCGTTGCCCTTCGCCGCGGATCTGTCCGCCGAGGATGAACGATGCGTTGAAGCTGATGTCGCTCGCTTCGAGGAACGGACCATCGCGCCGTTCGATGTCGCGCATGGCGTCGGAAACCACATTGGCCATGTCGAACATGGTGCGCACGTTCCACAGCGACGCCTTGTTGTCTGGGTCTTCGCCGCGTTGGGTCAACACGCTGATGACTGCCTGGGTACCGGCGAGATTGCCCGAGCTCAGGAGGACAATCACCCGCTCGCCCTTGCGCTCGAAAACCGTCATCTTGCAGAACTTGGCGAAGTTGTCGATACCGGCGTTGGTTCGCGAATCCGACGCGAAGATCATGCCCTCGTCCAGCCGTACGCCGACACAATAAGTCATCCTACCGTCCCTGGGCCACAACGTCAGGCCGACGCTGCGATGCCTTTGCCATGGTCAATGAGTTCGCCTGACAGCCTGGCGTTGGCACCTTGCCCCGCGCGCATGGCCACAGGAAACGAAGAAGCCACCACTGGTGGCTTCTTCCTGATACCACTGGCTAGGTGCGCCCATCGGGATTACGGCTTCAACGCGTCCTTGACGGCGTCTCTGGCGTCTTTGACGTTCTCTTTCAAGTCGCCGATATGTTCCTGCACCTTGCCTTCAGCCTGATTTTTCAGGCCCTTTGTCTGCTGCTCCGTGCTGCCTACCAGCTTGCCGACCTCTTCCTGGATTTTTCCACCGAAGTCTTTTGCTGCGCCCTTCACTTGATCCTTGTTCATCTTAATCCCCTAACTGAGTGGTTGGTACTTCTGATATGCGAGCCAGTGTCTGCCCGTCCTGCTCATCATCACGCTCATCACGCAATCCATTCGTCGCGTCCATATGGCAAGACTAAACCCAAGCGATGACTAGTTCTGTGCGCTGGCCAACATACGCACCCTACTCTGAAGAAGAGGTGGTCCATCTTGATGACTGTCTCCGGCAGGGTAGGTTCAGCCAGATGGCGACGGGCAGCTTGGGAGGTTGGGGGAGCAGCTGTTCGGCGACGGTCTGAGCACATGCTGGTCGCGCGGTCGGCGTACAGGTCAGAGCTCCTGGCAGGATCCCCTGTTTGGCGATGGCCCCACTGTACGCCGTGCAGGCGAGCGTCGCGTCCACATCAGCCGTGTCCCTATTGCCACAAACTGGACAAAATCAGTCGAACTTGCCGGCGCGAACGACATCCGGACGAATATCGGGATTCGTCGCGTTGCCACAATTTGGCGCGCGAACGCGGACCTCCTTTGTCTGGCCAGCAGCAAGGGCGACATCGGTACTGCCCCATAGCGTATTCTGAGCGCAGTTCACCGAGCGCGCAGCTCCCGACCATTGCCTAGCGCCCGAATTTCGGACCTCATAGATGGCATCAACCGTCTTCCCTGGGCCGCTGTTCGCCGGGTCCCATCCCACTCGATAACGATACTCAACGCCCGCGGCGCGACCCCACCCGGACCATTCGGTCATGCGATAGCCACCAGCAGGTGGAGGGGGGATCACCGGAGCGGTCTGAACCGGGCGGTCACGGAGAGCAAGATTGCACCAGTGATTGGGATCTTCAAAACCAGTAACGCCGTACAGCTTGCGGTGCCCTGCGCCGCAGACCAGCGGTCTAACGCGGCTGAAATCAATGTCGCGCATGGATTGGCCCCACAAGCAATTAGCTCCGTCGTAGGACGCACAGGCGGGATTTCCATCGTTCGTAATGGTGAAGACAATCCGCCCGCCGTTCGGTGGTGGGAATGTCTCCTCCTGCCAGCGCTCGGCTGCCAACGCCGCGGTGCCTATGTGATGGGGCGAGGACGCGATCAACAGGGCAATACCTATCAGCTTGATGGGTTTCATGGGCCGACTCCTCTCTCGATTTTAGCCCTGGGCTCCTTAGAGACGAACCCGGGAGCAAGCATCAGGGCACCAGCGATCATTGGAAGTTGAAGCTGTAACCATATGACCCATATCAAGCGTCTGCGTTCAGCCCGCCCGGCGACCTCGGCGACAGGTCGCAATCTCTGCGTTTTCGACAGGAGGAAGAGATGGACAAGGCCGGGAGGCCATCAGCAAAGCTGGCGCGCTGGTCACCTCCGACCGGCCGCCGTTCTTGGTACACGTGGCGTGGGACCCCTGAGCTTCGCCACTCGGAGGTCCTTGTAGCCGGACGTTCGTAGGGCAGGATGTGCAAGCCCGCGCCCGCAGCGCGATGCTGGCCAGGCCGGTCATGTCTTAGCCTCGCTACTTCTCGGTCAACACTATGAGGTCTCCCCGGGATCCTTCGGCGAGCCGGCGATGGTGCAGGGCCGCAAGCGGGTCATCCGGATACTGTGTGGCCAGGTCACGGAAGATGGCGGCTGCAG
>NZ_JAZKUD010000124.1:0-9193 GCF_036625275.1 Accumulibacter sp.
CACTGTACCATCCTGGCGCACCAGACGGCGGACGCGGCGCAGGAACAGGGCATCGAGCTTGGCCGCCAGCGCTCCCAGCGAACGGACCTTCGGCAGGTCCTGCGGGTAGCGGGCGAGCAGCGTCTGGCCGTCATGCGAGGCCCAAGACATGTCCCGCGTTTTGCCTGCCGAGGTCCAGGCGCTAAGATGACGGGTCTGCGCCTGAGCAGCGCCGCCCGGATAGACAATGAACCTCCTGAAGACCCTCGCCACCGTCAGCAGCATGACCTTGCTGTCGCGCATACTCGGCTTTATCCGCGATTTCGTGATTGCCCGCGCTTTCGGTGCCGGGGCGCTGACCGACGCGTTCTTTGTTGCCTTCAAACTCCCCAATCTGTTGCGCCGACTGTTTGCCGAAGGCGCTTTTTCGCAGGCCTTCGTTCCGGTCCTTGGCCAATACCGGAACCAGCGTTCAGCCGAGGAGACCCGGCAATTGGTGGACCGAGTCGCGAGTCTGTTGTTTCTCGTCGTGCTGGCGGTAACCCTGCTCGGCATGGCAGCCGCGCCGCTACTCGTTTACCTTTCGGCTCCGGGTTTTACCGATGACCCGGAAAAGTTTGCCTTGACCGTCCAACTGACGCGCATCACTTTCCCCTACATCCTTTTCATGTCGCTGGTCGCGCTGGCCGGTGGCATTCTCAATACCTGGAGCCGCTTCGCCGTCCCCGCATTCACGCCGGTGCTGCTCAACGTTTCGTTCATTCTGATGGCACTCTTTGCAGCGCCCTACTTCGACCCGCCGGTCATGGCTATCGGCTGGGCCGTCTTTCTTGGCGGTGCCTTGCAACTTGCCTTCCAAATTCCCAGCCTGAGGCGTATTGGCATGCTGCCGCGATTCTCGATCCATCTGCACGACGAGGGAGTCAGGCGCATCTTCCAACTGATGGCACCAGCCGTACTCGGTGTTTCCGTGGCGCAGGTCAGCCTGCTGCTGAATACCGTTTTTGCCTCTTTCCTGAGTACCGGCAGTGTCTCCTGGCTTTATTACGCCGACCGCCTGATGGAGTTTCCGGCCGGCATGCTCGGCGCCGCACTCGGTACCATCCTGCTTCCCTCTCTGGCCAAATGCCATGCCGCCGAGCAACACGAGGAATATTCCCGATTGCTCGACTGGGGCTTGCGGCTGACCTTTCTGCTGGCGGCGCCGGCGGCTCTGGCACTCGGCATTCTCGCCGTACCACTGATTACCACGCTGTTCCATCACGGCGCTTTCACCGCCAACGACGTATTCAGGACTCGCGACGCATTGGTCGCCTACAGTGTCGGGCTGCTCGGCCTGATTCTGGTCAAGGTGCTGGCACCCGGCTTTTACGCCCGCCAAAACATCCGCACCCCGGTCAGGATCGCATTGTTGACCCTTTTCGTCACGCAAGTGCTGAACCTGCTCCTGATCGGCTGGCTGCAACATGCCGGCCTGGCCCTTGCGATCGGACTGGCCGCCAGCCTCAACGCCACGCTACTCTACCGCGGTCTTCGCCAACGTGGCATTTACACCCCGCAGCCTGGCTGGCCGCTGTTCTACGGCAGACTTGCTTTCGCCCTGCTGAGCATGGGCACTGCGCTGTGGTTTGTGATCGGCCCAACGGTCGATTGGCTCAACTGGCACCTGGGAGAACGATTGCTCCGTCTTTCTGTAGCGGTCGGCTTCGGTGCAAGCGTCTATTTCGCTACACTATGGATCGCAGGTTTTCGCCTGCGCGACTTCAAACGCAGCGCGGCCGAGTAATCAATTAAGGAGATTTACGATGATATTGATCAGCAGCAGCTTTAGTGACGGGCAACCGATCCCGGGTGATTTTGCATTCTGCATTCCCGACTCCGAACACCATGTTTGCCTGGGCAGCAATCGCAACCCGCATCTGGCATGGCGCAGTGCGCCGGCGGAAACACGCTCATTCGCCCTGATCTGTCACGACCCGGACGTGCCGAGCCAGGGCGATGATGTCAATCAGGAAGACCGCACGGTTCCGGCATCGCTGGCACGGGTCGACTTCTTTCACTGGGTGCTGCTTGATTTGCCGGCCACACTCGGCGAGATCAGGGCAGGCGAATTTTCCAACGATGTCACGCCACGCGGCAAACCCGGTCCGCACGCCCCACATGACGCACGCCAGGGAATCAATGACTATACCCACTGGTTCGCCGGCGACAATGACATGCGTGGCGATTACTACGGCTACGATGGTCCCTGCCCGCCCTGGAACGACGAGATTGTCCACCGTTACGTATTCACGATTTTCGCACTGGATGTCGCCAGACTGGACATCGATGGCAAGCTGACCGGCCAGCAACTGCGTGCGGCCATGCAGGGACACATTCTTGCCGAAGCGAGTCTGACCGGGACCTATACCCTCAATCCATTGCTGAATGCTTAATGTGAAAGTCGCGTCAGCGACTCACGAATCTTCGCTCCCCCTCGCGGGGGAGGGGCCGGGGGAGAGGGAAACGGTCATGACTTTCATGATCATGATCAGGGGTGCCTGGAAAAGTCATGACCGTTAGCCGAGGAAGCCGCAGGTTTTCTTGCCATTGGACACGAAAAAGGCCGCAAAGCGGCCTTTTTCGTTGATCAGGGCAGAGAGAGCCTGCCCACGGCATGCAAAGCGAAGATTACGATTTACTGCACGCTGACCTCGACACGACGCGCCTCGGCAGGGTCTCCGGTGCCGGTAGTCACCATGGGCTTCCGGAGTTCGATGCGCTCCTCGGCGATACCGACGTTCTTGAGGGCATCACGTACGGCGATCGCGCGTTTCTTGGCGACCTCTTCGTTGGCCGCCTGACTGCCACTGATGTCATGAAATCCGGAAATGGCGAGCTTCGCGGCCGGATGGTCCTTGGCATAGGCAACGACAACTTCGAGGGTCTTGCCGGCATCGGCCGGGATTTCTGCCGCACCCACCGCAAAGTACAGCTTGGCCGCTGCCGGCGCTACTGGTACCGCCACCGCAGCCGTAGCCGCAGGCTTGGCCGCCACCGTGGCAGGCGGCACCATCAAGGGAACAATCATCAGGGCAACGATGTTGATGATCTTGATCAGCGGGTTGACCGCCGGACCCGCCGTATCCTTGTAGGGATCACCAACGGTGTCGCCGGTCACCGCCGACTTGTGGGCATCGGAGCCTTTGCCCCCAAAATGGCCGTCCTCGATGTACTTTTTGGCGTTATCCCAGGCACCACCACCGGTGGTCATCGAGATGGCCACGAACAGGCCGGTGATGATTGTTCCCATCAACAACCCACCCAGCGCTTTCGGGCCAAGCAGCAGACCAACGAGCACCGGCACCAGCACTGGCAGCAGCGACGGAACGATCATTTCCCGAATCGCAGCGACGGTCAGCATGCCGACGGCGCGGGAATAATCCGGCTTGGCCTTGCCTTCCATGATGCCCTTGATTTCCTTGAACTGCCTGCGCACTTCGATGACCACCGCACCGGCTGCACGGCCTACCGCCTCCATCGCCATGGCGGCAAAGAGGTAAGGAATCAGACCGCCGAGAAAAAGGCCGATGATCACCTCGTGATCAGAGAGGTCGAAGCGCAGCCCCCCCCAGTTGATTTCCAGGGCATGCGTGTAGTCGGCGAAGAGCACCAGCGCGGCCAGACCCGCGGACCCGATGGCATAGCCTTTGGTGACGGCCTTGGTGGTATTGCCGACCGCGTCGAGCGGATCGGTCACATCACGCACCGACTTCGGCAGACCGGACATTTCGGCGATACCGCCGGCGTTGTCGGTGATCGGACCATAGGCATCCAGCGCGACGATGATGCCGGTCATTGACAGCATCGAAGTGGCCGCAATGGCGATGCCATACAGGCCGGCCAGCGCATAGGTGATGTAGATCGCTGCACAAACGCAGATCACCGGCAAGGCACAGGCTTTCATCGAAACCGCGAGGCCGGCGATGATGTTGGTGCCATGGCCGGTGGTCGAAGCTTCGGCGACGCGCTTGACCGGCGAGAAATCGGTACCGGTGTAGTACTCGGTAATCCAGACCAGCAATCCGGTCAGCACCAGACCGATCGCCGCTGCCCAGAAGATATTCATCGAACTGATCAGCTTGCCGTCAGCAAGGGTGATGCCATTACCAAGCAGCATGGTAGTGATCGGATAAAAGGCAATCAAGGCCAGGATGCCGGCCACGGCCAGACCACGGTAGAGGGCGTTCATGATCTTGCCGCCATCGGTGGCCTTGACGAAGAAACAACCGATGATCGAGGCGATGATCGATACGCCACCGAGTACCAGCGGGTAGACGATCAGATTGTCGGTGGCACCGGCCACTCCCTTGAGCATCATCGCACTGAGTACCATCGTCGCCACCACGGTCACTGCGTAGGTCTCGAAAAGGTCGGCAGCCATCCCGGCGCAGTCGCCGACGTTGTCGCCGACGTTGTCGGCGATGACGGCGGGGTTGCGTGGATCATCTTCCGGAATACCGGCTTCGACCTTGCCGACCAGGTCGGCGCCAACGTCTGCACCCTTGGTGAAGATGCCACCGCCCAGCCGGGCGAAGATCGAGATCAGTGATCCGCCGAAGGCCAGTCCGACCAGCGGCTCCACCGTGTGCTGGAAATCACCGCCGGCACTCTTGAGAAAGGCGTAGTAGCCGGCCACACCGAGGAGGCCGAGACCGACGACCAGCATGCCAGTGATCGCGCCCCCCTTGAAAGCGACGCTGAGCGCCGCGGAAATGCCACTGCGCGCGGCTTCGGCAGTACGCACATTGGCGCGCACCGAAACGTTCATGCCGATGAAGCCGGTCGCACCCGAAAGCACTGCACCGATCAGAAAGCCGACGGCCATCAGTTTGCCGAGCGCAAACCAGATCAGCACGAAGAGCACGGCACCGACCAGACCGATCGTCGTGTACTGCTTGGCCAGATAGGCAGAAGCACCTTCCTGAATGGCTTTGGCGATCTCCTGCATGCGTGGGTTGCCGGCTGGCAACGAAAGAATCCATTTCGTCATCGCCGCGCCATAAAGCACCGCAATGACAGCGCACACCAGCGCGAACATCAAACCTGACGACATAAGCAACCTCCCTCTTTAAAGTGACCCAGACTCCCAGGAAAATCCCCAGGAGTCGGATTTACCCCAGTGCTACACGAAACAAACAACGTTCAAATCCTGAAGCCGTTTTCTGCACGACAGTCTCATTGATAGCAGCTATTGCAAGGCCGCAAAAGCCGCCTTCATGATCTCGTCGACGCTCCCGATACCTGCGATTTTGCGGCATTTCGGCGCCCTGGGATCACCCGTTGCCGCCCAGGCTCGGTAGTACTCCAGCAATGGCTTGGTCTGCGAATGATAGATCTGCAGCCGCTTCCTGACCGTTTCTTCCTGATCATCGTCGCGCTGAATGAGGTCCTCGCCGGTGACATCATCTTTTCCGGCCAGCTTCGGCGGATTGAAGCGGAGATGGTACGTGCGACCGGAACCCGGATGCACGCGCCGCCCGCTCATCCGCTCGATGATCTCCTCGTCGGCCACGTCGATTTCAAGCACGTAGTCGAGGGCCACACCAGCGACCTTCATCGCTTCGGCCTGCGGCAAGGTGCGCGGGAAACCATCAAACAGATAACCGTCCCGGCAGTCGTCCTGCTGCAGACGATCCGTGACCAGGCCGATGATGATTTCGTCCGAAACCAAGCCACCCGCATCCATGACTTTCTTCGCCTCGACACCGAGAGGTGTCCCGGCTTTCACCGCCGCACGCAGCATGTCACCGGTGGAGATTTGCGGGATGCCGAATTTTTCACGAATGAACTGGGCCTGAGTGCCTTTGCCAGCGCCTGGGGCACCGAGCAGAATGAGTTTCATGGTTCGCCCTCTGATCTCATCAAATCAAGCGGTTTATCCAAAACTTCATGTACTTGCACTCCAGCTACCGAACTGTGGCAGAACGCTGTCGTGATCAACAGGCCGAAACTTACCCTCAAATGCGCGTACGGTCAAACGTTTTTGAACCATTCCTGCACGCGCCGTGCATCTTCCAGGGTATCCACACCTGCACCCGGCAGATCATCGACAATCGCCACGCTGATGCGCAGGCCATGCCACAGGGCACGCAACTGCTCAAGCGCTTCAAGGTTTTCCAGTGGCGACGGGGCCAGACTGGTGTAGGTACGCAGGAAATGCGCGCGATAGGCGTACAGGCCAATGTGCCGATAGGCCAGCATTCCGGCCGGCAAGGTCTCACCGCCGGCTTCGCGAGCGAAATGATCGCGCGCATAGGGAATCGGCGCGCGCGAAAAATAGAGGGCATCGCCACTGGCCGCCAGGACCACCTTGACGATGTTCGGATTAAAAAAGTCGGACGCTTCCGACAGCGGATGCGCCAATGTCGCGATCGCGGCACCACTCCCCGCCAGTTCAACGGCCACACGGACAATCAACGCTGAATCAATCAAAGGCTCGTCGCCCTGCACGTTGACCACGATCGTGTCGTCAGACCAGCCCGACCATTCGACCACCTCGGCCAGGCGGTCGGTGCCGCTCGCATGCTCCGGCCGAGTCAGCAGGGCGCGCAGGCCATGCCGCTCGACGGCCACCAGCACCTCTGCGTGGTCGGTCGCCACGACCACCTCCTCGGCACCCGAAAGCAGCGCACGCTCGGCCACTCGGACGACCATCGGCTTGCCACCGAGGTCGAGCAGAGGCTTGGCCGGCAAACGGGTCGAGGCATAGCGCGCGGGAATGACCACCTTGAAGCGCATCACCCCCTCCCCCTTCCAGCAGCCAGCACGCTCAAGCCCCGGCGCTTCATTTGCCGTGGTCAGCGTTCGTCGTTCGAGAACTGGCGGGCTTCCTCTTCGAGCATGATCGGAATCCCGTCACGAACCGGAAAAGCCAGTCTGCAGGGTTTGCACAGGAGTTCCAATTGCGCCTTGCGGTACTCGAGATTGGCTTTGCAGATCGGGCAGACGAGAATGTCAAGCAGGCGTGCATCCATGCAGTTTCTCCAGAATGGTCTCGAACAGGGGCGCCTGGCCGGGTTGCGAACAACTGATGACCGCCTCGACCGGCAGCATCCAAGCCTCGCCGATGGCCAGCGATGCGCATTTTACTGCATCTTTCTCGGTCATCAGCAGCACCCCGTCCCTGGCAAAGGCAAGGTCGCTGTCCTGATAGGGATGGTGATCGGGAAAGGGATGCGCTGCGAATTCAAGGCCGAGAGCCTGCAACTGCCGGAAAAAGCGCTGCGGGTCGCCGATCCCGGCAATCGCATATAGCTTGCGGTCCTGCAGGTCAGCCACAGCGCAGCGGCGCTGTTCTCCGCTCGCGGCAACGAAATGCTGGCCGACCAGGCGCATCTCGAACTGTGGCAAGCGCCAAGCCGCGTTCGCCACCCCGGTTTCCGGTGGGCCGTTCCACACCACGGCGCCCACCCCCGCCAGACGCCGCAGGGGCTCGCGCAGGGGCCCGGCCGGCAGCAGCCGGCCGTTGCCGGCGCCGCGTCCGTCAAAGACCACCAGTTCGATCGAGCGTTGCAGTCGATAGTGCTGCAGGCCATCGTCGGAAACGATCACGTCACATTCGGGGTGCGTTGCCAGCAAGGCCTGCCCGGCGGCAGGCCGGTCACGGCCAACAAAAACCGGAACGCCGCTGCGCCTGGCCAGCAACAGGGGTTCATCCCCGACCAGGGAAGACGGCGATGAGGCGTCCACCGGTCGCACCTGCCCGCCACTGCCACCGTAGCCACGACTGATGATTCCTGGTCGCCAGCCCTGCTCGCGCAAGCGGTTCACCAACCATAATACCAATGGGGTCTTGCCGCTGCCGCCAACAGTCAGGTTGCCAACCACCACCACCGGCACCGGCAAGCGCTGTGAGCGTAGCAGCGCGGCGCGGTACAGCCAGCGTCGCAGCACGACCAGTCCGCCGAACAGCCAGGAAAACGGCAGCAAGGGCCAGAGTGCCAGCACCAGACGGCGCTGGTACCAGCGGCCGGTCAGGCGCTGCGCCATACTGGCACGAGCCATCAGGGTGGTGATTGGGTCGCGAACGAAATCCGCGGATAGCCGGCCGTTTGCGCCGCCTGCATGATATCGACGACGCTTTGATAGTTGGCCTTGGCATCGGCATTGATCACGATGACCGGTTCCTTGGTGTCGCCAGCGGCCCGCCGCAGGGCTTCGCTGATCGCCTGTACGCTGGTTGTGGTCAGCGGCACCTTGTTCACCAACACCTGGCCCGCCGCCGTCAGCCCAACGCTGATCTCGTTGGGCGTCTCGGCCTGTTTGCTGGCGTCGGCAGTCGGCAGGTTGATCTCCAGGCCGGAAAACTTGGCGTAGGTGGTCGTCAGCATCAGAAAGATGATGATCACCAGCAGCACGTCGATCAGCGGGATCAGGTTGATTTCGGGAATGTCACTGGCGCGACCGCGGCGAAAGTTCATGACCCGTCCCTCTCAGGAGTTGCGCTGGCCGTGCAGAACCTCGACCAGACGTACCGCCTGTTGCTGCATCTCGACGACGAAACTATCCACCAACGCTCGGAAATGCCGCCAGAAGATCATGCTCGGAATCGCGATCAGCAACCCGAAACCCGTGTTGTACAGGGCCACCGAAATGCCGTGCGCGAGCTGGATGGGGTTGCTGCCGCTCGGAGCCTGCGACCCGAAAATCTCGATCATGCCAACCACGGTACCGAACAGGCCCATCAAGGGGCTGATCGACGCAATGGTGCCCAGCGTCGTCAGATAACGTTCGAGATTGTGTGACACGACGCCACCAGCTTCCTCGATCGCTTCCTTCATGATCTCGCGCGAGCTGCCGACATTGCGCAAGCCGGCACCGAGGACGCGACCGAGTGGCGAGTGAGCTTCGAGATCACCGACCATGGCGGCGGTCACCCCATTCTGCCGGTACTCGGTGACGACCCGCTGCAGCAGGCCGGGCGGGACGACTTTACTGCGTCGCAGCGCCACCAGACGCTCGAGAATCAGTGCGACGGTGATGATCGACGCCAGAAGCAAAGGCCAGATTGGCCAACCAGCGGCCTGAACGATGGAAAACACGTTTTCCTCCGGGAGATTTTCACAAATGGGCACTTTAGCCTGCACCGACGTTTGCAGCAAGCCCCGACAGCAATTCTCATTTTGGCTGAATCCCCTGCGCTAAGCCGTGACGGGTGGGGGACGTAAGCGTT
>NZ_JAZKUD010000125.1:0-8975 GCF_036625275.1 Accumulibacter sp.
CGGGACGCTTACAATCCCCATAAAGTACCGCCGTCGAGGCGCTTCAGTCCAACGAGGTTTATCTGCCGCGGATGCGCCAGCGGCAAGGTCGGACGCTTCCGGCGCGGCAGATAAACGCTATTCGTTATATTCCGGGCGTTCCTGCCCCTTCTTCTTTTTGACCGGGGTCAGGACCTGGCTTGGGAGGTTGGGATTCCGGGTGAGGTATTCGTAGGCCTTGTCGGACTCCGCCGATCGGCTCTACTCCGCCGCGGTCTCGCGGCTCCGCCAGCCCATCGAGTCGCTGTTCAACTGGATCCAGGAAAAGACCGGCATTGAGTGCGCCAGCAAGGTTCGTTCCTTCCAGGGCCTCCTGGTCCACGTCTTCGCCCGGCTTACCGCCGCCATGTTTCTATTGAACGCAAGGCCAATTAGCGCGTAATTCGCATTCCAGCGCTTCGGAACCGAACCACTGCACGTTGACCACGGTGACCAGTGCATCGGGAACGATGCCGCGCACGACCGCATTCGGCTGGAGTCGTTCAAGTCTCACAAGCTCTCAGTCGCTGCTCAGCGCTTCGCCACCCAGAGCAGCAGGGCATCGATCGCCGGCTTGCCGAGTCTTGCTTGCGGATCGTTGATCAGACAGACCACGATCCAGCGCTTGCCGCTATGGTCGAGCAGGAAACCGGCAAGTGCCCGTACCCCATCGAGATAACCGGTCTTCAGGTGCGCGCGCCCGGACACCGGGCCCTCGTTGAAACGCTTTCGCAAGGTGCCGTCGACGCCGGCGATCGGCAGCGAGGCGATGAGTTCGGGCATCACCGGGCTTTGCCAGGCAGCGCGCAGCAAAGCGGCCAGGCCGGCGGCCGAGATGCGCTCGCTGCGCGACAGGCCGGAACCGTTATCGAGCACCAGTTCGGGCAGGTTCAGCCCCTTCGCCTGCAGCCAGCGGGTAACCCGACGGCGCGCGCCTTCCACCGTTGCCGGGCGCTCGCTGTCGAGGCTCAGGAACAGTTGGCGCGCCATGACGTTATTGCTGAACTTGTTGATGTCGCGAATCACCTCGCCCAGCCCTGGTGACTCCTGTACCGCCAGCGTGCGTGCGCCGGCTGGCACGCGGCCGGCGCGGACACGGCCGCTAAAGCTGCCGCCGAGTTCGCGCCACAGGGCACGGAACAGGCCCTCGACCTGCAGGTCGGCAGCCCAGGGCGCGAGGTGCAGAGCCTTCTCGCCGCAGGCCGCCGGAAAACGACCACCCAGCTCGATGCTCTGGCCGTTGACCACCGGCCTGATCTGTTCGCGCCAGTCGCCGCAGGCCTCGTTCCCAAGGCTCAGACGATTGTCGATACGCAGGCCTTCGCTCGGCGTTTCAGCAATCACCTTGACCACCTGGCGTGCCGGGTCCGGCAGCAGCGTCAGGCGGATGCTCTTGAGGTTCACCAGCAGCGCGTCCGGGCCGGCGTTGTATGGTCGCAGTGGTTCCTGGTCGAACTCGCCGGGATCGTGTGGCGGAACTGCGAAAGCGCTGCGATCGAGGACCAGGTCGCCATCAATGTCGGCCACGCCGCGCGCGCGCAGTTGCCTCAACAGCAGCCAGAACGGTTCGAGACCGAGTTTGGGATCGCCGCTGCCGCGCAGATAGAGATGGCCGTCGAGTCGACCGTTGGCCGGGGCAGATTCGGCGAGCACTTCGCTACGCCAGGTATGGGCCGGCCCGAGCAGTTCGAGGGCAGCGTAAGTGGTCAGCAGCTTCATTGCCGAGGCCGGATTCATGGCCTGCCGCGGATGGTGGGCAAGCAGCGGCGGGCCACCATCAACCGCCTGCACGACCATGGCGACCGAGCGCGCGGGGATGCCGGCTTCCTGCAGCGCCTGACTGACGGTCGGCGGCAGGTCTGCCGCCTGGGTTGCCGACAGGCCGGGCGCGATCAGCGCGAGCATGACGATTCTGCGCAGGATGGGCCACCCTGCGACGTGCGTACACGCTGGTCGCCAAGGCTGCGCAGGTCGGGTTGGCGCTGCATCACCCGACATCCCCCTCCTGACTGATGAATGTCGGGTGATGCCCTGCGGGCTACGACCTACGGCTACGACCGCGGCCAGACGCCGAAGTACATTGTTCAGCCGTGCTCCCAAGGCGGCGGATGGCTGAGAAACTTGGTCAGCAGCGAATCGAGTTGGCTGAGCATCAGGTCGTTGCGTCCAGTCAGCCAGGCGCGAACCAGGTCGCTGTGGTGACCGGGCAAGGCCTGCACGGCAAGCTGTTCGGCGACGGTGGTGTCGTTCATCCGGCCGAGCAGGTCGAGCAGTCCGGTGGCATTCTGCTGATAGCGCTGAATACGCCGTGCTGGAAACAGCGGAGCGAAGAACTCGAGCGCGTAACGCAGCCGCTTCAAGGCGACACGCAGGGCATGCCGGGCTTCCGGATCCGCATCCTTGGTTTCAGTTGCCAGTTCGGCGACGCGTTTGGCGCGCTTGTTCAAGGAGCGCGGTGCAAAGGCGGTGATTGGCGGTTTCTTGCTTTCCGGGAGGGCAAGGGTGGCGGCGGTGAACTCGAGCAGCAACTGCGAATAAGTGGGCGCGGTCATGGCCGCCTGCGCCGTTTTGCGACAGGCAGCCAGGTGGCTGTTGGCCTGGCTGGTGAGCCGGTGCAGGTCGGCGTGATCGGGAAACGCCTTGTTGATCGGCGGCAGGATTTCGGTGATGAAGACGTCCCAGTTGCGGGTATCGCCCAGTTGATTGGCCAGGGTCCGCCAGCGGGGGTCGAAGTTGCTGACGTATTCTTCCGGCAGCAACGGGCGCCAGAGCCGGATCGCCGAACGCAGGCGGCGCATGGCGACGCGCGCCTGGTGGATGAATTCGGGAGCGTTGGTCTCGCGCAGCCCACGCTCGTTGCCCTGAAGCTGCGCCAGACACGAGAAGAGGGTGCTGCGAAAAACGGCGATGCTGGTCATCCCCATGGCCAGCTCCGCGTCGGCAGCCTTGGCCGGTGTCAGCGTGGTTTCGTCGGCCAGCCGATAGCCGCGCTCGGCCTTGCTGGCGCTCTCGGGATGCAGCGGCAGATCCTTCTGCAGGGCGAGCGCAGCGTCGAAAAGGTCGGCGACCTTCCCTTCGAGCAGTTCAAGCTCAACTTCGCAAATCGCTTCCTGACGGTCGCCGGCGACGATCTTGCCGCGGTCGAGGGCGACCTCGATGCGTGTTCCCTCCTGCGGCGTCAGCAACCAGAAGCTGCGGGTGAAGTCGGTGCTGAACACCGGCGCCAGTTCGGGGATCGCCGCTTCGAGAAAGCGGCGAAGCTTGGGGTTGTCCACGTGTGAAAAGTCGAATTCGCCAGGTTGACCAGGCGCCTCCCATTCGCGGCGTTGCGCCAGTCCACCGGGCGAAGCAGCGTCACTCTTGATGGTCAGCAGCCATGCCGAGTCCTTGCGGCGGTAACGCACGGCGAGACGTTTGCGCTGCAGACGCCGGTCGGGCGTGTCATAGTAGGTATTGACCAGCTTCTGTCGGAGCGGCTGGCTGTTGGCCAGCAGCGCGTGTGCAGGAACCCGCCGGGCAGCTCCTGCCGGCAGGCTCAGCTTGATCTCGGTTTCGATTGCCATATCTTTTGTCTCCTCGTTGGGGGGATGTAGGTGCTAGGTGCCGCAGTTTTCAGGAATTGTGTATGCGCAGTTTCTCGACATCGGGAATGTGAATCCTTCGCCCATCAACGACAATCAGCCCTTTCTCCGAGAGCTCGTGCAGGATACGCGAGAAGTGCTCCTGAGTCAGGTTGAGGCGCGAGGCAATGACGCCCTTGTTGGTCGGCAGGGTTACGGTGATTCCCTTGCCTCCGCCGCCGGAAATGTCCAGTAGCAGATAAGCGATGATGCGCTGCCGGCCCGAACACAGTGAATACGATTCCACGTCTCTGACCAGGTGGTGTAGACGCATCGAAAGCCCGGCAATCATCTTGCGACCGAACTTCGGGTCCGCGTCGAGTTCGTCGAGAATCGCCGTCTTCGAGATGTGCAGCAGCAGCGAATCGGCCAGTGCCTGCGCATAGACCACGAACGATCTGTCCGCGAACATCACGGCCTCACCGAAGGTCTGACCTTGCCCGATGATGTCGATGACTTTTTCCCCGCCTTGCGGCGAGGTGAATGCCAGTTTCACCTGGCCGTAAACCAGCAGGTAGAAGCCGGTCGGGGTATCTCCCTTGTGGAAGAGGATGTCACCGCGCGAGGCGGTGATTTCACGCGTGCCGTGCGCAAGGCGCGCGATTTCTTCTTTCTCCAGCCCGTTGAACAGCGGCACATGCGCCAGCAGCGCTTCAATGTTGATGCCGTGTTGGATGGAGTGCATGGGCGGTTTGTCGAAGGAATCAGCCAGCGCCGGAATTGACGGTCGGCAATATTCGCATTTGTGACCGTCAGGGGCAAGAGTATTGCACGAGAACCGAGAGCGATATGGCGATCGAAAATGGCCGGTCTGATCCGGAGAATACCGGGGCCCGATCTGGCGCGACTAGGGCGGGGAGATTCGTACGTCGCCAACGACTTTCACTACGGCTACGGTGCTTGCCGCGGTTTGCGCGGCGCAACGGCGAACAGGCGATCGTAAAGAGCGTTGGGCAGCAGGCGCAGAACCTTGGTCACCAGGCCCATTTGCCAGGGAATGACATGATAGCTGCCACCTCGTTCGATCGCTCGCGCAAAGCGCCGCGCGGCCTCGTCGGCCGACATCAGGAAAGGCATCGGGAAAGGATTGGCGGCGGTCATCGGGGTATTGATGTAACCGGGGCAAAGGGTGAGGACCTTCACCCCCGTGTCGAACAATTCGACACGCAGGCTTTCGAGATAGCTGATCGCCGCGGCTTTCGATGCGCAGTAGGCCTCTGCACCAGGCAGGCCGCGGATTCCTGCGACCGAGGCGATGCCGACCAGCCGCCCGCATCCCGCTTGCCGCATGGCACCGATGAACGGTGAAAAGGTGGCGGCCATGCCGAAGAAATTGACGTCCATGACCCGCCGGATGACTTCAAGGTCGACGGCGAATTCACTCAGGGTGCCGGCCGAGATGCCCGCGTTGGCGATCACCAGGTCGGGAATACCGAGTGCTGCGATGAAGTCTTCGCCAGCGGCACGCAATGCCGCAGCGTCGGTGACGTCGAGCGGGTAGCAGCGGACCTGGCCGGGCCAGCGTGCGGAAAGACGTAGCAAAGGCTCGATCCGGCGCGCAGACAGCCCGAGTCGTGCGCCCTGCGCTGCGTAGTATTCGGCCAGTGCCCAACCGATTCCGGACGAAGCGCCGGTGATGAAAACCCTGAGCATGCGGGAAGCCAGACTGGAAACGAGTCGCCGGGGTGTTCCGTTGCCGGCGACGCAGAAGCTTGTCGGAGAATGGCGCCGCGGGGTGTGAGACTAAAGCCGCTACTTTTTCTTGCGATCGCTGCGCGCCATGCCGATCACCTGGTCGGTAAGCGCCGGCAGTTCAGCCAGCCCCTTGAGTTCCTTGCCGGTCACCAGGTACTTGCCGTCGACGGTCATTGCCGGAACGCCCTGGATCTTGTAGGTCTGCACCATCTGATCGGCACGCTTGGCCTTGCTGACGACGGCGAAGGAGTTGTAGGCTTCGGTGAACCTTTTGGCGTCAACCCCTTGCGCGGTCACCCAGGCGATGATGCTCTGGTCGTCGTAGAGTTTGCTGCCCGCCTTGTGCAGGGCATTGAAAACCGCGCTGTCCAGCCTGGCCAGGTCGCCAGTAGTTTCCAGCGCATAAAAAAGTCGCGCCAGACTGGCCCACGGAGGACGTCCAAAGGTGACCGGCACGCGTTTGAAGGTCACGTCACTCGGCAATGCGGCCGCCCATTTGCCAACAATCGGATGGAAATCGCTGCAGTGCGGACAACCGTATGAGAAGAACTCGATCACTTCGATCTTTGCCGGCGTATCGGTTATCTGTGCCGGGATGATCGGTACGTAGTCGCGACCGACCACAAGTTCGGCCCGCACCGGCAGAACCACTGCCAGCAGGGCCAGGGTAATGGCAATCAACCATCCGCTGCGACCTTGATGCATGGGTTTTCTCTCCTCTCTCAGTCTTTCCTGACCACATTGGCGTCGATGCCCTGCCTGGCGAGGTCGGCACGCAAATGGTTCACATCGTCGATTTTGTGGTACGGCCCGATGCGAACGCGATACCACACTTTATCTTGCAGCATCACCTGCTGAATTTGCGCCTCGGTCCCGATTAACGCCAGACGTGCCTTCTGGTTGTCAGCCTCATGCGCGCTCTGGAACGAGCCAGCCTGCAGATAGAGCGGTTCCTTGAGGGCATTCTCGGTCTTGCTCCTGGCGCTGTCTGCTGGCTTGGCGTCAGCCGCCTTGCTCTCGGCCTTGCTGGTTGTTTTGGCTTCTGTCGGTTTGGCTTCAACCGGTTTGGCTTCAACCGGTTTGGCCTCAACCGGTTTGGCCTCAACCGGTTTGGCCTCAACCGGTTTCATCTCGATCGGTTTGGTCTCGGTCGATCTGGCGATCACCGGCCTGGTTTCTGCTGGTTTGGCTTCCTCGGGTTTGGGATCGGGAATCGCCTCGGCCTTGCCGGGCAGGATCTTGTAGAAATCGAAGCGTGGTTTGTCGGTGACCGGGTCACCCGGCTTACCGGGCAATGCCACCGGCGCCGAAGCGACCGGCGGCACTTCAGGAGTGGGAGTGGCTGCTGCTGGTGGCTTGCCGGTCACGGGCGGCGGCAGCTTGGGTTGCTGGCCGGTGGTGGTGAAAGGCAGCGGCGCCTTGTTGATATACCAGACCACGCCGGCCACGCCGATGACGCCGATGACCAGGCCAATGAACAGGCCGAGCAGGGTGCCCCCTCCCGATTTCCTGGCAGGCGGCGCTTTGCGGGGTTTCATGTCAAGACTCATGGAAGTCCTCGGTCCTCCGATCACATCGACTCGGGGCAACTGACGCCCAGAATCGCCATTCCATTATGGATCACCTGCCTGACGGCAGCCGCCAGTGCCACGCGCGCATCCCGTAATGCCGGATTGTCAACCAAAATCCGCTCGGCATTGTAGTAGCTGTGAAACTCGGCAGCCAGATCCTTGAGGTAAAAAGCGACCAGATGCGGTGCCAGTTCGCTGGCAGCCGTTTCGACAACCTCCGGGAACTCGCCCAGCCTGGCCGCCAGGGCGAGTTCGTAAGGGCTTTCCAGGCGGATGAGGTCGGCGGCGGTAAGTCCTGCCGGCTCGCCCCCCCACAGGGCCAACACCGAACAGACGCGGGCGTGCGCGTACTGAATGTAATAGACCGGGTTGTCGTTCGACTGGCTCTTGGCCAGATCGAGGTCGAAATCAAGGTGCTGATCGGATTTGCGCAGGACATAGAAGAAGCGGCAGGCATCGTTGCCGACATCCTCGCGTAGCGTGCGCAGGGTGACGAAATCCCCCGAACGGGTCGACATCTGGGCCTTCCAGCCAGAGCGATAGAGTACGGCAAACTGCACCAGCGCCACTTCGAGTACATCGGGATCAAGCCCCAGAGCCCTGATTGCACCCCTGACTCGTGGAATATAGCCATGGTGGTCGGCTCCCCAAATGTTGATGATGCGCTGGAAGCCGCGTTCGTATTTGTTCAAATGGTAGGCGATGTCCGACGCGAAGTAGGTGTAAAGACCGTTGTCGCGCTGCACGACGCGATCCTTCTCGTCGCCAAAAGCGGTTGACCGGAACCAGCGGGCGCCATCCTGAACATAGAGATGACCGCTTTTGTCGAGCCGCTCGACGCAACGCGCGACCAGGCCGACATCAAACAGCGACTGTTCGGAAAACCACACGTCGAAATGTACACCGGACTCCTCGAGATCCCTCCGGCAATCTGCAAGTTGCTCGGTGAGAACGAAGTCGTGCAGGGTTTTCCATTCCTCGCCGAGCAACTGCTTGGCCCTGGCAATCAGCGCATCGAGCTGGGTCTCACGCTGTTGCCCGGCGGCGGCGTCGGTGCGTTCGGGATCGGGCAGGCCGGGCAGGTCTTTACTGATGCTGACGAGCGGTCGCAGGTAACGGCCAGGATGCGCTGTCAGCAACTGCCTGGCCATGTCGCGAACATATTCGCCCTGGTAGGCGCTTGGCGGAAATGGCACGCTGTCCGGTCTGCTTAGTTCCAGGTAGCGCAGCCAGGTCGACAGGGCAAGGATATCCATCTGGCGACCAGCGTCGTTGACATAGTATTCGCTGGTCACGTCCCAGCCGGCATAACCGAGCAGCTTGCACAGGCTGCCGCCATAGGCGGCACCACGGCCGTGCCCAACATGCAGCGGTCCGGTCGGATTGGCCGAAACGAACTCGACCAGCACGCGGCGCTTGCCGCCAGTGGTCGAACGACCGAACGCGTCGCCCTGTTCGAGAATGCTGTGCAGCACTTCGAGCTTGGCCGCCGGCGACAGGTGAAAGTTGATGAAACCGGCGCCAGCGACTTCGCTCCGGTCGACCAGGGGCGAATACGGCAACTCCGAGACCAGCAGTTGCGCCAGTTGCCGCGGATTGCGTTTGATCGATCGCGCCAGTTGCATCGCCAGATTGCAGGAAAAATCCCCATGCGTGATCTGTTTCGGTCGCTCGATATGAATGACCGCGTCGGACTCGCTCGGTGCAACGCTGCGCAATGCGGCCCGCATCAGCTCGGCGAGGTGGCTCTTGAGATCGTGGCTCATCGGATGCTTCTGGCAGAGAATTTGGTCAAGCTGCTGATTATACGATGCACGACGCGCAACCGGGCGAATCATGGGCGAAACGCCCTTAGCACCTATCAGTTTGAACGTTGTCTTCGATCCTGTTGATCACACACCTGTTGAGGAGGTGTCGAACGTGGGCTCGGTGCAGGTGTTAGCGACTGAGAGGCTGTGAAAATATTCCTCGAAATCTGCCCGTCGGCTTGGCGGGTCCTGTATAATGACGGGGTCATTCACTTTGTCGCCCGTGCTCATGACCCCGCCCCCACCTTTGTTCCCTGACGAAC
>NZ_JAZKUD010000126.1:0-8914 GCF_036625275.1 Accumulibacter sp.
CACCAACGGTCGTCCGGTGCTGCGTTACATGAAGGCGCTGCCGGTCAGCGAAGTCTGCCTCAGCTGCCACGGTCCCGTCGACGGTCTCGATGCAGACCTGCGCCGGACACTTTCCGGGCACTACCCCGACGACCGCGCAACCGGTTACGCCAAGGGTCAGATTCGCGGCGCGCTGACCGTCAAGCGTCCGCTGTAAGCCAGGGTGCCGATTCGCCCGGCGCCGCGCGGCCGATGCCGCCGGCCTCGCCCGCTGGCCCGAGTCAGTGACGCACTACGCGGCGGCGTTGCCCGGCCATGGCAAGACTGATCGCCGTCGCCAACAGCACCAGCGAACCCGGCTCGGGAACCGGTGCAGATGGGTCACGGATCACGTCGAAGCGGATGTTGTCGATGCCGATGTTCCAGTCGGTTCCTCATTCGATGTAGCCCGGAGTCCCGCCTTGCGAATTTTTGCCGTGCGCAGGAGAAACGCCGGCGACGAGGGAAACGCTGATAACCTTCACTATCGAGGGGTTTCTTGACGGTCATGGCCGTTGGCTCAGCGCTCCGTTTCTACCCCCCTTGCAGGCGCCTCCCGGCAGCCGCCATGCCTTCTGGCAGCGAGCGGATGTGCAGGTCGCGCTGCGGGAACGGAATCTCGATGCCGCGTTCCTCCAGCGCGCGCAAACCCCTGGTTGGTCTCGTCCCGAATACGAATTCGATCAACGCCTCTCCTGGTCGCCGCTCGTCCCGCGGACCCGGTGGGCGTGAAACTCCGCCGCCGCCCGAACCCATAGACCACAAAGACGGGCTTCGACTGCCAACCCTGGCCAAAGGCATGAGCTTGGGCCGCTCCTCGGCTGCTCTTCCTCGTGTTCTCGCAGTCCGATCCACGCTTGACGGCCATGCATCGGCCGTCATAGACTCCCCAGCATCCGTTGGACTTCCGATCTTTCCCGCGATGAACTCCTCCACCATCGACATCCAGGTCCCGAGTGACAAGGATGCGCCACTTTTCGACGACATCCGCCTGCTCGGGAGGGTACTCGGCGATACGGTTCGGGAGCAGGAGGGCGACCCCGTCTTCGACATCGTGGAGCGCATCCGCCAGGAATCGATCCTCTACGCCCAGCACCAGGACGAGAGCGTGCGTGCCGGTCTTGAGGCCCTCCTCGATGGGTTGCGCCGGGACACCGCGCAGTCGATCATCCGCGCCTTCACCTATTTCCTGCACCTGGCCAACATTGCCGAAGACCAGCACCACATCCGCCGCCGCCGGATCCACGAATCCAAGGAATCGACCCCGCGCGAAGGGAGCTTCGACTTCCTGCTGGGCAGCCTCGACCGGGCGGGAATCGATGCCGCGACCTTGCGCGCCACCATCGAGCGGCTACTCGTCTCGCCGGTGCTCACCGCGCACCCGACCGAGGTGAGCCGCAAAAGCATCCTGTCCTGCCAGCACGACATCGCGCGCCTGCTGGATTCGCGCGACCGCCTGCGCATGACGCCGGACGAGCGGGCCGACAGCGAAAACGCCCTGCGGCGCCTGGTGCTGACCCTGTGGCAGACCCGCATCCTGCGACCGACCCGGCTGGCGGTCATCGACGAGGTGAAGAACGGCATCAGCTATTTCGATGAAACCTTCTTTACCGAACTGCCACGTCTTTACTGCGAATTCGAGGACAAGCTCGCGCGCCGGCGTCCCGAGGACAAGCCCTGGGCCCTGCCGTCGTTCTTCCGCATCGGCAGCTGGATCGGGGGCGACCGCGACGGCAATCCCTTCGTCACGGCCGATGTCCTGCGTGAAGCCTTGCGACTGCAGTCGTCGGCGGTCTTCGACCACTATTTCGCCGAAATCCACGCGCTCGGCGGCGAATTGCCGCTCTCCGAACTGCTCGCCCGCGTTTCGCCGGAACTGGCGGCCCTCGCAACCGCGTCGCTCGACAAGAGTCCGCAACGATCGGACGAACCCTACCGGCGTGCCCTCACCGGCATCTACGCGCGCCTCGCCGCGACCAGCCGGACGCTGGACCGGCACGAGGCGCTCCGCCACGCGGTCGGCGAGGCCGTGCCCTACGCGACGCCTGCCGACTTCGCCGCCGACCTGCGCATCCTGTCCGGTTCGCTGCAAGGCAACGGCGGCGCGCGGCTCGCCGGCGGCCGGCTGCGCCGGCTGATCCGGGCGGTCGAGGTGTTCGGCTTCCACCTCGCTCCGATCGACCTGCGTCAGAACTCCGACGTCCACGAGCGCACGGTCGCCGAACTCCTTGCCCGCTGCGGCCGGTGCGCCGACTACCGTGCACTCGACGAGGACGGCCGGATCGCGCTGCTGGTCGACGAGCTGGCATCACCGCGCCTGCTGTATTCGCCGCATCTCGAATACAGCGAGGAAACGCGCGGCGAGCTCGCCATCTTCTTCGCCGCGTTCGAGCTGCGGCGCCTCTACGGCGATGCGGCACTGCCCAACGCCATCATCTCGAAGACCGACGGAATTTCCGACCTGCTGGAACTCGCGGTACTGCTCAAGGAGGCCGGACTGCTCCACCCGGGCGGCGTGCCGGTCGGCGCGGCCCGCCTCGATGTAAACATCATCCCGCTGTTCGAGACCATCGACGACCTGCGCCGGGCGCCGGCCGTGATGAACCGCATCCTGTCGCTACCGCGCTACCGGGCGCTGGTCGGCTCGAAGCGCGAAGAGCAGGAGATCATGCTCGGCTACTCCGACAGCAACAAGGACGGCGGCTTCCTCACCTCGGGCTGGGAACTCTACCAGGCCGAAGTCGGCCTGTCGGAGGTGTTCCGGCGGCACGGCGTGCGCCTGCGCCTGTTCCATGGCCGCGGCGGCAGCGTCGGCCGCGGCGGCGGACCGTCGTACGAGGCCATCCTCGCCCAGCCGGCAGGTGCCGTTTCCGGCCAGATCCGCATCACCGAGCAGGGTGAGGTGATCGCCTCCAAATACGCGCACCCGGAAGTCGGCCGGCGCAATCTCGAAGTGCTCGCCTGCGCCACCCTGGAAGCGACGCTGGTCGACCACGAAGGCACCGGCGCCCCGACGCAATCCTTCCGCACTGCGATGGAGCGCCTGTCCGCCCTCGCCTTCCGCGCCTACCGCGAACTCGTCTACGAGACGCCGGGATTCACCGAGTATTTCCGGGAATCGACCCCGCTGTCCGAGATTGCCGGCCTCAACATTGGCAGCCGCCCCGCCTCGCGCAAGGCCTCCGACCGCATCGAAGACCTGCGAGCAATTCCCTGGGTGTTCAGCTGGGCGCAATGCCGACTGATGCTGCCCGGCTGGTACGGGTTCGGCAGCGCGATCGAGGCCTGGTCGCGCGAGACCCCGGACGCGCTCGATCAGTTGCGCGCCATGTACCGCCAGTGGCCGTTCTTCCGCACGCTGATGTCCAATATGGACATGGTTCTCGCCAAGAGCGATCTTGGCATTGCCCGCCGCTACGCCGGACTGGTCGTGGATGCGGACCTGCGCGAGCGAATCTTCGGCCGCATCGCCGCCGAATGGGCTGCCACCCGCAAAGCCCTGCTCGAGATCATGGAGCAGCGAGAACTCCTGGAGATGAACCCGCTGCTGCAGCGTTCGATCCGCAACCGCTTCCCGTACATGGACCCGCTGAACCACCTGCAGGTCGAACTGCTGCGCCGGCACCGCGCGGGGGAATCCGACGAGCGGGTGCGTCGCGGCATCCACATGACGATCAACGGCGTCGCTGCGGGGCTGCGGAACAGCGGATGATTTTTGCCGGTTCCCGGCGAGCAGCCCTTGCGCGATAATTCGCCCTCCCTGCGACCGCGCACGTCTGCCGATGCCCGCACGCCCTGAGGTTCCCTCGGTTTTTCGTCTGCCAAACGGTCATGACTTTGCAAGATACCCCCAATGATGAAAGTCATGACCGTTTCCCTCTCCCAAGACCCCTCCCCCGCGAGGGGGGAGGGGAGATTCGAGAGTCGCTCACGACTTCCATAGTAAGGACGGATTTCATGCTACCCCCTTTTCCTGACGCTGCTCGCTGATCCAGTTCTCCAGGAACTGAACGGGCGACTGGTAGCCGAGGGTCGAATGCTGGCGCTTCCGGTTGTCAAAAACCTCGATGTATTCACAGGCAGCAGCCTTGATCTCGGCAGGCGTCGCGTCGTGAACACCCTGCAGCCGCTCGTTCTTGAAGCGGTTGAACCCGTTCTCCGTCGGCGCATGGTCCCAGCAGTTTCCTTCCCGGCTCATCGAGCAGGTCATGCCGTACGCCTTGAGCTTGTCCTGAAAGGCATGGCTGGCATTCGTGGGGGATGGCGTTTTCGAGGCCGATGCAAAAGGTCGCGTGGTTTTTCGCCCGGCCCACGGGCTGGATCTGCCCGCGATGGCAAAGGTTCAGACCGCCGTACGGCAGGTTGCTGCAGGCCGTCGAGCAGCGCGGCCTGCTGTCGGCAGACGATTGAAATTCCTATTCTTTCGTCGAAACAGTCATGACCGTTAATGTGAAAGTCGTATCAGCGACTCACGAACCTCCCCTCTCCTCTCGCGGAAGAGAGGTCGGGGGAGAGGGAAACGGTCATCACTTTCAGATCGGGATCGCCTGGAAAAGCCATGACCGTTAGCCGGCGATCACCGACAGCGCCTCATGATAGTCGTAGTCAAGGTCCTCGGCGACCTCACGGCAGGTGACTTTTCCGAGGGCGACGTTGAGACCATTGCGCAGGTGTTCGTCGTCCTGAAGCGCCTGCCTCCAGCCCTTGTCGGCGATCTGCAGTGCAAAGGGCAGGGTCGCGTTATTGAGCGCATAGGTCGAGGTGCGCGGCACGCCGCCCGGCATGTTGGCGACGCAGTAATGCACGACGTTGCCGACCAGGTAGGTCGGATTGGCATGCGTCGTCGCCTTGGCCGTTTCGCAGCAGCCGCCCTGGTCGATGGCGACGTCGACGATCACCGAACCCGGCTTCATCGCTTCGACCATCTGGCGGGTCACCAGCTTGGGTGCGGCGGCGCCAGGGATCAGCACGCCACCGATGACCAGATCGGCGCGCAGCACATGCTGCTCGACGTTGTCCCGGTTGGAAAAGACAGTGATCACGCGCGCGCCGAGCAGGCGATCCATGCGCCGCAGCACATCAATGTTGCGATCAATGACCACCACCTGGGCACCGCTGCCGACTGCGATCTGCGCTGCATTCGAGCCGACGACACCGCCACCGAGAATGACAATCCTGGCCGACGGCACGCCGGCGACGCCGCCGAGCAGGACACCCATGCCGCCATGCGCTTTTTCGAGGCAGTAGGCACCGGCCTGGACCGACAGGCGGCCGGCGACTTCAGACATCGGTGCCAGCAGTGGCAGGCCACCGCCAGCCTGTGTGACCGTTTCGTAGGCGATGCAGACCGCACCGCTCTTGACCAGATCGGCACACTGCGCCGGATCGGGCGCAAGATGCAGATAGGTATAGAGAATCTGTCCTTCGCGCAACATCGCACGCTCTTCGGCCTGCGGTTCCTTGACCTTGACGATCATTTCGGCACGGGCAAAAATCTCCGCAGCGGTCGGTGCAATGGCCGCGCCAGCCTTCCGGTAGACCTCGTCGGTGGCGCCGATGCCTTTGCCGGCGCCGGTTTCAACCGTCACCTGATGGCCGTGGGCGACCATTTCCCGGACCGATGACGGGGTCAGACCAACGCGGTATTCGTGGTTCTTGATTTCTCTGGGTACTCCGATGTGCATCTCTGTCTCCTTACCAGTGGTTGCGGGCTGACCATCTTAGGCCATTTTCTGACGAACGACGCTTTTTTTGACCGTTTCCCCGGTGCCAGCAGACCCTCTCCCCAAGGCCCATAGCGGTTTCCATGAGAACGTCAGAATCACTGCTGCTCGTGAGTCGCTGACGCGACTTTCACATCAACGTCGGGCCACGCGTAGGGGGCGTTTCTCGCAGACCTCATCGAGATCGCTGCGTTTCACCCACAGCACCACGAAAATCAAGCCAGCGGCAGCAAATACCGAACTCAAGGTATAGGTCAGCCCGGCCCCCAGGCGGTCCCAGGTCCAGCCGCTGAGCAGACTGCCGAGCAGGCCGCCGGCGCCAAACGAGATACTTGAGTACAGCGCTTGTCCGCGCGCCTGGCAGTGTCCTGGGAACCAACGATTGACTGCGGCAATCGCTGCTGCATGATAAGCGCCGAAGGTCAGCCCGTGCAGGAGTTGCGCGAGAATGATCACCGACAGCCACTCGATGCACCAGCCGATCATCAGGAAACGCAATACCGTTGCCGCAAAACTGAGGAGAAGAATAACCCGCAGGCCAAGGCTGCGCTGCATGGCGGCCATGAAAAAGAAGACGCCAATTTCGGCAAGGACGCCGAGTGACCACAGGCAGCCGACCAGGAGCTTGCTGTAGTGATGATCGGCAAGGTGGATCGAGTAGAACACATAGAGCGCGCCATGCGCTGCCGACATCAGAAAACACGCGGCAAACAGTGCCCGGACACGCGCCTGGCGGAGGATCGTGGCCACCGGGAGCTGCTGATCTGCCGATCCATACGGCGCCACTTCGGGGACCACCAGCGCGCAGACCAGAATGCCGGCCAGCGTGCCGACGATCACCCATAGCAGCCTGGGCAAGGGCATACTGTCCAGCAGCGCACCGGTTCCCATGACGGCGACGATGAAGCCGATCGATCCCCATAGGCGGATGCGGCTGTAATGGCCAGGCTTGTCACGCAGATGGTCGAAAGTCACGGTTTCGACCAGCGGCAGCGCGGCACTCCAGAAAAAGGCCAGCAAGGCCATGGCGACCAGCATCGCCACAAAGCTCTGCACGATAAAAAAGGCCGAAAACCCGAGCAGGCTGAGCAGAGCCGCAAGACGAACGATCCCCACCCGCTGCGCCAGACGATCCGCGAGCGCGCCCCATAGATAGGGCGCACAAAGGCGCATCAGCTGCATTTGCGACATCAGCAGGCCAATGTCCCAGGCCGAAAACGACAGCGACTGGAGATAGAGCCCGAAATAAGGCGAAAACGCGCCGACGAAAGCGAAATAGAAGAAGTAGTAGCCGGAAAGTCGCCAGTAGGGCAGGTCATGCATCTGGCAATTCTACCGGATGCATCCGACGACACCGGCGTCGATCGGATCAGACGCCGTTCTTCTTGTGTGCGACCAGCATTCGGTACATCTGGTCCTTCAGCCAAACGCGTTGCTTCTTCATGTTCTCGATGGTGAAGTCGTCGACCGGCAGGTCTTCTTCTTCGAGCCGCTCGACCTCTTTGGTCAGTTGATGGTACTCGTCGTACAGGTGACCAAACTGCTCGCTTGCCGTTTTCAGCGAGTGAATGTAATCCAAATACTCGGGAAACTCATGGTGAAGGTCGTGGTGCTCAACTTGCATAATCATCGCCCCTGTGGCTGGTTCCGGCCCGCCCCATGCGTGACCGGACAACGCGATTATACCCATTGCCAAGTCTGCCCGTCACCCCACCGGACGCGCCGGAATCGCCGGCATCGAGCAGACCACGTCGGCGCACTGGGCACGATGCCGCAGGGCCTGATCGATCAACACCAGGGCCAGCATGGCCTCGGCAATCGGTGTCGCGCGGATGCCCACGCAAGGGTCGTGTCGACCCTGCGTTGCGACGACCATCGGCTGGCCGTCGAGGGTCACCGAGCGGCGCGGCAAGCGAATGCTCGAGGTCGGCTTGATCGCCAGATTGACGACCAGATCCTGGCCACTCGAAATACCTCCGAGCACACCGCCGGCATGATTGCTGAGAAAGCCCTGCGGTGTCATTTCGTCACCATGTTCGCTACCCTTCTGAGAGACGCAGGCAAAACCGGCGCCAATTTCGACCCCCTTGACCGCATTGATACCCATCATCGCATAGGCAATCTCGGCATCGAGACGGCCATAAACCGGTTCCCCCCAGCCCGGTGGAACACCCGTTGCCGTGACCGTGATCTTCGCCCCCACTGAATCGCCGGACTTGCGCAACCCGTCCATGTACTGCTCGAGTTGCGCAACGATCGCCGCGTTCGGGGCAAAGAAGGCATTGCCATCGATCTCATCGGTGGCGACGAAAGGGATCTCGATCGGACCAAGCTGACTCATCCAGCCGCGGATGCAGACGCCGTAACGTTCTGCCAGCCACTTGCGAGCAATCGCCCCGGCAGCGACGCGAACGGCCGTCTCACGCGCCGAGGAGCGACCGCCACCACGATGGTCGCGAAAACCGTATTTCTGCGTGTAAACATAGTCGGCATGTCCCGGACGGAAGGTCTCGGTGAGGTTGCCGTAGTCCTTGCTGCGCTGATCCTGGTTGCGGATCAGGAGAGCAATCGGTGTGCCCGTGGTTCGGCCGGCAAAGACTCCCGACAGAATCTCAACGGTATCGGGCTCACGCCGCTGCGTCACATGCCGCGAGGTGCCCGGCTTGCGGCGATCCAGATCGGCCTGAATATCGGTCTCACTGATTGCAAGTCCAGGTGGGCAGCCATCGACCACGCAGCCGATCGCCGGCCCGTGCGACTCACCAAAAGAAGTCACGGCAAACAGGGTGCCGAAGGTATTGCCGGACATGGCGGCCTCTTGAGCGTTAAAATCAAGCAGCAGTCTACCATAGCGCTCCCCTCCCCTCTCCGAGCTTTCCTGATGACCACCAAGCCGACACCTTCTGACCGACCACATGCCAAAGCCAGTCCAAAGGTGGCCACGCCGCAACGTCCGCCCGTTTCTGGCAAGACCTTTCCCCAGCCACAGACCCGCTGGCAAAGAACGGCGCGTTATAACTGGGACAAGGGGGGCAGCCGAGGGGGCCGCTAAGCGCTTCCGGATAAGTCCTCCGACTTATGCGCGTATACTTGCCACCCCCACCTCCCGAAAGCCTCGCCATGTCCCGCAAAGCCAAAACGCTGACGCTCACCGATGAGGAACGCGGCCAACT
>NZ_JAZKUD010000127.1:0-8597 GCF_036625275.1 Accumulibacter sp.
TGGAGTATCGTCGTGCCGGTGGCGGCGTGCATCCTGCTCGCGGCGATCTGGGGGCTGGCCCAGGGATGGTTGCTGTCTGCAGTTGCCGGTTCCACCTTGCTGGCGTCCGTGCTGGTTGCGGTTCATCACGCCGAAGTGATTGCACACCGGGTTGGCGAGCCCTTCGCGTCGCTTGTACTGGCTGTCGCAGTCACCATTATCGAGGTGTCGCTGATCGTGTCCATCATGCTGGCGGGCGGCGAGAACGCCACCACTCTGGCACGCGACACGGTGTACGCGACCGTGATGATCGTCTGCAACGGCGTCATCGGTCTTTGCCTGCTGATGGGCAGCATCCGGCATCGGACCATCGGTTTCCGGGTCGAGGGAACCACGCCTGCCCTGGCGGTACTGGCCACCCTGACCACCCTGACTCTGGTGCTCCCCGGCTACACCTCGACCACGGCCGGGCCGACCTTTTCGGTGCCACAACTTGCCTTTGCCGGCGTCGTTTCCTTCGTGCTGTGGGGAGTTTTCGTTTTCGTCCAGACGATTCGGCATCGCGACTATTTCCTGCCCGAAAACGCGGCGGCCGAAGACAGTCACGCGATCCCACCCTCGGTGGCCACCGCGCTGCTCAGCCTGGTCCTGCTGCTCGTCTCTCTCGCCGTCGTCGTCGGCCTCGCCAATGTGCTGGCGCCAACCATCCAGACAGCGGTCGATACGGCGGGGATGCCGCACGCCGTGGTGGGCATCGCCATCGCAATGATGGTATTGCTGCCCGAAACGATGTCAGCCGTCCGCGCAGCGCGCAGCGACCGGATGCAGACCAGCTTCAACCTGGCGCTCGGCGCCACGCTCGCCACCATCGGCTTGACCATTCCAGCAGTCGCCGCGACCGCCATTGCACTTGATCTGCCGCTGGATCTTGGCCTGCCCGCCAAAGAGGTGGCGCTGCTGGCGCTGACGCTGTTGCTGACCTCCATGACCCTGTCCGGAGGCCGTGCCACTATCCTCCAGGGGGCGGTTCACCTGGTGGTCTTCGCAGTCTTTGTCTTTCTGGCGATGGTCCCGTGACACCAGGCCGACACGACCATGAAGCACCTGCGCCCGGAAGGACGAGCGTCAGCACACCGGCGGAAGCTGAGCGCGATCCTGGCCGGGCAAACGGCAGTCTGTCCCGTTCGCGGCGGCCGCCCCCAATCGCTCATCCCTCCCGCAGCAGTCTTTCTGGCACACTCTGAAGAAAATGAAGAAACAGTACATCGTCGGCATCGACCTCGGCACCAGCAATACGGTCGTCGCCTACAGCGCGCCCGGCAAGCAGCAGGTCGAACTGTTCGAAATCGAGCAACTGGTCGGTCCCGGCCAGGTTGCGGCGCGACCGCTGCTGCCTTCGGTGCGCTACCATCCGGCCGCCGGCGAGATCAGCCCCGGCGAGTTGCAACTGCCGTGGAGCACGGCGGCAAGCGGCGAGCCGGTGATCACCGGCCGCCTGGCGCTCGATCTCGGCGCACAGGTTCCCGGTCGCCTGGTGGCCAGCGCCAAGAGCTGGCTGTCGCATGCCGCGGTCGACCGCCTGGCGGCTATCCTGCCCTGGGGCGCTGAAGACGAGGTCGACAAAGTCTCACCGGTCGGCGCCAGCGCCAGCTACCTGGCGCACGTCCGCGCCGCCTGGCTGCACCGTTTTCCGAAGGCACCGCTGGAACAGCAGCAGGTGATCCTGACCGTTCCCGCTTCGTTCGACGAAGGCGCCCGCGCGCTGACGCTGGCCGCCGCACGCCAGGCCAGCCTGCCCAATCTGCGGCTGCTCGAAGAGCCGCAGGCAGCGTTCTACGACTGGCTGTTCCGTCATCAGCAGCAACTCGCCGGGGAACTGTCGGAAACACGACTGCTGCTGGTCTGCGATGTCGGCGGCGGGACCACCGACCTGACGCTGATCCAGGTCGCGATCACCGACGGCGAGCCGACCCTCACCCGCATCGGTGTCGGCGATCACCTGATGCTCGGTGGCGACAACATGGACCTCGCGCTGGCCCATCTAGTCGAGTCGCGGCTGCCGGCCAGCGAAGGCCGTCTGTCGGCGGCGCGCTTTTCGCAACTGACGGCGCGCTGCCGCGCCGCCAAGGAACAGTTGCTGACGACGGGCGCACCGGAGGCCGTATTGCTGACGCTGCTGGGTGGCGGCGCGCGGCTGATCGGCGGCGCCCGCACGGTCGAACTGCAGCGCGATGAAGCGCGGCAGGTCCTGGTCGATGGCTTCTTTCCGCGCGTCGCCCCCGATGAACCGCTGCAGCAGCGGCGGGCGGCAATCGTCGAGTTCGGCCTGCCCTACCCGGCCGATCCGGCGATCACCCGCCATGTCGCCGCCTTCCTCCGACGACACGCGGCAGCAGCGCGCCAGGCGCTGGCCGACACCGGCGAGCGGCAGGAGATGCCGGTTCCCGACACGCTGCTCCTGAATGGCGGAGTTTTTCGTGCCGATGCCCTCGCCGAGCGCCTGCAGCAAACCCTCGCCAGTTGGCGCGGCGCGGCGCTGCGGGTTCTGCACAACGAGAATCCCGATGTCGCCGTCGCGCGTGGGGCGGTCGCTTACGCGCTCGTTCGCCAGGGTCACGGGCGACGAATCGGTGGCGGCTCGGCGCGCAGCTACTTCCTGGTGCTCGAGGAGCAGGCGCAGCCGCGGCGCGGCATCTGCCTGCTGCCGCGCGGCAGCGAGGAAGGGCACGAAATCCCGCTGCCCGAGCGACGCTTCAGTTTGCGCCTGGGGCAACCGGTGCGCTTCCACCTGGCGTCGTCGGTGGCCGATACGAGTTACCTCCCGGGCCAGATCGCGACGCTTGACGAAGACGAATTCGTCCGCCTGCCGCCGATCGCCACCGTCGTCCAGGCGCCGGCCGGCAGCAGCCAGCGCGAGGTGCGGGTGCAACTGACCACCTCGATGACCGAAGTCGGCACCCTCGAGCTGCACTGCGTCAGCAGCGAGGATGCCGCTCGCCGCTGGTTGCTCGAGTTCCAGTTGCGCGGCGAGGGCGCCAGCGAAGCGCTGGCATCGCCGACTCTGCCGGCACGCTTTGCCGACGCCGTGCAGTGGGTCGAACGTATCTTCGGATCCAGCTCGCAGCCGGTGGACAGCAAGGAGGTCCGGCGCCTGCGTGGTCAGCTCGAGCATCTGCTCGGCAAGCGCGACGAATGGGAGATGCCCGTGCTGCGCGCGCTCTTCGACGCCCTGATGCAGCGCGCACGGCGTCGGCGGCGCTCGCCGGAGCACGAACGGCTGTGGCTCAACCTCGCTGGCTTCTGCCTCCGCCCGGGTCTCGGCGATGCGCTCGATGAGTGGCGGATAGAACAGCTGTGCGAGATTCTTCCGCAGGGGATCCAGTACGTCAACGAAAGCCAGAACTGGTCGGAATGGTGGACGCTCTGGCGGCGCGCCGCCGGTGGCCTGCCGCCCGGCATCCAGGAAAAACTCCTCGCCGAACTCGCTCCCTGGTTGCGCAGCGAGCCGACGAAAACCCGCAGCCGCCTGCCAGCAGCCATTGCCGGCAGCCACGACGACATGCTGCGGCTGGTCGCCTCACTCGAAAGGCTGCCGATCGAGCGCAAGGTCGAGGTCGGCGACTGGCTGCTCGAGCGGCTGCGCAAGGCTTCGGAGAAGCCGCTTGGCTGGTGGGCGCTCGGCCGCCTCGGCGCGCGCCAGTCGCTCTACGGCAGCGCCCACCAGGTGGTACCGCCCGAGGTCGCCGGCCGCTGGCTGGAAGCCGTGCTCGCGAGCGACTGGAAGAAGGTCGAGCCGGCCGCTTTCGCTGCCACGCAGATCGCCCGCCTGACCGGCGACCGCACGCGCGACCTGCCGGAAGACGCGCGCGAAGCGACGCTGGCCCGCCTGGCAACGATCAACGCCAGCGCCAGCTGGGTCGCCCAGGTAAGGACCGTGATCGAACTCGACAAGGCCGATGAACGCCGTGCGTTTGGCGAGTCCCTGCCGGCCGGACTGCGGCTGATCGGCGAAAACAGGGCATCGTAAACAGCCCGCTCTGTCCTCCCTTGTGAGACACTATCGCGTTGTGGCCGGACACAGGATCACCAGGGTTGCCAAACCCGTGTCGCCCGGCTGGCGCCCCCCGAAGCAGGTGATGATTTTCGAGGAGTGAGCAATGCACGCGCAACGAGGAACCGATCGACGCCAGAGTTCATCCGGGCCACCGGCTGGCATGGCAGAACGCCGCTGCGGCAGCGAGCGCCGCACACTTAACGTCACCAGGGAGTCCATCGCCGACGTCGAAACGCGTCTCGCCATGCTCGCCCGTCGCGGCCGGCCCAACAGCGACGACAACGGTTCCGGCTGGGACAAGCTGATCATTCCTGTCGACTGATTTCCAGGCGGGGCTGCGCCAGCGCCGGGGCTGCCGTCCACCGCCTCGCTGACGCCAGGCAGTGGACGCGCTGACCACCAATCGGGCACCCATCCGGCGAGCCGCCAGTCAGGCACCGGGACGCCAGTCCTCACGTTCCCTGGGTCCCGGGAGGCAAGGGCCTGCGCAATGGACTGACGACTGCCGGCATCTGCAGATCGCCGCGTCGCTCGAAGGGCACCGTGCCGATCCCGGAGAGGTTGAGACGGCCGACGATCCGGTAGTCGATACGCTCGCGGCCACCCTTCTGCAACTCGCGCAACTGTTTCAGCGCGCTCCCCAGGGTGCTGGTGGCCATCACCTCCAGCACCGCTTCGCCGAAACGCGGGACGGTCACGCCCTTGTCCGACAGGCCGGTAATGAATGGCTGTCCGTTCAATTCGACTTCGACACTGAGGCCGTTGATCCGCAATTCCACGTCGTTGGGGTTCTGAACGCGCAGCTTCAGGGCAAAGCGCTGTTCGAAGACGCCGACCTGCACCAGCTTCAGGCCGGCAACGCTGACTTCGGGCTTCTGCGACAGGCCGCCAAGACCCGCACAAGCGCTCAGCAAGGCAATCGACAGGATGACCAGACCTCGCCTCACCGGCTTTGCCTGCCAGCTTCGAGAACCCGCAACAGGGTTGCCGTGTCGGATGACCCCCAGCCCATGGCCATCAAGGCATTGAGCTGCTGGCCAACCTGGCCGGAAACCGGCAGCGGCACGCCGAGGCGATGCGCTTCGGCGATCACCGCGGCGTAGTCCTTGTGGTGCAGGCGTGCTTCGACGCCGGCGTCAAAGTCGCGCGCAACCATTTTCTTGCCCATCACTTCGAGCACCCGGCTGCCGGCCGAGCCACCAGCCAGTGCCTGCCGCACCCTCGCCGGATCGACACCGGCCGCGCGACTGAAGTGCAGCGCCTCGGCGACCGCCTGAATGGCGGCGACCATCACCATCTGGTTGCACGCCTTGGCCACCTGCCCGGCGCCGCTGTCGCCGACATGCACGATCTTCCTGCCCAGCAGCTCAAGGAGCGGCCGCACGCGCTCGAGCACCGCCGCCTGGCCGCCGACCATGATCGCCAGCGTCGCAGCGATGGCACCCTGCTCACCGCCGGAGACCGGCGCATCGAGCATGTCGACGCCGTGCAGCGACAAACGCTGCGCCAGCGAGCGCGCCATTTCCGGCGCGATGGTGCTCATGTCGACGAGGATCGAGCCGGCGGCAAACCCTTCCGCCAGGCCGTCCGCGCCGAAGGTCACCTGCTCGACGTCGGATCCGGCGGTAATGACCGTGAACACCACCTGTGAACGCCGGGCCACCGCCGCCGCGCTGCCACAGCTGACTGCGCCGGCTTCGAGCAAGGGCCGGCATGATGCCGAGCCCCGTGCCCAGACCGCCACCTGATGACCGGCGCGCAGCAGATGCAGCGCCATCGGCCGGCCCATGACGCCGAGGCCGACAAAGCCAAGCTGCATCAGTCCTCTCCACCCGACAGCCGTTCGAGCAGCTTGAGGATGGCAATCGAATCCTCCGCGCCGAGACCCGAGCCAACCATCGCGTTGTACATCTGCGCCGTCGCTGCCGACACTGGCAGGCACAGGCCCAGCTCGTGCGCGCTCTGCATGACGATGTTCATGTCCTTCTGATGCATCCAGGACTTGAAGCCGGGCTTGAAGTTGCGGTCGAGCATCCGCTGGCCGTGATTCTCGAGAATCTTCGAATAGGCAAAACCGCCGAGCAGAGCCTCGCGCACCCGGGCCGGGTCAACCCCACTTTTCGCCGCGAAGTTGAGCGCCTCGGCAACGGTCAGCACGCCGACCCCGGTGACGATCTGGTTCGCCGCCTTGGCTACCTGCCCGGCACCCGAATCGCCGACGTGCACAATGTTCTTGCCCATGCACGCAAAAGCCGGGTGCGCGGTTGCGAAAGCGGCCTCGCTGCCGCCGACCATGATCGACAGCGTCCCGGCAACCGCGCCCACCTCGCCACCCGAAACCGGGGCATCGAGGAAATCGATGCCTTTGTCAAGCAGGCGGGCGGCGATGTCGCGCGCGGCTGCCGGCCGGATCGTGCTCATGTCGACGGCCACCTGCCCGGCCCTGCCGGCGCTCGCCACCCCCTGCTCGCCGAGCATCACCTGTTCGACATCGGGCGCATCGGCGACCATCGAGATCACCAAATCAACCACCGCCGCCAGCGCAGCCGGACTCGCCGCAGCACTCGCGCCAGCGTCGAGCAGGGGTTGCATCGACTCCGCACGGCGCGCCCAGACCGTGATCGGGTGGCCACCGCGCAACAGGTTCAGCGCCATCGGGCGCCCCATGATCCCCAGACCGATGAATCCGATTTTCATTGCTCTTCCCCTCGCCGCGGCGTGACAATCAAGCGTCGGAGTGTACCTTGCCACAGCGTCCCAAGTCGATGACATCATGCGGCCGGCGGTCGCCGACGAAACCGCCCGCCGGAATTTGTTCAAGGGCTTCCGGTTATCATCCGCATCTTTCGCTGCAGAGGGTTCATCGCATGGGATCAGCAGATAATGACCGGGCGGCAATCCCGACTGTCGGTGCGTGGACGGTTTTCCTGGTCTTCCTTCGCCTGGGACTGACGTCGTTCGGCGGGCCGATTGCACACCTCGGATACTTCCGCGAAGAGTTTGTCACTCGCCGGCGCTGGCTCGGTGAGCGCAGCTACGCCGACCTGGTTGCCCTCTGCCAATTCCTGCCCGGCCCCGCCAGCAGTCAGGTGGGCATGGCGATCGGGCTGTCGCGCGCCGGGTTCTCCGGCGCTCTGGCGGCCTGGGCAGGATTCACCCTGCCCTCGGCGATCGCCCTGATCCTCTTCGCCCTTGGCGTTGCGAGCTGGGGCAACGCCCTGCCCGCCGGTGCGCTGCACGGTTTGAAGGTCGTCGCCGTGGCGGTCGTCGCGCAGGCGGTATGGGGCATGGCGTGCAATCTGTGCACTGACAGCACGCGCGTCACCATCGCCGCAGTCGCTGCCTGCGTGACTCTGCTCTGGCCGACCGCCTGGGGACAGGTGGGCATGATCACCAGCGCAGCCGTCGTCGGCTGGCTCGTGTTCAAACCCGTCCAGGATGCAAGCCACGATCCATTGCCGATTGCGGTCAGTCATCGCCTGGCGGCCGCGCTGCTGGTACTTTTCGCTGTCCTGCTGATCGCTCTGCCGATTCTTCTCCGCATCTGGCCGAACCAGCCCCTGGCGCTGTCTGACGCCTTTTTCCGCGCCGGCGCGCTGGTCTTTGGCGGCGGACACGTCGTGCTGCCGCTTCTGCAGGCCGAGGTCGTGCCCAGCGGTTGGCTGACAAACGAGACCTTCCTGGCCGGCTATGGTGCCGCACAGGCCGTGCCCGGCCCGCTGTTCACCTTTGCCGCGTTCCTCGGGGCATCGATGAACACCGCGCCCAGTGGCTGGATTGGCGGCCTGCTCTGTCTTGTCGCCATCTTCATCCCCTCGTTCCTTCTCGTCGCCGGGGCGCTGCCCTTCTGGGAACAGCTGCGCCGCAGCGTTCGCACCCAGGCTGCGCTCGCCGGCGTCAATGCGGCGGTCGTCGGCCTGCTCCTCGCAGCCCTGTATCAACCGGTGTGGACCAGTGCCATCTTCCGGCCGGAGGATTTCGGCCTGACGCTGCTGGCCTTCGTTGCCCTGATGTTCTGGAAGCTGCCGCCCTGGCTGGTCGTTATGGCGACCGGCCTGGCCGGATGGCTGATCAGCGTCGTCCGCTGAAGGACCCTCCACTGCGCCACCGGGTGCTCGCGGGTGCGCCGAGCGACCGGTCGGCTTCCGGGTCGGTTTTCAGCTGATTACCGTGACCACCACCCGGCGCCGATGCGATATCCTCCGGTGCTCCCAGAGATAGATCCCCTGCCAGGTTCCGAGGCGCATCTCGCCGTTGCCGACAGGCACCGTCAACGAGGAACCGGCGATGATGTTCCGCCCGTGCGCCGCCATGTCGTCGTCGCCCTCGTTGTCGTGGTGATAGGCCGGATCACCGTCGGGCGCCCAGCGGGCGGCGAGCGTTTCCAGATCCCGACGCACCGACGGATCGGCGTTCTCGGTCAGCACCACCGAGGAACTGGTATGCTGGACAAAGACGTTGACCAGACCGATCGCAACCCCTGCCGCGCGAACAATCCGCGCCACCTCGTCGGTGATCTCGATCGTGCCGCGACCGCGACTATGAACGTCAAGCGTTTGCTGAT
>NZ_JAZKUD010000128.1:0-8588 GCF_036625275.1 Accumulibacter sp.
CCGGTGGTAACAGCTTCGCTACCACCCGATCCTTCATCACTTGTCCGTATCTTGCCATTTCCTCACCTCGTTATTGCCCCCGGTTTCAGATCCTATCGAGGCGACAACTAGTCTGACACAGGGGGGATCACCTCATGCGCTTCATGCAGCAGCGCCTCGCTCCCAACGCCCCAGACACCGGCTGACTTACCCCTTCCAACAGTCTCTACCCTCACCACCCGCTACCATGGAATTTGAAATGAGAACTGCTGGGCCGATGACCGCCTGCCGCCGGTGCTGCCGATCGTCCTCTACAACGGTCGTCGGCACTGGAGCGCAGCGACCGACGTCTTTGACCTGATCCCACCGGTGCCGGGCCTGGTCGGACAGTACCCCCCCGCCTCCGATACCTGCTGGGGGACAAAAACTCCTATACCGACAGCGAACTGGCCTCGCTGAAGAACCTCGTGGCGGCGGTGTTCCGAATCGAACACCCGGCATCTCCGGAAGCCATCGGGGTCCTGCTCGGTCTGCTGGAAGAGTGGCTGGTGGACCGTCCGGACCTGCGGCGAATGTTCGCCTTCTGGATCCGGGCGACCTTGATGCGCCAGGCCGAATACCGTATTCTCCCCCCGAGACCGACGACTTACAGGAGCTGAAAGTCATGTTGTCTGAACGACTGGACTGGAAGAATGGGCGCTGAGCTACGAGGCACAGGGCGCGCAAAAGGGCCGCCAGGAAGGGCGCCAAGGAAGGAGAAGCGTTCGCCCTTCAGCACCTGCTCGCCAGGCGCTTCGGTGCGATCCCTCCGGAGATGGTTGCCCGTATTGCCGGGGCGCCACGAGAAGAGATTGAAAGGTGGCTGGATCGGGTGCTGGACGCCCGGAGTCTGGATGACATATTCGGGTCAAGCACGCACTGACACCTCGTGTCGCCCGTGTAAAGAGGGCGACAGTCAAAAAGCGACCCCAAAGGGGCTGCACGGATTAAATCCTCTGCAGTACCATTCGGCCTGCTTCATCCAGAAGCACCAACACACTATTTTTTGGAATGAAGATCAATTGCAGCATACAGTTTCGTTTCGGCTCTTCTTGCCCAGCCCGGCTGGGCTGCCATGGTGCCGATGCCGCGATCTGCTCACTGAACACGCTCTACACTGGGTGCTGAAGGTCATGCCTGACGGCCCATGTCCTTTTCGCGGATGGCCGAGTGGCTCTCGCCGACAAGCAGTTAGCGATCTTGAGAGCCATGCAAACAGGATGAATGTGTCACGGCGGGCTGGCGGCTGTGGCTTCCGTGGCGCGCTGGCTGCGGCTCTTTTCAAGTAGCCTGCGCAAGTCGGTGTCGATTTTTTCGAGCGTGCCGGCGGCATCGATCCACCAGTCGGTCGACCAAACGCGCAAAATTTCCCAGCCGAGGCCACGCAATACCTGTTCGCGCAGCTTGTCGCGGTCGCGCGCGGTCGCTGCGCGGTGATAGGTGGCGCCGTCGCATTCGATGCCGCTCAGGTAGACGCCCTTGGCATCGGGATGGACGACCGCCAGATCGACGCGGAAGGCCGAGACGCCGACCTGGGTGTGCAATTCCCAACCCTGGTGGGTGAGCGCGGTGGCGACGGCTTCCTCGAACGGACTTTCGAAACCGCCGAGGCTGCCAGTCGTGGCCGTGGCCAGCGCCGGCACGCCGTGTTCGGCAAAATCGAGGAAGTGCTTGAGATCGCGAACGCCGATGGCCTGCGTGCGGGCGAGGTCCATCTGTTCGGCCCTGAGGCTCGAAAAGATCCGCAGTTCATGACGGGCGCGGGTAATTGCAACGTTCAGCCGCCGCTCGCCGCCAGTGCGGTTCATCGGGCCGAAATTCATCGACACGACGCCCGCGTGATCGGGGCCATAGGTGATCGAGAAGTAGACGATGTCGCGCTCGTCGCCCTGGACGCTTTCCAGGTTCTTGACGAACACCGGCTCCAGTTCCGCGTCGGCGAAGTGCGGTTCGATCGACGGGTCACGGCGCCGCTCTTCGTCGAGCAGATCCTCGATCAACGCCTGTTGCTCGGCATTGAAAGTCACGACACCGATGGTCAGCCGTGATTCCCGGAAACCAGGGGACTTCAGGCGTTTGACCAGATCGGCAACCAGCGCTTTCGCTTCGGGCTTGTTGATGCGCGCGCTGCCTCTCTCGTAGATGCCCTGAACGTGATGAAAACTCACTGCGTGGTCGGTAGTGACCGGCGAAGGGAAGGTCACCAGTGAGCCACCGTAATAGCGGTGGTTCGAGAAGGCGATCAGGCTTTCGTGGCGGCTGCGGTAATGCCAGGCCAGGTTCATCGTTGGCAGGTTGGCACCGATGCATTCGTCGAGAATGCTTTCGAGGTCGGTCTCGACATCTTCTTCGTCGAATTCGGATTCGGCGTGGTCGAAGAAGTTGGTCGGCGGCAACTGCCGTGGGTCGCCGACCATGACCACCTGGCGGCCACGTGCGATCGCGCCGATGGCATCCCAGACCGGGATCTGCGAGGCTTCGTCGAAGACCACGAGATCAAAGGTGCTGGCGTCGGTAGACAGGTACTGGGCAATCGACAGCGGGCTCATTAGCAGGCACGGTGTCAGTTGCGTCAGCGCCGTCGGGATGCGCTGGATCAGTTCGCGCAGCGGCAGATGCCGTTTCTTCTTGTTGATCTCGTGGCGCAGGATCCCCCATTCGGAACTGCGGGTTCCCCCGTCCTGTGTCGGCAAGGCGGCGCACAACCCGGCGCGAACGCGTGCCCGCGTGAGTTCGGTAAAACGCTCGTCAAGAGCGCGGAAATCGTGGATGCGCTGCTCGTGTTCGGCAGCGACGAAAGCGCGGATGACCGGTTCCTCATCAACCACCGCGTTCAGCCACCAGCGGCTGTAGTTGATCTCGAAAGCATGGCGCAGCATGCCCGGCGCGATTTCTCCTTTCTCGATCGCCGTGACCAGCGGCGCCAGGCCGAGATCCCGCGCGTGTTTACCAACCTTGCGCCAGGCACACCAAGCATGCAACCGGTTTGCCTCGCAAAGGATCGCAGTGCAGCGCTGAGCCAGTTGATCGAGCGGGATGTCCGCGAACGTGTGACGGGTCTCTTCCGCAAAGCTGCCGGTTGCACAGAGACGACTGATCATTGGTGGCAGCGCACCGCAGGCGTCAAGGTATCCGTCAGCAGCGCCGGCGAGCGGGCCAGCGGGATCGAGACATGCGCCCTTGTCGCCCAGGAGAGGCTGCAGCGATGTCCTGACGGCGGTGACTTCGTCCGATGAGTCGGCGAGATTGGCGATTGCCGCTGCGATGGATGCCTGAAACTTCAGTGCCTGGTCGAGCTGCTCGATGTGGGTATGCAGACCACACCAGAGGCCGGCACCGACTTCGCGAAGGTCTTCGTAACGGTCAAGCTGTTCTTCGACGCCGGCGCGTTGCTGCAGCCAGTGATGGTCTGCCGCCAAGGTAGATCCGCAGTGGCCACGCGCCACGCTTGCGTGCGCGCCGGCGAGTGGGCCGGACTCGCGAATCGCCTGCAGCGCACTCTGGAAGTGGAGCGCTGCGGTGAGGCGTTCCGGACGGGTAGCAAGACCGGCCCAGAGTTGCTCGGTGGGCGGGCCGAGAGGGTCCAGCGTCTGCAGCTCGGCATCGAGTGCCTGCAAGCGGTAGAGCTGTTTCAACTGTCGAGCCAGGCGGTCGCTACAGCGACCGTCGGCGACCGCAGGGAAGCGATCAACCTGGCTGCAGGGCTGCTCGACATGCAGGGCTCGCAGCGCTTGTTGGAAATCGAGTGCGCACTTGGCATGTTCTGGCTGCGTTCCGAGGCCGGCCCAGACGCCGTCGGTCGCGTCGCTGATCGCCAGCGTCTGTACCTGCGCGCGCAGCGATCGGATCCTGGCGAGCGCCAGCAGGTCGCCGGCAATCTCCGGCTCGCCGGTATCGGCCAGGACGGTCTGCAGTGTCGCGCGAACCCGGCGTTTGGCTAGCCAGGACATCGGCCACATGGCCTGCTCGGCCTTTACCCAGTCTCTCTGGAGCTGGGCCACGTTTAACTGCTCGACCTGCGGGTCGTACACGACCGACAACTGTCCGCTCAGACGGCGGATTTCGGCGAGGAGGTGCAGGCCCTGCTGTAGATCCTCAATTACCGCGGCCGACCAGGGCTCACCGATCTGTGTGAAGATCTCGCGGCGTTGCTGCAGCAAGGCCAGTCCACGCCAACAGGCACTGACGATGGCTTCCGGCCAGGGCGGCGAAATTTGGCCGCTCATTTCGCGGTGTCTGGCGAGCAAATTCCGACCGGTCTGCAAACGTTCGACAATGCTTGCAGCGTCGGTGCGCAGGACGAATCGCCAATCGTGGCCTGCGGCCTGCGGCAGAATTCTCGCGAGGATGCCGAGGGCAGCGTGCTGGCGACGGTCGAGCGGTGTGCGTGGCAGTCCGCTGACTGCACAAAAGTGCTCCGCTGCATTCTGCAGAACGTGCAGTGCGCGCTGGACATCGCGCACGGTCTCGATGAAAGCTTGTTGCCAGCTTGGCGACCAATCGGCGTGTCCGACCACCGCCAGCGGGCCGTTCCTGAGATCCGTCTGACCGACTGCCTGTGCATTGACCTGCAGGCGGTCGGTGAGATCCCGCATCGCGGTCATTGCAGCCGCATCGTGAGCATCGGCACTGTGCCACGACAGGTTCAGTACCGGCACCTTGCTGTCCGTTCCACTGCCCGCACCCTCGAGCACGCGCCCGATGGCCCGATAAATCGTCATGCCGTTTGGGTGTTGCAGATGCAGACGTTCGACATAGACGTTGAGCTGATCGCGCAGCCCTTGCAGGCGCTGCGCTTCGGCATGCCAGGCGTCGGCATCGATGCGGCCCCGAGCCGTCCAGGCTGCCTGCAACTGCGCCAGAACGTCGAGCTTTCTGGCTTTGCTGGAATGCAGTTCGAGGCAGAATTCACCGAGGCCGACTTCGCGCAGGCGCCGGTAGACCACATCGAGCGCGGCCATCTTTTCGGAGACGAAGAGGACGCGCTTGCCCTCGGCCAGGCACTGCGCGATGAGGTTGGCGATGGTCTGGCTCTTGCCGGTTCCCGGTGGTCCGATGAGGACGAAGTCCTTGCCGCGCGCAGCGGCGATGATCGCCGAAAGCTGCGATGAATCCGCGGCCAGCGGGCAGGAGATCTGCGCCGGCGCGAACTCGCGGTCCAGTCGGGTGCGATCGGGAAAAGGCAGTTGCGCGGGATAGCTCTCGCGTGGCGTGTCGATCAGATGGCGGACTACGGGGTTGTCGCGTAACTGCTCGGTTCGCTCGCTGAGGTCTTTCCACATCAGATGCTTGGCGAATGAGAACATTGACAGCACGACTTCTTCGCTGACTTCCCAGCCCTTGATGTCCTTGATCGCCTGCGATACCGATCGCCAGATCGCAGCGACGTCGAGGCCACCTTGATCCCTGGGCAATTCGCTGTCGGCTACCCCGAGACTGAGTTTGAAATCCTGGCGCAGCATCTCGATCAGCGTCGGATTGAAGCGTGGCTCGTCGTCATGCAAGGTCAGAGTGAAACCCGAACGGACGCTGCGGCGGTTCAAAGTCACCGGCACCAGCAACAGCGGTGCGCGGTAGTGTTGCCCGATCCGCTGCTCGCTACGCGGGTTGCTCCGCTGGTTGCACTTTTCATCGCGGCTCCAGCAAAGGAAACCGAGTGCGAGAAAGAGGGTGTTCGCGCCGCCCTCCTGGAGCGTGCTGCGAGCCGTGCGATAGAGATCGACCAGACGGCTGTCGAGTTCATCGTCCGCGATCGCGACAAAAATCTCCCGGCGTTGCAGGGCGTCAAGGGCATGCTGGCGGCGCAGGTCTTCACGCTCGCGCGCTTCGTGGATGGCCAGATTGCGCGGATCGGCGCCGTCCATGAGCTCGGGCCGGGGCAGCAGCTTCAAGGGCAGCATCTCCGACAGCCGATCCTCAAGCGCCGCGGCGTCGGGAGCCTCGAGCGTCAGCGCCTGCTTGCTGCTGCGGAAATTCAGCAGTTTGTTGCGCAGCGACAGGTCGAGCAGTTTGCGTTGCCAGCGCGCGAGGCGATCGGCGGGTTTGAGCATCGCCGGGTCCGCTGCGCCGAAAATGTCTTCGTCCGGCAGTTCGGGCGCTTCGGCGAATGTCGGTTCCAGTGTCGCGGGTGGCCCACCGACGGTCGCGGTGCTGGGCAGGTCAACACTGGCCAGTGGCTTGATTCGCTGCAGGCGGGCGCGCCGGACGTCGACTGCGAGTTCGAAGACATCCTCCGTGGCGATGTTCTGTTCGCCGCACTGGACGGCATAGGAAAATGCCGGTGCTGGCCGCTGCGTCACCAAGGTGGATTCGAAAAGCAGCAATTCCTTGAGCTTGACACGTTTGCGCAGGGCCGACACATCGTCGACAACGCTGCTCGAAAACTCTTCGGGTTTGAGCCAGACGCCGGCGAAGGCGTGCTCCTTGGCGAACACCAGTAGCGGATTCAGACCGGCCTGCTCGATTGCCGAGGAGAACAGGAGCGCCAGGTCGAGGCAGGTCGCGAGTCCCGACTCGGCAAGCTGGGTTGGTCCGCGCACCTTCTGGCCTCGGTGTTCGAAGCTCGCCGGGGGTAGCGCGTAGTCGAGTCCCATGGCGGCGACGGCACTCCAGATGCCGGAGCTGATTTCCCAGGCTCGTCGGGGACCGCCCTGGTAGCCATTCAGCGCCGGGCTGCGACCGTTCCTGCGCAGCACCTCGGCGGCCTGCTTGAGCAGGCGATCGACTGCCGGGTCATTGGGTTGCACGAAGGCGGCGACCATGTCCGGGAGTTGTGACAGCCCGCCCCAGTGGTTGCGGGGCAGGAGCTGCACACAGCGTTCGAGTCGCGCCAGTTCGCAGGCGGTATCGCCACGGCGACGCAGGATAAGGGAGGCCGTCGCCGTTTCGGTCTCGGTCAGGCGGGTCAGCAACGCTGCGTCGAGCCGTACATCGACATCGCTGATAGGGTAGCGTTGGCCTGCTTCGATCGTTTCGATCTGCCAAACCTTCGTTTGCAGGAACGCCGGCGTCGATTCGATGCGCAGTTCCAGACTGTCGAGCACCTCGTCTGCGTCGTTGACGATACTCAGTTCGCGGAGCATCGGCACCGCGTTTTCAAAGTCTGCGAGATTCAGTTTCGCGATCAGTTCAGCGTCAATGCGCAGAGGCGTCAACTGCTGCTTGCTCGGCTTGCCTTGATCCATCGCCTCGTCACAGTGGCAGTGAAACGGATCCAGCTCCGGTCACTTTGAGATGAGTGATGTTAACCTCGCTCCTGCCCATAGGATGGAAATCACTCGGATGGCGGACGGTCTGCAGGAGGATGGCAAGGCCCAAGGCAATGGTTGACATGTTTTCAATGTTTCGTTGAGTCGTGGATTCGGGTAGTCTGCAGGCAGGCAGCCTATCCGCAGATTTTCGCCAGTTGATCGGGGCCAAGTCGTTGCAGGTCTTCGTTTGCTTGCCAGCAGCGCCGTTCCACACTGGCATGCGCATAGGCACGGCTCTCGTCTGCGCTTTGTTGCAGGAAGGTCTTCAGGAGGCGTTGCAGGTGACTTGGAGAAGGGGGCATGCTGGCGTAGAAGAGCACCCATTCCTGACGTTTGATGAGCAGTGTCGGGAAGTTTTCCACCTCCAGGTCACCCAGGTCATCTGCGTGCAACTCGATATCCAGCCAGTGAAAACTTGCCGCAGGAAACTGCCCGGCAGTTTCCTGGAAACCGCTGCGATATTCCCGGCAAACACCGCACCATTCGGCACACAGGCAGACGACCAGGAATTCCGCAACGGCACCTGCGGCGCCGTTCGGGAATAACGGGTGGTGCATCACGTCAATGACGTCCTCGCTCTCCTGGCGGTTTTGGGTTGCGGACTTCGATCACGCCGCTGTTGTCCAGCCGTCTTCAAGCGTCAGACAGGTTTCGCAGGAGTTGTTGAATGTGGCTGATGAGTTGTTCTTCGGGGTACGGTTTGCCGAGCACCACATCGACTCCGGCGGCAGCCGCATTGGCGCGTAGCTGTTCGTTGTCGGAGGTCACCAGAATGATCGGGAGACGCGCGGTGCGAGGATTGGCACGCAACTGGCGCGCTAATTGCAGTCCATTCATTCCCGGCATGTCCTCATCGGTGACCAGCACGTCGGGGGGCGATACCTCGATTTGTCGCGCCGCGTCCAGACCGTCCTCAGCCATCAGAACCTGATATCGGTGTGCGGTAAGCAGGCGGCTGGTCTTGACCCGGACCACCTTCGAGTCGTCGGCAATCATCACCACGGTTTGTTCCGCGGTCTTGATCTTCGGTACAAGTGCTGCGGCCGAGGCTGCCAGGGTTCGACGCTGGGCTTCCTCGGCCGCCTGACGTTGGGTTTCGCGCTCGATCGCGGCCTCAACGGCCTGACGTTCGTTCTCTTCCTGGCGAAGGGCTTCTTCTATGGCCAGGCGGTCAGCCTCGCGCCGTGCGGCGACTTCGGCGGCCTGACGTTCGGCCTCGCGCCGTGCGGCGGCTTCGGCGGCCTGATGTTCAGCCTCGCGCCGTGCGGCGGCTTCGGCGGCCTGACGTTCGGCCTCGCGCCGTGCGGCGGCTTCGGCGGC
>NZ_JAZKUD010000129.1:0-7714 GCF_036625275.1 Accumulibacter sp.
CGCCGCCATGGCGACTTGCGCCTTAAAGTGCGCACCATGTTGCTTGCGTTTCACGCCCATCTTTCATGCCTTCTCGGTTCGGTCGACCTTAGCTTATTCGACTGTCCGAAAAACCGGAACCGCCGCACCCCGGCGTGTGTCCGGCAAGCTGAACAAGGCCTCGCGAATCCGTGTCACCACGTCAGACGCCGAGAATTCAGGGAGAACCGAGGTCGCAGAAATAGCCGGTTTGAGAACCATAAGGGAGTCTTCCAGTACGCTCAAAAATCCTTTATAATACTATGGGCTTAAATTTGGAACTGCTGTCGAACGCCGGCTTGCCGTGATGAAAAAGGGAAGCGAGCAACATCCGCAAGCCGGCCTCCGGGTTCTCGAACCATGACGCAATTTCTTCGAGACCCAGCGCCAGGTTGGCTTTGACGCACAGTTCACTGTCATAGAGCAGAGCAGCGGTCTCCCTGACATGCCCGGCGATGTTGCTCGCACTCGGATCACGCTTTGCCTGAAAACCGGTGTTGCATTTCCCCAGGTCGTGCAGGAGCGCGAATACCGCCAGGCGATCGAGGGTGACTGCGCTGGCTTCGATGCCAAGGTTGCGCTGGATTGCCGGCAGGTCGCACAAGGCGCGGAAGACGCTGGCGACATCGATCGAATGGTCTGTCAGCGACAGTCGTTGCTCTCTGTCGTCAGAGAGTTTGCCCCAGAATCCCATCGGCTGTTGTCCTCGGCTGTGAAGGGGTTTTCAAGCTCGATCTTAACTCATGGGTGTGATCGCTGTCGGCCATTGCCACACCGGCAAGCGCCACTCAAGTCAGCCGATGACTCGCTTGCGCGTCAAACGGTCATGACTTTGCAAGACACCCCCCCGATGATGAAAGTCATGACCGTTTCCCCCCTCTCCCCCAACCCCTCCCCCGCAAGGGGGGAGGGGAGATTCGAGAGTCGCTCGCGACTTTCATGGTAACGACGGCTGGTCAAGTGCCGCACCGGTCATTTGCTCACGGCAGCCGCTGCTCCAGCGCATAAAGTTCTTCGACCGTTTCGCGGCGGCGGACGAGATGGGCGGCGGCGCCGTCGACCATCACTTCGGCTGCACGCGGTCGGGTGTTGTAATTCGAACTCATGACCATGCCGTAAGCACCGGCCGACAGGATCGCCAGGAGATCCCCGGTGGCGAGCGCCAGTGGGCGGCCGTGGCCGAGGAAATCGCCCGATTCGCAGACCGGACCGACGATGTCCCATGAGCTGGCAGTTCCGTCGCGGGGTGCGACCGGGACGATGTCGTGCCAGGATCCGTACAGGGCCGGACGGGCGAGGTCGTTCATCGCCGCGTCGACGATCGCGAAGTTCTTGACTTCGCCAGGTTTCAGATATTCCACCCGGGTCAACAGCAGACCCGCATTGCCGACCAGGCGACGTCCAGGTTCGAGCAGAACCTGCAGTTGGCGCTCCTTGAGCTTCTCCAGCATCGGTTGCAGGTAGGCCTTGACGGTCGGCGCCTCTTCGTCACGATAGCGGATGCCGAGGCCGCCACCCAGGTCGATGTGATGCAGCACGATGCCGTCTGCCGCCAGCTGATCGACCAGCAGCAGCAGCTTGTCGAGTGCTTCGGCAAAGGGCGCTGCATGCAGCAATTGTGAACCGATGTGGCAGTCGATACCGGTGATGTCGAGGTTCGCCAGGGTGGTTGCATGCCGGTACAGCGCCCGCGCCTCGGCGCAGGCGACGCCGAACTTGTTTTCCTTGAGGCCGGTCGAGATATAGGGGTGAGTTTTTGCGTCGACGTCCGGATTGACGCGCAGGCTGATCGGCGCCTTCTTGCCGGCGCTTTCGGCGACGGCGTTGAGGCGTTCGAGCTCGGCGGCGGATTCGACATTGAAGCAGAGGATGCCGATGCCGAGCGCCAGTTCCATCTCGGCAGACGTTTTGCCGACGCCCGAGAAGACGATTTTCCGGGGATCGGCGCCGGCGGCCAACACCCGCTTGAGCTCACCGGCCGATACGATGTCGAAGCCGGCACCCCGGCGTGCAAGGACATCCAGCACGGCAAGGTTGGAGTTGGCCTTGACGGCATAGCAGACCAGCGAATCGAGGCCGATCAGTTCCTGCTGGAACTCGTCGAACGCCGCTTCGAGCGCGTGCCGCGAGTAGACCCAGCAGGGCGTGCCGAAGCGCCTGGCGATGTCGATCAGTGAGACGGATTCGGCGTACAGGACGCCGTCCTGGCAGGTGAAGGCGCTCATCGGGCTGGCTCCGCAGGCGTGTTAGAATCCTTGGCAGTCGTGGCGTCGCTGGCCGTGCTCGCTGCTGGTTGGGTCGTTGTCGCAGCAGCCGGCTTCGCCGGGACCGGTGGCAGGGTCAGACTGCCCTTGGTGCCACAGGCGCCAAGCACGAGGGTTGCCAGCAAAGCCAGCGCAAAAGGTTGCTGCATCGGTCGGTGTGAAAAATGAGGGATGGTAGCACAGGATGAATGACAGGGAATTCCACACGCTCGCCGGGGCAGCGCTCCAGCAGATCGAAAGCGCACTGGAACGGAGCGGTGCCGATCTCGATTATGCGATGGTCAGCGACGGCGTGCTCGAAATCGAGTGTTCCGACGGCAGCAAGATCATCGTCAATCGGCACGATGCCGCCAAGGAGATCTGGGTTGCCGCCAGAAGCGGCGGCTTCCATTACCGTTGGGACGGCCATTGCTGGCAAGACACGCGCCATGGCAAGGAACTGATGGCGGCGCTGTCCAGGATCATTTCGCAACAGGCTGGCGAGACCGTTTCGCTACTCGGGTAGAACCTTCCGGAATTCAGGATCAAAAGGGTCAAAAGGCAAGCTGCAGACGTACCCCGGCGACGGTCGCGTTGGCGAGGTAGAGGCCCGGGTTGAGGACGCGCTGAACGACCGGCTGCAGCACCACGCCGGGAGAGAGTTGCGCCCGGTAGGTCATTTCCAGCACCGTTTCATGGGTCGATGACAGGGCCGTGCCTGCATCGCTGGCCAACTGAATCCGACCCTGCGGGCCGGCATGCGCGCGTGTCGCGGCGATGCCGAAGGTGTCCTTCTCGCGACCGGCGAACGGCCCCCGGTAGCTGAGGCCGGCGCTGACCGAATAAGCAAGAGGGCTGGTCGTGCCGTCGGTAAAACCATAACGAACGAAGAGCGCGACATCCCGATCCGATTCCGGGACGCGATAGACCGACTGTTCGGCAAGCAGATAGGCGCCCCAGTGCGTCGCCGTGAGGGCTTCCCCGGCGGCATCGACGGCAATGAGTTGCGAATACTGCGGGGTGAAGCGCCAGAGGCCCAGGGCGACCTTGCTGATCGGAGCAAAGTCGTCGTCCGGCTTCGCCGACTCGCTCGGACGATCGTTGAACAGCCCGGCCTTGACCGGACTGAAACCGAACTCGCCGATCAGCATGCTGCCGCGGCTGTGGTGCCAACTGATGTTGGGTCCGGCGGTGGCCACCCGATCGCTTGGAATGCCGCGAGTGATGGCCAACATGGCGTACCAGGCCGGATCGGGGTCGATCCGGAAGCGCGCGCCATAAGCACTCGTCGGGTAGATCGAGGGACCGGCGAGACTGCCGAAACTGGCCGTTTCGGCAGCCATTCCAAACGAGGGATGCAGAAAGACGCCAGACGAATCGGTGACGTAGAACTCGCTGTCGATGGGGTAGAGGCCGACCCGGATCGAAGCCTGGTCGTCCAGAAAGGACTGCTGCAGCCAGGCCTTGAAGAGGCCGCTGCGGTTGACCGGCGCTTCGAGGTTGTCGGCGCCCATCAGGCTGCCCAGGTAGTTGAGGTTGAACCGCCCGCCACCGTTGCTGATCCACTGCAGATAGGCTGATCCGCCTTGCCAGCCGATGAGCTTCTCTCCATCGAGCTGCAGGATGAGGTCGACGTGACCCACATAGGTGCCGCCGCTCTTCAGGCCGCCGCTGGCGTTGTGCAGAAAATCGGCGGTGTACAGCAGATCGGCCTGAATTCCGGCAGCGTGGAGTTGTTTGCGCTTGCCGCCCCAGTCACCGCTGAGTGTGCTCTCCGCCCAGTTGGGGGGGGCATCGCTGGCGGCGGCTTCGCCGGCGATGGTGTCTGCGGTATCGGCCGGCGAGGATTTTTCGCTGACCGCCGGCTCAACGGCATCGTCAAGAGTCGCCGCACCGGCACCGACAGGCTGCACCAGAAAAGACGAGAGCAGCAGCACGCTGACCAGCGGTTTGAGCGGTTTAAGGTTAGCGGCTATCGACATGTGACCGATTACTCTCGTTTGATGATCATTACATTGCGTGGCACCTGCTTCGTGGAACAGCCGGAGCATCCGGTGCAGCCACCGCAGCCGTCGCTCGCCCTGCGACTGTTTCCCTGAGCTGGTGATCCGGTATTGGCGGCAGACGTCAGTCCGAGACGCTGCGCCAGGTTGGCACAGCGTTCCGCAAGCGCGTCCCGCAGAAAGCCGGGCAGCAACCGCCGCGCCGCGTAAAGGGTAGCACAAATGACCACACCATAGACGATCCATTCTTCAAGCATGGCCCACTCCGGTCAGAACAAGGGCGATCCGGTAAGTCACGAAAGCCGCTCCATACGCCAGAGCGAACAGATAGCCGGCCATCAGCAACGAATAACGCCACGAGCCGGTTTCGCGCTTGACCACGGCGAGCGTGGACAGGCACTGCGGCGAGAAGACGTACCAGGCGAGCAGCGAGAATGCTGTCGGCAATGACCAGCCTGCAGCCAGCATCGGGGCGAGCTCCGTAGCAACGTCGTCGCCGGTCGCCGACAGCGCATAGACCGTGCCGAGGGCGCCGACCGCGACCTCGCGCGCCGCCATGCCGGGCACCAGGGCGATCGAGATTTCCCAGTTGAAACCGACCGGTGCAAAGATCACTGCCAGCGCCCGACCGAGCATGCCGGCATAACTGTAGTAGATCGCCGGGCCGCTGGCGCCTTCCGGTGCCGCCGGGAAAGACGACAGGAACCACAGGATCACCATCAGTGCCAGGATGATGTTGCCGACACGCAGGATGAATATCCGTGCACGTTCGACCAGACCGAGCATCAGGTTGCGGGCATGCGGCCAACGGTATGACGGCAATTCGAGCATCAGCGGATGTTGCTGGCCTCGGCCAAGCGTCCATTTGAGGACGCCGGCGACGGCCATCGCACTGACGATGCCGGCAAAGTAGAGAACGAACAACACCAGTCCCTGCAGATTGAACACGCCAGCGACCGTGCTCTCCGGAATGAAGGCGCCGATGATCAGCGCATACACTGGCAAACGCGCCGAGCAGGTCATCAGCGGCGCGATCATGATCGTCGCCAGACGGTCGCGCCAGTTGGAGATGGTACGCGCCGCCATGATGCCGGGAATGGCGCAGGCAAAGCTCGACAGCAGCGGAATGAACGAGCGCCCCGAGAGGCCGACGGTGCCCATCAGACGGTCGAGCAGGAAGGCTGCGCGTGGCAGATAGCCCGAATCTTCAAGGGCAAGAATGAACAGGAAGAGGATCAGGATTTGCGGCAGGAACACCAGCACACTGCCGACGCCAGCAATAATGCCGTCGACCAGCAGGCTGCGCAGGATGCTCTCCGGCATCCGGTCTACGAGAAACTCGCCGCCGGCTTCGATCCCCGCCTTGATCCACTCCATCGGCAGGCTGGCCCAACTGAACACCGCCTGAAACATCAGGAACAGCGTGCCCGCCAGAATGAGCATTCCCCATAACGGGTGCAGCACGACGCGATCGATGCGCTCGTCGAAACGGGTGTCGATCGCCGGTTCGCGGACGGTGGCCGCGAGAATGCGCCGGACTTCGCGCTGGGTGGCGGTGACGTCGGCCACATCGGGCGGCAGCCAGGACACCGGGTGAGCAGCCGTATCCGGCTGGATGGCTTCGAGCCGGGCAATCAGTTCGTTGGCCCCGCCGCGCTTGACGGCGATGGTGCTGACCACCGGCATTCCCAGTTCGCGCTCGAGCGCGGAAACGTCGATGACGATGCCGCGTTTTGCCGCCAGGTCGGTCATGTTCAGCGCCAGAACCATCGGCAGACCCAGACGCTTGACTTCGAGAACCAGTCGCAGGTTGAGCTTGAGGTTGGTGGCGTCGCTGACACAGACGATCAGGTCGGGACGCTGCTCATCGGCACGCGTTCCCAGGACCACGTCGCGGGTGATTTCTTCGTCGATGCTGACCGCGTTGAGGCTGTAGGCGCCCGGCAAATCGAGGATGCGAAACGTTTTGCCCGACGGCGTCGTGAGTTGTCCCTCCTTGCGGTCGACGGTCACGCCGGGATAGTTGGCGACCTTCTGCCGACTGCCAGTCAGCAGATTGAACAGCGCCGTCTTGCCGCAATTCGGGTTGCCCAGCAAGGCCAGGTTGCAGGTGGCATGGGCAGTGCTCATGGTTCTTTTCCTCCCAGCGGAGCGACCAGAACGCGCTCGGCTTCAAATTTTCGTAAGGCAAACATCGTGTTGCCGACCCGCACCGCAACCGGATCACCACCCGGATGTCCGCGCGCCACGACGCGCACCCGCTCTCCGTCGAGAAAGCCGATCTCGAACAGCCGCAACGCCAGCGCCACGTCGGCTGCGTCGCCGCTGATGGCATCGGGCCGGCTGCTGACGATGCCTTCCCGACCCAGTGGAAGGTCAAACAGGGGAATCAATTCTTGGGGGTTCATCGAACCGGCACCTTTCTTCATGCGTATCTGCCATCTTCATCGATCTGCGGGTGACCAGGTGTGGCGGGAAAGCGGCAACCGCGCCGCCCAACACCGTCCGCGTGACCGTTCCGGAGGCATGGTCGCGACCCTGCTCACTACCCTCGTACTATACATGAGAATTATTCGCATCGACATGGGTGATGGACGATTTCGCCATAAAGGTCATCACCGGCTGAAAGGAACGTGAAATCCGATAGACTTCGGGAAAGTCAAAACCATCACTCGGGCACCGGCCTTGGCTTATGCCACCCCGGTGGCTGTCCAAACGACTGTAAGCACGGCAGGATATACCGCCTGCCGACTATGGCCAGGTGGCGTCATTCCTGCGCCAGCGGGGAATCCATGACATAAAAAGGGAATTGCGAGGAACGGATGGGTGACATCGGTGATCGCCTCTCCCCCTTGCGGGGGCGAAGGCGGGGTTTCGCGGAGCACTGCTCCGCGCCGCCGCAGCCGGCCCGCGATGCAGCGTGGGCCTTGGAAGGGGTTGGGGAGAGCAACTGTGTTCCCGGTCAAGTATTTTTAGAGACATTTTGATGTTCTGGATTCCACGGAATACCCGATTTGACGATGGCGTTCATAATCGTCAGCATCTTGTGCATGCAAGCGACCAAGGCGACCTTTTTGAGCTTCCCGTTGGCCAGCAGCCGTTCATAGAAGGTCTTGATCACCGGGTTGTACCGTATGGCACTCAGCGCCGCCATGTATAAAGTGGTACGTACTGTCGCGCGACCACCCCAGGTGATGCGCTTGCCCTTGTGGCGACCGCTGTCCGCGTTCAAGGGGGCCACCCCCACCAACTTGCCAATCTGCGCATGGGTGAGTTGCCCCAACTCAGGCAAGGCGCCCATCAGAGCCGCTTGCATGCAGGGTCCGACTCCTTTGAAATCTTTGAACAACGCGAGCTTCTCGGCAAAATGCTCCTTCAGCATGCCATCGATGTTCTTGTCAATCACCGCCATCTGCCGATCGAGCATTTTGAGTACAAGCTTGATGCTTT
>NZ_JAZKUD010000130.1:0-7667 GCF_036625275.1 Accumulibacter sp.
AAATTCCATGGCGGCACAATTGCGTCATCATCGACCAGGTCAAGGACCGTCCGACCCGCGAGTGGTACATCCGCAAGACCATCGAAAACGGCTGGAGCCGGTCGGTGCTCGAACTCCAGATCGAGACAGCCGCCCATCGGCGCGTGGGTGCGGCGCAAACCAACTTCGATCGTGCGCTGCCGTCGCCACAGTCCGACCTGGCGCGCGACATCCTCAAGGACCCGTACACTTTCGACTTCCTCGGAATCACGGACACGTCCAATGAGCGCACCATCGAAAAGGCGCTCCTGCTGCGCCTGCGAGACTTCCTGATCGAACTCGGCGTCGGTTTCGCGTTTGTGGGAAGTCAGTACCGTCTTGAGGTGGATGGCGACGAGTTCTTCATGGATTTGCTCTTCTACCACACACGCCTGCACTGTTACGTGGTGATCGAACTGAAGAATACCGCCTTCCGGCCAGAATACGTCGGCAAGCTCAATTTTTACCTCGCCGCTGTCGATGACCTGGTGCGCAACCAGACCGTCGATGCGTCGACGATCGGCCTCGTGCTCTGCAAGAGCAAGAAGGGAACGGTCGTCGAGTATGCGCTGCGTGACATCAATACGCCGATGGGCGTATCCACCTACCGCACCGCCCTGCCGGACGCCATGGCGGGTGTCCTGCCGAGCATCGAGGCGCTGACTGAGGAACTGCAAGCGCTCCAGAGCGGCGACCCGGACGATATCGGACCCGATCACTGAAGCAATGCACACTCCGCAGTGGATATGCCGGCCGCCTGCAACCCAAAATACCCAAAAGCACTGGTCACGCCCCAATCCCAGCACCGCCAGAGGATTGCGAATGACTGTCGACTATTTTTACAGTTGGCTTTTTCTTTTTCCAGAAAAAAGAAGCAAGTCATTGATTTGAAGCGTACGCGGTCATACGGCGTGATTTTTGCTTTCGATTTTCCGGGGGAGCGTGAAGGGCACATACGACGCCGATCATTGTCGGCTGTTGGCCTGTGATGTCGACAGGCCGGGTTGCTGATTGAGTGGCGTGCGTGGGCTGAAAACCAACTTCTCCTGATGGCATCAAACTGCGATTTAGCTAAACCGTATCCCAAGATCAAGAACTTTAGCGGCTAAATTTAGAAGAGCCGCATAACCGGACGGCGACGGGCACTGTGCACAACCAAATCTTTTTCACGAACATTCTTCGCTTGCTCGACGAGCGCGGCATGACGAAGAACGAACTGGCCGCAAAGGCCGACATCTCCGTCTCTTTCCTGTCCGACCTGACCAATGGCAAGGCGAACCCTTCCCTGAAGATCATGGAGGCGATCGCGGAAGCCCTGGAAACGCCGCTGCCGACCCTCCTGGAATCGACCGACCTTGACCGCGAGAGCCTGGATGCCCTGGCGGGCGGGAGCGCCCCGCGAAGTCTTCCCGAAGGCGTGGTGCGGGTGTCGGCAGTCCTGCCGGAACATCAGGCATTCATCGTCAAGAAGTGGGACGAGGCGGCACGGAACAAGCTGCGCAAACCGTCCTGACGCCAGGTGAGGGCCTTTAGCCGCTGAAGCCCTCCCTGCCCTCCTCCTCCCTCCTCCCCTGAAGAGGCGCATTCCGCGCCGACCACGCCCAGTTCTGGATTCCACGATCCACGCCTGACGAGCGCCTCGGCTCGTCACAAAGAACCACGCAGAAACACATCCTCAACGCCAGTACCCGCTATCCGCCCCGTCGACGTCGCCTGGTAGTTGCACACGACCTCGTTCTGGTTCACCATAGTCGTTGTCTTGCAAAGTTCTACAATTCGTTATATCGTATCCAATAGGTCGAAGGTTGACATTCAACCGAAGCAAACCGGGATCGATACATGACAGACATCGAAGAGTCCGTTTCTTCCCTCAAGGATCGGGCGAAGAGGAAGCTGGAGCGTGATCTGGGGCCGCTCATCATGGACGCCCTGGCCGACCCCAGGACCGTCGAGATGATGCTCAATGCCGACGGCAGGCTGTGGCAGGAACGGCTGGGCGAGAAGATGCGCTGTATTGGCAGCATTCCATTTGCCCGCGCCGAAGCGATCATCAAGACGGTGGCCGGCTATCACAGCAAGGAAGTGACGCGGCACAAGCCGATTCTCGAAGGCGAGCTGCCGATTGATGGCTCGCGCTTCGCCGGCCAGCTTCCGCCGGTCGTTCCCGCGCCGACTTTCGCCATCCGCAAGAAGGCCGTGGCCATCTTCACGCTCGACCAGTACGTCGAGGCCGGGATCATGACCGCCGCGCAGCAGGCGACCCTGACCGCCGCCATCAAGGCGCACCGGAACATCCTGGTGATCGGTGGCACCGGTTCCGGCAAGACCACGCTGGTCAACGCGATCATCAACGCCATGGTCGAGTTCGATCCAGCCGAGCGCGTTTTCATCATCGAGGACACCGGTGAGATCCAGTGCGCCGCTGAGAACTTCGTGCAGTACCACACCTCGCTCGAAGTCACGATGACCATGCTTCTCAAGACCACCCTGCGCATGCGGCCCGACCGGATACTGGTCGGTGAAGTACGTGGCCCAGAAGCGCTGGACCTGCTGATGGCGTGGAACACCGGCCACGAAGGCGGTGCGGCCACGCTCCACGCCAACAACGCCCGGTCCGGGCTGGACCGCCTCGCCATGCTGATCAGCATGCACCCGGAATCACCGCGGCCGATCGAACCGCTGATCGGCGAAGCGGTGCACGTCATCGTCCATATCGCCCGCACCCCCGAAGGCCGCTGCGTTCAGGAGATCCTGGAAGTGGCCGGCTACGCCGACGGCGCTTACCTCACTCGTCCCCTGTAAAGGAGCCAGCCCCATGCACTCGTCCGCCCTACCCTACCCGCTCGCCCGTTCGACCCTGTTCTATTGCGGACTGGCGATCCTGCTGCTGGTGTTCTTGCTGGTCCCGCAACACGCCTTTGCAGCGGAAGGCACCGGCGGGTCGCTGCCCTATGAAAGCTGGCTGACCAACCTCCGCAACTCGGTCACCGGCCCGGTCGCGTTCGCACTGGCGATGATCGGCATCGTCGTGGCGGGTGGCGTGCTGATCTTCGGTGGCGATCTGAACGGCTTCTTCCGCACCTTGATCTTCGTCGTTCTCGTCATGGCCCTGCTGGTTGGCGCGCAAAACATGATGAGCAGCTTCTTCGGCCGTGGCGCAGAAATCGCCGCCCTCGGTGAAGGCACGCTCGACCCGGTCAGGCTTGCTGGCGGGATTGCTCCGGGAAGGCTCGCCTGAGCATGGCGCTGCGCAAGATCCCCATTCGGCGGGCTGGCAATCGGGACAACCTGTTCATGGGTGGCGATCGTGAACTGGTCATGTTCTCGGGTCTGCTGGCCTTCGCGCTGGTTTTCAGTGCGCAGGAGCTGCGGGCGAGTGTCGTCGGGCTGCTGCTCTGGTTCGGCGCGCTCTACGCGCTGCGGATCATGGCCAAGGCAGACCCCCGGATGCGCCAGGTGTACCTGCGGCACCGTCGCTACAAGCCGTACTACCCGGCGCGCAGCACGCCGTTCCGGGACAACCCGGCCAGCCAGGGGAAGCAGTACCAATGATCGCCGGAATTGCCTTCGCCATTGCCACCCTCGGCGCGTTGCTGCTGCTCGTGCTTTACGCCCGCATCCGGGCGGTCGACGAGGAACTCAAGCTCAAAAAGCACCGCTCGCGGGATGCCGGGCTGGCCGATCTGCTCAACTACGCTGCGACGGTCGACGACGGCGTGATGGTGGGCAAGAACGGCGCCTTCATGGCTGCCTGGCTGTACAAGGGCGCCGACAACGCCAGCAGCACCGACGAGCAACGCGAGGCCGTTTCGTTGCGCATCAACCAGGCGCTCTCCGGCCTCGGCAATGGCTGGATGGTGCACGTCGATGCAGCACGGCTGCCAGCGCCCAACTATCTCGATCGTGGCACCTCCCATTTCCCCGACGAGGTGTCGGCGGCGATCGACGAGGAACGGCGGCAACTGTTCGAGGGCCTGGGCACTCTCTACGAAGGCTACTACGTGCTGACGCTGACCTGGTTCCCGGCGCTGCTCGCGCAGCGCAAGTTCGTCGAGCTGATGTTCGACGATGACACCAAGGCACCCGACCACAAGGCCCACACCCGCGGCTTGATCGAGTTCTTCAAGCGCGAGTGCGTCAGCATCGAGTCGCGGTTGTCGTCGGCGGTGGACCTGCAGCGGCTACGCGGCCACCCCGTGGTCAACGAGGACGGTTCGGCAGTCACCCACGATGACTTCCTGCGCTGGCTGCAGTTCTGCGTCACCGGCGTGAATCATCCGGTGCAGTTGCCGAGCAACCCGATGTACCTGGACGCGCTCATCGGTGGGCAGGAACTGTGGACCGGCATCGTGCCGAAGGTCGGCCGCAAGTTCATCCAGGTTGTCGCCATCGAAGGCTTCCCACTGGAATCGACGCCAGGCATGCTGACCGCCCTCGGCGAGCTGGCCTGCGAATATCGCTGGTCGTCGCGTTTCATCTTCATGGACACGCACGAGGCGGTAAGACACCTCGACAGGTTCCGCAAGAAATGGCGGCAGAAGATTCGCGGCTTCTTCGACCAGGTCTTCAACACCCACCTCGGGCCGATCGATCAGGACGCGCTGTCGATGGTCGCCGACGCCGAAGCGGCGATCGCCGAAGTCAATAGTGGACTGGTGGCGCAAGGCTACTACACCAGCGTCGTCGTGCTCATGGACGAGGATCGCAGCCGCCTGGAAGCGTCTGCCCGCCAGGTCGAAAAGGCCGTCAATCGCCTCGGCTTCGCCGCCCGCATCGAGACCATCAACACCATGGATGCCTACCTCGGCAGCCTGCCCGGCCACGGCGTGGAAAACGTCCGCCGGCCGCTGATCAACACCCTGAACCTGGCCGATCTGCTGCCGACGAGCACGATCTGGACCGGCAGCAACGCTGCCCCCTGCCCGATGTACCCGCCACTCGCGCCGGCGCTGATGCACTGCGTCACCCACGGCGCAACACCGTTCCGCCTCAACCTGCACGTGCGCGACCTCGGCCATACCTTCCTATTCGGCCCGACCGGTGCCGGCAAATCGACGCACCTCGGCATTCTTGCCGCGCAGCTTCGCCGCTACGCCGGCATGTCGATCTTCGCCTTCGACAAGGGCATGGCGATGTACCCGCTCGCTGCCGCCATCCGCGCCCAGACCCAGGGCAGCAGCGGCCTGCACTTCACGGTGGCGGCCGACGACGATCAGCTGGCCTTCTGCCCGCTGCAGTTCCTCGAAACCAAGGGCGATCGCGCCTGGGCGATGGAGTGGATCGACACCCTCCTCGCCTTGAACGACCTGCACACCACGCCGGCGCAGCGCAACGAGATCGGCCATGCGATCCTCAGTCTGCACGCCAGCGGCGGCCGCACGCTGTCCGAGTTCTCGGTTACCATCCAGGACGAAGCGATCCGCGACGCGATCCGTCAGTACACGGTCGATGGCGCCATGGGGCACCTGCTGGACGCCGAAGAGGATGGTTTGTCGTTCTCCGACTTCACCGTTTTCGAGATCGACGAGTTGATGAACCTCGGCGAGAAGTACGCGCTGCCGGTGCTGCTCTACCTCTTCCGGCGCATCGAGCGCGCGCTGCACGGCCAGCCGGCCGTGATCATGCTGGACGAGGCCTGGTTGATGCTGGGGCATCCGGCCTTTCGGGCCAAAATCAGGGAGTGGCTCAAGACCTTGCGCAAGGCCAACTGTCTGGTGCTGATGGCCACGCAAAGTCTCTCCGACGCCGCCAATTCAGGCATTCTGGATGTGATCGTCGAATCGACGGCGACCAAGATCTTCCTGCCCAACCTCTATGCCCGCGACGAGGACACGGCAGCGCTCTACCGCCGCATGGGCCTCAACACCCGGCAGATCGAGATTCTGGCGACGGCTATTCCCAAGCGTCAGTACTACTACGTCTCGGAGAACGGTCGCCGTCTGTACGACCTCGCACTCGGCCCTCTGGCGCTCGCCTTCGTCGGCGCCTCCGACAAGGAATCGCTGGCCACCATCCAGCATCTGGAAAGCAAGCTGGGCGATGGCTGGGTGCACGAGTGGCTAGCCGGTCGGGGATTGACGCTGGACACCTATGGAGTGACCACATGAACTTCGCAGACCAGATCAAGCGCCTGATCGGCAGGAAGCCCGCAGCGGACGCCGATCACCAACGCACCAATGAACCGACCACCTGGGGGTTCCGCCAAGACGAAAGCGAGAACCCCTACCTGGCTGCTCGCCGGACCTGGAACGACCATGTCGGCGGCGTCGTGTCGTCGCGCCAGACCTGGCAGGTGATCGGCATCCTGTCGCTGTTGATCGCGCTGGCGGGTGTCGGCGGCATCATCCACATCGGCAGCCAATCGAAATTCGTGCCGTATGTCGTCCAGGTCGACCGGCTCGGGCAGGCCGTGGCCGTGGCGCCGGCCGATCGCGCCACACCGGCCGATGCCCGGGTGATCGAAGCGTCGGTGGCTTCCTTCATCGCCGACGCGCGCCTGGTAACACCCGACGTGGCCCTGCAGCGCAAGGCGGTGTTCCGCGTGTACTCGATGCTCGCACCGAACGACCCGGCCACGGCCAGGATGAACGAATGGCTGAACGGCGCCGAAGACTCCAGCCCGTTCAAGCGGGCCGCCAAGGAGACGGTCAGCATCGAGATCGCCTCGGTGCTGCCGCAAACGCCGGAAACCTGGCAGGTCGACTGGGTCGAGACCAGCCGCGACCGCCAGGGGATCCTGAAGGGCCAGCCCTTCCGCATGCGTGCCCTGGTGACGGTCTATGTCGCCGAACCGACCCCCAGCACCAGCGAAGAACAGATTCGCAACAATCCGATCGGCCTGTACGTCCGTGACTTCTCCTGGGCGAAGCAGCTCTAAGAAAGGAGCCCTCATGAAAAAACCGCTCTTCGCCCTGCTCCCTGGCGTCGCTTCCGCCATTGTCCTGGCAGCCCCGGGCGACCACCTGACCGAGCTGTATTTTTCGGACAAGAACCCGACCCTGACGCAGCAGGAGAAAGCGGCCATTGCCATCGCCGAGAAGTGGAAGAACCCGAGGGCCAAAGGGGTTGCGCCGGTGACCGGGCCCAACGGCTCGATCAAGTTCCTGTACGGCGCGCAGCAACCGAGTATCGTCTGCGCGGTGCTGCAAGTGTGCGACGTCGCCCTGCAGGCCGGCGAGCAGGTCAACTCGATCAACCTCGGCGATACCGCCCGCTGGACGGTCGAACCGGCCGTCACTGGCAGCGGCGCGGGGGAAGTGCAGCACCTGATCATCAAACCGCTCGACGTCGGCCTGGAAACGTCGATGGTCGTGACCACCAACCGACGCAGCTATCACCTGAAGCTGCGCTCGCATCGCACCCAGTACATGCCGCAGGTGTCCTTCACCTACCCCGAGGAGGCCATGGCCAAGTGGGAAGCGATCAAGGCCCGCGAAGGGAGGGACCGCGAAGACCGGACGATGCCGGGAACCCGCGAGTACATGGGCAACCTGAGCTTCGAGTACGAGGTATCGGGCAGCGCGGCCTGGAAGCCGGTGCGGGTCTACAACGATGGCCGCAAGACCGTCATCCAGATGCCTTCGACGATGGCCCAGACCGAAGCGCCGGCGCTGCTGGTGGTGCGCAAGGACGGCGGCGTGTTCACCGAC
>NZ_JAZKUD010000131.1:0-7267 GCF_036625275.1 Accumulibacter sp.
CAGGAGAAGGCTACAAAGTAGTCGTGCCCACAGTCACCGCAACGTACGCGCGCAAAGCCGTGAGCAAAGATGCCGCATTCCAGATACTTGGCAAACGCCTTGCACACAAAGGGCTTGGGGGTGTGGTGGTCGCCCTGGCCGTCGAACTGACCCGCGCTGGCCAGCTCCAGCCAGGTCACGTAATGCTCTGCCACTGTTTGGTACAGCAGCGTGCGTTCGGGGTGACGTGGGTTGTAGAGCTTGGGTTTTGCAGTGGTCGGCATAAATACTGTACAAATGCACAGTATTCTGCGGCGATTGTTTGGGTACGCAAAGCACAAGGCCCGAACCGTCGCCAGTTCGGACGCGGCGCCCTACCATGCAAAGCTGGCGCTGGCCGGACTCCTGATGCTGGCCGAAACCGGTGTGACGCTGCTCATCCCCTGGCTGGGCGGGCGTTTCGCGGGGAGCCTGCTAGCCGGTCTCCAGGCCAACGTGGGGGCGGTCCTGCTCGCCCTGTTCGTCCTCTTTGCCTGTCAGGCCCTCCTCAGATTCGGCCATGCCTACCTGGTCAGCGTCAGCGGCGAAAGGATAGTGGCCGACCTGCGCATTCGAATTTACGATCACCTGCAATCGTTGCCGCTGGGCTTTTATCACCAACGCCGCCGCGGGGACATCCTGGCGCTGCTGACCTACGAAGCGGCCCAGCTTTCCGGTTTCATCACCGGCACATTGCTCAGCCTGATCCCGCTGCTGCTGCTAGTGGCGGGCGCGGTGCTGGTCATGTTGCGCACCGATGCGGCGCTGGGGTTGGCAGTCGCCGCAGCCATTCCGCTATTCTATTTGCTGCTCAAGATCGTCGGGCGCAAGCTGCGCCCGCTCGCCAGCCAGTTGCAGGAGGAACATGCCGCCGCCGTCGGCATGGCCGAAGAAAACCTCGGCATGCTGCCGGCCATCAAGGCGTTCACGCGGGAAGGACGGGAATCCGAGCGCTATCGCCGGCAGATCCAGCGCATCGTCCGCCTAGGCATCCGCCAGCACCGCATCGAGGCGGCGCTTGAACCGGCGGTTCAGTTCATTTCCGCACTCGCCGTACTTGTCCTGCTCTGGCTGGCGAGCGAAAGCATCAGCGGTGGAAACATGACGCCGGGCGAACTGGTCAGCTTCTTCCTCTACGCCGCCGTGCTGACGCGCCCGGTCGCTGCTTTGGCCAGCGTCTACGGCCAGACCCAGCAGGCGCGCGGCGCCCTGGAGCGTCTGCAAAGCGTGCTGACCGAGCAGCCGGAGCAGATTCTTCACCCCGGCCGCAGCCTGCCGGCGGTGCGCGGCGAAATCACCTTCGATGGCATTCAATTCGCCTATCCCGGCCGGCCGCCCGCACTGCAGGATCTGAACCTGCATATCCAGGCCGGGGAAACGATCGCCATCACCGGCGAGAACGGCGCCGGCAAGAGTACGCTCGTGCACCTGCTGATGCGTCTGCACGAACCCGACGCCGGCCGGATTTGCATCGACGGCATCGATATTGCCGGCGTCAGCCTGCACAGCCTGCGCAGCCAGATCGGCATCGTTCCCCAGCATGTCCTGCTGTTCAACGGTAGCGTCCGCGACAACATCGGCTACGGCCGCCTCGATGCCGATGAAGCGGCGATCGAGAGCGCTGCAAGGACCGCCCAGGCCCACGACTTCATCACCCGGTTGCCGCAGGGCTACGACACCATCATCGGCGACCAGGGCGTCCGCCTCTCCGGTGGTCAGCGCCAGCGCCTCGCCCTGGCCCGTGCGCTGCTCAAGGATCCGCCGATTCTTGTCCTCGACGAAGCGACGGCGATGTTTGATCCGCAAGGCGAGCGATCATTCATCGAAGACTGCCACGATACCCTGCACAACCGGACCGTCATTCTCATCACCCATCGTCCGGCCAGCCTCAAGTTGGCGGACCGGGTGGTCCACATGGCAGGGGGACGGATCGATGTCGGAGAGCATTGCGAACCGGCGCTTCAAGTACTCGGTGATAACATCGACCCCTTATCAGCAATGCCATGACCGCAGTGCCAGAGATTTCCCGTTACGTTTCGATTTATCGCGCACTTTCCGCGCGCGAGCAGAAGGTCCTGCTGGCATCGCTGGCCCTGCTGCCATTGTTTTGGCTCGGCCTGCGGCTGGCTGGCTTGCGGCGTTTCCAGGCATGGCTCGACCGCTCGCCCGTTGCCCAGAGGACACCTCTGACCCACACTGAAGCCGCTGCACTGGGTGTTGCGGTCAACCGTGCCGCGAAACACGTTTTCGGGCCGGTTACCTGCCTCACGCGTTCGCTGGTGCTGCGCTGGTGGTTGCTGCGCCGTTACGGTACGACTAGCGATCTATGTATCGGCGTGCGCTTGGAGCAAGGCGAATTCGCGGCTCACGCGTGGGTGGAAAAAGACGGCATTCCGCTCAATGATCGTCCCGAGTTTGTAGCGCGCTATGCCATTTTCGAATCCAAGTGACAGCTGACTACATAAAAAAGCCCGCGCGACCGCTGGCGCCCGTGCAAGAAGCAGCCTTCCATCAATGGGTCTTTCCCGATGGCTCCCTGTGGACGCAATTTTTCCGTCTGGGTGCGGGCTACCTGCTGCGCTTTCCCGAACTGGCGGACTTCGAGGTGTCGGCAGATGGGTGCATTGTTCAGGGCTGGCCAGCGCCCGGTGTGCCGTCGACCACGGTCGACCACCTGTACCTGAACCAGGTCATGCCGCTGGCGTTGAGTCGGCAAGGCAAGTTGGTGCTGCACGGGAGCGCCGTGGATATTGGCGGGCAGGGTGTCGCGTTTCTGGGCGAGTCGGGTCGCGGCAAATCCACCCTGGCGGCCAGCTTTGCATCGGAAGGAACACGTTTCCTGACAGACGATGGACTGCGCCTGGATTGGGTTGGCGATCGCTGCATGATCCTCCCCAGCCACCCTTCGATCCGTCTGTGGAAGGACAGCCAGGATGCGCTGATCGCTCAGGATGCTGCGATTGCGCCGGCCGTGAGCTTCACCTCCAAGGCCCGGTTTCTCGCGGGATCCGCCATCTCGTTTTGTGACGAAGCCCGACCACTGCGCCGTGTCTTCTTTCTGGGCACGGGCGATGCATCGGCCCCCACTATTGAACCCTTGCGCCCCGCCGAGGCGGTGATCGAAATGGTCAAGCATTCCTTCCTGCTAGATGTTGAAGCCAGAGACATGCTCGCCCGGCATTTCGATGACCTGACCCGGCTGGCAGAATTACCCATCTATTTCCGGCTCGACTATCCTCGCCGCTACAATGCCCTGGCTGCGGTGCGCGAAGCGGTCATCCGGCACGCCGTTGAGTAACAAGAAAGCAGCGAACATGAATTTATCTGACAAGGTATCCATCCCCACGCAGGTGATGGCCCGCACCGTGGGTGACGAAACCGTCATCCTGGACCTGGCCAGCGGCACTTATTTCGGGCTGGACCCGGTGGGTGCTCGGATTTGGCAACTGATGAGCGAGGGGCAGCCGTTGGCCGCGATCTGCGACACGCTGCTTGACGAGTATGAGGTGACGCGGGAGACGCTGGAGGGAGACATCCTGCGGCTGACGGAAGATCTGCGTGCCAAGGGTCTGGTCAGTATTTCTTGATGCTCAACTACTTGACCTTGCTAATGCTTATTGACCTGTGGTCAAGGGGTTGAGATGAGTGGTATCGCCGGAGTCGTTAGGTTTGAACGCGAACTTTCGGACGATTCAACTGTGAGTGACTTGTTGCGCGGCCTTGAACATCGGGCACTTGATGGGTCCATAACACGAAGGCATGGCCGGGCCGAATTCGGATACGCTCATACAGCTTTGCGCCGAAATCACCCAGCATCCGATCACATTGATGTTTGCGCGAGAACAAATCGCCTGATCGTGGTGGATGCCAGCTTGCACAACGCTTGCGAACTTGCTGAATCGTGTGGCTTGGCTTCGGCGCGCGATCCACAAGTGGTTCCTATTGCACGGGTGTTATTGGCCGCCTACGAAAAGTGGGGCAAGGATTTGGCCGACAAATTGCGCGGTGATTTCGCATTGGTCATCTGGGATCCCGCAACCAAAGAGCTTTATGCCGCGCGCGATGCCTTTGGTTGTCGGCCGCTTTTTCTGGCACATCGCCTGGGTGAGTTCGCATTCGCTTCAGAAGTTCAGTCGCTTGTAGCCGCTGATTTCGTTGAGCTGAAGCCGAATATGGTGGCTCTTTCCGACTTCATCGTTTATTCGACCCATCGCGCCTTTGAGGCGAGCTTCGTCCAGGGAATCAATAGAGTCCGAGCGGGTCATTACGCCGTCATTGGATCGTCTGGCATGACACAGGTTCGCTACTGGCCTGTTCCAGGTATTGCTTTGAACGTTGACGTAGGCGGTCAAGAGGATCTTGCCAGCGGCTTTCGCCGGATGCTCAAGGCATCGGTCGCGGCCAACATGGCCAGTGTGGACGGGCCGCTCGCCATTGAGTTGAGTGGCGGCTATGACTCGTCGGCGATCACATTGTTGGCCGCCGAGCATCTGGCAGCCTCGCCGCGGGGTGCGCCCACGCACCTCGTATCGTTTGTCTATCCAGGCCTGACTTGCGATGAGAGCCCCTATTCCGAGGCAGTTGCCGCGTGCACGTCGTTCCCACACGTGAAGATTCCTGCGCCAAGCCTTGCCGCGGCAGAGCTCGGATTCGCCGCCAGCGCGCGACATGGGTGTTCGCCAGTGATTGATCCGTCTTGGCCACGGACACAGGCTTGGGGCCAGGCGCTTCGCTCCTTGGACGCGCGTGTCGCGTTCACCGGTATCGGTGGCGATGACTTGACGTGGGACCCTGACTATGCGCTGGCTCATGCATTCGAAGGACGGTACTTTCGTGCCGTCGTCGAAGCGGTTTGCTCGCGTCAGAAACCATCAGTGCGAGCAAAGGCAATGGCGCTGCGCAGGTTGGTTGGCGTTATCGCGGGGAAAGCCCTGCGAAAGGTTGCGCCGGCACCTTCCCAGCAAGAGGAGGTCCCGCAAAATCTTGAACCCTGGGTCAGGCGTGACATGCTGGTGCCAGATCATGCCGCGTTTCCTCCAGTTCTTAGACCTGAAGATCTGGCTGTCATTTGGGGCAAACGCGCCACTGCTGAACTTGTGTCCTGGTTGATTTCACCGGAGTTTCTTGGGGCAATCGAGTTCATAGAAATACACGCGAGTGGACAGGGCATCACACTGCTTCACCCCTTCCTAAATCGGGATTTGGTGGATTCGGTTTTGCGAATGACGTCCGATCGGCGAAAGGGATACCCTTGGAGGATCAAGTCCTTGCTTCTGCAAGCGCTTCAGGCGGAATGGCCGGCATCGTTGTTGTCGCGCGGGTCGAAGACATCCTTTGACACATACTTCGTCAAGGCCTATGAGTCCGCTACCTTCGGTCTTGCCAAGTTGCCGCATTGTTCAGGGGAACTGATTGACTGGGATAAGGTTGAACTGGCACGTGGCGCCCTTGAACCTTTGCTTCGAACCGGCAAGACTCCGGGTCTATTTGGTCAAGGCCGTTCAATGTGGATTCCAATATGCGTTGAAACTTGGCTAACTGCATGCGACTACTCAAGTTAAACTTACGGCAAATTTTCTTTATCACAATTTAGGAGGATCTATGACTACGAATTCGAACGATGCATACGCCGCACCTATTGGTGCCTTCCTGCCAGCCGTTGCTGTTCGGCGCCCCTATTCCACACCGGCGCTCACGCGGTTTGGGCTTGTTCGAAACTTGACGCAGAAGAGTGGTGCTTCGACTGACGGCACGTTTGCTAACAAGAAAACCTGAATTGGTGGTTTTCCTCTGACGGACGCGAAATCTCCCTGGTCGTAGTCGGCGCATAGGCGAAGCCGATATGCTCGCGCAGGTCGTGGCCGCGTTAGTGTCCGGTTGGCAGTTGGGTAGAAGGCGGTCGGTCCGGCAGGTTGAGAATGAATCTCTTGTCGCCTACCAGTCATGGAGCATTTACCGGGATTCCGCGTACAACGAGTCCGGATTTCGTGATTGGGAGGCAAGCGCGATAGCGACGTATTTCCCAAAAAGTGGCCGTGTACTTGTTCCGTCCTGTGGTGGTGGTCGGGAAGTTCTGGCTTTGGCGCGAAGTGGATTTGAGTTGGTCGCCTTCGAGTGCCAACCCTCTTTTGTTGTTCATTGTAAGGATTTACTTGCGAAGCATGAAATTCCTGCTCAGATTTTCCAAGCGCCTCCCAGCGAAGTCGCCGCGGAAGTTCGAGGAATGCGTTTTGACGCTGCCTTAGTCGGGTGGGGTGGCTACATGCATATTCAGCACGCGCAGCGACGGGTCGCCTTCTTGCGCGATGTGCGCAAAATGATGCCTGTGGGTGCGCCGATTTTGATCTCGTTTTTTACGCGGCGAGAGCAGTCGAAGTTTTTTTTCATCGTCTATTGGGTTGCCAGAGTCGCCAAGGCGATCAGCGGTTCAAGCCTCCCGGTTGAACGGGGCGATAACATGGATGGCTCGTTCGATCATCACTTCACGAGCGATGAAATCAGGGCAGAATGCAAGGCCGCTGGGTTTGAGGTGCTGGTGTTTCATCAACGTCCCTATGGCCACGTCGTTGCCCGTGCGACATAGATTGACCCATTTCGCCGGTGATTTATCGGAGCGTCATGCGTTCCGATGCCTAGGTCGCCTGCTGCAGTGGGGTTCATCCCGGCCATGAAAAGCGTCACGGGTGCTGGTCAAATTGAGCGCATGCAGTCCATTTCAGTCCCACCTAACCATGTCGCTTCTATGAGCAGTGTTGCGTGGGCGCGCGCATCTGGGCGTTGATGGGCGAGGGCCAGAAGCTGGCGGAAATCTGCGCGACGATGCTGGAAGAGTACGAGGTCGAGCGCGCGCAGCTGGAGGCTGATGTGCTGCGACTGGCTACGGAACTGGCAGAGCGCGGCCTGGTTACACCGGCTCAGTAATCCGCCTTGTGATACAGCCCGACGATCAGCGGCTTGTCGTTGCGCTGGATGACTTCGATGGTGACTGCGCCGCTGCGAATCTGCGGTGAGCCATCGCCCTTGCGCAGCACGCGTGCCTGGTAGCTGCCTTCGCCGCGCGTGAGCTTGCCGTCGCCTGACCAGGCGACATCCCAGATGTAGAGGGCGCGGTTTTCCGAGTTGCGGAACAATTCGCCGTACTCGGCGCGGATCTGTTTCTTGTCCCCGCGCTCCATGTGCGCCGAGGCGTCGAAAAGGGCCAGCAGATTTTCCAGATCGCCGCGCTGATATTGCTCGGAGAGGTTGGCGA
>NZ_JAZKUD010000132.1:0-7182 GCF_036625275.1 Accumulibacter sp.
TCGGGATCTGGAAACCCTCGCTGCCCGCTGGGCGCCCGACGGCGATCCGGCCTATCACCACGACAACGAGGGCGACGACGACATGGCGGCGCACGGGCGGAACATCATCGCCGGTTCCTCGTTGACGATGCCTGTCGGCAACGGCGAGATGCGTCTCGGAACCTGGCAGGGGATCTATCTCTGGGAGCACCGGACGATATCGCATCGGCGCCGGGTGGTGGTCACGGTAATCGGCTGAAAACCGACCCGGAAGCCGACCGGTCGGCGCACCCGCGAGCGCCCGGTGGTGCAGCGGCGGGTGCTTCAGCGGACGACGCTGATCAGCCATCCGGCCAGGCCGGTCGCCAGGACAACCAGCCAGGGCGGCAGCTTCCAGAACATCAGGGCAACGAAGGCCAGCAGCGCCAGGCCGAAATCCTCCGGCCGGAAGATGGCACTGGTCCACACCGGTTGATACAGGGCCGCGAGGAGCAGGCCAACGACCGCCGCATTGACGCCGGCGAGCGCGGCCTGGGTTCGAACGCTGCGGCGCAGCTGTTCCCAGAAGGGCAGCGCCCCGGCGACGAGAAGGAACGAGGGGATGAAGATGGCGACAAGACAGAGCAGGCCGCCAATCCAGCCACTGGGCGCGGTATTCATCGATGCCCCGAGGAACGCGGCAAAGGTGAACAGCGGGCCGGGCACGGCCTGTGCGGCACCATAGCCGGCCAGGAAGGTTTCGTTTGTCAGCCAACCGCTGGGCACGACCTCGGCCTGCAGAAGCGGCAGCACGACGTGTCCGCCGCCAAAGACCAGCGCGCCGGCGCGGAAAAAGGCGTCAGTCAGCGCCAGGGCCTGGTTCGGCCAGATGCGGAGAAGAATCGGCAGAGCGATCAGCAGGACAGCGAAAAGTACCAGCAGCGCGGCCGCCAGGCGACGACTGACGGCAATCGGCAATGGATTGTGGCTTGCATCCTGGACGGGTTTGAACACGAGCCAGCCGACGACGGCCGCGCCGGTGATCATGCCCACCTGTCCCCAGGCGGTCGGCCAGAGCAGAGTCACGCAGGCAGCGACTGCGGCGATGGTGACGCGCGTGCTGTCAGTGCACAGATTGCACGCCATGCCCCATACCGCCTGCGCGACGACCGCCACGGCGACGACCTTCAAACCGTGCAGCGCACCGGCGGGCAGGGCGTTGCCCCAGCTCGCAACGCCAAGGGCGAAGAGGATCAGGGCGATCGCCGAGGGCAGGGTGAATCCTGCCCAGGCCGCCAGAGCGCCGGAGAACCCGGCGCGCGACAGCCCGATCGCCATGCCCACCTGACTGCTGGCGGGGCCGGGCAGGAATTGGCAGAGGGCAACCAGGTCGGCGTAGCTGCGCTCACCGAGCCAGCGCCGGCGAGTGACAAACTCTTCGCGGAAGTATCCGAGGTGTGCAATCGGCCCGCCGAACGACGTCAGTCCCAGGCGAAGGAAGACCAGGAAAACCGTCCACGCACCGACAGTCGGGATTGCCGCCCGGTCATTATCTGCTGATCCCATGCGATGAACCCTCTGCAGCGAAAGATGCGGATGATAACCGGAAGCCCTTGAACAAATTCCGGCGGGCGGTTTCGTCGGCGACCGCCGGCCGCATGATGTCATCGACTTGGGACGCTGTGGCAAGGTACACTCCGACGCTTGATTGTCACGCCGCGGCGAGGGGAAGAGCAATGAAAATCGGATTCATCGGTCTGGGGATCATGGGGCGCCCGATGGCGCTGAACCTGTTGCGCGGTGGCCACCCGATCACGGTCTGGGCGCGCCGTGCGGAGTCGATGCAACCCCTGCTCGACGCTGGCGCGAGTGCTGCGGCGAGTCCGGCTGCGCTGGCGGCGGTGGTTGATTTGGTGATCTCGATGGTCGCCGATGCGCCCGATGTCGAACAGGTGATGCTCGGCGAGCAGGGGGTGGCGAGCGCCGGCAGGGCCGGGCAGGTGGCCGTCGACATGAGCACGATCCGGCCGGCAGCCGCGCGCGACATCGCCGCCCGCCTGCTTGACAAAGGCATCGATTTCCTCGATGCCCCGGTTTCGGGTGGCGAGGTGGGCGCGGTTGCCGGGACGCTGTCGATCATGGTCGGCGGCAGCGAGGCCGCTTTCGCGACCGCGCGCCCGGCTTTTGCGTGCATGGGCAAGAACATTGTGCACGTCGGCGATTCGGGTGCCGGGCAGGTGGCCAAGGCGGCCAACCAGATCGTCACCGGGGTCGGCGTGCTGACCGTTGCCGAGGCGCTCAACTTCGCGGCGAAAAGCGGGGTTGACCCGGCCCGGGTGCGCGAGGCGCTGCTCGGCGGTTTCGCCTATTCGAAGATTCTCGAGAATCACGGCCAGCGCATGCTCGACCGCAACTTCAAGCCCGGCTTCAAGTCCTGGATGCATCAGAAGGACATGAACATCGTCATGCAGAGCGCGCACGAGCTGGGCCTGTGCCTGCCAGTGTCGGCGGCGACGGCGCAGATGTACAACGCGATGGTCGGCTCGGGTCTCGGTGAGGAGGATTCGATTGCCATCCTCAAGCTGCTCGAGCGGCTGTCGGGTGGAGAGAACTGATGCAGCTTGGCTTCATCGGCCTCGGCGTCATGGGCCGGCCGATGGCGCTGCATCTGCGGCGCGCCGGTCATCCGGTGGCGGTATGGGCGCGGCACTCGGCATCATGCCGGCCCTTGCTCGAAGCCGGCGCAGTCAGCTGTGGCAGCGCGGCGGCGGTCGCCCGGCGTTCACAGGTAGTGTTCACGGTCATTACCGCCGGATCCGACGTCGAGCAGGTGACCTTCGGCGCGGACGGCCTGGCCGAAGGGTTTGCCGCCGGCTCGATCCTCGTCGACATGAGCACCATCGCGCCGGAAATGGCGCGTTCGCTGGCGCAGCGTCTGTCGCTGCACGGCGTCGACATGCTCGATGCGCCGGTCTCCGGCGGTGAGCAGGGCGCCATCGCCGCGACGCTGGCGATCATGGTCGGTGGCCAGGCGACGGCACTCGAGCGCGTGCGGCCGCTCCTCGAGTTGCTGGGCAGGAAGATCGTGCATGTCGGTGACAGCGGCGCCGGGCAGGTGGCCAAGGCGTGCAACCAGATGGTGATGGTCGCCGCCATTCAGGCGGTTGCCGAGGCGCTGCACTTCAGTCGCACGGCCGGTGCCGATCCGGTGAGGGTGCGGCAGGCACTGGCCGGTGGCTCGGCCGGCAGCCGGGTGCTCGAAGTGATGGGCAGGAAAATGGTTGAGCGCGACTTTGACGCCGGCGTCGAAGCACGCCTGCATCACAAGGACTACGCCGCAGTGATCGCCGAAGCGCATCGCCTTGGCGTGCCGCTGCCGGTTTCCGGCCAGGTTGGCCAGCAGCTCAATGCCTTGATGGCCATGGGCTGGGGGTCGTCCGACACGGCAACCCTGTTGCGGGTTCTCGAAGCTGGCAGGCAAAGCCGGTGAGACGAGGTCTGATCATCCTGTCGATTGCCTTGTTGAGCGCTTGTGCGGGTCTTGGCGGCCTGTCGCAGAAGCCCGAAGTCAGCGTGGCCGGCCTGAAACTGGTGCAGGTCGGCGTGTTCGAACAACGCTTCATTCTCAAGTTGCGCGTCCAGAACCCCAACGATGTGGAATTGCGGATCAACGGCCTCAGTGTCGAAGTCGAATTGAACGGACAGCCATTCATTACCGGCCTGTCGGACAAGGGCGTCACCGTCCCGCGTTTCGGCGAAGCGGTACTGGAGGTGATGGCCACCAGCACCCTGGGGAGCGCGCTGAAACAGTTGCGCGAGTTGCAGAAGGGTGGCCGCGAGCGTATCGACTACCGGATCGTCGGCCGTCTCAACCTCTCCGGGATCGGCACTGTGCCCTTCGAGCGACGCGGCGATCTGCAGATGCCGGCGGTCGTCAGTCCATTGCGCAAGCCCTTGCCTCCCGGGACCCAGGGAACGTGAGGACTGGCATCCCGGTGCCTGACTGGCGGCTCTCCGGGTGGGTGCCCGATTGGCGGACAGCGCGTCCGCCGCCTGGGGCCAGCGAGGCTGGTGGACGGCAGTCCCGGCTCCGGGGCAGCCCCGCCTGGAAATCAGTCGACAGGAATGATCAGCTTGTCCCAGCCGGAACCATTGTCGTCGCTGTTGGGTCTGCCGCGACGGGCGAGCATGGCGAGACGCGTTTCGACGTCGGCGATGGACTCCCTGGTGACGTTAAGTGTGCGGCGCTCGCTGCCGCAGCGGCGTTCTGCCATGCCAGCCGGTGGCCCGGATGAACTCTGGCGTCGATCGGTTCCTCGTTGCGCGTGCATTGCTCACTCCTCGAAAATCATCACCTGCTTCGGGGGGCGCCAGCCGGGCGACACGGGTTTGGCAACCCTGGTGATCCTGTGTCCGGCCACAACGCGATAGTGTCTCACAAGGGAGGACAGAGCGGGCTGTTTACGATGCCCTGTTTTCGCCGATCAGCCGCAGTCCGGCCGGCAGGGACTCGCCAAACGCACGGCGTTCATCGGCCTTGTCGAGTTCGATCACGGTCCTTACCTGGGCGACCCAGCTGGCGCTGGCGTTGATCGTTGCCAGGCGGGCCAGCGTCGCTTCGCGCGCGTCTTCCGGCAGGTCGCGCGTGCGGTCGCCGGTCAGGCGGGCGATCTGCGTGGCAGCGAAAGCGGCCGGCTCGACCTTCTTCCAGTCGCTCGCGAGCACGGCTTCCAGCCAGCGGCCGGCGACCTCGGGCGGTACCACCTGGTGGGCGCTGCCGTAGAGCGACTGGCGCGCGCCGAGGCGGCCGAGCGCCCACCAGCCAAGCGGCTTCTCCGAAGCCTTGCGCAGCCGCTCGAGCAGCCAGTCGCCGACCTCGACCTTGCGCTCGATCGGCAGCCTTTCGAGTGAGGCGACCAGCCGCAGCATGTCGTCGTGGCTGCCGGCAATGGCTGCTGGCAGGCGGCTGCGGGTTTTCGTCGGCTCGCTGCGCAACCAGGGAGCGAGTTCGGCGAGGAGTTTTTCCTGGATGCCGGGCGGCAGGCCACCGGCGGCGCGCCGCCAGAGCGTCCACCATTCCGACCAGTTCTGGCTTTCGTTGACGTACTGGATCCCCTGCGGAAGAATCTCGCACAGCTGTTCTATCCGCCACTCATCGAGCGCATCGCCGAGACCCGGGCGGAGGCAGAAGCCAGCGAGGTTGAGCCACAGCCGTTCGTGCTCCGGCGAGCGCCGCCGACGCCGTGCGCGCTGCATCAGGGCGTCGAAGAGCGCGCGCAGCACGGGCATCTCCCATTCGTCGCGCTTGCCGAGCAGATGCTCGAGCTGACCACGCAGGCGCCGGACCTCCTTGCTGTCCACCGGCTGCGAGCTGGATCCGAAGATACGTTCGACCCACTGCACGGCGTCGGCAAAGCGTGCCGGCAGAGTCGGCGATGCCAGCGCTTCGCTGGCGCCCTCGCCGCGCAACTGGAACTCGAGCAACCAGCGGCGAGCGGCATCCTCGCTGCTGACGCAGTGCAGCTCGAGGGTGCCGACTTCGGTCATCGAGGTGGTCAGTTGCACCCGCACCTCGCGCTGGCTGCTGCCGGCCGGCGCCTGGACGACGGTGGCGATCGGCGGCAGGCGGACGAATTCGTCTTCGTCAAGCGTCGCGATCTGGCCCGGGAGGTAACTCGTATCGGCCACCGACGACGCCAGGTGGAAGCGCACCGGTTGCCCCAGGCGCAAACTGAAGCGTCGCTCGGGCAGCGGGATTTCGTGCCCTTCCTCGCTGCCGCGCGGCAGCAGGCAGATGCCGCGCCGCGGCTGCGCCTGCTCCTCGAGCACCAGGAAGTAGCTGCGCGCCGAGCCGCCACCGATTCGTCGCCCGTGACCCTGGCGAACGAGCGCGTAAGCGACCGCCCCACGCGCGACGGCGACATCGGGATTCTCGTTGTGCAGAACCCGCAGCGCCGCGCCGCGCCAACTGGCGAGGGTTTGCTGCAGGCGCTCGGCGAGGGCATCGGCACGAAAAACTCCGCCATTCAGGAGCAGCGTGTCGGGAACCGGCATCTCCTGCCGCTCGCCGGTGTCGGCCAGCGCCTGGCGCGCTGCTGCCGCGTGTCGTCGGAGGAAGGCGGCGACATGGCGGGTGATCGCCGGATCGGCCGGGTAGGGCAGGCCGAACTCGACGATTGCCGCCCGCCGCTGCTGCAGCGGTTCATCGGGGGCGACGCGCGGAAAGAAGCCATCGACCAGGACCTGCCGCGCTTCATCGCGCTGCAGTTCGACCGTGCGGGCGCCGCCGATCAGCCGCGCGCCGCCACCCAGCAGCGTCAGCAATACGGCCTCCGGTGCGCCCGTCGTCAGCAACTGTTCCTTGGCGGCGCGGCAGCGCGCCGTCAGTTGCGAAAAGCGCGCCGCCGACAGACGGCCTTCGCTGGCCGGCAGCCGCGACTCGACTAGATGGGCCAGCGCGAGGTCCATGTTGTCGCCACCGAGCATCAGGTGATCGCCGACACCGATGCGGGTGAGGGTCGGCTCGCCGTCGGTGATCGCGACCTGGATCAGCGTCAGGTCGGTGGTCCCGCCGCCGACATCGCAGACCAGCAGCAGTCGTGTTTCCGACAGTTCCCCGGCGAGTTGCTGCTGATGACGGAACAGCCAGTCGTAGAACGCTGCCTGCGGCTCTTCGAGCAGCCGCAGATTGGGCAGGCTGGCCTGGCGTGCGGCGGCCAGCGTCAGCGCGCGGGCGCCTTCGTCGAACGAAGCGGGAACGGTCAGGATCACCTGCTGCTGTTCCAGCGGTGCCTTCGGAAAACGGTGCAGCCAGGCGGCGCGGACGTGCGCCAGGTAGCTGGCGCTGGCGCCGACCGGTGAGACTTTGTCGACCTCGTCTTCAGCGCCCCAGGGCAGGATAGCCGCCAGGCGGTCGACCGCGGCATGCGACAGCCAGCTCTTGGCGCTGGCCACCAGGCGACCGGGGACCTGTGCGCCGAGATCGAGCGCCAGGCGGCCGGTGATCACCGGCTCGCCGCTCGCCGCCGTGCTCCACGGCAGTTGCAGCTCGCCGGGGCTGATCTCACCGGCGGCCGGATGGTAGCGCACCGACGGCAGCAGCGGTCGCGCCGCAACTTGGCCGGGACCGACCAGTTGCTCGATTTCGAACAGTTCGACCTGCTGCTTGCCGGGCGCGCTGTAGGCGACGACGGTATTGCTGGTGCCGAGGTCGATGCCGACGAT
>NZ_JAZKUD010000133.1:0-6983 GCF_036625275.1 Accumulibacter sp.
CTTGGTCGCTTGCATGCACAAGATGCTGACGATTATGAACGCCATCGTCAAATCGGGTATTCCGTGGAATCCAGAACATCAAAATGTCTCTAAAAATGCTTGACCGGGAACACAGTTGCTCTCCCCCGGCACCTCCCACGGCCCGCGCTGCATCGCGGGCCGGCTGCGGCGGCGCGGAGCAGTGCTCCGCGAAACCCCGCCTTCGCCCCCCGCGAGGGGGGAGGGGAGACTGTCGGGATTTCCCAACACTTTCATTCACCCCCGCTACTCCGACAGGCTGCTAGCGAGCGACAAGCTTCGTCCCTCCCCTGCGATTTCACGTCAACCACGCTGATGGGTCATCAGTTTCTTCAAACCTTCGGTATTGAGAATCCGGATTTTTCTTTGATGCACGGCGAGCAGTTTTTCCTCCTGGAAATGAGAAAAGGCTCGACTGACGGTTTCCAGTTTGAGGCCGAGGTAGCTGCCGATTTCGTCGCGTGACATACGCAGATTGAATTCGGCAGGCGAATAGCCGCGGGCCTTGAAACGTTGCGAGAGGTTGAGGAGAAATGCCGCCAGACGTTCCTCGGCGCGCATCGTCCCGAGCAACATCATCACCCCGTGGTCACGAACGATCTCGCGGCTCATCACCTTGTGGAAATGATGTTGCAAGGGGTGGATTTGTCTCGACAGCCCTTCGAGATGCGAGAAGGGAATCGCACAGACTTCACTGTCTTCGAGGGCGATGGCGTTACAGGTATGGATTTCACTGCTGATACCGTCGAGGCCGAGCAGCTCGCCGGTCATCTGGAAACCGGTGACCTGATCACGGCCATCCTCGATCAGCACATCGGTCTTGAAAAAACCGCTGCGCACCGCGTAGATCGATTCGAAGACCTGCCCGGCACGGTAGAGATAATCGCCTCGTTTCAGTCGCCGGCGCGCGGAAACCAGTTCGTCGAGCTTCTTCAGTTCCTCCGGAGCGAGACCGATGGGGAGGCACAACTCGCGGAGGTTGCAGTTCGAACAGGCGGTTTTCACGATTTCAAAGACCAGCCTCGCAGTCGCGGCATTTTTGGACATCCTGAGCTTTTTTCTCTCAACCCTGCGTTTGATCCACGTCAACCCGACGGCATCGCCTCGGCCGGATAATGCAGACAAGCATTCGTGTCGTGGGAACATGAACTCTGCCACAGGCAACCTGATTTTTGATCCTCAGATCATCCGCCGTTTCGACATCAACGGTCCGCGCTACACGTCGTACCCGACCGCGGATCGCTTCGTTGAAGCCTTTGGCGCAGATGCCTCCAGACTCTGGCTCGGCAAGCGCAATATTGGCGCCATCAGCCGGCCACTGTCATTGTACTTCCACATTCCCTTTTGCAACACCATCTGCTATTACTGCGCATGTAACAAGATCATCACCAAGGACCACGGTCGTTCGGCCAAATACCTGAAATACCTGGCCCGAGAACTGGCACTGCAAAGCAGTTATCTCGAAGGCGGCGATCAGGAAGTGGCGCAGTTGCACTGGGGAGGAGGTACGCCGACCTTTCTGTCACACGACGAGATGCGTCAGTTGATGGCGGCGACACGCAGGCACTTCAGGCTGATCGAAGGCGGCGAGTACTCGATCGAAGTCGACCCGCGCAAGGTGGATCACGCCACCGTCGAACTGCTCGGCGAGCTGGGTTTCAATCGCATGAGCGTCGGTGTGCAGGATTTCGATGCGAGCGTCCAGTGGGCCGTGAACCGTGTGCAGAGCGAGGAAGAAACCTGCGCCGTCATCGACGCCGCGCGCGCCAGCGGCTTCAAGTCGATCAGCGTCGACCTGATCTACGGCCTGCCGAAGCAGACAGTGATGGGCTTCGGCCGCACCCTCGACCGGGTGATCGAACTCAGTCCGGATCGCGTCTCGATCTACAACTACGCCCACCTGCCCAGCCTGTTCAAACCGCAACGCCGCATCCTGGAGCCGGACATGCCCTCTGCCGACGCACGTCTGCAGATTCTTGCTCTGGCGATTCGCAGAATGACCGACGCGGGCTATGTCTACATCGGCATGGACCACTTCGCGAAACCTGACGATGAACTTGCCGTCGCGCAGCGGCAGGGGCGTCTGCACCGCAACTTCCAGGGGTATTCGACGCATTCGGACTGCGATCTGCTGGCCTTCGGCATCTCGTCGATCAGCAAGGTCGGACCCACGTACAGTCAGAACGTGAAAACCCTCGACGAATACTACGACCGGCTGGACAGCGGCACCCTGCCGGTCTACCGCGGCATCGAGCTGAACGCCGATGACCTGCTGCGGCGTTCGATCATTCAGTCGCTGATGTGCCATTTCGAACTGTCGATCGAGTCGATCGAAATCGCCCATCTGATCGACTTCAAGACCACTTTCGCCACCGAACTCGACGATCTCCACGAAATGGTCGACGCCGGCCTGGTTCGCGTCGACGACAAATGGATCAGCGTCCTGCCACGCGGCCGCATGCTGGTCAGGGCGATCTCGATGGTCTTCGACCGCTATCTGCGTGCCGACCGGCAGCGTACCCGCTACTCGAAGGTGATCTGAGCTTCCCTTGGTTTTTCGTCCGGTCGGCTATAATCGCGCCGTTCCTTCCTTGAGCGCAGCTCGCCTGCCCTGCCCGCCCACCATGGCCGATCTCCTGTTTCTCCGCGGCGCCCCCGCCTTTTCGTCTTTCCGCCTGCAGGGCCTGCAGCAACGTGTGGCTGCCGTCGGGCCAGGTCTGGGCATCGTGGCTGCCGAGCATTGGCACTTTGTCAGCACCCGGCGGCCGCTGAACGACGTTGAACGCCGGCAGCTCGCGGCCCTGCTCGAAGAGCGCCCGGTCGCGAACGACACCCCAGGCGAGCTGCTGCTCGTCATGCCGCGCATCGGGACGATCTCGCCCTGGTCGTCGAAAGCCACCGACATCGCTGTCAATTGCGGACTGCAGGCCATCGAGCGCATCGAACGCGGCATTGCCTACTGGCTCCAGGCCAGGCGACGCAAACTGTCGGCCTCCGAGAGGGAAGCCCTCGCCGCCCTGCTCCATGATCGCATGCTGGAGACCGTTGTCGACGACTTCGCGCGCAGCGCCGACCTGTTCCGCCACTTTGCCCCGCAACCGCTGACCCGCGTCGATCTGCTGGCCGGCGGTCGCGCCGCGCTGGTCGAAGCCAATGCCCGGCTGGGACTGGCCCTGTCGGACGACGAAGTCGATTATCTCGTCGAGCTGTTCCTCAAGGTGCAGCGCAACCCGACCGATGTCGAACTGATGATGTTCGCGCAGGCCAATTCCGAGCACTGCCGGCACAAGATTTTCAACGCCTCCTGGGTAATCGACGGGCAGCCACGCAGCGAAACGCTGTTCGGAATGATCCGCGAGACACATCAGGCGCATCCGGATGGCACCATCGTCGCCTATTCGGACAATTCCTCGGTCATCACAGGCGCCAGCGTCCTGCGCTTTTACGCCGGCGCCGATGCCCGTTATGCCTATCACGAAGAGCCGACGCACATTCTCGCCAAGGTCGAGACGCACAATCACCCGACTGCGATCTCCCCGTTCCCCGGCGCTGCGACCGGCTCGGGTGGCGAGATCCGCGACGAGGGCGCCACCGGCCGCGGCTCGAAACCCAAAGCCGGCCTCTGCGGTTTCTCGGTCTCCAACCTCCACATCCCCGATTTCGCGCAGCCCTGGGAGCACGCCAGCGCCGACTACGGCCGCCCGGCCCGCATCGCTTCGCCGCTGGCGATCATGCTCGAAGGGCCGATCGGTGCGGCCGCCTTCAACAACGAATTCGGCCGCCCGAACCTGGCCGGTTATTTCCGCAGCTTCGAGCAACTCACCGGCAGCCGTGACCAAGCGCTCGTGCGTGGCTACCACAAGCCGATCATGCTCGCCGGCGGCGTCGGCAACATCGCCGCCAGCCAGTCGCTCAAGGCCGGCACGCTGCCGCCCGGCACGCTGCTGCTCCAGATCGGTGGACCGGGCATGCTGATCGGCCTCGGTGGCGGCGCCGCCAGTTCGATGACCACCGGCAGCAACGACGCCGACCTCGATTTCGCTTCGGTGCAGCGCGGTAACCCCGAGATTCAGCGGCGCGTGCAGGAAGTCATCGACCGTTGCTGGCAAATGGGTTCACCTGACGGTGACGGCGCCACCCCCGGCGACGGCAATCCGATCCTCTCGGTGCATGACGTCGGTGCCGGCGGCATCTCGAATGCCCTGCCCGAACTCGCGCATGGCGCCGGTAGCGGCGCACGCTTCGAGCTGCGCGCCGTGCACATCGAGGAACCCGGCATGTCGCCGGCCGAGATCTGGTGCAACGAAGCCCAGGAGCGCTACGTGCTGGCGATTGCGCCCAGCCGCCTCGCCGAGTTCTCGGCACTCTGCGAACGCGAACGCTGTCCCTTCGCCGTCGTCGGCGTGACTACCCGCGAAAAGCGCCTGCTCGTCGCCGACAGCCATTTCGGCAACCATCCGGTGGACATGGACATCGACGCGCTGCTCGGCAAGCCGCCGCGGATGACGCGAGTGGTAACGCATCTGCCGCCGCTGAGCGTGCCTTTCGATGCCACCGAGGTGGATCTCAAGGAAGCCGCGTATCGCGTGCTGCGCCTGCCGGCAGTTGCCGACAAGACCTTCCTGATCAGCATCGGCGACCGCAGCGTCGGCGGCCTGACGGCACGTGACCAGATGGTCGGACCCTGGCAACTGCCTTGTGCCGACGTCGCAGTGACGCTGATGGCTTTTCACGGCTACCGTGGCGAAGCCTTCGCGATCGGCGAACGCGCGCCGATCGCGGTCATCGATGCGCCCGCTTCGGGTCGCATGGCGGTCGGCGAAGCGCTGACCAACCTCGTCGCCGCCGACATCGCGACGCTCGGCGAGATCAAACTCTCCGCCAACTGGATGGCCGCCGCCGGTTTCCCCGGCGAGGATGCCCGCCTGTTCGATACCGTGCGTGCGGTCTCCGGTCTCTGCCAGCAAATCGGCGTCTCGATTCCGGTCGGCAAGGATTCGTTATCGATGCGGACGGCCTGGCAGGAAAGCGCCGGTGCCGACCCAGGCCGCCAGAAACAGGTAGTCTCGCCCCTGTCGCTGATCGTCACCGGCTTCGCGCCGGTGCACGATGCCCGCCGGACACTGACCCCGCAACTGCGGCTCGACGCTGGTGAAACCGACCTGTTATTGATCGACCTCGGCGCCGGCCGCCATCGCCTGGGTGCTTCGGCGCTGGCGCAGGTGTATCACGCCACCGGCAGCGAGGCCCCCGACGTCGACGACCCCGCCCGCCTGCCCGCTTTCTTCGCTGCGATCCGCCAACTCGCTGCCGCCCATCTGCTGCTCGCTTACCATGACCGCGCAGACGGCGGTCTTTTCGCCACCGTCTGCGAAATGGCCTTCGCTGCCCATTGTGGCGTGTCGATCGACACCGACGGCCTGTGCTACGACCCGCTGATCCACGACGTCGACGGTAACGAAAAGCGGCCCGACCTGCTCGGCGGCCGTTCCTTCGAAATGCTGATGCGCGCCCTGTTCTGCGAGGAACTCGGCGCCGTCGTGCAGATTCGCCGCAACGAGAGAAGCCAGGTCATGGCTGTCCTGCGCGCCGCCGGCCTCGGCGCCTGCTCGCAGTTCATCGGCGCCCCCAACCCCTGGGACCAGATCCGCATCATTCGCAACGCCAGGGCAGTGCTCAGCGAAGCACGCGTCGATCTGCAGCGCGCCTGGTCGGAAACCAGTTTCCGCATGCAGCGCCTGCGCGACCACCCGGAATGTGCGCAGCAGGAATACGACCGGATTCTCGATGCCGGCGACCCCGGCCTGTCGGTGACGCTGAGCTTCGATCCCGCCGACGATGTCGCGGCGCCGTTCATCCACCGCGGCGTTCGACCGCAAATCGCGATCCTGCGCGAACAGGGCGTCAATGGACAGGTCGAAATGGCCGCCGCATTCGACCGCGCCGGCTTTGCCGCCATCGACGTACATATGAGCGACCTTCTCGCCGGTCGCATCGCGCTGGCCGACTTCAAGGGCATCGTCGCCTGCGGCGGTTTCTCCTACGGTGACGTACTCGGCGCCGGTCAGGGCTGGGCGAAGACGATCCTCTTCAACGACCGCGCACGTGACGGCTTCTCGGCCTTCTTCGCACGCCCGGACACCTTTGCCCTCGGTGTCTGCAATGGTTGCCAGATGCTCAGCGCGCTCAAGGCCATCATCCCTGGCGCCGGTGCCTGGCCGCGTTTCGAACGCAACCGCGTCGAGCAGTTCGAGGCGCGCTTTACGATGGTCGAGGTATCCGAGTCGCCGTCGATCTTCTTCGCCGGTATGGGCGGCAGTCGTCTGCCGATCGTCGTTTCGCACGGCGAGGGGCAGGCCGTCTTTGCCTCGGCGGCACAGCAGGCGAGCGCGCTGGTCGCGATGCGCCACATCGACCACCTTGGTCAGCCGACCGAAGTCTATCCCTATAACCCGAACGGTTCGCCAGAGGGTGCCACTGGCTTCACCACCGCCGACGGCCGTTTCTCGATCATGATGCCGCACCCCGAGCGCGTCTTTCGCAGCGTCCAGATGTCCTGGCACCCGGCCGACTGGGAGGCGCGTGGCTGGGAGGATTCGCCGTGGTTGCGGATGTTCCGGAATGCGCGGTGCTGGGTGGGGTGATCGGCGCGCGACGGGCGTTTGTGTCCGCCCTGCCCGGATGGCGGAGCAGCAATGTTGCCGTTCCCGCAAGGGAGATAGGGTCGTCCAGACCACAGCGCGGTGCGAGGGCAGCGCTGGCGGAGACACAATTGGCCAATCGGGATAGGAGAAAGCCTCGCGGCCTCCCCCTCCCACACCACCGGACGAACGGGTCACGTATACCTAGCACGGTCACAGAATACTTAACTTCATGCGCCAGCTGCTGGTAAGATGAAGCGATTGTTTTTCGCAGATGGGGTGAGGCCATGCTCAGACTGGATTTTACGGAAGCGCAAATGCGGG
>NZ_JAZKUD010000134.1:0-6968 GCF_036625275.1 Accumulibacter sp.
ACCGCAAGTACTGGGCCAGCCGTTTCGGCACGGCACCCTTCCTGCCAATGTCGCGCGCCGAAATGGACGAACTCGGCTGGGATTCGTGCGACATCATTCTCGTCACCGGTGACGCCTACATCGACCACCCGAGCTTCGGCATGGCGCTGGTCGGGCGTCTCCTCGAAGCGCAGGGCTTTCGCGTCGGCATCATCAGCCAGCCGGACTGGCTGTCGGCCAAGGCTTTCCGGACGCTCGGCAAGCCGAACCTGTTCTTTGGCGTGACCGCCGGCAACATGGATTCGATGGTCAATCGCTACACGGCCGATCGCAAGCCCCGTTCCGATGACGCCTACACACCTGGCGGCGAGCCCGACCGGCGGCCGGACCGCGCGGTCGTCGTCTATGCACAGCGCTGCCGCGAGGCCTTTCCCGGCAGCAATGTGGTGATCGGCTCGATCGAAGCCAGCCTGCGACGCATTGCTCATTATGACTACTGGTCAGACAAGGTACGTCGCTCGGTGTTGCCTGATTCGAAGGCCGATCTGCTGATCTATGGCAGCGCCGAGCGGGCAATCGTTGATCTGGCGCATCGGCTTGCCGCCGGCGAGCCGATCGCCGGCATCCATGATTTGCGCGGCACCGCCTTCATGGTGCCGCGCGGCTGGCTGCCGGGCGAGAGTTGGGCCGAAATCGACTCGACCGAGGTCGATACGCCGGGTCTGCTGATTCGCCATGCCGACCCGTACGCGATGACCGCGGAAACTGGCCAGGAAGGTGGCCAGCAAGGTGGCCAGCAAGGTGGCCAGGATGCGGCCTGTTCGGCAAAGCCCGCACCGGCGGCCAGCAGCGAAGGACAGGCCCGGGGGCAGGTGATCCGGATGCACTGGCAGTCGCACCAGCGCATGCCGAAGCTTGATCGGGCGCGGACCGTGATCCGCCTGCCGTCGTACGAACAGGTCGCCGCCGACCCGGTGCTTTACGCACACGCTTCGCGCGTCTTCCATCTCGAATCGAACCCGGGCAATGCCCGTGCGCTGGTCCAGGCGCACGGCGAGCGCGACGTCTGGCTCAACTCGCCGCCAATTCCGCTGACGACGCCGGAGATGGATGGCGTCTTCGCCTCGCCTTTCCAGCGCCGGCCGCATCCGTCCTATGGCGAGGCCAGGATTCCGGCCTTCGAGATGATCCGCTTCTCGATCAACATCATGCGTGGCTGCTTCGGCGGCTGCACTTTCTGCTCGATCACCGAGCACGAAGGGAGAATCATCCAGAGCCGCTCCGAGCAGTCGATCCTGCACGAGATCGAGGAAATCCGCGACAAGACGCCGGGTTTTACGGGCATCATTTCAGATCTCGGCGGACCGACAGCGAACATGTATCGCCTGGCGTGCAAGGACGCGAAGATCGAGTCCGCGTGTCGCCGCCTGTCGTGCGTCTTCCCCGGTATCTGCGAAAACCTCGACACCGACCACACGCCGCTGGTCCAGCTCTACCGCAAGGCGCGGTCGCTGCCAGGGGTGAAAAAGGTGCTGATCAGCTCGGGCCTGCGCTACGACCTCGCCGTGCGCGATCCGCAGTACGTCCGGGAGCTTGTCACGCACCACGTCGGCGGCTATCTCAAGATCGCCCCCGAGCACACCGAAGAAGGCCCGCTGGCGCACATGATGAAGCCCGGCATGAGTTCCTATGAGCAGTTCAAGGTGATGTTCGAGAAGTTCTCGAGGGAGGCAGGCAAGGAGCAGTACCTGATCCCGTACTTCATCGCGGCACATCCCGGGACCACCGACCGGGACATGCTAAATCTCGCCCTATGGCTGAAGCGCAACAACTTCCGTCTGGATCAGGTACAGACCTTTCTGCCGACGCCGATGGCGATCGCCACCGCCATGTATCACAGCCGCAGGAACCCGCTGAAGAAGGTCGACCGCGATTCGGGAGCCGTCGAAACCGTGCGCGGGGCTCGTCAGCGCCGCCTGCACAAGGCCTTTTTACGCTATCACGACCCCGAGAACTGGCCGTTGCTGCGCGAGGCCCTCAAGCAGATGGGGCGCGCCGACCTGATCGGCAACGGGCGGAAGCAGCTGATCCCGTTCTTTCAGCCGCCGGGAACCGGTCTGCGAGGCCTCGCCCAAGCGGGAGCAAAGGCCGGTACGCGTTCGCCGGGAAGGCCGCGCGACGCCGCGAAGGCCGTTGCGGCAGGCGGCTCGCGCGGCAGGCGGTAGGGCATCCGGCGCGCGGCACAATCGGGATGGCTGGAACAGTCGCTGCCATCGTCGGCGGCACGCAAATGAGGCGGGCGCCGCCAGGGGTTGCTGGCTGGCAACCCCCTGGCTGTTGCCTACCTCAACTCCCGTTCAGGGTGCGGTCAGAAAGGCGATTCCTGGCTGTGTCGGGAGGCAGTATGGGAAACAGGTGGCATTCTGCCAGTTGCTCGTCCTCAGTTGTCTCGGTTCCTTCCAGATCATGTCGGCGGTCCAGTCCCGGAAACTCAACTGCCCGCGCGGGCTACGGGCTGACTTCTCAAGGTAGAACTGATCCGCATCAAAGCCGATGTTATCGGGAACATTGACCAGGATGCCATGTTCCGAGCCAGCTGCCGTATAGAAGCGGTAATTGCCATTCGGCGCCGCGGCGGCGAGGTTGGTCGCAAGACGCATCTGAGCACTCCATTCCAGGGCCAACGCGAGAGCCGTCTGCGGGTTCTCCAGTGCACTGGGGTCCACGCCTTTCATCGTTGCGTAAATGATCGTCTGAATCGAATCAAAAGCGTTCTGGAACTGCCCGAATCTGGTCTGTGGAAAGAGCCACGTCAGCACGCCATAGAATCGCACCGGTAACCCCAGCGCCTGACCATCGACAACGTTGGCCAGATAAACGGGCAGCGTGTTCTTGAACTTCCAGTTCTCTTCTGCGCTGTCGAGGAACGAGTTGGTAACGACACCGTTGCCGCTGTCAGCCAGCAGATAGGTCTGTGCTCGTGGAAAAATCTTTTTGACTTCCGGGAAAACCGTTCCCGGAGCGGCGTAAGCTCCGGCGCTGACGCCAGTGACCGCGATCCTCTCGGGCGCTGCTGAGTGAGCGTACTGTTGCTGCAACCAGCGCACGACCAACCTCACATTGGCGTAGCCGCGGTGATGAATTGGAAATGGTACTCCGTCGTAGGTGGCATCATTGTTGCCCCAACCCACGTCGCCGGTGCAATAGGGGATGAAGACTTTTGTCCAGCCCTTGAAGGGGTTCTTTTGCGATTCCTCTTCGGAGAGGATGCCGCCTGCCAGGGCAAGGTTTTCTGGGGATTCCGAGATCGTCGGATCATAGGCCGCGCGTGCATTCGGGACCAATGGGCTGAGGCAGGTGTCCCGATTCCAGCACGCTCCCCCGCCATCGTGAAAAATCAGAAGATTCTTGTTGCCTGGATCGCCCGCCTGCCAGAAGAATTTAAACGGTTGCCCGAGCGGCGGCGGCAACGAACCGAACGCGCAATTTGGCACCAGCGCGTTGCCACCCTTGTCCTTCAATACGTATCCATCCGCGTCAACTACCTGTCCGGCGTCTAGCAAGCCGTCGATGTCAGCCTCCTGCCATTCGTTGACAGCCGTCGCGTTGGCGATTGCGCCAAAAAAGCACATCGCCGCAAAGGCAAATTTGCCCCTACCAAGCATCCCCTTCATTTGATCCCTCCCTTGATTAAGCCTCTTCAACCGGGCTGACGCCTCCGGTTCGACCATGACGCAGAAAGCTGCGCCCAGAGCGCACGTTAACAGCTATTCCCACCCTGTTCAAGGTGCGGTGATTCGGCAAGCGGAGGCAGACTAAGGCGAATTCCATGGATTGCCATCCCAAACCGTCCAGGAGTTCCGTCATTCCCGCGCAAGCGGGAATCCAGTCCAGGCTCTGTCCTACATCGGGCCGAACGGTGGATCCCCGCTTTCGCGGGGATGACGGCTGTCGTTTATCGGTACCTCTATCTCTGGAAATCGCCCAAGAAATCACTTCATCGCTATCGGGTGGTCGTTCCTTTGCGGGCAGTTCCTAGCCAACCGGGGGCAGTCAGCGCTCGCGATCAATCGCTCGCAGCGGGTTCGTGCATACGTCCGCGCCGTCGCGCGGCAGCGGGCCCAGGGTGAGCCACTCGATCGGGAGGAGGATCGGCGACGCGATCAGACGCAGAATCGATTCAAGCAGGTCGCGTCGCTTGATGCCGAAACGAAAGTCGGTGAACGTTCCGCTGGCCCGCAACGGCGTTTGCAGGCGAAACGGAGCGAAACCCTTTGCGCGCGGGCGAAAAACGAACGCCAGCTTTTCGCTTGCCAGGTCGGCGCTGCCGGTGCCGCGAATGCGCACCCGGGTCGTATCGATAATCATCTTGTCGTCGGGCAGCTTGCCGTCCTTGAGGTCGAAGCGGCCAACGACACAGTTCAGGTGGGCGTCCCCGCCCGGATCAATCAGGGGCACCAGCGAAAGCACGAGATTCACCGACCACAGACTGAAGATGCCAGTGCGCAGTTCCGTCGGCCAAACGGCAAAGTCAACTCTTCCGTTGGCGTGGTGCATGATCGTATTCAGTGACGGTGCCCGGCCCGCAAACTCCAGATTCATGCTGAAGAGTCCTCTGGTGTCGTCCTTCCGGCTCAGGCGGCGGGCAATGATGCCGTAGTCGAAGCGCTCGACGTAAGCGCCTGCGGCGAGCTCGATCTCGGACAAGGTCGGGTCGTAGGCAACGGCTAGCCGCAGGGTTCCCCCAGGGATATTGACCATGGCCGGGCCGAGGAACAGACGCCCGTCGACAACCTGGATGCGCAAGGAACCGTCGGCAAGCCGGTCGCTTCCGGAAAGCACCTCCTGTACTTCCAGATCGAGATAGGCATCGAGCCGGCGCAGGAATCCGGCGCCCAGCAGGCGCTCGGTCTGCCCGACTACCTTGCTTGCCGTCAGGCGCAGGGCTTCGGCCCTGCTTGCCCTGGGCGGGTCCTCGGCAATGCGCTCCGGCAGAGGGAAGTCGTCGAGTTGAATACTGGGCGCGTTCACCCGTACGTCGAGCCGCGGCCGTGCTCCACTCATGTCGAGCGTGCCTGTTCCCTCGAGTCGGTTCTCCCCGACGCTCAACAAGAGCCCCTGCAGTTCGTAGCCGGTCGGCGTCATGCGCAGCGGGCCGCGCAGCGACCAGGGACCCCACGCCGGGAGTTCAACCCGCGCCAGTTCGCTGAGCGAGTCAAGCCGCTCGCCGCTCATCTCGAAGGTGATCTGTCCGGAGCGCCCGAGCGGCAGTGCCACCTCGCCCTCCAGCGTCAGGCGTGCCCCCGCTGCCTGCGCCACCAGTGAGAAGGGCAGATGCGTCGCATCGCGCAGCATGTCCACGAGTCGTCCGCTGCTCAGCCTGATATCGAGCGCAGTCTCGTCGAGCGTGCCGTTGAGGGCAACCCGGATCGGCTCGCCCGGCAGGGCACCGATCCTGGCCTCGGTGACGCCGAACTCGGTGACCGGACGTTGCAGCACACCGAGCACGCTGAGGCGCCCGCCGGTCACGCGCGCCTCGAATGACGAGAGCCTGGCGAGCTCGCGCAGGGTCTTGCCGCGCCCGCGCAGGGTGAGCTGCAACTTGTCGGCGCGCCCATCGATGTCTTCTGCGGCGCCGATGTCGCGCAGAAGTGCGCCGACGTCGATTTCGCCTGTGGAGAGATCGAGCCGTGCTTCGGGTACGTCGCCGCGCAGGTTGAGCGCAACCAGCCCCGTGAACGGTACGCCGGCGACCTTGCCGCTGAGCGCTGACGCCAGCAGACGCGCCTCGCGGACGCGGCCGACGAAAGCGACGTCCTCGAGATCAGTACGGCCGAGGCGTACGTGCTGCAATGCCAGGCTGATGTCAGCGTCAGGAAGGTCAGCGGCGTCGGGAAAAACCGGCTCGTCGCTGCTCCGGCTGGTGCTGGCGCGCAAGGTCGCGAGTTCCGGCACATCGATCAGCGGACTGCGCACAGACGCCACGGTGATCGGCCGATCGCCGACGCGGGAGCGCTTGGCATCAATCGTCAGCTCGCTGCGACCGAGCTTGAGCCTCGTCTGCTCAAGGTACCAGGCGTCAGTGGCGATCCGCGCGCGACCGCGAACGGCAAGGGGCAGTTTCGATGCCGGCGCGACGCTCAGCCAGCGCGCCAGGTCCCCTGTGCGGCGGGCCTCAAAAGAAAACTTCAGAGCGGTTTCGCGCGTTGCGTCGGGGCGCGCGAGCGTGCCCTCGATGCGCAGTTTCGCCAGCGCCGCCACGATCTCGAGTTCGATCGGGGTTGCCGACTCGCCCAGCATTTCGGGCAGTGTGCCGCCGCGCATCGAGAGTTTCACAGGCTCGCCGAGCAGCGTCCCGCGCGCGCTGCCCCGCAGTCGCTGGCCACGGCGCAGCGCAAGGTCGAGCGTGTCGACCTGGACGACAATCGGGCGTGCGCCGGCCGGTTTGCCGTAGCTCAAGTGTGCGTTCGCCGCCTTGAGTGAAAGCTCAAGGTCACTCAGCAGTGAGCCAAGCGTTTCGCCACGTCCACCCAGGAGCAGCTCAATGTGCCCGAGCCTGCCGTCGATCTCGGTAGCTCCGTGCAGCTCCCGTGCCAGGTCGCCGAGCGCAGCGTCCTTCGCTGCGAAGCGGAGTGCCAGTGTTGGTGTAGGTGCCGCCGTATCGAGGTCGAGGCGGCCGGAGAATGGGGCGCGGGCCATCGTGGCGCTGGTTGGCACTCGCACGCCATTGGCGTCGGCGCGCAGATCGAACTTCGCGTCGCGAATGTCGACGGGCAACCCGAGCCAGCGGCCGACACTTAAATCAACGTCCACGTCGAGCGGCACAAGATCGCGCAGGGGCAGCATCTGCCGCGGCAGCACCGCGGAGTCAAGCGCTTTGTCCGGTGTGCCCTGACCGCTGGCGAGGAACGGGCGGAGGTCGAGGGCGGCGACGCTGAGCGCGCCGCTGAGGCGTGGCCGGGCGCCGCCGAAAGCGAGCGTGAGTTCCC
>NZ_JAZKUD010000135.1:0-6892 GCF_036625275.1 Accumulibacter sp.
CGGACTTTGCGAGAAAAACACGGCGAAGGCCGACAGGGCCGCGTCCTCCCTCTCATAGCGCCGGGCGTTGCTCTGCTTACGCCCATCCGGCAAAGCCCGGAAGGCATCCCGAACCTTCTCGATCAAGTTCGAGGTTAACACTATAACGTACTGTTTACCAGCATTATTTTTAGAACAGGCGGAGTTTCCCTCAATCTTCATCGCCCACGTCTCCCAATCCTCGTACGCCAACCTACGCCAACAGCCGCCTTGCGTGGGTTTGAAATGAGAACTGCTGTCATCGGCCCGTACCTGGCCCTCCTTGATCAGTGTCTGATAGAGCAGGCCCACGTAGACCATCATGCGCAGCGCCATGTAGGGGTCAACGGTGCTCTGGAACTCGATCAGCAGGTAGAGATAGACCCACTCGCCACCCACCTTCACCCGCCAGACAAGGTCGTCGGCTCGCTGGCGGAGGTCTTCGCTGACGTAGCTGCCAGGAACCCGCTCCAGCGTGCCGTAGTCCAGGTGGTGCAGCCAGTCGTCCGGCACGAAGCCGAGGATCAGGTCACGCACCAGTTCGGGCGTCGAGAAGAGAAATTTGTAGCCGCTGTCGTGATCGTTTGCCATCGGTGCATTCTACCTGCCTACATTCAGGTCCGAGTGGCGGCTGCGGCAGAAAGCACAACAGGATTTCTGAGGGGATGCGGGCACCGATGCCTGTTACGTTGGCGGATGGCTCGCTCGGGTGAGGATTCTGTTGCCCTACATCCGCGCGTAATCGCCGTCTCGGTGTCGAACTTCGGGTCCGCCAGGCGGTAGTCAGGTGAGAATCAGGTTGTCGCGATGGATAATCTCAGGCTCGTCGATATAGCCAAGAATATCTTCGATATCTTGGCTGGCGCGGCGCGCGATACGCCGACCATCGCTGCTGCCGTAGTTAACCAGGCCACGGGCAACTTCAAGTCCTTCGCTGGAGACGCAAGCAACCGCTGCACCGCGTTCAAAGTCGCCCTGAACCATCAGGACACCAATCGGCAGGAGGCTTTTCCCATCCCTGAGCGCATGGATGGCACCGCTATCGAGAACCAGTTTGCCATTGAGCTGCAGATGATCCGCGAGCCATTGCTTGCGCGCCGTGAGCGGCTGGGTTTCCGAGACCAGCAACGTTCCGAGTGGCTCCCCACGTGCCAGTCGAACAATCACGTCAGTCTCTCGCCCGCTGGCGATGACGGTGTGTGCGCCACTGCGTGCCGCTCGCTTGGCGGCGATCACCTTGGTAATCATGCCACCTTTGCCGAATGCGCTGCCGACGCCGCCGGCCATCGCTTCCAGGGCAGGATTGCCGGCCCGCGCTTCACTGATCAGCGTGGCAGTCGCGTCCCGGCGGGGGTCGGCAGTGAACAGGCCTGGCTGATCGGTGAGAATGAGCAGGCAATCGGCTTCGATCAGATTGGCCACCAGCGCGCCAAGCGTGTCATTGTCACCGAACTTGATTTCGTCGGTCACGACGGTGTCGTTCTCGTTGATGATCGGTACGACGCCAAGCTGCAGGAGGGTGCTCAGCGTCGAGCGGGCATTGAGGTAGCGCTTGCGGTCGGCGAGATCGTCATGGGTGAGCAGAATCTGGGCGGTATGCAGGCCGTAGCGGGCAAAGGCGCGCTCATACACCTGCGCCAGTCCCATCTGGCCGACGGCCGCCGCCGCCTGCAGCTCATGCACGGCACGCGGGCGCTTGTGCCAGCCCAGACGTTGCAGGCCGCAGGCAATCGCTCCCGAAGAGACCAGAACGACCTGTCTCCCGGTTTGGCATAACTCGGCGATCTGTCTTGCCCACTCATCGATGGCCGCCAGATCAAGACCTTCGCCGTTGTTGGTGACCAGCGCCGAACCCACTTTAATGACCAGCCGGCGGGCAGAAGCGGTACGGGTGGTGAGCATGTTCAGGAGGTTTGCCCGTCTTCGCACAGGCCGTTGGGGAAATGCACGGCGCTGGCTGTTTTTACGGCAGACGAGGAAGCGCGGGGCAGCTGGTCCAGCGCCTCCTGGAGTTTCTGTGCCAGCAGACGACAGCCGTCGCCGCTGATGGCGCTGACCCGAAAACTCGGGGTTGCTCTCGTATTGACGGTCTGGCAGGCTTCCAGAAAGTCGGCAATGCGCTGCTCGCGCTCGTCCTCGGGAATCAGGTCAAGCTTGTTGAGGACCAGCCAGCGCGGCTTGCTGGCAAGTTCAGGGTCGTATTTTTCCAGCTCATGGACAATGGTCATTGCGTCGCGAACAGGGTCGGCCTGTGGATCGAACGGCGCCAGGTCGACGATGTGCAGCAACAAGCGTGTGCGCATCAGATGCTTGAGAAAGCGGATGCCCAAGCCGGCGCCTTCAGCGGCGCCGTCGATCAAGCCGGGAATGTCGGCGACCACGAAGCTCCTGTCCTGGTCTACGCGCACGACGCCGAGATGCGGTTCGGTGGTTGTAAACGGGTAATCAGCCACTTTCGGACGGGCTGCCGAGACCGCGCGCAGAAAGGTGCTCTTGCCGGCGTTGGGCAGTCCCAGCAGGCCGACATCGGCCAACAGGCGCAACTCCAGCCGCAGGTCAAGCTGCTCGCCGGGTTCTCCGCGTGTGCACTGGCGTGGTGTGCGATTGACACTTGACTTGAAGTGGATGTTGCCAAGGCCGCCACGGCCGCCTTTGGCCAGAAGCACTTTCTTGCCATCCTCGTCGAGGTCGGCAAGTATTTCGTTGGTATTGACATCAGCGATCAGGGTGCCGACCGGCATACGTAGCGTCAGATCCTGGCCACGCTTGCCGTAGCAGTCGCTGGAACCGCCGTTCTCGCCGCGCTTGGCGCGAAACCTGCGGGTGTAACGGTACTCGATCAGGGTATTGACGTTGCGGTCGGCAAGCACATGCACATTGCCGCCATGTCCGCCATCACCGCCATCCGGCCCCCCCTCGGGTTCATATTTCTCACGCCGAAACGAGGCAATACCGTTGCCTCCGTCGCCGGCGCCAACAAGAATTTTCGCCTCGTCGATGAATCTCATGTGTGCTTCCTGTCTCGCGAGATGGGAAAGCAAAAAGCCCTACCGGCAAGGATAGGGCTTCGTGCAGGGCTGGCTGGCCTTGGCTGCCAGCGTTGTTCAGACGCTAACCGGAATGATGCTGACCGTGCGCCGGTTCAGCGCTCCCTTGATCGCGAACTGCACGTGCCCGTCGACCAGCGCGAACAGGGTGTGGTCCTTGCCAATGCCCATATTGTTGCCGGGATGATAAGCGGTGCCACGCTGGCGAACGATGATGTTGCCAGCGCGCACCAGTTGCCCCCCATAGCGTTTGACGCCCAGACGTTTTGCTTCCGAGTCGCGGCCGTTACGTACGCTGCCGCCTGCTTTTTTGTGTGCCATGAGTCAAATTCCTTCCAAGTCAGGCCGAAAGTTCGGGCGTAGAGCTACCGGCGATGGCGTCAACGCGAATTTCAGTGTAATTCTGGCGATGCCCCTGATGCTTCATCGAATGTTTGCGACGACGCATCTTGAAAATCCGGATTTTGTCGTGACGACCATGAGAAAGCACAGTGACCCTGACCGTGGCGCCGCTAACGACTGGCGTGCCGACCTGTACGGTTTCGCCTTCGCCAATCATGAGAACCTGATCAAGGGTGAGTTCTGCGCCAACTTCTGCCGGTATCTGTTCTATTTTCAATTTTTCGCCGTTGACAACTCGATACTGCTTGCCACCGGTTTTTATGACCGCGTACATGTTGGACTCCAAATAACAAAGCAAAGAACCGCATATTCTAAGTATTCATGGGTGCATCGTCAAAGGGTTTGCGTGCTGAGGCGTGCTGAGACATTTTCGATGTGTCGATTCTCCAGCGCCGCAAACATGCCGTACGCATTTCTAGCGACGGCATCGACGTACCGGCAGCCGTAGGAGGCGAGGCTGCGCTGGTTTTTTGTCGTCGGCGCCGGGTTTTTCTGGTTTTGACGATCCTTGGGCGCCAGCTGTCCCCGCCGGGGATTCACGGTCTGGTGTGGCTGATGCGAGGGAGTCGCCTGATGGCGCTAACCGTTGGCCGGCCGTGGAGTCTGGACCAGTGAGCGCATTTGGTGAGCACGCCCCTGCTGGATGGGCCCGAGCGCCATCGCGAGCATGACCACAAAGGCCAACCCTACGCGCAGCCTCATCTTGTCGATATGCCGCGGATGAAGTGGTGCTCGAAGCCGAAGCGGTTGTCGATACGGTTGTTGATTCGTTCCCGTGCGCTGCGCCGGTTGTAGCCCCGATGCCAGCTTGGGCTGCCATGGGGCGTCGGCACGAAGAGGCGGCGATCCTGCTCGGTGATCTTGATGCGAACGATCCGCCCATAGGCGCCGGGATTGACGTCGCCTGCAGCGTGGCAGGTCTCGGCGCCCGAGCACACACTACCGACGTACGCCGCCGGGCAACGGGACTTCAGCGTGTCTCGATCGGCTTCGAAACCCTGAAAGACTAAGGTGATATCCTCAATTGTTCATCCTAAAAACCGCAGTCGCCAGCGTGCAAACCGGCTGAACCTCAGGCAATGTGTGGCTTTTTGGCGGATGAGAGAGGCCCCCAAATGGGTGAGGCGAAACGGAAGCTGGAGAAGCACAAAGAGATGCTTTTGTCGTGTGCTGGCGTGCAGACGATGGCGGGCAAGGTTCAGGTGCGTTGGGAGACGGAAAGTGCAGCGACGCCGATGGGTCAGTTGGCTTACTTTATCCAGTTTCTACATCTGACGGGGCTGTGGTCACGGTGGCTGGCAGGCTGCCCACTGACGTACGGCAGCCCAAACGCGCCGTCGATCGCGGACGTTCTGGGCACGTGGATGCTGTCCATTCTGTCGGGGCACCGGCGCTATTCGCACGTCACGACCTCCGGGGCGACGGGGTGAATCCTGGCTTGCTGGAGATGAGCAAAGTCGTTTCTGAGGACGCCCTCCGCAAGGGGTTGCTGAGGATTCTGGAAGCGGCTGGGACGACCTGGCTCGACGGGCATCTCGACGAGAGTACGGCGGGGCTGCTGGACGCCGCGTGGATTCTCGACACCGACACGACCGTCAAAGTGCTGTACGGTCACCCGGAAGGCGCCGTCGTGGCCTACAACCCGAAGAAGCCGGGTCGGCCGTCGCACAGTTACCATATCTACCTGATGGCCGGTCTGCGCCTGGTATTGGGTGTCGAAGTGCATGCGGGCAACGAGCATTCGTCGAAGCCCGGTCAGCCGGGGCTGCTGAAGATTCTGGATGCGCTGCCCTTGGCGAAGAAGCCAAAGCTGGTACGCGGCGACAACGGCTATGAACGGACGGGCTGATGGCGGCGCTGGAAGAGCGTGAGCAGCCCGATCTGTTCAAGCTCAAGCTGTCCAAGAACGTCAAGCGGCATATCAGCCGCGTCTGTGACGAAACCGACTGGACGGATGCGGGCCAAGGCTGGGAGGGAAAAGAGGGTCAATTGGCGCTCCAGGGCTGGGACCACAAGCGGCGAGTCGTCGTTCTTCGTCGTCCGCTCACCCGCGAGAAGGTGGCCCAGGAGGAGAGCGGCCAGCTGATGCTGTCGTTCATCGAGGCCAACCGAAAAAGGGGGAAGGAGATCACCGGTTACGAGTACGCCGTTCTCGTGACCAACACCCGCTACGAGATTCTCAGCCTCGGTCAGCTCTACCGAGATCGGGCCGATGCCGAGAACGCCTTCGATGAACTCAAGAACCAGTGGGGTTGGGGCGGCTATACGACGCACGACCTGCATCGCTGTCAGTTGGCTGCTCGTGCCGTGGCTCTGATTTACAACGGGTGGAGTTTGTTCGTTCGACTGGCGAACCCGGAGGCTCGGCGAGAGGCCATCACCAGCCGCCCCTGGCTTATGACATCCGTCGGGCGAAAGACTGAACATGCCGGGCAGACCACCGTGACCCTAACCGGATTGCATGCTCACTTCGCACCAGCGCGGGCGGCGCTGACGCGAGTCTTTGCCTTGCTTCAAGGCTGGGTGGCCGAAACTGCGGAGCAGTTGCCCGACCCATCCGTTTGGCATCGTGTCTGTGATCACCTCAAGCAGATTCTCGCTGGCGCCGAGGGGCCACCAACGCATCCGTTGCTGGGAAACTATGCCGATGAAGTCGGCTAACTGCGGTTTTTAGGTTCATACCGTTGTATGAAATTCCCCCGCAGAACTTGTCTCTATTGCGCGAATGATTCTGACATGTTGAAAGCGATGGGGAAGTCGATGCAGCGGCAGCGGACGGCGGCCCACATGGCCTTCACGCCCCTGTGTGTGACGCGATAGAGGCGAGAGTTGGTGACCTTGGCAATCAAGCCATGGCCGCGCAATTTGGCGATCAGGCGGCTGGTTCGATGCGTACGATGTTTGGCCTCGATAGGGTTGGTCGGAGGGGCTGAGTAAAGCTTGCCCTGGAGGTCCCTGTGGCGGAATCCATTGAGGTGGAACTCCCCGGCAAGCAGCGCCTTAAAGAGGGTGACATTCTCCGGAGTGACCGGGTTGAAGGCGGCGACGTGCTGACCGGCCTTGCTCTGTGACCGGCAAAGGTGATCGAGGGCCTCGGTCGCATTGCCTTGAAGGGGAGCCTTGGCCAAGGCGTCGATCAGGCGCGAGTGGGCACCCTGAGCGACTTCGGCATCGCGCCAGAAATTCGAGACCCCTTTGCGCATGGGACACCACCGGCAGACGACCTTTCCCTCAGCGTTCTCGGAGGAAGTGAGGATTTTGAACTCTGCCGGATGATTCATGGTGGTCTCGATTCTCAGGCGGATCTTCCTCCACGTAGTAGACGAAACTACGCTTTAACTATCGGTTTTTGTTAAACAAATAGCCAATGCCGCGAAAGCGGCGCCTGCCTACGCGGCGAGCTTGTCGGCTTTGGGCTTGAGTGG
>NZ_JAZKUD010000136.1:0-6776 GCF_036625275.1 Accumulibacter sp.
CGACCCATCCGCCGGCCGGCCTCGAGGAAAGGATCGCCGCCGATACGGTGAAGCAGCTGGTCGCACTGTACCCACCAGCAAGAACGCGCTTCCATCTCGGCCAGCCGACGCCGGATGCCTATGGCAGTGCCCTGGTCGAGGTGCTGCGGGCCAAGGGCTACGCCCTCGTGGAGTTCAAGGAAGCCGCCCCAGCGACTGTGCCAGGGCTGAGCCTGCACTACGTGCTCGACGCAGCGGCCAGTCCGAACCTGTACCGCGTTACGGTGACCGTGGGGCAGAAATCGCTCAGCCGCGCCTACCTGGCGCAGAACGACCGCGTGGCACCGGCCGGCGCGTGGGTTCGCAAGGAGTGACCGGCGATGGCTGACCCGTTGACCAACGAACAGATGACCCCCGACGCTTCGCCCGGCACGCTCTCCAGACGATCCGGCGTGCGCCGGGTGAATAACCTGCCGATGTACCTCATCGGCGGCGTCATGACCGTGTTCCTGGCCATCATGGTGCTGGTGGCTGCCGATCGCGCTGCGCAGCAGAACAAGCCCAACGGGGGGCCGAAGGAAAAGGGTGGCAATACCCGCCTGTTCGCCAGCGAGATCGCCGGCGAACAGAAGGATGGAATCATTCCACCGGCGGCCGCGAAGCCGCTGCAAGTCCCCGAACTCTCCCCGCCCGCGACCGCCGACGGCGCTGTGCTGATTGCACGCCCGGACAACCTCGATGCCCCGCCAAAGCCGCCGACCTCAGTCGGTGGTGGCACATCCCAGAGTGGTCATCGTGACGAGGAACTGAATCGCATCCGTATGGCGAAGATGCAGCAGCTCGAAGAAGCGGTGAAGGCCAGGACCACGGTGCAGATGGTTGCCCCGCGTAGCGCGGGATCGGCGCCGGGCGCTGCGGGCTATGCCGGCGCACCGGGTAGCCGGGAGGAAACACTGGCGCGCCTGGCAGCCCTACGGCAACAGAGCGAGGCCGCGGTGCACGACGACCCGACGGCAGCCTACAAGGCCCGGCTGGCGACACTGCAGGGTGCCGGCATCGGGGGCGCCGGTAGCGGTGCCGCCTCGTCATCTCCGCAATTGCTGCCATCAGCGGCCGCGGGCGGCAGGAACAACCTTGCGCAATTCGGAAATAGCAGCAGCGGGGGCAGCAGCGGCGACCAGGGCGATCGCTGGAAGCTGGATTCCCGGATGGAAGCGCCGCGCTCGCCGTTTGAACTGCGGGCCGGCTTCGTCATCCCGGGAACGCTGATCTCCGGGATCAACTCCCAACTACCGGGCCAGATCATGGCCCAGGTCGCGCAAAACGTCTACGACACGCCGACCGGCAAACATCTGTTGATCCCGCAAGGCTCGCGCCTGGTCGGCCGATACTCGAGTGATGTCGCCTACGGCCAGGCGCGCGTGCTCGTCGCCTGGCAACGCATTGTCTTCCCGGACGGCAAGGCGATCGATATCGGCGCCATGCCGGGCGCCGATGGTGTCGGCTATGCTGGGCTTACGGACCAGGTGAACAATCATTACCTGCGCCTGTTCGGATCGGCCCTCCTGATGTCTGCCGTGACCGCCGGCATCACCTACAGCCAGGGCCAGAACCAGGGCAACAGCGTCTATGGCACACCAACCGCCAGCAGCGCGATGAGCGAAGCGCTGGGCCAGCAACTCGGCCAGGTCACCGCGCAATTGATCGCCAAGAACATGAACATCGCACCGACGCTTGAGATCCGGCCGGGGTATCGCTTCAACGTCATTGTCGCCAGGGACATGACGTTCTCCAAGCCGTACCAATCGTTTGACTACTGACGCCAAGGAGCAGTGAGCATGAAACTCTTGACCCGCAAACCCACCGCCATGAAGGTAACTGCCACAGGCACCCTGCTTCGGGCCCTGCTTCGGGCCCTGCTTCTGGCCCTGTTCGCCGGCCCGGCAATAACGACGCCGACGCATGCAGCAGGGATCCCGGTCATCGACACCGCGAACCTCTCGCAGACCGTGATCAGCTCGATTGAAGCGGTCGCCCAGACGCTGAAGCAGATTCAGCAGTACCAGACGCAACTGCAGCAGTACGAAAACATGCTGCAGAACACGCTGGCGCCGGCGGCCTACATCTGGGACTCGGCCACCGGCACGATGAACCAGCTGCGCAGTGCGATCGACACGCTGAATTACTACAAGACCAACCTGGGGAGCATCGATGCCTACCTCGGAAAGTTCCAGGATGCGTCCTATTACCGCGGTTCGCCCTGCTTCAGGCAGGGCGGTTGCACCGACGCGGAGTGGGCCGCGATCAAGGAGAACCAGCGCTTCGGCTCCGAAGCACAGAAAAGAGCCAACGATGCACTGTTCAGGGGTCTCGACAAGCAACAGGCCGCCCTGGAAGCGGATGCCAGGACCTTGCAGCGCCTGCAAGGGAGTGCGCAAAGCGCGACTGGCCAGATGCAGGCGATCAGCTACGCAAACCAGCTCGCCAGCCAGCAGGCCAACCAGCTCCTGCAGATTCGCGGGCTGTTGATCGCCCAGCAAAACGCGTTGGCAACGCGCATGCAGGTGGAAGCCGACAGGGAGGCCCAGCAGGCGGCTGCGCATGCCACTTCGACAGAGAGCCGAATCAACACGACCAGCAGCCCCAAGAACTGGCTCGAACTGAACCGCTGACAGGAGGACAACACCATGCACGTCAAGCACATCATACCTGTGGCTGTTGCCATGATCGTGGCGCTTCTGGTTCCCGGGTGCAGTCAGCGCGAGCTTGACTGCAAAAATCCGCGCAGTCAGGAAGAACAGCAACAATGCGACGCCCGTAAGTCATCGACTGAAAGCCGCATCGCGCCAACCGAGAAGCCGAAGAACTGGCTCGAATTGACTGAACCGAAGAAGTGAAGCCATGAAGGGAATCAAAACTGCAGCGCTAATCGGTGCTGCCCTGATGCTGTATTCGGTCGGCGCTGCTGCCCAGCTCACCAATCAGGGCATGCTCGACCAGGTTGTAACGGAGTTCGCCACACGCGCATCGAGTTGGCAATCAGTAGTCATGAACGCGGCCCTGTGGCTATTCTGGACACTCGGCACAATCTCGCTGGTGTGGACTGGCGGCATACTCATTCTCCGCAAGGCTGACATTGGTGAATTCCTCGCGGAGTTTGTCCGGTTCATCATGTTCTTCGGTTTCTTCCTGTGGTTGCTCAGGAACGGACCGGCCTTTGCGTCCTCGATCATCCGATCCTTGCAGAAGCTAGGGGAACAAGCCTCTGGTGTCTCCTCGGTCACGCCGTCGAGCATCGTCGATATCGGGTTCATGATCTGGAAGCAGGCCATCATCAGCCTGTCGCTATGGACGCCGATCGATAGTTTTGTCGGCATCGCCCTGAGCGCGGGGATCATGCTCTTGCTCGCGGCCGTCGCAGTGAACATGCTCCTGCTCTTGGTTGCGGGATGGATCCTGATGTACGCAGGGATCTTCTTCCTCGGATTCGGCGGCTCGCGATGGACTTCGGACCTGGCGATCAACTACTACAAAGCCGTTCTCGGCGTTGCAGTCCAGCTGATGGCGATGGTGCTTCTGATCGGCATTGGCAATGACCTACTGTCGACCTTCTACGCCAAGATGAACAAGGGCGCGCTCAACTTTGAGGAACTTGGCGTGATGCTGGTTTTCTGCTTCGCCCTACTGATGTTGATCAATCGGGTGCCGTCCTTGTTGGCTGGCGTCATCACTGGCAGCGGTTCTGGCGGAGCCGGCAACTTTGGCGCAGGCGCTATTGCTGGGGCGGCAATGGGTGCCGCCGGCATGGCGGCAGCGGCAACCAGTATGGCCGGCGCGGCGGTAATGGGAGGGGTGCAGAACATCGCCGGCGGCGCGCAAGCCCTAATGGCGGCGTGCTCGAAAGCGTCGCAAGACGTGGCCGGTGGTAGCGACATGCTTTCGAACCTGGCCGGCGGCAGTTCGTCGGGTGGTGGTCGATCGTCGGGCGGTAGCGGCGCCAGCCCGCTGGCGGCGGCGATGGACAGCAGTTCAGCCGGTCACGGATCGTCTGGTGGAGGCAGTTCACATTCCGGCCGATCCAACACCCGGCAGGCAACCACAAAGCGTGGCGGAACGCCGGGCCAAGCACAGTCGGGCGACATGGCGTCGGCAGTGGCCAAGGTCGGCAAGGTCGCCGCAGGCACTGCGGCGAATCTGGCGCAAGGCAGCTGGGACGTCGCAAAGGCGAGGGCTGGCGACATCAAAGAGGCCGCGATGGATCGCATCGGCGAGACGACGGGCGGCAAGATCGCTGCGGCCATCAAGGCGAGGAGCGACCAGCAACCCGCATTCGGCAGCGACAGCCTGGCAAAGGCAGACGACCAATCGGTGGACGCAGAAGCGGAAATCGCCGCATTCCGTGACCGCGCCGCCCGATCTTCTTGAAAGGAGCATTCCCGATGAAAAACCACTGCGCTTTCGCTCCGTTCGCCCTGGCGATCGCCGCCGCAAACGCGGCCCCCGCCGGTGCCCAGGAGGTGCTGACCGGCGATACCCGCCTGGCGTGCGAGGCCACCCTGTGCCTGGCGACGAGCACCCGCCCGAGCGAGTGCGCACCGTCGCTCTCGCGCTATTTCAGTATCCATAAACGGAAGTGGTCGGACACCGTGCGAGCACGCGCCAACTTCCTCAGCCTATGCCCGGTGTCGGATCAGACTCCGGAAATGCGCTCGCTGGTGAGCGCCATGGCGAACGGCGCGGGCCGCTGCGACGCGGCTTCACTGAATGTGACGCTTCTCGTGTGGAACAGCTGGGACGCTGACGGTGGCAGGGTGTTGATCAACAACCAGATGCCAGGCTATTGCGTGGCCTACACCGGGCACCAGTACACCGACCTCGGCGACCTGGCTCCCCGCTATGTCGGGACGCCGGAAAGGGGCGGCTATTGGGTCGATGCGCGCGACTATAGCGCTGCCGTGGCTCGGTACAACGATCGGATTGCTGCCGAAGATAGCCAGCGCAGGAATGAAGAGTGGTATCGGTAGGACGCAAGCAGAAAGTTCATGCCTGTTGCCGATCTTCCGCCCCAGCTTCAGGAACGCGTCGTCTGCTCGATCGCGGCCGCCGTGAAGTACCAGGTTCCCGCGAACATCGTGCTTGCAGTGGCGGAGAAGGAAGCCGGCAAGCCGGGCCAGTGGGTGCGCAACACCAACGGCACGCACGACGTGGGGCCGATGCAGTTCAACACGGTGTACCTGCGCGACCTGGCTCGCTACGGCATCACGCCCGCCGACGTAGCGGCAGCCGGTTGCTATGCCTTCGACCTCGCCGCCTGGCGGCTGCGGCAGCACATCAGGAAAGACAGGGGCGACCTCTGGACGCGGGCCGCAAATTATCACTCCCGGACGCCGCAGTACAACGCGGTATACCGGGCCGATCTGCTCGTCAAGGCCGGAAGGTGGGCGGATTGGCTGGAGGCCCGCTTTGTCACGGAGGACGTGACGAAAGTGGGCGCCCTGCCCTCTTCGATGTCTGGGGCGCTGGCAACGGTGCAGCCAGCTCAGGCGCAGACGGCGAAGGCGGCAACGAAGGTCACCGCGACGCCGGCACAAACGCCGGCGGCAACGGTTGCGTGGAATACCTCCGGGTATGTCCCGCGAAAAGTCATCATCGGCGGACAGCCATGAGCAACGCGCTCAAAGTCAGCGGCGAAAGCGATGGCCACGTCTTCCGAAAACAGGCCGCGCCGGCGGCATGGCGATCGGCGCTTGGCCGTCCCTGGAAAGCCAGGCCTCCGCTCAACACGATCAGCGCAAACAACCGCTGGACGCGCATCAGGCAGCCCGCTGGAGCGGCGCGAGCTTGACCGACTGCTCAACGCGTTCGCGCATTTCCTTGCCGGCCTGGAAGTGCGGCACATATTTCGCGGCAACCGCCACGGCTTCTCCGCTTTTCGGATTACGCCCTGTTCGTGCTGGGTGGTAGTTCAAACGGAAGCTTCCGAAACCACGGATTTCGACGCGATCCCCTTGTGCCAGAGCGTTCCCGATGGCGCAGAGGATCTCTTTGACCGCGATCTCGGAATCCTTCGCCACAAGACTGGAGAAGCGCGAGGCAACAACGGCAATGAGGTCGGAGCGTGTCATGGCGCTGATTTTACCTTCTCGGATGCGGAAGGCTATGTGTGGATGATGCCCCGCTCTGGGCAAGACAATGTTGTCTTGCCCAACAGTCATGGCTGACACCGCCGATGATGAAAGCCATGACCGGTTTCTTCCCTTGCACGGCTCATTCCGGCTTTCACGACAGAATCGATCGATGCGCACAAAGCATATCCGCGGACAGGGATTCCCCTCTCGCTCCCTGCCTCTCCAGCAATCGGGGAAATTCGCAAATCTCTGGCGCGACTTTCACGGTAATGAATGCGGGTTGTCGTCATTGCCTATTTTGCCGTTATGATCGAGTTTTTCGACGAACTTGGGATCGCGAGACACTTTGAACCCACGCACCAGATGAGGCTTCAAGCCATTGGCGCGCCAGTGGCGTTAGCCGCTGGCCGCGCTGACGCCCAGTTCGGCGGCCACTCTGCGAGTGCTTAAGTGCGTCGCCGTTGCGGGCGTACTCTGCGTGGTCGGTTCCACCACTCGCGCCACGTCCAGCTTCCGTGGTGGCGCCTATCGGAGTCGCAGGAGCAGGGTGGCGAAACCACTGCCGGGGTACACCGCGCCGGTGGGCGGCCGGTCCGGGATCGGGTCGATGCGGGTCGTGCGCCCGAGGATCTCCTCCATCACCACACGCATCTCCATCCGAGCCAGAGG
>NZ_JAZKUD010000137.1:0-6759 GCF_036625275.1 Accumulibacter sp.
CTCTCCCCGTCGCCAAGGTACCGATTGAGGCGAATTGCATCACTACCGTGCTGTCCAAGCAGCCTTTCGCAAAAGTCGATGCCATCGAGCGCGCCCCTCCGCAGTGGCAGGTAACGATCGTGAGCGCACGACAGTTTCTTGATCCACCGACTCGCCGCATTATCGGCTTTTGGAAGCGACTCCAACTTCTCGTGGCCGAAGCGAATGCAACCCGCCCTGAATTCTTCAACGGGCTTTTCGCCAGCATGAGCGGTAAGCAACGCGATGCGTCCCGAGGGAAGCCCGGATCGAATCAACTCGTTGTATAGCCAGAAACCGCCTTCCTTCGGATCGCAAGGCGCGGACGACGGGAAGAAATCGTTGGCTAGATTGACGTCCAGCAAGACGGCATCGTAACGGTCGGCAGTGGACTCACCGGTTAACGCATCAAATTCGGCTTTGCTGCAACAGACATCAACTTCCGGTGCCTCGGACCAGCCCTGCCGGTCATACCAGACGCGCCACGCGTCATAAGTCTGCTGCTTGCTTTCGATGGAATCGACGTAACTTGCCAGCGCGCTGCAGCGCTGCTGCGGCAAGTCTGAAAATATCTCCGGCAGCAGTGACTCGCAGTTGCTGCCGTCAAAGTCCTCCACCCATAGAATTCTCATGCTCACCAATCCTTTCTGCCCCTGCTCCGGCAGGTGTGATCTTCAACAACTCCGGTATCGCTTTGCGCCAGCCTCAGTGGGCGCAACGCTCCATCGGTACCCGTCTTGCGAGCAATGCCTTCATTGTATCGGCAGAACCGCGTGCACCGAGAAGGCACCCCCATCGACAGCTGGCTCGTCGAACCTGGCGGCGACCAGTTGGCAGACTTTCCTGACGAAATCCAGCCCCGTCTTCCCGCTCAGCAGCGGCCGTGGCATTTCCGTATCGACCGGATTGCGGCAGGCCAGTTCGAGACCGGTATCGGTTCGCGTCACGGACAACGAGATGGCTCCTCCCGTACCCGTGAATTTCAATGCGTTGGTGAGAAATTCACCGACCAGCGCGAAGATGACGATATGACGTGCCCCATCCTCCATCACACGGAGGTCCTCCGCACCGGCCAGCGACAGGCGCAGGAAAGGCATTCGACGCTCGACCCAGGCAGCAAGCTGTTCGAGCTGAGCCGCCGAACTGCCCTCGAGAGGCATGATTTCGGAGATCAGTTCCGCAGTCAGCGTGTCGTACTGGACATCCGGAAGCAGCCTCCTGCGCGCGCTCTTGAATTCGGGCATCCGGCAGAAGCGCAGGAGCGTCATCTGCAACGCGAGTACTACGGTCTGCGCCACCGAATGATCACCCCCCTGCTCTGATTCCCAATCCTTGCGCAGGGCGTCGGGATCGGATGTGTAGAGCTTGAAGACCTTGACGAGGCTTTCGACAACGGACGCACGAGTGGCTGTCGGAGCCAGGCGGACGGCCAAGGCGGCGACATGGGCTGGATCGCGGACGGCAGCAAGCTCTGCCATGATCTCCCGCAGCATCCGCGATGTGCCTACTGTGACGTTGACAAGCGTATGCGAAAGAAAAGAGATCATCTGCCGACGCTCATCCTCTCGAGCGTGCTCCTCCGCCAGTTGACAAGCAATTATTGAAGCCGTGCGTAGTGCCTTCGCTCTCAGGTCCTGAACTGCCGCGAAGCCATTCATATCGAGGTCTTCAGAACCGCCGTGATCCAGGCAGCGATCCGCTAGATCTATGACTCTTTTTATCCGTCGCGCGGCATCGTTTATTCCAGTGGACGGAACCAGGCGGCTAGACAATTCGAGCCTTACCCAAACGTAGTCTTCAATCATGGACGAAGTATCGTCCCAAAGTTTGCCGAGAGCTTCACGAGGGATCGTCTCTTGCGATTGAAGGGCCCAAATCAAGCCTTCGGCGATATCCGGGAATAGTGCGAATTCACCATAGGGTCCCGAGGCGCCACGAATGGCTTTGCGACGGCTACGCGAGTCATCCCGTATCTGGCAATAGTAATAGTCCTCAAGATTGGGATTCCGGGTGACCAAGTCGGCAATATCGGCTGGCGTGATTGCGCAGTCGGGATCGCCCTTTAACTCAGATTCCTTGGCCAACTCAAACAGCAACTCAAACAGAAGGTCGACAGCCAGTCGACCGTGACCAGGCAGTTCGAAGCCGAGGCGATACAGGGCGTCTGCATACTTGACGGCTCGGACGTCACGCGGATTGCCCGGACTAGATTTTCTTGCGAGGTCGAACAGTTTTTTTGCACGAATGAGATTCTTTTCGCAGCCCTGGCCACGCAGCTCCAGCAATCCAGCCATGAGCGCTGCATAGGCGGCATTTCGTATATTTGCGGCAACGGCGCTGTACCAGATATAGGCTTCCGGTCCGCGCGCGTCTTGAGGATAAACCTTGACATAGTCGGCGAGACATAGTGCGGCTTGCGCGTCTTCCTCCCAGACGCCAAAGTGACTCGCTTCATCAATACCAATGTGCGCATCCCTCGTGATTCGCTCCAGATCGCGCGAGACCGACTCATACTGACCAAGGTATTCTCGGAGGCAACTCAAACCCTTGCTGATGTCGTGGTACGTGCTGGCTGGGTTCATGTAAAAATCGGTGGCCAGCGGTACAAGTGCTAAGGGGCATGGCGAGACTTCGCCGGTCGGAACGGCCGCCATGTGCAGCAGTGTGAACCGTTCTTCCCCCGGCTCCGCAAATCGCATGGCTAATTGATGCTTGGCCCAGGACAATGCCGGCGAGGCCTGCTCTAGCCAGCGTCTTGCTTCCGCTTTCAGGGCGTCCCGCCGTCGCCGCGTCATCTCGTCTTTCGCACACAACTCGCTGTGTCTCTCGATGCAATCAGCTTGGTGAAGAAGGCACATTGCCAGTCTCCATTGGGCATCGGGGTCGCCAGCCCGCGCAGCGGATGGGTCGGCCTCGTCGTCATCGCTCGTCCGGCACTGTAGGTCGGACTCCAATTGCTCCCTTAGGTAATCGACTGGTGTATCGGTAAAATCCTCGTACCGGCGAGCCGCGTTCTCGTCTTGAAACACCTTAAAAAATCGTGCCGCGCGCGCTTGCGTGCGGAACTCATCACGCAGCCTTGCGTCTTCAATGATGAATCCGGCCACGGCCTTTCTCGGGCTGTCCACCGTTTCACCAGTGATCGTTGCGGTAGCCAGCAAGTAGGCGGCCTCGGCATTGCCACAATCGGCGGCCTCCAAAAGGAGGTGCCGCGCGTATTCGTGGTCGTGAGGCGTATCGTTGGTGCCGTCGAGGTACCACTTCGCGACGAGGGTCGCCTCGGTTGGGTGACTCGTTGGATTGCATGCATCGAGCTTCAGCCGGTCTATCGGAGCGAGGCAGGCGACCCGCTTTTCGTAGCTCTCGGCTGTGTTCTTCTGGGCAATCGGGCCGAGACGCTCACGCCACTGCAATCGTATTCGGTTCGAAACGGAAGACCAGTCGGCATGCTGGCGAATCCTCGCAATCAGACCACACAAGTCTGGCGGCACGGTTGGCGGCTTCATGCCGTAACTCACCCAGTTGAACTCTCCTACGGTAATCCTCGCCGCAATTACGGTTTCATTGGCGTCGCGGACCAGTGCGTGCGCAAAGAAATCGTCGACCATGCGATCGACTTCGGGTGTGGCGTTCATTTCGCTGTCCCGCATCATGGTCAACCCGCGTCCGCGTCAGAATAGAACCAACCAGCCTCTTCGGAACGTTGCCAATTCTCGGCGTACTCGTTCATTTCGTCGAAAATCTCGCGCATCACTTCATCCTGATAGGCATCGTGCTCGTCATACCCGTTCATGCCAAAAGACTCCTGTCGTTGGGAATGAACGGATTATGTGCGCCGAAATCCACGGGCTAGCGGAGAAATAGCGGATGAATCGCATGGTTTCAGTAGACATAGCCAGGGCGGTTGAAATGCTGCCGATCAATCGGTCGCGATGAGACCGTTACGGCCACTCGAGCAGACCAACCGCAATGACCGTTCAGGCCAAGTGCCGTTAGGGTCTGTTTTCTGTGAACCGCAGGTTGAGGATGGGTGAGCTGCCAGACGACTGCTATCTGCCATGAGGCAGTAGCGGGTCGCGAACGACGATTCAGTCATGCTCCGTCCAACGACCGCTTCCGGGCAAGTCATTAAATCAACGTTCCCTTTGGAGAAAAGTCGCCAGCGTCTGCTCCTGGCCGGCTGCCGACGGACGCCATCCTGCACCCAGTGATCGCTCCCGCTTCAAAGCTGCCGGTTAGGCAAGAATAGCACCGCTGAAAATTGAACGGCAACTTCCGTGTGGCGGGCGGTTGCGATGAATGGCCGCTTTCAAGAGCCCCGACCGTCTCCTCTGGGCCGTTTGCCGTCAGCTGACCACGAAAACTCAGTGACCGCTTATGGTTTGGCACCGCCAGCTAGACGAGCAGCCTGGAGCCGAGCGCGAACGGACGGATCCGACTGACAGCGGTCGCTCCGGTTTTGCGAACCACTGGCAGCCGCCAACCCGGTGCAGACACTGGTGCTTCTCTGGCCCGGGTTCTCAGTTGAGCGGGCAGCGGACACCCGCAGTGGCCTTGAGTTCCAGATACTGTCCCCGGAATCGGTGGGCGCCGGAATCAACGTCGAGCACGCCTTTTCGACAGTCAATAACAAAAGCTACGGCTGCGGCAGCAAGGTAACGCACAACCTGGCCGGGCTGTTCGGCGTGATGCAGGGCGCCAGATCCGCCCTGTCGGCCTGCCGCTGCAGAGGGTCGAGATCCATGGGCCGATGCGGCTGCTGGTAGTCGTCGAGCACGCCCTGGTAACAAGCCAGCGAGCGACCTCGACGCCTTGTTTGCGGCGCTGGCCGCAAGCGCCCGCGTGCTTGCTCTGGCTGGTGCCGCTACGGCCACTGCTGGCGTCGGCGCTGATCGCCGTTCGCCTGTTCTTGTAGCGTGGTGGCAGCGATGCCGATGAGCCGATCACCGCCGGCATCGCCAGCGCGGTGCACGCATCGGCAGTTTCAGGCGGGGTATACTCGGCCGTTCAGCGTCCCCATTGAGGAGAGGTCGCATGGGCCTGGCACTTCGTGATGATCGCTACCACACGTACGCCGACTACCTCGCGTGGTCGGAAGACCTTCGTTACGAGCTGATCGACGGCACGGCCTACCTGATGGCGCCTGCGCCAACGCTAGCACATCAGGACGTCGTCGGTGAAATCTACTTCCAGCTCCGGCAGGCGCTGCAAGGAAAATCCTGCCGCGCCTTCATCGCGCCGGTAGATGTCCGCCTGCCCAAGGCCGACGAGGCCGACGACCAGGTCGATACGGTCCTGCAGCCGGACGTGCTGGTGGTCTGCGACCCGTCTCGCCTCGACCGTCGCGGCGTGCGCGGAGCGCCGGACCTGGTGGTGGAAGTGTTGTCGTCGTCCACCGCCAGCCACGATCACGTGTGGAAGCGGCGGGTCTACGAACGCTCCGGGGTCCGGGAATACTGGCTGGTGCATCCAATAGACCAGATGATCACTGTCTATCGCTTGCGGGATGGAGAGTATGGCAAGCCGGAAGTCCTCGAGTTGAACGGAGAAACCGCCGTCGGGGTGTTGCCAGGCGTTTCCGTCAGCTGGGACGAGTTGGTCCGGAGGTTGCCGAAAGTGGAGTATTGAGCATCCGGTAGGCGCTTTGGCCTGGGTGCCGCAAGGGCCTCGCTGACACTGCGCTTCAGGAGCGCTTGCTGTCAGACCGCGGTCTGGCGAGTTCGCGCAGAATCCGCGCCGCTGACCAGACCATCAGGGCGATCCCGGTGGCGACGGTCGCCACCGCGCTGGCCGTACTGGTCGGGAAACCGGGGATGAACAGCGTTTGCTGCCTGACCAGCCACATCAGGCCGCTGGCGAAGATGAGCATGCCGGCGGCGTCGAGCAGCGCGTAGAACATCACTTTCAGGGTGACCGGCGGGCGCTGGCGACTGTCCATGCCGGCCTACTTGACGCGCATGCCGGGCTGGGCGCCGCTGTCCGGCGAGAGCAGAAAGATGCCGGGCACCTGCCCGTCGGGGTCCGACGCAGCCAGGACCATGCCCTCGGACAGACCGAACTTCATCTTGCGCGGCGCCAGGTTGGCGACCATCACCGTCAGGCGACCGACCAGCGTTGCCGGATCGTAGGCCGACTTGATACCGGCGAACACCTGCCGCGTGCCGAGCGGGCCGATGTCGAGCAGCAGGCGGACGAGCTTGTCGGCGCCTTCGACCTGGTTGGCCTCGCTGATGCGCGCGATGCGCAGGTCGACGCTCATGAAATCGTCGATGCTGATGTGCGGCCCGGCGACAGTGCCGACAGCCGCCTGCGCGACGGCAACGGCAGCCGCCTTCTCCTGGTGCTCGGCGTGTTTCTGCGGCGCCGCCTGCGGCACTGCCGTCAGCGATTCGCGGTTGGCCTCGACCAGCGCATCGATCTGCTTCTTGTCCACGCGCGTCAGCAGATGCCGATAGGCGTTGATCGCGTGCCCGGCGGCGAGGACGCTGCCACCGTCGCCCCAGACAAAGGGAGCGACGTTGAGGAAGGCTTCGGCCTTGGCGCTGAGCGCCGGCAGGACCGGCTTGAGCAGGATGGCCAACAACCGGAAGAGGTTCAACGAGTTGCTGCACGCCGCCTGCAATTCGCTGGCGCGATCGGGCTGGCGGGCCAGTTCCCAGGGCTTGACACTGTCGACGTACTGATTGGCGAGGTCGGTGAGGGCCATGATCTCGCGGATCGCCTTGCCGAACTCGCGCGCTT
>NZ_JAZKUD010000138.1:0-6680 GCF_036625275.1 Accumulibacter sp.
CACGTCCTAAGCCCTGGCTCATGTCCCTCTCCACCACCATCAAATCCATCCAGGACATCATGCGCAAGGATGTCGGCGTCGATGGCGACGCGCAGCGCATCGGCCAGCTCGTCTGGATGTTCTTCCTGAAGATCTACGACGACAAGGAAACCGAGTACGAGCTGCTCGAAGCGAACGATGGCGACTACCGTTCGCCGATCCCTGAGCCGCTGCGCTGGCGCAACTGGGCGGCCGACCCCGAGGGCATGACCGGCGACGAGCTGCTCGACTTCATCAACATCCGGCTCTTCCCCACCCTCAAGAACCTGCAGCCGGCGCATGCCGACCGGCGCGGCTTCGTCATCCGCAGCGTCTTCGAGGATGCCTACAACTACATGAAGTCCGGCCACCTGATGCGCCAGGTGATCAACAGGATCGTCGCCGGCGTCGACTTCAACAAGGCGCAGGACCGTCACCTCTTCGGCGACCTCTACGAACAGATCCTGCGCGACCTGCAGAATGCCGGCAACGCCGGCGAGTACTACACGCCGCGCCCGGTCACCCAATTCATGGTCGATGCGGTCGCCCCCCGATTGGGCGAGAAAATCCTCGACCCGGCCTGCGGCACCGGCGGCTTCCTCACCTGCGCCATCGAACACGTGCGCAAGCAACACGTCAAGACGGTCGAAGACGAGCAACTCCTGCAGCGCTGCATCAACGGCGTCGAGAAGAAGCCCCTGCCGCACCTGCTGTGCACCACCAACATGATCCTGCACGGGCTGGACGTGCCGACCAACGTCCGCCACGACAACACCCTCGCCCGCCCGCTGCGCGACTACGGCCCGCGCGACCGCGTCGACGTCATCGTCACCAACCCGCCCTTCGGCGGCATGGAAGAAGACGGCATCGAGAGCAACTTCCCCGCCACCTTCCGCACCCGCGAAACCGCCGACCTCTTCCTCGTCCTCATCATGCACCTGCTCAAGGACGGCGGCCGCGCCGCGCTGGTGCTGCCCGACGGCACTCTGTTCGGCGAAGGCATCAAGACGCGCATCAAGGAGCAACTGCTCGAAACCTGCAACCTGCACACCATCGTCCGCCTGCCCAACGGCGTCTTCAACCCCTACACCGGCATCAAGACCAACCTGCTGTTCTTCACCAAGGGCACGCCGACACGGGACGTCTGGTTCTACGAACACCCCTACCCGCCGGGGGTGAAGAGCTACAACAAGACCAAGCCGATGCGCATCGAGGAATTCGCAGCCGAAAAGGCGTGGTGGAACAACCGGGTCGAGAACGAACAAGCGTGGAAGGTCAGCGCCGCCGACATCAAGGCGCGCAACTACAACCTCGACATCAAGAACCCGCACAGCCCGGATGCTGTGGTGCATGATCCGCAGACGCTGCTCGCCGACTACGCGGCCTTGCAGGTGAAAATTGGCGAGACGCGAAGTCAGCTCAGGGCAGTCTTGGCAGACGCACTGGAGAATGGAAAGTGAAACCCCTGGTCTATGTCGAGACCTCAGTCATTTCCTACCTGACCGCCCGCACCAGCAGCCATCTGGTCACGGCAGCGCGGCAGGCGTGGACCAGTGAATGGTGGGAGATTGCCCCAAGCCATTGGGATCTGAGGATCTCCGAGCTCGTCATCCGCGAAGCGGCCCGCGGCGACAGCCAGGCAGCCCAACGCAGACTGGCTGCCTTGGCATCCATGGCTATCGTCGAAATGACAGAGGAGTCGCAGATCCTGGCAAGGCGACTCATCGAGATTGGCGCTGTACCGGCCTCCGAACCCGAAGATGCCTTGCACATTGCCGTGGCATCGGTGTCCAACGCAGAGTTTCTGGTGACATGGAATTTTGCACACTTGGCCGGTCCCGCCGCCAAGATGAAGTTGCAGAACCATCTGCGTGAAATTGGCGTCCATATCCCCCTGTTGACCACACCTGAAGAACTGATGGAGAGCTGAGATGGCAACCGACACCATACCCCCCGAATCCGGCATTTTTCACAAAGCGCCCGACCCCATCCTGGCCGAGTTGTGGGAGGTCAAGCGGCAGATCAATGAAGAAGCGGGCTATCAGGTTGAAGTCGTCGCACGAAGCGCTCATGAAGCCGCCGAATTGATTCGCCTGCAGCTTGCTGAACGCGCGCAGAGGGAGGCGGGCTGAATCCCGATGGCGGCGCTGACCGTTGATGTGCCGGACGAATTGGCCGAGGAGTTCAATCGCCTGTTTGCCAATGTCGACCCGGATGCACTCGTGACCACCTTGCTGGTCGACTTGCTCGACCGAGTCAGACGGTTGCCCTCTGCCCGGCAGGTGATCGCAGACAATCCAGACCTGCCCATCGGTTTCGTGCTCGATCTGCTCGAAGCCAGGGCTGAAGGACGCCAATCCGCCATGCCGTTCTTGCCCGGTATTCAACCGCTTGTTCTTGCTGGCGACACGTGAAAGGAGAACCCGTGCGGCCATCCATTGCTCTCGATCGTGAACGCCATGCCATCCGTGAAGCAGCCAATCGCTTCAACACGGCGAACCCGCGCATCTTCGGGTCGGTGCTGCATGGCACCGACCGGGAGGGTAGCGACCTGGATTTGCTGGTCGACGCGCTGCCGGGAACCACCCTGTTCGACCTGGGCGGGCTGCAAGACGAACTGGAATCCCTGCTTGGCGTTCATGTCGATCTCTTGACCCCGGCCGACCTGCCGCCAAAGTTCCGCGCCAAAGTCCTCGCCGAGGCCCGGCCGGTATGAGCGAGAGCCGCCTGACCGACTTTCTCGATTACATGCGGCAGGCAGCGGCGGATGCGTGCTGCTTTGTGGAGGGCATGAGCAAAGACGATTTCCTTGAGGACAAGCGTACGCAACAGGCGGTCATCATGAGTCTCGTCATCATCGGAGAAGCCGCGACCAAGGTCATGGAAGGCCATCCGGCGTTTGCCGATGCACACCCTGAAATACCGTGGCGCAGCATGCGAGGCAATGCGCAAGCGCATTGCTGACGGCTACTTTCGCCATCAACCTCGATGTGGTGTGGGACACCGTGCAAACGGCACTGCCGGCGCTCCTGCAACAATTGCCTGCCGCGCAACGTGACGCTGACGACAGTCCTTCGCTACCCGATGCGTAGTGATTTCACCCGACCGCGCGAGCATCCAACAGTGAACCTCCCCGACCACCTCGACCTCATCGCCGCCGCGCCGGAGGGAATCCGGAAACTGCGCGGGCTGATTCTCGAACTGGCGGTGCGCGGCAAGCTGGTGCCGCAGAACCCGAACGACGAACCGGCGAGCGAACTGCTCAAGCGCATTGCGAAGGAGCGTGCGCGGCTGGAGGCGGACGGCACTTGCAGGAAATCGAAGGCAACACCACTCACGGATGAGGGCGCAAGACCATTCCCCGTTCCCGCTGGATGGTTGTGGGTACGCCTCGCAGAAATCGGCCACGATTGGGGCCAAAAGACACCGGATGCCGATTTCACCTATGTTGACGTATCGGCAATCGACAATGTACGAGGCTTGATCGATACGCCGACCGTCGTGGCTGCTGGCGACGCGCCTTCGCGAGCTCGCAAGATCGTCCAGCGGGGGACGGTTATCTATTCGACAATTCGCCCCTACCTGTTAAACATCGCCGTCATTGACCGCGATCTGACGCCCTCCCCCATTGCAAGCACCGCCTTTGCAGTCATACATCCGCTGGCCGGATTGTCGAGTCAATTCATATTCTGGTACCTGCGAAGCCCACCATTCGTGCGCTATGTAGAGTCCGTCCAGACCGGAATTGCTTATCCCGCAGTCAACGATTCGCAGTTTTTCTCCGGGTGGTTTCCGCTCCCGCCCCTCGCCGAACAACACCGCATCGTCGCCAAAGTCGATGAGCTGATGGCACTCTGCGACCGGCTGGAAGCGGAGCAGACGGACGCCGGGGCGGCGCACGCCAAGCTCGTCGCAACCCTGCTCGGGACGCTCACCCAAAGCGCCGACGCCGCCGAACTAGCCGCCAACTGGCAACGCCTCGCCGAACACTTCGACACCCTGTTCACCACCGAATCCAGCCTCGACGCCCTCAAGCAAACCATCCTCCAGCTCGCCGTCATGGGCAAGCTGGTGCCGCAAGACCCGAACGACGAACCGGCGAGCGAGCTGCTCAAGCGGATTGCGAAGGAGCGGGCGCGGCTGGAAGTGGAAGGCACTTGCAAAAAATCGAAGCCGGTACCGCCGGTGGGGAAGGATGAGCAGCCGTTTGGGTTGCCTGATGGTTGGCAGTGGGCAAGAGCGCAAGAAACATTCGACGTCAGAGACGGGACGCATCACACACCGAAATACGTGGAAGGTGATGGCATACCTCTCATCACAAGTCGGAACTTTGATGATGGCAAGATTTCGTTTGGGGATGCAAAACTCATTTCCGTTAAGGACCATGAGGCAATAAAAAGACGTTCAGGTGTCAGTCGAGGGGATATCCTGTATTCAATGATCGGGGGCAATATTGGCAATCAAGTGGTCGTCGATACCGACCGCGAATTCAGCATAAAAAACGTAGCCCTCTTCAAGTACTACCGGCAGGCAGATACCCTGCCGATGTTTTTGAATCTCTTCCTGAAAACCGTGACCTTTGGTTTGAAACGTAATGCAAGCGGGGGAGCGCAACCGTTTGTCGCGCTCTCTTTGCTAAGGAACATTCCGATCGCACTACCGCCTGTTGCCGAGCAACACCGCATCGTCGCCAAAGTCGACGAACTGATGGCCCTCTGCGACCGCCTCAAGGCCGGCCTCGCCGAGTCCCGCGCGCAACAGGAACGCCTCGCCACGACCCTGATCGAATCCGCCCTCAAGGCCGCATGAAACCGGAGCCGCCATGCCCATCCGTACCGACCTCTGGAAAGTCTCCGCGATCCCGGAGAGAAAGCGGAGAGAAAGGGGCCAGGGTCGGATTTTACAAACCAAAGACCTGCCCCGCCCGGATAGTCGCCTCGGCGGTTCTTACTCTGCCGCCAACTCAAACCGATGAATTCGGCTCAGGGCGTCGCGCATGGATTCCCGCGCAAGCTCGGTGTCGTAACGGGTCTGCAGGTTGATCCAGCTTTGCGCATCGGTACCGAAGAACGCCGCCAGGCGAAGCGCTGTATCCACAGTGATGCCGCGCATTCCTTGCACGATTTCGCCAATGCGGCGCTGCGACACGCCGATTTCCTTGGCCAGCCGATATCGGGTGATCCCCAGGGGCAGCAGGAAATCGTCCCGCAAAATCTTGCCGGGGTGAATTGGCGCCAGTTTGCCGGCGGCCACATCGGCCACGTCCGAGAAATCCATGCCGGCCATGTCTTCAGTGCGAATGCTCATGCTCTGTCCTTTTGGTGGTAATCCACGATCTCGACGTTCCAGGCGTGCCCGTCGTGCCATTCAAGACACAGCCGCCACTGGCCGTTGATGCGGATGCTCCATTGTCCGGCACGGTCCCCACCCAAGGCTTCCAGCCGGTTGCCCGGCGGTACGCGCAGAAAATCGAGCGACTCCGCCGCCTGTAATGTGCGCATCGAAGGTGCCGAACGCCCGGGTCCGGAACGGTTGCTGCCGTATTGCGCTCGACCGGCCTTCGCGCTCGAGCGCTGGCGTGATATCGACGCCGAACACCTGATCTACGAGAGCATCAAGCCCGGTCCCGGCGGCAGCATCAGCCTGATGCTCACGACCCGACTGCGAACGGCCGGCGGGAAAGATCCATCCAGCAGGGCTTGCCCGCCACGCACAGCCAACGATGGTGCAGCGCACGTAGCGCCGTGCAAGTCGGACTGATAGGGTTGCGGCGCTGAATTCAAGGTCGCGAATGCCTAAAGAAGTGACAATGACGCCAATGGCCACCCATGCCGACGCGCGCGGACCATATCGCAGCGCCATTTTTCCACAGGAGGAAGCATGATCACCCGGAGCGTATTCGCTATGCTCACGGCAGTCGTGACCAACACGCTGGCGGGCTGCGCCAGCATGGAGCCGACGGTTCCGGCCTCGGCGTTCTACCTCAGCTCACCCGGCATGGCGGATAACACGATGCTCGATCGCAAGTACGCCGGCAACGTCGCCAAGAATGCCAATTGCCTTGGCCAGAACGTCTCGCCCGCGCTGGCGTGGCGCAACGTCCCGGACAAGACCAGGAGCTTTGTCATCCTGTGGGACGATCAGGCCGGCCGCAGCGGACTGGGTGTCTCGCACGCCATTGTGTACGGCATCCCGGCCAGCGTGAACGCGTTCGCCGAAGGTGACTTGAGCGCCGCGCCCACCGCCGGCCGCTTTGTTGCGGGCAAGAACACAGTCGGCCTCGCCTGGCTCGGCCCCTGCCCACCGCGCGGCAACGCGCCACAGCACTACGTCATGACCATCATCGCCACCGACCTCGAGCCCGATGCCTTGCAGCCGGGACTGAGCCGGGAAGAGGTGCCCAAGGCGCTGCAGGGTGGGCACGCGCTACGCGCGGCGAGCGCCGTGTTCCGCTACGCCCACTGAGGCCAGTTAGTTTCGGCAGATCGCTCAGTGCCTGCCGTGCGCCGGGTGCGCCGGGTGCGCCGGGTGTGCTGGGTGTGCTGGGTGTGCTGGGTGTGCTGGGTGTGAGGGGTGCGCCGCCTGGGCGTGCAGGGCCTGGGCGATCGAGTGCCCGCGGTTGGCGACCAGCTGCGGCGCAAGGCTGCCGAGCAGCATGCCGA
>NZ_JAZKUD010000139.1:0-6544 GCF_036625275.1 Accumulibacter sp.
GCGTCAAGCGCGCGCACCCGGTCTTCAAGACGATCGGCTCGAAGGTCGAGAACGGAGAGGTGTACTGGTTCTACACCGGCTCGGGCAAGAAGGGGATAGTCGCCAAGCAGGGCAAGGAATGGGCGGTAGGCACGCACGAGGTGCCACGCCCGGACGCGATCAAGAAAGCCAAGGGCGAGTCGCACCACGTACCGCAGAAGATCATGCTGGCCTCGATGGGCGAGTTCTATCAGGCGATCGCAACACCGATCGCCAAGGTCGACAAGCCGCTGGCCGACAGAATGCGCAAGGAGGGGAAGAAACGCCTCGATCTGTACAAGAAGGACGGAATCGGGCTGTCGGCGATCTGGCTGAGGAAGAAGGTACACAAGGCGGCGCACCAGGCGCAGCCGCTGAAGGACGTCGAACAGCAGGCGAAGAAACTCGAAACCGAGGGCAATCTGCTGGACACGACGGTCGTTGGCGAAGGGACGATCGGTGGCGGCGTCGCCGTCGACAAGGGCGTCAAGGCACCGGCGGCGACGCTGCCGGCCAATGTCTCGGTGGTCGGCAGAACACCCGACAGCGGCAAGGTGAGCGAAGCCAACGTGCATGTCCAGCGCCGGCACCTGTTCGCCGCCATCGGCAGCACGCTCGGCGGCACCGGCGTCGGTTTCGGCCGTTCGTCGAGCGGCAAGCGACGCGCCACCGCGCAGCAGATTGCCAAGGCCAGGGCGACCAACGCCGCCGAGGCCGGGAAGCTCAACGTGCGCGCATCGGCGCTGTTCAAGGCACAGTGGAACGGCCTGCTGGCCGGGGGACTGACCGGCGTCAACGCGGCCCTCGGCAAGGACGACGGCTGGCGGACGCCGCTGATCGCGCAGGCCAGGACCACCTGGGCCCCCCATCTGACAAAACCGTGAGCAGCACCGTTCCACCGCGCGTGTCGTGCCTGATGCCCACCCGCAACCGGCACCCGATGTTACCCGCCGCGGTCGCCAACTTCCTCGCCCAGGACTTCCAGGATGCCGAACTGCTGATCGTCAGCGAAGACGGCGTGCCGGACAGCCTTGGCGCAGCGCTCGCTGGCGGCCGCGTGCGTCACATCGCCTGCCCACCGGGGCTGAGCCTTGGCGCCAAACGCAACTTCGCCTGCGCTGCGGCACGGAGCGAATACATCGCCCATTGCGACGACGACGACTGGTACGCCGCCGACCGCCTCAGCCGCCAGATGCACGCGCTGCTGGCGCAGCCTGGCATGGCGCTGTGCGGATCAAGCCGCGTCTATTTCCGCGAACTCGACGGCGCACGCGCCTGGGAATACCGCTACCAGGGCAGTCGCCGGCCGTGGCTTTGCGGGGCGACGCTGCTCTATCGGCGTGAGTTCTGGCGCACCCACCCGTTTCGTGATCAATCGATCGGCGAGGACAACCATTTCGTCTGGTCGGCACAGGCCGCCGAGTGCATCGACCTGGACGACCCGGCGCTGTGCATCGCGGGGGTGCATGCTGGCAACTCCAGTCGCAAGGACACGGGCAACGCCTGGTGGACAGCCGTCCCGCGCGGGCGGATCGACGCCTTGATCGCCGAACAGCGCAGAGAAAAGGTTGCCGCGGCACCGCCCCGCCGGCGCGCCATTCTGGTACTGGCCGGCGGCATCGGCGACCTGCTGCGCTGGGCCTCGCTGGTGCCGGTCCTCGACGCCGCCGGTCATGACGTGGACCTGCTTCTCGTTGCCGACTACCCGGACAGCGCGGCGTTGTTCGACGGCGCGCCCGGCGTCAGTCGTGTGCGGCTCGCCGACCCGGCAGGCAACCGGTGGGTGCCGACCGACGAAGCACCGCCGGCGCTGGCCGTGTTCGCCTACTGGGCGACGCGCTTTGCCGACCGGATACCGGCCAGCCGCCAGATCTGCGCTGACCAGCAGCGCTGGCGAGACGAAGGCGACCCCGGCTGCGCCACGGCCATTGCCCGCGAACTCGGCTGGAGCGGGCCGCTGCCGGTGCCGCCGCTGGCACCGGCGCTACGCGCGGGAAAGCCCAGCGTCGCCGCCGGCACCCTGGCCATCCACGCCGGCTGCAAGGCTGGCTGGCCGTGGAAGAAGTGGCATGGCCACGGCGAGCTGGCGCAACATTTTGGCCGCGTGCTGCGCGTCGGCACACCGGCCGACGAAGACGCCAGCGGCACCTATTTCGCCACCCCGATCCGCTGGCCGGCACACGTCCAGGATGCCACCACGCCGCGTGCACTGGCCGAGACCGCACGCCTGATTGCCCAGTGCAGCGCAATGGTGGCCAACGATTCCGGCCTGATGCACCTCGCTGCCGCGCTCGGCGTACCCACCCTCGGCATTTTTGGTCTCACCAGCCCGGCGCGGGAGGCGATGCCCTGGCCCGCCCTGCACCCCCTCAGCGGCGGCCTCGCCTGCGAACCGGCGTGCCGCAGCCAACCCTGGGGCCGACGCGATTGCCAGCATCACCTGCAATGCCTGCAAGGGATGGGCCCGGAACGGGTTGCGGCGCGCCTGCGCGAGATCGCCCCGAGCCTCGGCCCACCCGCGCACACCGCGACCGATAGCAAGGCCGGCCGCGAGGTAGGCGACCATCACGTGCGCGACCCTGACGCAGGCGACCAGCCGGTAGCGACGCCCGTAGCGCGCAGCGCGCCTGCGGCGCTGGACCTCGCGATCAGGCTCGGCGGCGGCTTCGGCGACCTGCTGCTCGCCGGGCGCCTGATCGAGCTGCTCTGGGCACTCGCCGGCTACGGCACGGTCATTACTTACAACGATCGGCCCGAACTCGCACAACAGGCGCTCGGCGGTCGCGGCCTGGTCGGCGCCACGCGCTCGCTGCGCGAGTGGTCGCTGGCCAGCGGCGTCCGCGTCGAAATCACCCAGTTCGTCCGCTTCTTCGATGCCCCTCAGCGATGGCAGAGGACACACCCCGCACTCGCTGACCTGATCGCCCGCTCGAACAGCCGCATCGCCAGCGTGCGCGGACTGGTCGAGCGGCACCCTCAGCTCGACGGCTTCTGGGCGCGCCTCAACCTGGCGGCGGGGAGGCGACGCGCCGAATCGCTGGCCTGGAGCGCCGGCTTCGACGGCGGCAACGGTAGCGACCGCTGCACTCCAGGCAGCCTCGACGAGCGCGCGGGTCAGCAGGCGCCGCTCTGCCTGGCACTGGACGAGGCCGACGCCGGGTCACGCCTGCGCCTCGCCAGCGCGGGCAGGCAATGGATCACGCTTCACGATGGCTTCGACACCAGCGCACACGTGCGTCCCGGCCAGGCGGTGAAATGCTGGCCGCTCGAACACTGGGCGGAACTCGTCAGCAAGCTCAAGGCGCTGCACCCGTCGCTGCGCATCGTGCAGATCGGCGGCACCAGCAGCCGGCCGATCGCCGGCGTGGACGACTGCCTGATCGGCCGCATCCGGCTCGGCGAAGCCCTGTGGCTGCTGCAGGGCGCGGCATTGCACATCGACGGCGAATCCGGACTGGTGCACGCCGCGTATGCGCTGGGCACGTCTTCGGTGGTCCTGTTCGGCCCCACCGATGTCGGCTTCTTTGGCTACCGCGACAACGTCAACCTGAACGCCGGGGTCTGCACGCCTTGCTGGTGGAGCACGCCGGACTGGCTGGGGCGCTGCCCGCGCGGCCTCGTGCAGCCGGTCTGCATGGCCGCGATCAGCCCGGGCAGCGTCAGCGACGCCGTTCTGGCGGTGCTCGATCGCGGCCTACAATTGCCGGCCAGGGCCCTTCACCCGACCAGCAGCGCGGTCTGGTCGCGCGTACCGAGCGCCGGCGCGGCGCTGCTCGGTGCGATCCAGGCGAATGGCGAACTGGTCGACGACACCGACGGCCACGCCCGCAGCCCGACCACCGGCTGCTACCTGCACGCCACCAAACGCTGGGAATACGCCTTCGCCCTCGACGCACTGGCCATCAGCCCAGCCAACGGCAGCGGCCCGCGGCTGCGCATCGCCGACCTGGGTTGCGGTCGCGGCGCCCTCGGCCCCTGGCTGGCGACACAAGGCCACGCCGTCACCGGCTACGACCGCAACTTCGCCGACGATGGCAATACCGACGCCAGCCGGCGTTTCCTCAACTGGGCACCGAGCACGGGTTTCGCGGTACGGGCCGCCACCCTCCACGCGCTGCCGGCCCCGGACGGCGACACCGACCAGGGTTTCGACGCCGTGTTGATGATCTCGGTCCTGCAGCACCTCGCACAACCGGCACTGGCCATCCGCGAAGCCAGCCGCATCCTGAGACCCGGCGGCCGGCTGGTGCTGAGCTTCGATCTCGCCTGCGAGCCGGCGAACTTCGAAGACCGCCAGCATCGCCGCTCGATCGCCAGTCCTGGCCGCCTCGCCACCTGGCTGGGTCTCCCCGAAACCGCTCTCGCGCTGAGCCCCCCGGCCATTCGGCAGTCGGCCAGCGAACTTCAGTCGGCTGGCGTCGCCGGCATGCCAGACGGCCTGACGGTGGGCGGGATATGCCTCGTGAAGCCGGCTTGATGCGCCACGATCGCCAGCGCTGGCAGCGCTGCGCTAGACCGGCTGCCGATACTTCCGCCAAGCGCTCCAACTGAAAACCAGAAGGCCCAGCCAGATCAGGCCGAAGCTGCGCAGTTGGGCGACCTGCATCGGCTCGCCGAAGAGCCAGATCGCGGTCACGAACTGCAGCGTCGGGTTGATGTACATCAGCATGCCGACGGTTGCCAGATCGAGGCGCTGGGTAGCGGCAGAAAACGCCAACAACGGCAGGGCGGTGAGCGCACCGGCAGAGATTAGCAAGGCAGTGGTCGTCAGATCATGGCCGGCAAACCACAGCGGCTGCCCGTTCTGCGCCTGCCAGCAGGCGTAAAGCCCGCACACCGGCAGCATGGCCAGGGTTTCCAGCCAGAGGCCGGAGACGGCATCAACCGGCAAACGCTTGCGCACCAGGCCGTAGGTGCCGAAAGTCCCGGCCAGGATCAGCGACACCCAGGGCAGGCTGCCGATGGCGATGACCTCGTTGGCGATCGCCGCCAGCGCGAGGGCGACCGAAAGCCATTCCAGCCGGTTCAGCCGCTCCTTGAGCACCGCCAGGCCCAGCACCACGTTGACCAGCGGCGTCAGGAAATAGCCCAGGCTGGAGGCGACCACCTGCTGGTTGGCGACGGCCCACAGGAACACCAGCCAGTTGGTGCCGATCAGCGAAGCGGCAATGACCAGCATCAGCAGCTGCCGCCAGCTCCCGAAAACCGCCGCGACCTTGTGCCACTGCCGACGCAGCGAGAGCAGCCCGCCGACAAACAGGCAGGCCCAGACAGCGCGGTTGCTCAGGACGTCCATCGGCGAAACGTGCGCAAGCTGGCGGAAGAACAGCGGAAAGAATCCCCACATGCCATAGGCGAGCAGGCCGAAACCGACGCCGGCCACTTGGCGGCTGGTGTTCAATGGCGCAGGATGTCGAGCGCCGTCGAGCGATAGTCGCGTCGATAGAGCACCAGCATAATCAGCAGCGCGAGGACGGCGAGCAGCAGCGGACTGAACAGCCAGCCAGACGCAGCAAGACCAAAGTAGTAGGCCCGGATGCCGCGATTGAAGTCGTCGCCGGCCAAGCTGTTGGCGCCGGCCAGCCGCTGCGCATAGCGCTCGATGCCCGGCTCCGACCGCTCACCGAGCGGTGCCGCGCCGACCAGAATCGACAGCAGGTTGAACTGACGCAGCGACCAGGTGAACTTGAAATAAGCGTAGACGAAACTGCCCAGCACCAGCATCAGCTTGATCTCCAGCATTTCCCGGTTGCCGGCGCCGGCAAAGGCCAGGTCGGCGGTAAAGTTCAACAGCCTGTCGGCAGCGCCGAGGGCGGCGACCAGGCCGGCGATGATGTAGATGGTGGTATTGGCGTAAAAGGTGACGCTGGTCACCAGGTTGCCGATCAGCGTCGAGTCGGTGACCCGCACCTCCCGCGCCAGCATCTGGTAGGCCCACTCGAGCCGGAAGTCCTGGGTGCGGCGGATCAGCCCACCGGAAGCCCAGCGGCTATGTTCGGAAAACCAGGCATAGCCAGCCCAGCATGCAAGAAAGGCAAGAAGGGCCAGCCAGTCGGCCAGCGCGAGACGGTGGAGTGCTTGCATCAGCCCATCCTGCCACAGAACAACCCGGCCTACGGCAGGGTCGGCGCCTGGAAACGCTCGTCGCTGGTCAGCGTGTCGAGGAAGGCGACGAGCTGACCGATCTCCCGCTCGGAAAGCTTGCGGTCAATCAGCAGAGCGCTCTTGTTCGGATCCGCCTTGCCGCCCGACGCCATATAGCGCACGGCCCCTTCGAGGCTGCTGACGCTGCCATCATGGAAGTAGGGACCGGCGATGGCGACCGAACGCAGCGATGGCGTCTTGAATGCCGACAGGTCCTTCGCATCCTTGGTCACCGCCTGGCGGCCGGGATCCGGCTTGGTCTTGCCGGCTTCGAGGCCAATGTTGTAGAACAGACTGTCACTGTAAAGCGGCGGCCGGTGGCAGGCGGCGCAGCCGGCCTTGCCGACGAACAACTCGTGACCGGCCACCGCATCGGCCGACA
>NZ_JAZKUD010000140.1:0-6388 GCF_036625275.1 Accumulibacter sp.
CGGCCGAGAGGTCGAGGTCGAGGGCTGCGGTCGCCGCCAGCGCGGTGAGCAACTGCTCCTTCTGGGCCTGGGCCTGGTAGATCGTCATGTCCTCGAGAAGGGCGAGGCGGGCGGCGGGGGCGGGCATAACAGCTCCTTGCGGGTAGGGTGGTTTCAGAAAAGTTCGACGTTCGACGGTTTGCTGGCCGGCGCCGGCGCAGCGCGGGCAGTGCGCGTCTTACGGGTGGCGGCGGGCGGGCGCGGGCTATGCGCGGGGCCGATCGCCTGGCGGTGGACGTCGCGCTGCTGGTCCATGACATAGTTCGAGAACTGCTGCTCCATCTGCCGGGCGAGCGGTTCGATGCGCGTTTCGTGGTTGCCCTGGGCGCTGCTTTCAATGGCTCCGGCGAGCGCTTCGGCGTGCGTGTCGAGGCGTTCGAGGCCGTGGACCACCTGTTCGATCTGCTGGCGCGTCACGTCCTGGAACTGCACGCTGGCCAGGGCTTCCATGAACATCGTGGCGAGCTTGCCGCTGCTCGCGGTGATGGTGTCGAGAAGCTGCCGTTCGCGCGCTGTCAGGCGCTCGTAGCTGGCCCCGAGGGCGGCGAGCTGCTGCGCGAAACGTTCGAGACTGTCGCGTTCCTCGGTGAGGTGCGAGTGGGCGAGCTTGTCCTTGAACTGGCGCTCGATGATCCGAGTGACGGCGATGATGCCGTCGTTGATCTTCTTGACCGCGGCTTCGGTTTCGTGCGAGAGCTTCCTCACCTCGTCGGCGACGACCGCGAAACCACGTCCGGCCTCGCCGGCGCGGGCGGCCTCGATGGCCGCGTTGAGCGCCAGCAGGTTGGTCTGGCCGGCAATGTGCCGGATCAGGTCGACCAGGGTCTGCAGCGAGCGGGCTTCCTGGATCGCTTCGGCACCGTGCCGCTCGTCGGCGGCGGTCTCTTCGACGCGTTGGGCGATGAAGGCTTCGAGCTTGTCGATCAGTTGGCGATTGCCGGCGATCTGCGCTTCGGATTCGTTCGCCATGGCCTGCGATTCGGCGGCGGCGCCGGCGACGAACTGGTTCAGGTCGGTGACCACCTCGTCGATCGTCTGCAGCCGGGAGGTGACATCGTAGGCGGCCTGTTCGGTCTGCTCGACGACGCTCTGCAACTGCCCGACGAGGACCCGGTTGAAGCGCGGGATCTCCCGCAGCTCGGGCAGGGCGACGCGCTGGCAGACCTGCTGCGCCGGGCAGCGCGGGCGTTCGTCCCGGAGCGTTTCGTCGAGGCCCTGGTGGGCGTCGTGGTACAGGAGCCGCGAGATCGCCTGCTGAAGGCCGAGAAACAGCAGCAGGCCGAGCAGGATCATCAGGGTGTCACGGCTGCGGTCGCCCAGACCGAAGGTCTGGTTCAGGAGATCGACGTAGCCCGCGTGCAGGAGCCAGGCCACGATCAGCAGCACGACGGTCGCGGCCAGTCCGGTCAGCAGCGAACGCCGGCGGTACTGGTCATGGGATGGGCCGGGGGGAGGGGTCATCGTCTCGGCCTAGCGGATGACCAGCTTGATGGTGTTGAGCAGGTCGTCGGCGGTCGCCGGTTTGACGATCCAGCCCGAAGCGCCGGCGGCCTTGGCTTCTGCCTTGCGGCTTTGCTGCGATTCGGTGGTCAGGAAGAGAATCGGCAGGAACTTGTAGGCGGGCAGCGTGCGCACCTGCTTGATCAGCTCGATGCCGTTCATGCCGGGCATGTTCAGGTCGGTGATCAGGAGGTCGACCTTGACCCCGGCCTTGAACTTCTTCAAGGCTTCGTCGGCATTCGACGCTTTCTCGACGGCAAAGCCGGCCTTGCCGAGGATGCTCGAGACGCTGAGCAGGATGGTTGCCGAATCATCGACCAGAAAAATGGTTTTTGCCATGGGGAAGCTTTTTCCTGTGTGGAATGGACGCGCCATGGGTGCAAATGCCGGGGTGGGGCGGATACCTACGTCAGCTCTATGTACTCTTCTTGGTTGATGAGCTGATGGTCAGTACTGCCACCGATCACGTGCGAACATCCCCTATAACGGCGCGCAGTGGTCAAACTTGAGTCCGGCAGGGACGATTTTTTCGCTGCTCCGGACTCTCGCTTTGCTTAATGTGAAAGTCGCGTCAGCGACTCACGAACCTCCCCTCCCCTCGCGGGGGAGAGGGAAACGGTCATGACTTTCATGACCGGGGGTGCCTGGAAAAGTCATGACCGTTAGAGTCGCCAGAACACGATATCCGGATTCAGTTTCCCGGTATTTGACGACATCCAGACCGGCGAGATCGAGGATGCTGATCGGCATGATTTTCGGTGTCCATCCAATCGTACTCGGCATGCAAGGGATGATCCTAGATTCCTCAGTTGAAGCCAGGAATGGCAGCTAAGTTGCTATGAAGATTGGATTTTTCGAACGTCTCCAGGACACCCAAAAGGAACTGTGGCGCAGTCACAAAAAACGGCCGAAAACCCTTTCCAATCATGGCGTTCACCAGATCCGGTCAAGGCCCAATAGATGAATCTAGGATGATGCTTTTCGGCTAGCGATGTTCGGATCGTTCGACGGCGGGTTGATGAGTGGAGCAGTCATGCTTTGCTGCGCAAAGGCCGGTCGGATGTAGTCCCACAAGGGGATTTCCTTCGGCCATGGTGCAGCAGACGGTCCCACCCTTGCGGGGCGTCGCCTTCGATGTGCACGCCGGCATCCAGAGAGAAATCGCCTCCGTGCTCGCTTTGTCGGCGACCGAGAGGCGAGTGGCTACTTATGGGTAGTAGCCGGCACAGATCGCCAGATCGGCGGCTTTCTTGCAGTAGGTGACCTTATTTTCGACAGCCCCCGATACGGGGTTCTTGTACCGATAGCTGACTGTGGCCTCTCCGCGTGCATTCACGCCACTGATGGCCTCCTTGCGCCAGAGCTTGCCGTCCGCATCGGGCATCTCCAGGGTATTCTTGCCGATCAACTTGCTGTTGATCGGGTGGGCAACGACGGTACCCGTCAGGTCGAAAGCAAACGCATAGATCTCGCCCTTGACGAAGCGGCCTTTGGGATTGCTGAGTTCAGCCAGCGTCGCCGTCTTGTCCTTGGTAGCCGCAGCCGCGGCGTCGTTGACGAACTTCGTCGCGTCTTCCTTTTCGCCGGCCCAGGCGTGAACAGCGAAAAGAAGGGATGCGGCAACGGTGGGGAAAAACCATTTCATGGCAGGAGTCTCCTGGTTAGGACGGAACCGGACAACCGGGGCAGCGCTGGGCGTCTCGATGAACGTCAATTAGATCAAACGGGGCGGCCATGATAGCCTGAGTCGTCGTCAGGGAACAACCATGGCTGATCCACCGGATGCGCATGGAAATCCACCCGGTCACCATCGCGTTACTTGCATTTCAGTCCGATAGTTGCAGGCGGCACATTGTCAGCAGGGCCGCCGTCACCAGCTCCCGCGCAAGACAAAGCGACCGCCGCCGGGATTTTCCGGTCATTACGCCCTTCGCCCCCGGCAATTGACTTGACTTCAGCGGCTTATGCTCATCCGGGTGATTAACCGCGTCAATAGACAAGGTTTGAGACATTGTTGCGTTTGCCAGGTGCGAACGAATCAAACCTTGAAGCGCCCGACCGTCGACTGCAGCCCTTGTGCCAGCGATTCGAGCGACTGCGAGGCGTTTGCCGCTTTCTCCACCGCGCGACTGTTTTCCTGCGCCATCGAGGCCATCGCGTCGATGGTGTCGGCCACCTGGCGACTGCTGTGCCGATGCTCGTCCGCAGCGCTGGCAATGCCGTCGATGCCGCTGCCGACGGCGCTCACCGAGCCGTTGAGCAGGTCGGCGATGCTGCCGATGGTCGCCTGGCTGGTCACGATGTGTGCCAGCCCGTCGCTGATCGCACGCTGCAAGGCCGTCGATTGAGTGGCCAACTCCGGCGTGATGCGGTCGATCTCCTGCGCGGCGAGCGCCGATTTCTCGGACAGCTTGCGGACCTCGTCGGCAACGACGGAAAAACCGCGCCCGGCTTCACCGGCCCGCGCGGCCTCGATCGCCGCATTCAGCGCCAGCATCCCGGTCTGGTTGGCGATGTCCTTGACCGCTTGCGTCATGCGGCTGATGCGGTCCTTGCTGCGCACGAAATCGTTGATCGATTCGGCCATCAGGGACACCGTCGCGGCGATGCGGTCCATCTCCCCGAGCAACCGCGTCAGGCTGCCGTGACCCTCCTGTGCGCGGCGCAGACTGTCCTGCGACTGCTGGTGCACCTGCTCGGCGCTCTCGGCGATGGCGGCGATGCTATGCAACATGTCCTCCATCGCCGCGGCGGCCTGCGATGATTGTTCCGTCTGGAGTTGCGAGCCTTCGGCGACCTGTCGGGCGGCCTGCGAGAGTTCCCTGGCCTCGCTGGAAACGCGGCGCGCGGAATCGTCGACATGCTGCACCAGGCGGCAGAAGTTCTCCATCATTTCATTGAAGATTGCCGACGCCTGGCCGATTTCGTCCTTGCCGCGAACCGGCAGGCGGCGGGTCAGGTCGCCTTCGCCATGGGCGATGTCGCGCAGGCCGAGTGCGAGGTTTTCGAGCGGGTTGGTGACGAAATGGCGGGTCAGGAACCAGATCATCAACAGCAGCAGCACGCTGAGCACCGCGGCGACCGCGGCGATCCTGAGGCGGAAGCCCGACACTGCCTGCTCGACGGTATCGAGCGAGACCTTCATGCTGACCACCCCGAGCACTGTCCCGTCGGCGACCTGATGGCACAGGATGCAGTCCTTGCCGAGATAGTTTTTCGCCGCTCTGGTCGGCGTCACCACGTGCAGGTAGGAGCCGGCGGCGTCGCTTTCCGCCGCGACATAGGGCTGGCCGCTACGCATCACCTGCTGCTCGATGGCGTCGAGTGGGCGTGTCGCCTTGCTGTCCGGGCCGAAAACCCTGGTCACCGCTTCCGAACGTGCCACCTGCAGATCCTTGATGATCGACAACTGCTTGATCTGTTCGAGAAAAACCTCGCGCTGCCCGATCGTGCCGGTGATCATCATGCCGGTCAGGCCAGCCATCGTCATTTCGTGGATGCTGCCGGCAAAGTCCTGCGCCTGCCGGATCGCGGTATCGCGGTTGACCGCGCTTTGCCAGGCAATCATGCCGGCCCAGGCAAGCACGAACACCGACCAGATGGTGGCCGTCAGGCGCAGCCAGATCTTCCAGTTGGACATGAGAAAGGGCCCCTCCAAGGCCATGGTCGCTATTATCCGGCCGAACGCGCCGACGGCATCGGGAGCCGTGCCATGCCTTCCTTCCGTCGGTCGCCGGAAAAAACTCGCGATTCTGCCACTGCCGGCATTTGCGCGCAGCAGGAATTTGCCATTTCCTTAGAGAGTGTTGACTAAATCGTCCTGCGCGGGTAGACGTCGCTATTCCTTTCCCGATGAGCTGAGACGATGCCTCCTCTTACAGTCTATCCTAGCGACCTTACCGACGCACAATGGGCCGTGATTTTTCCCCTACTGAACCGTACGGGACAACGGGGGAGGCCACAAGCCTATGATTTACGCAGGGTGTTCAATGCATGCGTCTACGTGGTAAACACGGGCTGCCCATGGCGTAGCCTGCCGAAGGATGCCTACCCGCCTTGGCCTGGCGTCTACAAACACTTTCGGATCTGGGTCAAGGGGGCGGTGTTTGAACGGGTGACCTTGGTCCTCAACCGCGAGGTCAGGAAACTCGCCAAGCGAAATGAGACCCCGAGCACCGTGATGGCCGATGCCCATAGCCTGAAAAGCCGGCACGGAGGCGAGGCGATTGGCTTCGACGGCAACCAGAAGGTGCGTGGTCGCAAGAACCCACTGATGAGCGATACCCTGGGTCTGCTGTGGGGCGTGCATCCCCACGCGGCCAACCTCAGTGACACCCAGGAAGTCGTCCGGTCGCTCAATGACGCTTTGCAGACGATAGAGACCGTCGAGCGCGTCTACTTCGACCTGGGCTACTCAGGCACGGGCGTGTCCCACGTAGAAGAAGAGCTTTTGCTTCAAGCCGTTATCCCGGATCGGGGTCTGGGCACGAAGTCGGTGGCCTTTAAGCCAGCACCCGTGAGATGGCGTATCGAGCGCACCGTCGCTTGGGTGACGCGCTTCCGGCGACTCGCCAACAGCTTCGAGCGAACCGTGACGTCTTGCAAGGGTTTCGCATGGCTGGCCGGATGTCTCATCGTCTTGGGCAAGCGGGTGGGCGGGCGTCAGTGGCAAAAAAGAAGATCCGCCCCACAGCCGCAACGGCGCCGTGAATTGTTCAACACTCTCTAGGTTCTGTTGATACATCACCGCAGCCAGATGAGGGCGGAGACGAAGCGCAACATGCCCATGTAGTTGCGGGAGGTTTTTTCATAGCGTGAGAAAATCCTCCGGTAATGTTTGATTTTGTTG
>NZ_JAZKUD010000141.1:0-6161 GCF_036625275.1 Accumulibacter sp.
CGCCTACCGATTCAACCGCCGATTCGATCTCAGGACCTTGAACGCGCGGCTCCTGCTCGCCGCCGTAGCCTGCTCGCCGCTGCCCCAGCGCTCGATTCGGGCGGCTGACGTTCATTGCTAATCAGGACGACCTTTGTGACCATTACGCCTTTCGCCAGGGCAACACCGACTGGCAGATCTGGATCACCACCGGGGCCAAGCCGCTGCCACGCAAGCTCGTGATCACCGATCGATCCGACGAGGCACGTCCGCAGTCGGTCCAGTATTTCGACTGGAACCTGAAGCCGACCTTCAAGGACAGTATCTTCAAATTCACGCCGCCCAAGGGCGCGACCGCAGTTGAACTTCGTTCGCTGGAAAAAAGTAAAGGAGCGCCAAAATGAAAAAATCATTCACCAAGTTGTTCGCGACCCCCCTGGCAGTGCTCGTCTTGGCTAGCTTTGCCCTGGCGCCGATCGCTGAGGCACGCGGTGGTGGCGGTGGCCATGCCGGTGCGCGTGCCGGGGGAGGTGGCGGTGGTGGTGGTGGCGCCAAACAGGTCAATAACGCCAATCGCGACGTGCGGGCCAACAATGTGCGCAGCACCAGCGTGAACAACGTCAACAATCGGAACACCAACATCAACGCCAACAAGAACGTCAATGTCAATGTCGATCGCAACCGCGGCGGTTGCTGTGGTGGCGGTTGGGACAACGACTATCACCCGGTCGCAACGGCCGCGGCGGTGACTGCGACGGTTGCGGTCACCGCCGCGGTTGTCGGCTCGATGGTGCGTACCGTTCCCGCCAACTGCATCGCCGTGAATTATGGCGGCATGATTTACCAGCAGTGCGGCAACACCTGGTACCAGCCGCAGGGTTCGCAGTACGTGGTGATCAACCCGCCTTACTGAGAATTTGATGAGAATGGGCCGTCAACCGTAGCCGGCGGCGGCCTCTTTTTGCCCTCCGAGTGCCATGCGAACGCGGTGCGCTACCCCAACCAGTACCTCCATCAGCAGATGGGACTGGTCAATCTGCGGGCGAGAATCCGCGATCTTCCGTGGGCGAAAGCATGAGGTCTTGTCCGAGAGCCGGATGCGCGAGAAGCGCCTGTCCGGTTCGATGAGCGGGATGTGGAAACGGGGTTATGGCCAGGCTACTTGGGCACCGTCAGACGAAAGGGACGGAAACAGACAAGCCGAACCTATCGCCACCGCGCCACATCTCGACTCTACCGAAACTCCCGGCCGGGCGAGGAGGCCGCTACATCCGGAACCAGCCTTATGGCCATCTGAAGTGTAGCGGCCGGGGTGGTCGCCAAGTGTCTATAGATCCCGGGGCGCTTTACAGTGTTGCGGTCGACACCAAAACCCCCCGGAATTTGGTCTTGCTACAGGCTATCGTCGATGACTACGTGATGGGTTCAGCTGGCCTCTCTGACGCCCGGCACCTTCCAGCTGCCATCCAGAATCGAGGGAGCCTCCTCCTTCGGCCAGTACAGACGCATCATCAGGACAAAGTCTCCCGCCGGCGCCGGCAGCCAGTTTGACTCCTTGCCCTTGCCAGGAGACTCGTGCTGGATGTAGAGGTCGACCGAGCCGTCCGGATTCGTCTTGAACCTGTTGCGCTGGCTCAGGTTGTAACGGTTCAGCTTGTTGTCGACGAAGAAGTAGTCCGCGTCGTACATGGTCAGCGACCAGAAGCCATTGACGGGTGGCAGTTGTCCCTTCTCGAAACGGATGACGTATTTCTTTTCACCGCTGTACTTCGCCGCGACATCCGGCCCTTGCGAGGTCGGATACACCGCATCCTGCGGCCGGTTGGCGCCCAAGCCGATGGCAGTGACGAGCGCACGCTGCAGGTAGCTCGTGCCGTACAGGCCCGTCTTCGTCGTGAACAGCCAGCCGTGCTCAAGCTTGAAGTCGCCGGCAACGATGCCAGCCTTCATCCAGTCCATGATTAATTCCTGGGCTGGCTTGGGCGCCCCGGCAAGGCCCTTGGCCACGGCGGGGTCGAGTCTGGCCACGTCGAAATCCTGCCCGGGAACGACACCGATCTTGGCGAGCTTGGCCAACATCGGGGCATCCTCGGCGGTTGCCGGATTGGTCTTGAGCAGTTCGGCGAAAAGCTTGAAGTAGGCCCCGGCGTCGAGCGCATTGACCTGCTCGCGTACGGCGGTCTTCATGTCAATGGCCGGATCGACCGTTCCAGGCGCCGGAGTGTAGGGTTTCCCGTAGGCGGATAGCGGCACAACCGAGATCTTGTCCTGCAAAGCGTGTACCGCCTTGTAGTCCTCGGGGGTGCCGGTGCAGTAGATGCGCCCGAGAATCCAGACCAGCCCTGTCGGGGACTTGTACTCGGTCACGCCGGGAGGCAGTTCGCCAGACCAACCCGGCCCGCTGATGGCATAGGTTTGCGCCTTCGTTCCGGTCGTCCGTTTGCCCGGCACCTGGAATACATTGGTAAAGCCATCGAGCATCGGAAACAGGGCGTAGCGGTCCTTCATGTCCGGAAGGCTCAGGATCCAGGGTTCCTTGGACACGTCGATCCACGTCGTCGTATAAAGGGTGTCGGCGTTAGGCGCCGTGACATCCCGGTACGAGGCGTCGGGGTAACTGCGCATCCTGACGAAGTGTCCCATCGGGGCACGTGATCCTTGCGGTGCCTCCACATTGGTCATGATGCGACGCGTCATCTCCATGGTGACCAGCGGGTAGGCGTAGACGTAGCTCTCGATGGCGATCGCACGTGCCTCGGCTTCCTTCGCCGCTGCCTCAACCGCCTTTGCTTCTGCTTCCGCCTTCGCCTTGGCCTCCATAGCCACCCGGTCGACCTGGGTGGTTTCCGCCGGCTTGTCGCAGGCAGTCAGGGTCAGCGCGCACAGGACCACCATGGCCACCCGGGAAAGATTCTTTCGTTTCATAGCTTTCTCCTATCGATTGCTGGGGCTCGGAGCAAATTCGCTTCCGGAAGGTGTAATCCGGGCCGAAAGGCGTCCTTGTACCGAGCCTTGGTAACCTGTTTGACAAACCACAAGAACTGAACTCAAAGCGTATTCAGTATAGATAACAAGAATGCACGGCTGCGCGGCAGATTTTTCAATTTTCTGACATTTCATGCCAAAATTTCTCGGAAATCCTTATCAGGGTCAGTCATGGGAAAGTCGACATCAAGCCGGCGCGGCCGTCCGCCGATCAGCAACCAGGTCATCCGTGTGGGCGGCGCCATCGCGCTACCTTCCATAGTTCGCGAGCATGGCATCGACGCTGATGCACTGATCGCCGAAGTCGGTCTTCAGGCAGCGGTCTTTGACCATCCCGATAACGTGATCCCCTTCGCCAAATTGGGGGAACTGGGACATCTTGCCGCCGAGCGTACCGGGCTTTCAGACCTCGGTTTGCGGGCCTGCATGCAGACTGGCCTGGTCATGCTCGGCACCGTCGGCTACCTCGTGGCCAACTCCGCAACGGTGGGGGCGGGATTGGCCTGCCTCCAGTCCTATCTGCATCTGCACGACGAGGGTGCCGCTCCCTATTTCCAACAAGAAGGCAGCCTCGCCGTTCTGGGTTATGATGTGCTGGAACCCGAGCTGCTGGGAGCCGAGCAAATCGTTTTTGGCGCGCTCGCCATTGCAGCCAATCTGTTGCGTGAAATTTGCGGCGCTGGCTTCGCGCTGCGCGAAGTGAGTTTTGCGTATCGTGCGCCATCGGATACTTCGGCATTTGTCGTGCACTTTGCCGCCCCGGTTCGCTTCGACGCCGATCGTAACGCCGTGGTATTTGATGCCGCATTCCTTAAGCATCCGATTGCCGGCGCGAGCCCCCTTCTCCGTGATTTCCTCGCGTCGCAACTTCGCGATAAGGAGCGAATCGGGGAAGGGGGCGTCGCCAGAGATCGAATTCAGCGGGTGATGCGAACACTGCTGGCCACGGGCTGCATCAGCCAGGACGAGGTGGCGCAGGCCTTCGGTATGAACAGGAGAACTTTCGCCCGGCGTTTGCAGGAAAGCGGAACCACTTTCAGGGCGCTTCTCGACGCGGTTCGCTTTGATGCGGCACGGGTGCTCCTTCGCGGCTCAGCCGTATCGCTGGAGGACGTTGCCAACCGGCTGGGCTACGCAGACGTTACTGCCTTTGCACGAGCCTTCCGGCGCTGGTCCGGGGCATCTCCCGCTGTTTGGCGACGCAAACATGGGGCGGTTGTCTGATCGCGAGGCTGGTGGTCAGATGCCTCCTGCAGCTTCTGAGGGCATCATGTTTAATTGCCACCGGGCGCCTTTTCTCCGTAGTTTGGTGTCGGGACGAGAAATTTCGTATGCTGTCCTCGAAACCCGCAAAGACCTGTTTGCCGATCATGGTCGCGAACAGCCCGCCAGCCACGCCTGCCCACCAGGGCGTCCAGGGTGGTAGCAGGCGGGCCGCGGCACCGGCGGCGGCCTTGGCAGCATCGCGCGATGCGCTCTTGTTGGTTTGCCCGCCTTCTTTTTTGCCTCGACGAAGCCGAGCAATCCCTGGCCGTCATCGTCCTGGGCGATCAGCATTTCGTTTCTCCGGAGACGGCGCAACACGATGACGCGCCAATTCTTTTCCCAACCGGACAGACGGCACGGCGCCGTCCTTGCCTTCCCAGCCTTGACCCGCATCGGTCCAGCCTGCACCGCAGAACACCCGCTCGAGGTGGCGTTTGACGTTCTTCGACCGCTTGAGCTTGGACGCCCACCACCTCGATAACGCGCTCTTGCCGGCGGACCTTGCAGCGGCTTCCACTCGCCGCGATACGCTGCCGCGATCGTCTTCAACTCGCAGAGCATCCGGCGGGCAATGCCTTGCGGCATCCTGGCGAGCCCCCTGGCGGCGGACTTGGCGAAGCGAAGTGCAAACGTGTGAGACCTGTTAAGCCTATCTCATTTCGCTGTTCAATTTTGCTTAACATCGCCGATCGACCGGGCCTCCGGCGCAAGTGGTGCCGGCGGTGCAGAACATCAGCGCGGTGGCCGCACAGGGCCAGACGGTGCGGCGGAAGGGGGTTTTCAGCCAGTGGCGCGGTCCGAGGCTAAGCACTAGAGCATACGCACGCGGCAGGCCTACGTAGCCTGGGTGTGGCGCTTCATCCTTTTCACAACAAGCGGTGCTCTCGTGAAATAGGCGCGCGGGAGGTCGAGGCGCTTCCAACTCACCCTGCCGTGGGGGCGCGTTTTTGGCATCGACACGCAACCAGGCGAAGAGCGCCTTGCCTTTCCTCTCCAAGGAGGTCTTGGAGACCGAGCTTCCCCGGCTGGATGACGTCGAGTCGGCGAAGGCTCACAAGCCCTTGCCCGTCGTTCTCACGCCGGACGCAGTGTACCGCTGCTGGCGCTGATCGATGTAACACCGGCTTGATCCTCCGGCTGCTGCACGGCACAAGAAGCTGTCGCACCGGAGCAAACCCCAGAGGAAGCGCTCGAATTCGCCCACCAGAGTCTTCGGTTCAGTCCTGGCCAGGACATCCTTGGCCGCATTCCCTCGTGGTTCCCTGCATTCTTGGAATGCCTTGTCGTCGCGCCTTTTCGTCGAGCTAGTGGTCAAGATGGGCTATGGCGGCTCTCGCCGCGACGCCAGCGAGCGCATCGGGCAAAGTGGCGACGGTGGACTTGACGGAATCACCAAGGTAGACCGTCTCGGGTTGGACACTATGTACATTCAAGCGAAGAGATGGCAAGGTTCTGTTGGCCGCCCGGAAATTCAAAAGTTCGTCGGCGCGCTGCAGGGTCAGCAGGCGAAGAAGGGCGTTTTCGTGACCGCCTCGTCTTGCACAGCAGAGGTGTTTCACCACGCGTTTCGCATCACCACCAGGGGGCCACCGGCCGCTACGCGATAAGGCCGCGTCGGGCGGTGCTTTCAAACCTTGAGCCGATTCCAGCTTGCCGCAATGACTGATCTATTCCCTCCCTGGCCTATCCTCTCGGCTTTCCTGTTCGCCAGTCTCGTTCTTGCGATCACGCCTGGCCCGGGCGTGCTCTACATCGTTACTCGCAGCCTTGTCCAGGGGCGTCGTTCCGGGCTGGTGTCGGTGGCCGGCGTCGCGCTCGGCAACCTGGGGAACGCGCTGGCAGCGTCGGTCGGCCTGGCCGCCTTGTTTGCCGCCTCCTCGCTGGCCTTTGCGGTGGTCAAGTACGCGGGCGCGCTGTACCTCTTCTACCTC
>NZ_JAZKUD010000142.1:0-5924 GCF_036625275.1 Accumulibacter sp.
CCGAACTGATGCTCAAGCAGTTGCTGCACCTCCCCGGCGTTGCCCGTATCAAGACCAACATTGCCCTGCAGACGGTAAAACAGACGCACGCCCTGCCACTCGATCACCTGACGCAACCAAGCAAATCAAGCAAGCGCGTACGCTATGCCGAAGGCTAGTAGTTCGTTCCGCCAATAAGATTACAAATGAAATTGATGCATTCTCGTGCAAGGCAAGGCGCAAACCACAGCATAGCCGTAGCTATGGCGAGGATTTGCAACGCCGCATGGCGCGAGAAGGCGCGATTTCATGTAATTGGTTTGGCGGAACCGACTACTAGAGGACCAGCGGTGCGTTCGGCAACTCGTCCGGGTTTCCCCCGACCGCCGCGAACTGTTCATGCAAGGCCCGGGTGATCGTGCCCAGCGCCCATAGCATACCGTCCTCGAAATCCCCGGCGCGAAAAGCAGCCTCCATGCGGCGGCAGACGCCGTCCCAGAACGCCTGACCCAGCTTGGCGTCGATCCCTCGATCAGCAACGATCTCGACCCGCCGATCGATCAGTTGCAGATAAATGAGCACGCCGCTGTTTTGCTCGGTGTCCCAGACGTGCAACTGCGAAAACAGCTCTATTGCCCGCGCGCGCGTCGGGCGACCCTGCAACAGATCAGGCAACGGCAGATTGGCCTCGACCACGACCCGTAGCTCGCCGCCATGCGCCGACTCCGAGGCTGCGACGGCCTCCTCGACGCGGCGCAGCAGTTGTGGCGGAAAGGCTCGCAGCACCCACCAGTGTGGCAGAATCAGATGGCGGAACAGTCTCTTCAATTGCATCACCAGTCTCCCGAAGCGCCGCCGCCGCCGAAGCCGCCACCACCACCCGAAAAGCCGCCGGAGCCGCCACGACGGCCTCCGCCCCCTCCCCCGTAAATGCCGCCCGAGGACCAGCCAGCGCCACCCACCATACCGAGAAACAGGGAAATGACGCCGGCCACCAGGCCAAGGATGACCGCGACCAGCAGCGAAGAGATCAGCAAGGAAGCGATTACCCCGGCGGCAACGCCGATCAGGCCGGCCGCCAGGAAACGCCCGAAGATGGCCCGCAACACACCGCCAACGACAAAGACCAGGACGAAACCGGCGAACAGCAGGGTCTCGAAACCGTCGTCGACGTCGGCGCGCCTGCTTGTTTCCGCGCTGGGCGCCGGCAGCGCTTCGCCCGAGACCACCTTGATCATCGCGTCGACGCCGGCGTCAATGCCGCCGGCAAAATCTCCCTGCTTGAAACGCGGGCTGATGATCTCGCTGATGATTCGCTTGGCCGTTGCATCGTTGAGCGCTCCCTCGAGGCCGTAGCCGACTTCGATGCGAACCTTCCTGTCCCCCGTGGCCACCAGCAGGAGCGCGCCATCGTCGACGCCCCGGCGTCCCAGCCGCCAGGACTCGGCGACGCGCAGCGCGTACTGTTCGATGGTTTCGGGTTTGACCGTCGGCACGATCAGAACGGCAATCTGCGAGCCCTTCCCGCTCTCGAAGGCAGCCAGCTTGGCCTCCAGCGACCCGCGTTGCGCCGCCGCCAGGGTCCCGGTCAGGTCGGTGACCCGGGACCCCAAGGGGGGAATGGCTCGCTGCTCGTCGCCGCGGGTGAAGCCGGCCACGACGAGCAGCAACAGGCTCAGCAGCCAGGCTGCCAGACGCGCCCTACGACCTGACACGACTAGTAACCGGGCGCTGGGGCAGGTTTGCCGGCGGCGGCAGGGGAGGCCGGCGCCGGTTTTCCGAAGTCAACCCTGGGCGCCGTCGAAATCGCTTTCTCGTTCTCGACGCTGAAGTTTGGCTTGACCGTGTAGCCGAAGATCATCGCCGTCAGATTGTTCGGGAAGGTGCGTACGGAGACGTTGTAGCTTTCGACCGACTTGATGTAGCGGTTGCGAGCCACCGTGATCCGGTTCTCGGTCCCTTCCAGCTGTGCCTGCAGGTCCCGGAAAGCGGCATCAGCCTTCAACTGCGGGTAGTTCTCGGCAACCACCAGCAGGCGCGACAGCGCGCTCGACAGCCCCGCCTGCGCCTGCTGGAACTTGGCGAAGGCCTCCGGATCATTGACCAGTTCCGGCGTCGCCTGAATCGATCCAACCTGCGCCCGCGCCTGCGTCACCTGGGTCAGGACCTCCTTTTCGTGACTGGCGTAACCCTGCACCGTGGCGACCAGATTGGGGACCAGGTCGGCGCGCCGCTGGTACTGGTTGAGTACCTCGGACCAGGCCGACTTGATCGCTTCGTCGCCGGTCTGAAAGGTGTTGTAGCCGCAACCGGAGAGCAGGCCCGCAAGCAGAACCAGAATGGACAGGATTCGTAGACGCATGACAGTTTCCTTCACGGGGATGAACAGAGCAACATTCAGATGGAGGCTTTCAACGATTTCTCAATGGTCCCCGCGCCACGCAGCCGCTCAAGTGGGGCGAGTAGCGGGCTGCGAAGCCGATTCCGCGGCAGCGGTCTTTGCGGCCCGCATCAGGGTCCGGGCGCGGCACAGGTCCTCCCAGGCTTTTGCCTTGTCCGGCAGCGTGCGCAACAGGTAGGCCGGATGATAGGTCACGACGACCGGAATTCCGTACGCACTGCCGGCGGGCGCAGGATAGGCGAAGGACTGGCCACGCAGACTGGCCAGCGAGCCAACGTCGCCGAGCAGCGCATGCGCTGCCGCCCTGCCCAAAAGCACAATCAGCCGCGGCTGAATCAGAGCAATCTGTCGTTTCAGATAGGGCGCGCAGGTGGCGATTTCCGCGGGCTCCGGCGTGCGATTACCGGGCGGACGGCACTTGACGGCATTGGCGATGTAGACGTCTTTGCCGCGCTGCAGGTCAATGGCCGCAAGCATCGCATCGAGCAGCTTGCCAGCCGGACCGACGAAAGGCTCACCGCGGGCGTCTTCCTCGGCGCCGGGTCCTTCACCGATGAATAGCCAGTCGGCAGTCACGTCGCCAACCCCGAGCACCGCCTGACGCCTTTCCTGGCAGAGCGCACACGCACGGCAGGTGGCAACGCTTTCGCGCAACTGCTCCCAGCCCATCCCGGCAATCTCTTCCGCCCGGTCATCGGCCGTGAGAACCGGGGAACGGGCCGGTGCGGCAGCGACGCCGTCGACCCCCGTGCGGTGTGCGAGAGCTTCTTCTGGCCTGGCGGGCACGGCCGGCGTCGCAGACACCGCCACCGGCGACTCTCGCAGTTGCCAGTGCGGTGACAGGCCGATCTCGCGCAGCAACTCGAGGCGCGTCAGTCGGCTAGCAGGCCGGTTGCTGGCGATCATGCCGATACCTTCCCCAGGACATGTCTCATCACCAGTGCATCCTCCGTCCCCTCTTCCGCCGGATAGTAGCCGCGCCGAACGCCGATCTGCTGGAAGCCGAAGTGCCGATAAAGGGCCAGGGCCGAGGGGTTCGAAGGGCGCACTTCGAGCAACAAGCTCGTCGCCCCGGCCTCATGAGCCGCCCTCACGGCGTGACAGAGCAGGCGTGCCCCATATCCCGCGCCCTGCCGCTTCTCGGCGATGCTGAGGTTGAGCAGGTGCGCCTCGTCGAGGGCCATCATCAGTACAAAATAGCCGACCAGCTCGTCGGCAACGCGGCAGCCCCAGACCAAATAGCCGGAAGCCAGCGAATCCACAAAGTTCCCGCGCGTCCAGGGAAAGGGATAGACGCCGTTTTCGATAGCGAGGATCTCGTCAAGGTCACGATGACTCAGCGGCACCATCCTCAGCCGCGACGCGAGCACCGCGCTCACGCCCTCCCCCCCTTGGCCAGGCGCTCGCTCACCGTCAGTGCCACCTTGTTGCGCACGTAGACAGGCACCGCCGCCGCCGCATCAACCCAGTCGCCGCGTGCCAGACGCGGCGCAGCGAGACGGGCGACGGCGCCGGCGTCGGGCATCAGCTCGGGCTGCCAGTGCTGTACGCAAGCCGCCAGTCGCTGCCGCAAGACCGGATAGGCCGCCAGCCCGTTACCGCAGGCCAGCCAGCCAGCCGAGTCGGGAACCGGCAGCGTCATCGGCGAGCAGACGGATACCGGGGCAAGCGCCATGGCAGCAGAGAACCGGCCGTGATAGATCTCACCCATACGCGCGTCGAGCAGGACGATCACCTGTTCGCCGCCGCTGGCCAAGGCCATCGCATCGAGCGTACCGACCGGGACAAGCGGCAGTTGGTGGGCGAACGCCAGACCTTGCGCGACACCGCAGGCAACACGCAGGCCGGTAAACGAGCCGGGGCCGGCGGCGAAAGCCAGCCCGTCGAGATCGGCAAAGCTCAGGCCGGTTTCGCGCAGCGTGCCGCTGATCAGTGGCAGCAGCGTTTCCGAATGAGAAATTCCAGGCGGGCATCGGCGCGTGACCAGGTCGCCGTCGCGCCAGATGGCAATCGAGCCAAGCTCCGTCGAGGTGTCGATGGCGAGCAGATTCATTCCCGGTATTCTACCCGTCCTGATCGCCGACGTCGCCCGTCAACGCTGCCGCTCGCTGCATGCCCAGGCATTGCGAACTGACGGCTGACGGGGTTGTGCGTCGCAGCAAAACCGCTCCCCGGGCCTGATGAGATGGTCGCCAAACGGCTTTCTCGATACAATGGCAGGGAATTCAAACGACGCGCCGACGGTGCGTTCACCTCACAACTACAGCATAGAAAGTGCCGCGATGAAAGTACTGCTACTGACGCGAGAATACCCTCCCTACGTCTACGGCGGAGCCGGCGTTCACGTCGAGTATCTGTCTGGCGAACTGGCCAAACTGATGCATGTGGAAGTCCGCTCGTTTGGCGACCAGGACACCGTCAGCGACGGGGTGCGGGTCAAGGGCTTCCCATTCGGCAAGGGCAGTTTCGCCCACGTCGACAAGAAGCTCAGTGGCGCACTGGACACCTTTGAGACCAACCTCGAGACCTTGAGCGAGCAGGTGGACGCCGATCTGGTGCACGTGCACACCTGGTATGCCCACCTTGGTGGCATCCTGGCCAAGACGCTCTACGGCATCCCGCTGGTACACACGGTGCATTCCCTCGAGCCCTTGCGTCCGTGGAAGCGCGAGCAACTCGGCTGCGGCTACGACATGTCATCATGGATCGAGCGCACCTCGCTCGGCATGGCCGACGCGGTGATCGCTGTTTCAGAGGGCACGAAGAAGGACATTCTCGAGCACTTCGACATCAACCCGGCCAAGATAACGGTGATCTACAACGGTATCAACGTCGACCAGTACCATCCAACGGAAGAGACGACCGCGCTCGAGAAATTCGGTGTTGACCCGCTTAAACCCATCGTCCTCTTTGTCGGCCGCATCACCCGTCAGAAAGGTATCGTCCACCTGGTCAACGCAGTCAAGTACATCAATTCCGACGCTCAGGTGGTGCTCTGCGCCGGTGCCCCCGATACCAGGGAGGTGCTGGCCGAGATGGAAGCTGCAGTCAAGCATGTTCGGCAGGAGGGCTGCAGGAACGTGATCTGGATTCAGGAGATGGTGACCAAGGAAGAAGCGATCGAGCTTTATTCACACGCCACGGTCTTCTGCTGTCCGTCGATCTACGAGCCTTTCGGGATCATCAACCTTGAGGCCATGGCCTGCCGCACCGCCGTCGTGGCAAGTGCCGTCGGTGGCATCAAGGAGGTCGTCGTCGACGGCGTGACAGGCTATCTGGTGCCGCTTGAGCAGTTGCACGTCGCGCCCTTCGAGCCGGTCGACCCCGATGCCTTCTCGCGCGATCTGGCGACAGCAATCAACAAGGTTCTCGACAACCCCGAACTTGCCGAGGCAATGGCCGCCGCCGGCCAAAAGCGCGCAAGAGACGTCTTCAGCTGGTCGAGCATCGCGCAGCAAACCAAGAGACTTTACGACTCGCTGGTCAAATGAGGAAGAACATCATGGTTCCCCAAAAATACCCCCGTGTGATCATCGAAGCGGTT
>NZ_JAZKUD010000143.1:0-5842 GCF_036625275.1 Accumulibacter sp.
TCAAGCAGTTGCTGCACCTCCCCGGCGTTGCCCGTATCAAGACCAACATCGCCCTGCAGACGGTAAAACAGACGCATGCCCTGCCACTCGATCACCTGACGCAACCAAGCAAATCGAGCAAGCGCGTGCGCTATGCCGAAGGCTAGAGGACCAGCGGTGCGTTCGGCAACTCGTCCGGGTTTCCCCCGACCGCCGCGAACTGTTCATGCAAGGCCCGGGTGATCGTGCTCAGCGCCCATAGCATACCGTCCTCAAAATCCCCGGCGCGAAAAGCAGCCTCCATTCGGCGGCAGACGCCGTCCCAGAACGCCTGACCCAGCCTGGCGTCGATTCCACGATCAGCAACGATCTCGACGCGCCGATCGATCAACTGCAGGTAAACGAGCACGCCGCTGTTGTGCTCGGTGTCCCAGACGCGCAACTGCGAAAACAGCTCGATTGCCCGCGTGCGCGTCGAGCGACCCTGCAACAGATCAGGCAGCGGCAGATTGGCCTCGACCACCACCCGCAGCTCGCCGCCATGCACCGACTCCGAGGCCGCGACTGCCTCCTCGACGCGGCGCAGGATCTGTGGTGGAAAGGCACGCAGCACCCACCAGTGTGGCAGAATCAGATGGCGGAACAGTCTCTTCAATTGCATCACCAGTCTCCCGAAGCGCCACCGCCGCCGAAGCCGCCACCACCACCCGAAAAGCCGCCGGAACTGCCACGACGGCCTCCGCCTCCACCCCCGTAAATGCCGCCCGAGGACCAGCCCGCGCCACCCACCATACCGAGAAACAGGGAAATGACGCCGGCCACCAGACCAAGGATGACCGCGACCAGCAGCGACGAGATCAGCAAGGAAGCGATTACCCCGGCGGCGACACCGATCATGCCGGCCGCCAGGAAACGCCCGAAGATGGCCCGCAACACACCGCCAACCACAAAGACCAGGACGAAACCGGCGAACAGCAGGGTCTCGAAACCGTCGTCGACGTTGGCGCGCCTGCTCGTTTCCGCGCTGGGCGCCGGCAGCGCTTCGCCGGAAACCACCTTGATCATCGCGTCGACGCCGGCGTCAATGCCGCCGGCAAAATCTCCCTGCTTGAAACGCGGGCTGATGATCTCGCTGATGATCCGCTTGGCCGTTGCATCGTTGAGCGCTCCCTCGAGGCCGTAGCCGACTTCGATGCGAACCTTCCTGTCCCCCATGGCCACCAGCAGGAGCGCGCCATCGTCGGCGCCCCGGCGTCCCAGCCGCCAGGACTCGGCGACGCGCAGCGCGTACTGTTCGATGGTTTCGGGTTTGACCGTCGGCACGATCAGAACGGCAATCTGCGAGCCCTTCCCGCTCTCGAAGGCAGCCAGCTTGGCCTCCAGCGACCCCCGCTGCTCCGCGGCAAGCGTGCCGGCCAGGTCCGTGACCCGGGCCCTCAGGGGTGGAATCGCCTGCTGTTCGTCGGCGCGGGCGAAGCCGGCACCAACGAGCAGCAACAGCCCCAGCAGCCAGGCTGCCAGACGCGCCCTACGACCTGACACGACTAGTAACCGGGCGCTGGGGCAGGTTTCCCGGCGGTGGCAGGGGAGGCCGGCGCCGGTTTTCCGAAGTCAACCCTGGGCGCCGTCGAGATCGCTTTCTCGTTCTCGACACTGAAGTTCGGCTTGACCGTGTAGCCGAAGATCATGGCCGTCAGGTTGTTCGGGAAAGTGCGTACCGAGACGTTGTAACTTTCGACCGACTTGATGTAGCGGTTGCGGGCCACGGTGATCCGGTTCTCGGTCCCTTCCAGCTGTGCCTGCAGGTCCCGGAAAGCGGCATCGGCCTTCAACTGCGGGTAGTTCTCGGCAACCACCAGCAGGCGCGACAGCGCACTCGACAGCCCCGCCTGCGCCTGCTGGAACCTGGCGAAGGCCTCCGGATCATTGACCAGTTCCGGCGTCGCCTGAATCGATCCAACCTGCGCCCGCGCCTGCGTCACCTGGGTCAGGACCTCCTTTTCGTGACTGGCGTAACCCTGCACCGTGGCGACCAGATTGGGGACCAGGTCGGCGCGCCGCTGGTACTGGTTGAGTACCTCGGACCAGGCCGACTTGATCGCTTCGTCGCCGGTCTGAAAGGTGTTGTAGCCGCAACCGGAGAGCAGGCCCGCAAGCAGAACCAGAATGGACAGGATTCGTAGACGCATGACAGTTTCCTTCACGGGGATGAACAGAGCAACATTCAGATGGAGGCTTTCAACGATTTCTCAATGGTCCCCGCGCCACGCAGCCGCTCAAGTGGGGCGAGTAGCGGGCTGCGAAGCCGATTCCGCGGCAGCGGTCTTTGCGGCCCGCATCAGGGTCCGGGCGCGGCACAGGTCCTCCCAGGCTTTTGCCTTGTCCGGCAGCGTGCGCAACAGGTAGGCCGGATGATAGGTCACGACGACCGGAATTCCGTACGCACTGCCGGCGGGCGCAGGATAGGCGAAGGACTGGCCACGCAGACTGGCCAGCGAGCCAACGTCGCCGAGCAGCGCATGCGCTGCCGCCCTGCCCAAAAGCACAATCAGCCGCGGCTGAATCAGAGCAATCTGTCGTTTCAGATAGGGCGCGCAGGTGGCGATTTCCGCGGGCTCCGGCGTGCGATTACCGGGCGGACGGCACTTGACGGCATTGGCGATGTAGACGTCTTTGCCGCGCTGCAGGTCAATGGCCGCAAGCATCGCATCGAGCAGCTTGCCAGCCGGACCGACGAAAGGCTCACCGCGGGCATCTTCCTCGGCGCCGGGTCCTTCACCGATGAATAGCCAGTCGGCAGTCACGTCGCCAACCCCGAGCACCGCCTGACGCCTTTCCTGGCACAGCGCACACGCACGGCAGGTGGCAACGCTTTCGCGCAACTGCTCCCAGCTCATCCCGGCAATCTCCTCCTCCCGGCCATCGGCGAGAACCGGGGTATGGGCGGGGGCGACTTCGTCTACCCCCCCGCTGTGGGACAGCGCTACTTCTGGCCTGGCTGTCACAACCGGCTTCGCACCCACCGCCGTCGCCGACTCTCGCAGTTGCCAGTGCGGTGACAGGCCGATCTCGCGCAGCAGCTGGACGCGTGTCAGTCGGGGACCAGGCCGGTTGCTGGCGATCATACCGATACCCTCCCCAGGACATGTCTCATCACCAGTGCATCCTCCAACCCCTTTTCTGCCGGGTAGTAGCCGCACCGTACGCCGATCTGCTGGAAGCCGAAGTGCCGATAAAGCGCCAGGGCGGAGGTGTTCGAAGGGCGCACTTCGAGCAACAAGCTCGTCGCTCCGGCCTGATGCGCCGCCCTCATGGCATGGCACAGCAGGCGTGCCCCAAATCCCGTGCCCTGCCGCTTCTCGGCGATGCTGAGGTTGAGCAGGTGCGCCTCGTCGAGGGCCATCATCAGTACGAAGTAGCCGACCAGCTCGTCGGCAACGCGGCAGCCCCAGACCAAATAGCCGGAAGCCAGCGAATCCACAAAGTTCCCGCGCGTCCAGGGAAAGGGATAGACGCCGTTTTCGATGGCGAGGATCTCGTCAAGGTCACGATGGCTCAGCGGCACCATTCTGAGCCGCGACGCGAGCACCGCGCTCACGCCCTCCCCCCCTTGGCCAGGCGCTCGCTCACCGTCAGTGCCACCTTGTTGCGCACGTAGACAGGCACCGCCGCCGCCGCATCAACCCAGTCGCCGCGTGCCAGACGCGGCGCAGCGAGACGGGCGACGGCGCCGGCGTCGGGCATCAGCTCGGGCTGCCAGTGCTGTACGCAAGCCGCCAGTCGCTGCCGCAAGACCGGATAGGCGGCCAGCCCGTTACCGCAGGCCAGCCAGCCAGCCGAGTCGGGAACCGGCAGCGTCATCGGCGAGCAGACGGCTACCGGGGCAAGCGCTATGGCAGCAGAGAACCGGCCGTGATAGATCTCACCCATACGCGCGTCGAGCAGGACGATCACCTGTTCGCCACCGCTGGCCAAGGCCATCGCATCAAGCGTACCGACCGGGACAAGCGGCAGTTCGTGGGCGAACGCCAGACCTTGCGCAACACCGCAGGCAACACGCAGGCCGGTAAACGAGCCGGGGCCGGCAGCGAAAGCCAGCCCGTCGAGATCGGCGAAGCCCAGACCGGTTTCGCGCAGCGTGCCGCTGATCAGTGGCAGCAGCGTTTCCGAATGAGAAATTCCTGGCGGGCATCGGCGCGTGACCAGGTCGCCGTCGCGCCAGACGGCAATCGAGCCAAGCTCCGTCGAGGTTTCGATGGCGAGCAGATTCATGCCAGGTATTCTACCCGTCCTGACTGCCGACGTCGCCCGTCAACGATGCCGCTCGCGGCCTGTCCAGGCATTGCCAACTCACGGCTGACCGGGTTGTGCGTCGCAGCAAAACTGCTTGCCGGGCCTGATGAGATGGTCGCCAAACGGCTTTCCCGATACAATGGCAGGGAATTCAAACGACGCGCCAACGGCGCGTTCACCTCACAACCACAGCATAGAAAGTGCCGCAATGAAAGTACTGCTACTGACGCGAGAATACCCACCCTACGTCTACGGCGGAGCCGGTGTTCACGTCGAGTATCTGTCTGGCGAACTGGCCAAACTGATGCATGTCGAAGTCCGCTCGTTTGGCGACCAGGACACCGTCAGCGACGGGGTGCGGGTCAAGGGCTTCCCATTCGGCAAGGGCAGTTTCGCCCACGTCGACAAGAAGCTCAGTGGCGCACTGGACACCTTTGAGACCAACCTCGAGACCTTGAGCGAGCAGGTGGACGCCGATCTGGTGCACGTGCACACCTGGTATGCCCACCTTGGTGGCATCCTGGCCAAGACGCTCTACGGCATCCCGCTGGTACACACGGTGCATTCGCTCGAGCCCTTGCGTCCGTGGAAGCGCGAGCAACTCGGCTGCGGCTACGACATGTCATCGTGGATCGAGCGCACCTCACTCGGCATGGCCGACGCGGTGATTGCCGTTTCGCAGGGCACGAAGAACGATATCCTCGAGCATTTTGATATCGATCCGGCCAAGATCACGGTGATTTATAACGGCATCAACGTCGACCAGTACCATCCAACGGAAGAAACGACCGCGCTCGATAAATTCGGTGTTGACCCGCTTAAGCCCATTGTCCTCTTTGTCGGCCGCATCACCCGTCAGAAAGGCATCGTCCACCTGGTCAACGCGGTCAAGTACATCAATCCCGACGCACAGGTGGTGCTCTGCGCCGGTGCTCCCGACACCAGGGAGGTCCTGGCCGAGATGGAAGCCGCAGTCAAGCATGTTCGGCAGGAGGGCTGCAGGAACGTCATCTGGATCCAGGAGATGGTGACCAAGGAAGAAGCGATCGAGCTCTATTCGCACGCCACGGTCTTCTGCTGTCCGTCGATCTACGAGCCTTTCGGGATCATCAACCTCGAGGCCATGGCCTGCCGCACCGCCGTCGTGGCAAGTGCCGTCGGTGGCATCAAGGAGGTCGTCGTCGATGGGGTGACAGGCTATCTGGTGCCCCTTGAGCAGTTGCACGTCGCGCCCTTCGAGCCGGTAAACCCCGACGCCTTCTCGCGCGATCTGGCGGCAGCAATCAACAAGATTCTCGACAACCCGGAACTTGCCGAGGCCATGGCCGCCGCCGGCCAGAAGCGCGCAAGAGATGTCTTCAGTTGGTCGAGCATCGCGCAGCAAACCAAGAGACTTTACGACTCGCTGGTCAAATGAGGAAGAACATCATGGTTCCCCAAGACTACCCCCGTGTGATCATCGAAGCGGTTGAGCCGCAAGTGGACGGCGGCCGCTTCCCAATCAAGCGCGTCGTCGGCGAGAAGGTCGCCGTCACCGCCGACATCTACAAGGAAGGCCACGACAAGCTGG
>NZ_JAZKUD010000144.1:0-5789 GCF_036625275.1 Accumulibacter sp.
GGCCAAAAAGACATACGATTATGGCACTACAAAACGCCAGAAAAATCCACCATCAGGAAAATCAGAGACTTAGAATCGAGACTCGCCTGAAAAGCAGGAAATATGCGTATGGGGTGTTAACATCCGGCTGGCATCGCGCAAGGCAAAGGCCAGCGCGCGCGGGTCGCTCTCGAAGGCCTGTTGCCGGGCGAGCATGTTGCGCCGGCGTTCGTCGCTGACCAGCCCGTGCTCGACGACTTCGACCAGCCGCGTCAGCGGGTCCTTGCCCGGCATCATCGGGCCGAGGGTGCGCCAGCGCTCGAAGCCGGTGCGCGCCCACAGCGCGCCCTGTTCGATCATCGGCAGCATGCCGGCGTTGACCAGCGACGACTTGCCGGTGCCGCTGTTGCCTTCGATCTGCAGCCAGCGGCAGTAAGCGGGGCCACCGCCGCCGCGCAGGCCTTCCGGATTGGCCTGCTGCTGGTCGCCAAGGTAGGTCAGGGCCTCGAGGGTTTCCTTGCGGCGTCCGAAGAACAGCCGGGAATCCTTGCTGCTGAAGGCGTTGAGGCCGAGGAAGGGGCAACCCTCGATGGCTGGCGGCGAGTCGAGGCGGACGGCGTGTGCTCGGATGGCGTCGACCAGGCCGCCCGGCAACGCCTCGGCAGGCGTCCAGCGGGTGGCCTGGAACAGCGCGAGAAACGGCGGCAGCGCTTCCGGCCTGGCCTCTTCGAGCAGGATCGGGAAGATCGGCAGCCGGTCCTCTTCCCGAGCCGCCGACAGGTGCCGGATCAGCGCGACCTGCACTTCGGCGCCGACCCAGCGCCTTACGCCGTCGCGCCCGGTGAGCACGACAAACGCCGAGCAAGCTTGCAGGACTTCCTGCAAGCGCTCCAGCCACCTGTCGCCGGTACGCAGCGAATCGTCGTCCTTGAAGACACTCAGCCCGGCGCGCTCGAGCGCCGCGCGCAAGGCAACCGCCGCCGTCCGGTCGCGGTGACTGTAGCTGAGGAAAACACCTTCGGTCGGCCGGTCGCTGGCGGTTGGCATCGGCGGCATCCCTGTCCTAGTTTGCGCGCAGCTTATCAGAACTTCCTGCAGGACTCGTCCCGCCGGGCTGCTTTCTTGGCGGCTGCGGCGTAGCAACCGGCGCCGGGAAGTCCTGCCGGAGGTTCTGCCGAGCGAACCGGCGCCATCAAGGCCCAGCCCGCCATAAGAAGGGCCACGGCATCGGGCACCCCAATGGCCCAGGTTTCAATCTGATCCGTGCTCGCGCCGGCAAAGCGTCCGCGGACTGCTCCCGGGAGGTAACCAATACAACGAAACAGCAGGCGTTGCAGGAGGCAACGTCACCTTCCTGACGGCCGTCCTTTATGCCGAAGCGTTCTGCTGAGGGCATAGCACATGGAGACGTTGCCTTCCAAAGCGTAAACTTCTTCCAGTAATCGTTGCTCGAGCTCGTCCGACCGCTGCATCAATCAGGAACGAGGATGAGGCCACTCCGAGGTTCAAGCTATTTACTATACTGTCCCTTCTCTGCCTGTCCCTTTTCTGCCTAGCGGTGCTCGGCGACGAGGCCGGGCGGCAGCGGGCGACTGACCTTCGGCAGCAGATCGACGCAATGTCGGGCGGGCAGGCCTGACGGCTGCGAAGCTCGGTTGGCACGCGCGGGAGCATCATGCCAGAACCTGCCCAGGGCAGCGCGCGAAGCATTGCCGTCTGCCCTGCACGACAGGCACTGTCAGCAATCCGCCGACCGACCCGGCAGCCAGCCCTCGCGCCGCACCTCAAGGCGAGTTCGTCACCTGCCCCCGGCAGCCGGCGGCGAAGGACGGCGCGCCGCGGGATCGAGGTCAGCCGGTGGCCGCTCGAGGCGATAGAAACGGACTCGCGCAGCAGGCGGCAGATCGACCGACTTCGGCTCGCCAATGAAGCTCAGCCCAGCGCTGCCTTCCCAGGGGGCGAGCGGACCGCGCGCCTGTGCCGATTGCGGATAGTAGAAATTGACCACCAGCGAAAGTCCGTGGCGCCGCTCCCACGCCGTGTCGAGCAGCGGATTGCCGTGTCCGCGTAGCGCCATGCCGGCCGCTGCCACGGCGAGCCGCCACGCCGCCGCGTCCTGCGGACAGAGAAAGTCGGCGGCGAAGGGCGAGCGTCGCGAGACCGCCGGGTTGAACTGCTGCGGCTGGAAGATCACCCCGGCGACCCCGCTGCCGTATCGCCGACGCGCGCTCGCCGACACCTCGGCCAGACGCACGCGGTTCATGGCGCCCCAGGCGATTCCGCGCGCCACCCGCGGATCGTCGGCGAAGCCCGTCGACCGCGCCTCAGCGTACACCAGCCGGGCCAGCAGTTCCTCGTCGCCCGGCCGGACGGCGAGAAGCACGTCCCGCGGCGCCTGCTCCGCCACGCGTCGCAGACACGACGGCAGATCGTCGGCGACGGCTGCCTGCGGCGCCAGCAAGCCGCAGGTCAGCGCCACGAAGGCGGCAACTGGCAGCGCGCCGGCCGCGGCCAGCATCCCTCGTGCCTCGCCGCCCGGCCGTTGCCAGCCCACCGACTCCGCGCTGGCGCCGCGTCGCCAACTCACCGCGAACGCCAGGGCAACGACGGCCAGGACGACGACGAGCATGACGATCGGCACAGTGTGGTGGTCCACCATTCATTCCTTCCTTCTGATGCGCAGGGCGAGCCACGGCGCCGACCCAGCAGGCGGCGGCAAGTACGCCAAAGGATAGGAGAGCCAACGCCACTTCCGCAAGTGTTCCAGGCTCTGATAGGCCCTGACAGCAGTCGTGATTCGGGGAAAGCGTGCTGACGGAGCCTGAAAACCTCGCCAGAATGGCAGCACGAGGATGGCCATGATGGCCATGATGGCCATGGGTCGCCGCGGTGGCCGACGAGGCCGCCGCGGCGACCCAGGGTGCAAGCGCTCCCTGACAAGCCCGATCGGATCGTCTTCGTGCGGCCTTTACCAGGCGATGCGCTGATCGCATTCGTACTCCGGCGTAGTGCGGTGCCGGTTGCGCTTGCGGGTCGAATTCGCCTTGTTCGGCATCGGCCATCTCCCACAGCGGCGGGCCCCGGGCCGGCGTGATAGGCGGCGGTGACGTCGGCTCGCCCAAGTGCGAGAGGATCGCGCGCACGGCGCAGGCGTCGGTGATGAAGGCGATGATTCGCATCTCGCCGCCACAACGTGGGCAGCAGACGCTGCGTCTGCGTGTAGACCACCCCGTAGAATAGACTACGATGTCAGCTTGGAGAACGGCAAGCACGGCGTCGTTCCAGCGCGCATGCTGCGGGCGCCCTAAGCGTCCCCGGCCCGCCAGCGCGGTTCGCGCGGCCTCGCGGCGAGCACGGCCGGACGCCGACGAAGGACTGCCAGCCAACCGCCGGACGGGCACCCGGTGCGGCAGTGGCCGACGATGATCACGGCGCGCGTCGGGCCCGGAGGTCTCCGAAAGCCGGCAGGAGACGGAATACACGAGCAACTGCGCAAGGAGCGAGTCATGCCAACCACTACCCTCAAGATCACCGGAATGAAATCGGACGACTGCCTGCGTAGCGTCATGAATGCGATCCAGGACCTGCCTTGCATCGGCTACGTCGAGGTCTCGCTGGAAACCGGCGAAGCCAGCATCGAGCATACGGCGATGGTCTCCGAGAGCGACATTCGCCAGAGCATCGAGGATGCCGGGTACCTGACGCTCTAGCGTTGATTCACCAGCCTGGCTTTGCCCCGGATCGTCGGCAAGACCGTTCCGGAGTCGGAGAATCGTCGAAAGTGTGAATCAATTCCTGAATCTGTCACCATTCTCGGGCCACACTGGCGCTTGCTGCGACAGGCTGGCGTTGGCAAACGCCTGTCTCGCCCTGGCTGCCCGTCTTGGTAACCACGCAGCGCTCAGGTACTACGATCCACAGGTCGCCAACGCGAACATCGGCGACGAATGTGGCAGTTTCGCCGGCGGTGTGGAGGTCGATCTGTTCGACATCGACGGCTATCTGGCGAGACAGTCGCCGGCCAGGCAGAAGATTGCCTGTTGATCCGCCAAACGGCGCGTCAACACGCCATCGATCCGCGCTTGCCACTGGCCATCGCCCTCGCAGAGTCGAATCTCGACCCCGGAGCGGTCTCGCCGCGGAACGCGCAGGGCGTGATGCAGCTGATTCCAGCGACACAGGAGCGCTTCGGCGTCACCAGACCTTTCGATCCCGAACATAGCATCCGCGGCGCGCTGGCCTATCTCAAGTGGTTGCGCAAGCGGTTTGCCGGAGATGGGCGGCTGATTGCGGCGGCCTACAACGCGGGCGAAGGAACTGTCGACCGTTACGCCGGCGTTCCCCCTTACCCCGAAACCGAAACGCAGCAATACGTTCGGCGTGTTCTGCGCTTCGCCGGCTACGCGCAACGCGACAGGAGCAATCCCGGCGGACAGGAACTGGAACGCCGCACGGAACGCCGTCAGGCCGGCTTGCTCTCCGTCGCATCAAGGGTTGAGCGCACGCAGTAAAGGATAGGAGATCCAACGCCACTTCCGCCAGTGTTCCAGGCTCTGATAGGCCCCGGACAGCAGTCGTGATTCGGGGAAAGCGTGCCGACGGAGCCTGAAAACCTCGCCAGAACCACAGCACCAGGATGGCCATGATGGCCCTGACGAGCCCGATCGCATCGGATCGTCTTCGTGCGGCCTTTACCAGGCGATGCGCTGATCGAATTCGTACTCCGGCGTAGTCCGGTGCCGGTTGAGCTTGCGGGGCGAACTCGCCCTGCTCGGCATCGGTGATCTCCCACAGCGGCGGGCCCGGGGCCGGCGCGATAGGCGGCGGTGACGTCGGCTTGCCCAAGTGCGAGAGGATCTCGCGCACGACCCAGGCGTCGGTGATGAAGGCGATGATTCGCATCTCGCCGCCACAGCGTGGGCAGACGAGCGGAAAGACCTCATCGATCCGCGCGAGCAGCAACGCCCAGGCGCAGCGGGCCGCGCGACGCAGGAGCGCTTCCTCTGCCTGCTCCTCGCTGTCGGACGACGCGCCTGGGGCGGTGATTTGCGCCGCGATTGGCTCAGTCTCAGTCTCAGTCTCAGTCGCTGTGACAAGCGGCGCGGTCAGACTCTCTGGCACGCCGGCAAGCGTGGTGACCTGTGCGCGTAGCGGTGCGTTGGGCGCCAGTACGCCGTAGTACCGATGCCGATGACGGCGCGGAGGTGGAATCAGCGCCGCCAAACGCTCGATCAGTTCGCGCGGCGTCAGCATCAAGCTGACGCCGCCGCCGGGACCCGGCTTGACGCTCTCATAGACCAGGTGTTCGGCGTCGATTTCACGCAAACGTTCCAGCGCAAAGGCAGGTCGAGCGCAATACCTTAGCAGCCGTTCCAGGCCCTGGCGGTCGGCCGCTTCAATGCGCACGCCGGCGTCGAGCGAAAAGCCGCCCCCGTGCTCCCAACTCGCCATCGTCTCGGCATCTTCCGGCTCAAGCACACCGCGCCGGGCCAGCGCGCGCAACAGACGGCGGCGGAGCATGGCCTGCACTCCGTTGAGCAACTTCTGTTCGGGGGCACCGCTTTCGTGAAACGTCGATCAGAAGCTGGTCCGTGGCCCCCGCCACGGCCCGCGCAAGGGTTCAGCGCGGGCGATTGCCAGCGACGCGGCGCACCAGCCTTCGCAGGCATTGCGACCGGGGCGTCGGCGCCAGAAGTTCAGGAAAGCCTTGCAGCGCGCGTAGAAGCGGAAGAAACGCAGGACGTTCCGGCGTTCCGCCGGGGTCAGCGCGTGCGCACTGCAGATCAGCTTGTCGTCGCTCATGCCACGGT
>NZ_JAZKUD010000145.1:0-5587 GCF_036625275.1 Accumulibacter sp.
GTTCTTCGATTCGCGCTCGCAGATCGACCCACTGCCCATCGAACAGCCCTTCGATCGGTTTGAAGTTTGCCTTGTAAGCCATCTTCCGGCTGTCGCGAATCCAGTAGCCGAGGTAGAGATACGGCAGACTGTTGGCGATACACTGTGCGATCTGCCAGATGATGTTGTAAGTGCCCAGAGCAGCCGGCTGCAGGTCCGGGTCGAAGAAGGTGTATACCGACGACAGGCCGTCGTTCAGGACGTCGAGGATGCTCACCATGCGCAGGACTCCTGCGTCGGTGAACTCGATCAGCCGGGTATCGACGCGACTCTGCAAGAGGAAGTGTGCGTATTGTTCATGGCTGTCCTGATCCATGCCGCCACCCGCGTGCCTGGCCGATTGATAGCGCAGATAGAGCTGATAATGCTCATCGCGAAAGCCGAGCGGCCGCTCGTGTGCCTGCAGACCGGCGTGCATTCTGATGCTGCGGCGCTGGCTGCGGTTTGTCTCGAAGCACTCGACCGGCAGTCGCACAGGAATGCAGGCGTGACAGTTGTCGCACTTCGGCCGGTAGGTGAACACCCCGCTGCGCCGAAAACCGCTGCGGACGAGTTCGCCATAGACCTCAGTGTTGATCAGATGGCCCGGTGTCGCGACCTGCGAACGCGCCCGTTCGCCTGGCAGGTAACTGCAAGGATAGGGCGCCGTGGCATAGAACTGTAACAGCGAAAAGGGCAACTCCGAATCGTTGATTCGAGACACGATCTCAAGTCCAGGCTTGGCTGGCGCCATCGGCCGGCCATCGGCCAGGTTGCCACGCCTGCGCCACCAGCGCCCGCAGGCGGGTCATGAAAACGGCACGCGGTATCTCGTACGCCCCGAGAGAGGCAAGATGCGCCGTATTCATCTGGCAATCCACCATGCCGAATCCCTCTTCTTCAAGGAAACGGGCGAGATGCGCAGCAGCCACCTTGGAGGCGTCGGAGACGTGCGCGAACATGGACTCTCCATAGAACATGCGGCCAATCGCCAGGCCGTACAGACCACCCACGAGCTTTCCTGCCATCCAGGTCTCCACCGAATGAGCGACCCCGAGCTGGAACAGTTGCCAGTAAGCATGCTGCATTTCAGGAGTGATCCAGGTGCCGTTCTGACCGGCACGTGGCACTTCGGCGCAGGCGCGGATCACGGCCGGAAAATCGCTATCCAGCTTCACCTCGAAGCGACCTGAGCGCAAGCTGCGGCGCAGTGAACGCGAGATCCGGAATTCACCCGGAAAAAGCACCATGCGCGGGTCTGGACTCCACCACAGGATGGGCTCACCTTGCGAGTACCAGGGGAAAATACCCCGCTGGTAAGCGTCGAGCAAGCGCTGTGCAGACAGGTCGGCACCGGCACAGAGCAGTCCGTTAGGCTCAGCCAGCGCCCGTTCCAACGGTGGAAAAGGGTGTGTGCGATCGATCCAGGGAATCATCGAGGGGACGGGATGGACGGTACCTTCGCCTGGAAGGTACGGGTTGCGGTCTTGAACGCGACGACATGGTCGACGTCGAGGCGAATGCCGATTTTCTCGCCAATCGCGTGGTTGTGGTGCGATGGAACCAGCGAAAGCACTTCGACTCCGCTGGCCAGGCGCAAGGTGTAGAGAATTTCGGCCCCCCGAAAAGCCTTGTACCGAACTTCCGCCTGTAGTTCACCCAGGTCGTCGTGGATGATGTCGTCGGGACGCAGCAGCACTTCCACACCACAACCCTGACCACAGGCCTGGCATCCCTGACTGCATTCGAGTGGCATTGACGACTGGAGGACGCCCAGTTCGACTTCGACCCTGCACTCGTCGATCACTCTGCCGTTCAGGAAAACGCCCTGGCCGACGAAGTCTGCGACAAAACGGTTCGCTGGCTGGTGGTACAAGCGATAGGGCGTATCCCATTGCTGGAGGGTTCCCTCGGCCATGACGCCGATCTCGTCGGCCATGGCGAAGGCTTCATGCTGGTCATGGGTGACCAGCACCGCCGTAATGTTCTGGCTCTTGAGGATTTCACGCACTTCCAGCGACAGGCGCTCGCGCAGGTCGACGTCCAGATTCGAGAAGGGTTCGTCGAGCAGGATCAGTTGCGGGCGTGGAGCCAGTGCGCGCGCCAGTGCGACACGCTGTTGCTGGCCGCCCGAGAGTTCATGCGGATAATGGTTGCCCTGGCCATTCAGGCCGACGATGGCCAGCAATTCGGCGACCCGGCGTCGGCGCTGGCCGCCGTCGAGACCGGCCAGGCCAAAACCGACGTTGGCTGCAACCGTCAGGTGCGGGAAGAGCGCGTAGTCCTGAAAAACCATGCCGATTTGCCGTTGCTCCGGCGGCAGTTTGTATTCGGGGCTGCTGACGCGGCGGCCCCGCACGCGAATCTCGCCTGCGGCAATGTTCTCAAAGCCGGCGATACAGCGCAGCAGCGTGGTCTTGCCGCAACCCGACGGTCCCAGCAGGCAGGCAATGTGGCCGGTTTCGACGCAAAAGTTCACGCCATTGACGACGGTATGCGATCCGTAACGCTGCACGATGCCGGTCAGTTCGAGATGTGCCATCAGGGTTTGCTCATCAGCAAGCGTCGGTTCATGCGAAAGTCACGTCAGCGACTCACGAATCTCCCTTCGTCCGCAAGCGGGATCGGGTGGAGGAAACGGTCATGACTTTCATGATCGGGAGTTCACAGAATCTGGCCAGGACCGTCAGGGGGATCGATTTTCGGTGGTTTACAGCCAGGAGAAGACGACCTGTCCATTATAATTCTCATTTACGTGAAGAACCATGATCCAGCCGCACCTCAATCCCCTGCTTGTCGTCTCCGCTGTCGTCGCGGCCCTGGTCGGACTACCGGTGGCGAGCGTTCTAACCAACATCCTGAGCGGTGGCACCAATGCCATCTGGTCACATCTGGCAGCGACGGTACTACCGGACTATATGGCCAATACCCTGGTGCTGTGCCTTGCTGTCGCCTTCGGGGTCGTCGTCGTCGGAGTGGCCACAGCCTGGCTGATCGTCATGCATGACTTTCCTGGGCGGCGTGTCTTCGAGTGGGCTCTGGTGCTGCCGATGGCCATGCCGGCTTATGTGCTGGCTTATGTGTATACCGACTTCCTGCAGTTTGTCGGCCCGCTGCAGAGCTTCCTGCGCGAGATCTTCGGGTGGAGCAAGTCGGACTACTGGTTTCCCGAGGTGCGCAGCCTTGCTGGCGCGGTCACCATGTTTGTCTTTGTTCTCTACCCGTATGTCTATCTGCTCACGCGAACGGCTTTCGCCGAGCGCGCCGGCGGTATGCTCGAGGCTTCGCGCAGCCTCGGTTTGGGGCCTTGGCGCAGCTTTTTCCGGCTGTCCTTGCCGCTGGCCAGACCAGCCGTTGCTGCGGGAACAACCCTGGCGCTGATGGAAACCCTCGCCGACTACGGCACGGTTTCCTACTTCGGCGTTCAGACCTTCACTACCGGTATCTATCGTGCCTGGTTCTCGCTCGGCGATCGCATTGCGGCAGCCCAGTTGGCGGCAGCGCTGCTCGCTTTCGTGATCGTGCTGCTGCTGCTCGAACACGCCTCACGTGGTCGTTCGCGTTTTCACGACACCAGCGGACGCCGACGCCCGGTCGCCGGTCAGCGTTTGCCGGGCTGGCGCGGCTGGCTGGCCATGGTGGCCTGCAGCGTGCCCCTGAGCATCGGCTTCCTGCTGCCAGCCTGGCTGCTGCTGCGGCTGGTATTGCCCGAGGTCGATACACGGTTCGGCGCCCATTTCGTCGCGCTGGCACGCAACAGTTTCCTGCTCGCGGGCTTGACGGCAACTATCGCCGTTACCCTGGCAGTGCTGCTCGCCTATGGCGCACGCCTGTCAAACGGGCTGCTGGCACCGGCACTCAATCGCCTGGTCAGTCTGGGCTACGCGGTACCTGGCTCAGTGATCGCCGTGGGCGTACTGATTCCGGTGACACGTCTTGACCACTGGCTGGCCTGGCAATGGCAGAACTGGTTTGGCGACAACCCGGGACTGCTGATCACCGGTGGCATCGCCGCACTGGTCTATGCTTATCTGGTACGCTTCCTGGCGGTCGCCCTGCAGTCGATAGGCACCAGCCTGGCAAAAATCACCGCCAGCATGGACGACGCGTCGCGCAGTCTGGGACTCGGCCAGGCGGCGACGCTGCGGCGGGTGCATCTGCCGATCCTGCGTGGCAGCTTATTCACAGCCGGTCTGCTGGTGTTCGTCGATGTGATGAAGGAGCTGCCGGCAACTTTGGTGATGCGCCCTTTCGATTTCGATACGCTGGCAACACAGGCCTACATACTCGCTTCCGACGAGCGTCTCTCCGAGGCCGCCAGCGTTTCGCTGGCGATTGTTGCGGTCGGCCTGCTGCCACTGATCGCGTTGTCGCGCCAGATTTCGCGCGCGCGCCGCTGAGGCGAGCAACGGCCGGAGGTTCTGAGGGTCGGCCAACCGATCCGGCGATCAGCGATAGCCGGATCGGTCGAAGATCATTTGCGCCTTGGCACGATACATCGCCAGCGAGCCGACCGGCAAGGTATCGGCCCTGAACTTCCCGAGGGCTTCCAGTGCCGGATTGCTCACCTTGACGCCAGCGACCACTGGCCATTCGTTGTTGCCGTCGGCAAAATAGCGTTGCGCCTGGTCACTGGCCAGATACTCCAGGAACTTGACCGCGGCCTCCCGATGCGGCGCATTCTTCAGGATGCCGCCGCCGGAAACATTGACATGGGCACCGCTACCCTTCTGGTCAGGCCAGACGACAACGATCCTGTCCATCGTCCGACGGTCCTCCGGCTTGTCCGAACGCATCAGGCGGGCCAGATAATAGGTGTTGGAGAGGGCCACGGCACATTCACCGGCAGCCACTGCCCGGATCTGATCGGTATCGCCACCTTTGGGCGAGCGAGCAAAGTTGGCAACGACCCCCCTTGCCCACTCCTCGGCTTTCGCTTCACCCTGATGAGCGATGATCGAAGCCATCAACGACAGGTTGTAGGGATGGGAACCCGAGCGCGAGCAGACCTTGCCCTTCAGTCGCGGGTCGGCAAGATCGCTGTAATTCTGCAACTCCTCGGGCTTGACGGCACCTTTGGCGTAGATGATGACGCGCGCGCGGAGGGAAAACGAGAACCAGTCATCGGTACGCAGATGCGCGGGAATGCGGGCTTCGAGCAGCGGCGAGCGCAGCGGTGCAAACAGCCCCATCTCGTGTGCTGCCGCCAGACGCGCGGCATCGACCGTCAACAGGACATCCGCCGGACTGTTGGCACCCTCGTTGCGAATCCGTTCGAGCAACTCGTCTTCCTTGCCCTCGATGCGCTTGATGGTGATTCCGGTCTGCTGTGTAAAGCCGTTGTACAGGGCTTCATCAGTCTGGTAATGACGGGCCGAGTAAAGGTTCAGCACCTTTTCCTGGGCCTGTACATTCACGAGGGGTGCGGCGGCAAGCAACAGGCTGATCAGTGTACGGGAAAGGCGAAGGTTCATGGCTACGGCTCCAGGCGTGTCGATGCGGTTTGATGTCGTCGACCGCATGATAGCCGCTGCCCGTTTTTTTGTAAATGAGAATCGTTGTCAATGTA
>NZ_JAZKUD010000146.1:0-5559 GCF_036625275.1 Accumulibacter sp.
GGCGTCAACATGCCCTCGCCAGTGCGCTTCCAGTTCTCCTGCCTTGTCCATCTCGTCCTCCTGTCGAAAACCTGGAGGTTGCTCCACCTCTCGGCGGTTTTACAGGTGGATCGGCTGCACGCTTACACTCGTTGGACAAGGCGCTGAAGGCTCAAGCCGTTGCCGCGGAGAGACTGAGTCAGATCGATTCTCGAATCCTCGAAACCGAGAACCGGCGGGCAGCCATCATCGATGGCCGTCTTGCTGGCAAGCGCGACCCGGCGGAAACGGCGGAACTGGCTGCCTTGGGTTTGGATCGGGAAGCCCTGGAGCGTTTGCGCCAGACAGCAGTAACCGAAGTCGATGGCAGCCTGCCCGGCGTCGAGGCCGCGCAGCGCGACCTGGTGACCGTCGAAACCGAGTGGCAACGGTGCCAAACAGAGGCCCGGCACGCTGCCCTGCTGGCGCGAGTCCGGGCGCATGAGGTGGCCTTGCTGAAGGCCGTTGAGGCGACGGTTGCCGCTGGCCGGGCCTTGGGCCACGTTCGCCCAAGGCAAAGCTGGATGCCGACCGCCGACCTGGTTCGAGTAGTCGGGGGGTCGCATGCTTGACGAACGGCGCGCTGGCCGGCCGGTATCGAGGCGTACCGTGTTGATGCGGGTTCGCCGGTCGATCGAACCTCTCAGCGACCAGTTGCTTGAAATCGTGGCGTCTGCCGCGTTGAAGGGCGACGTATCGGCTGCTGCCGGGTTGCTGAGCCTGTACATCGACGTGCTGGCGCAGCTTCAGCCTGCCGAGGCTGCAACTAAATCTGCCGAGGCTGCAACTAAATGCTGCTCTGCACAATGCCATTTGGAACCACAAGCACAGAACGGTCCATAGCATACGGTACAATGGCTTGAGGCATTTACTGCCGTTTGTGGCGCGAATATTGCTAGGTTGCGGTGCATCATGCTTTTGGTGTGGCTTCCGGCGGGTCGAACCTGTTGCACAGCGGGTTGCAGCGCAGCAGACGAAAATTTCTGAAGGGAGGTGATCCACGATGCCCAGCATTGACATTCAAGCCAACGTCAACGTCAACGTCAACGCGACCCGTGGCGGGGTCGGCGGCAGCCCGCCAACCGGGTCGGGAACTCCGGCCAACCCCCCCCAGGCCGCGCCCGCATCGGCCAATCCCAATGCGGCCACATCTGCCGCTGGGCAACAGGCCGTCGCCGCTGACATCGCCGCCAGAGAGGCCGCAGCACGGCGCGCGCTGACCCAGCGCTTGGGCAAGACCTTCACGGATGCCCAGATCGCGCAAATCGCCCGCGACTTCGGCGAAATGTCCCGTTTCAGCGGGCGTCTCAAGCGCTACGGCGGCGACATGGAACATTGGATCGAGGGCTTCCGGGGAACCTTCCCGAGCCAGCGGCAGGCGAACCAGCACTACCGAGAAGTCATGCAGCAGCTCGGGATCGTCGAGACGACACGGCCGGGCGTTTCCGGGATGCTCAGGCAGGCCGGGATGGGCGTCCTGCGGGCGGCTGGGGTAGGGGGCGGGGTCGCCGGCAACATCCTGCACCACAGCTTTCAGCAAGCCGGCGACACCGAGGGCGGAGCCGCGTCTGCGGGCGGACTGGGCATGCTCGGCAAGGGCGCCGGGATTGCCGCGCTGGCGTACCTCGGAATCAAGGGCGTCCAGAAGGTTGGGCAGAAGTTCGGGGATGCGAAGGATGAGGCGGTTCAGTACCACGATCTCCGGCAATCGGTCGGAAGCTCCGCGGTGGGCTTCGAGGAACTGCGCGAATCCGTTCGCCGGTTCTCGGTCGGTCTGGGCATCACCAGCTCGGAAAGCGCCAAGCTGGCGCGCACTTACGCGCAATCGTCGCAAGTGTCCGGACGCGCCGCGCAGAATAGCATCGGCATGGCGGTCGGGCAGGGCACGGCGATGTCGCGTGGGTTCGGTCTGTCGCCGGAAGCCGGGGTCGAGTTTCTGGGAACGCTGCGCCACTTCCGGGCGACCGATGGCAGCGAACAGAGCAACCGCCGGCTGGCGTACCTGATCGGTGACGCGGTCGGCAAGACCGATGCCTTCGCGAAAGCCGACGACGTTCTGTCGGCCATTGCGCATTTCACCGAGACCTCGACGCGACAGTCGCTCTCCCCTGCGAACGTGGCGGGGTTCTCCGATCTGATGGGGGCGCTGGGGGGGCTCAAGCTCCCCGGACTGGACGCCAAGGGGTCGGCGGGTCTGCTGCAACAGATTGCCGGATCGTGGGCCACCGGTGGCGGCGAAGCCGGCGCCGCTTTCCGTCTGGGATGGGCGCAGGAATTCGGCGCCACGGCGCTCGACATGCCGGCAATCAGCGACGCTGGCCCCTTCGCCAGCCCTGAGAGCACGTTCGGCGTCAATTCCGCGCAGTACGCGCTGGCGAGGTCGGACAAGACGCGGGCGCGCTATCTCGCCATGGCCCAGGCGGGCGGTAACAAGACCTTCCTGGACCGCGAACTCGAACGGATGCGCGGGACGATCGGCGACGAGTTCCTGGCGCCGTCGATCTCCGGCAAGTACGGCATCTCGAACGTGCAGGCCAATGCCCTGCTGGCGGCGAACGCACAGCAAGGGGGCGTCACGGGCCTGATGGATCGGGTCAACGCGGCCCTCAAGCAGGCCGGCAAAGATCCGGCCAAGGCCAACGTGTCTCAAATCAGCACGCTGGCCATGATCGACAACGCGAAGTCCGCCGAGCTTGCCGCCATGCGCGAACAGGCCCGGAAGCTCACCGGCAAGAACGCGCTGACCGATCAGGAAAAGCAGGCGCTGGACGCTGCCCAGGGCGACGACGCGCTGAAGACGATCTTGACACAGATTCACGCGATCCGCGAAACCGAGGACGACGGCAAGACCGCAAGGCAGGCGCAGATCGATCTCGACAACAAGTTCAAGGACTACGCCTCCAAAATCCTCCCGGCGACGAACGCCATCCAGGAGGGGGTGTTTGGTCTGCTCGACAAGGTCGGCGGCCTGACTCCCGAGATGAAGCAGTACCAGGCCAACCGGGCTTACCAGGAGCGTCTGGACAAGGAGGGAAGCGGGGAAGGCGCCAAGGAACGGAAGCAGGCCATCACCGACGAAGCGATCAAATTCGCCAAGCAGGGTCCCATGTCCCAGGCCGAGTACGATCAACGCCGGCAGGCTATCGGGGCGAACGAATCCGGCGACCCCGCGCTGGCGACGCATGAAGCCCGCCAGAAGGCCGCGCTGGCGCTCAGGAACGAGCGAGACCAACGTAACGCGCTCCAACCGGACGCGGTCAAGCAGGCCATCGCCAAGGAGGCGACCGAATCGGCACCCAAGCCGTCGGAGAGAGAGGCGGTTTCGGTCGTTCAGTCATCCGTACCCGATGCCGACAAGACATCAAAGGCATTGGCCGTCACGGCGTCGCGCAAGCCTGCTGCTGCGGGCACGCTATCGGAGAGCGAAAAGGCTTACCTCGCGGAGACCGACCGCTTGCTGGGCGCCCCCAAGGGCACATCCGAAGCGCAGATCATGGTGGAAAGTGGAGGCAACTCCAATGCGGTGTCGCCGCGGAAAGCGTGGGGTCTCGGGCAGATCATGCCGAGGGAGAAGGGCGTCATGGAAACTCGAATGGGGCGCAAGATCGTTTCCCGAGCCGATCAGCTTGAAGCGCATCGCCTGATGATGCTGGAGAACCTGCGGAAGTTCGGCACCGTCGAAAAGGCGCAGAAAGCCTATAACGGCGGGTGGAAAGAATCCGCGTGGGGGAACAAGGAAACGTCCGAATACGTTGGCAAGATTTCCGATTACCGTGACAAGCTGATTCCAGGTGAGGCGCGCCCTGCTTCCAGGGGTGATCGGGTAGCAAGGATCACTGGCGCGGCAGAAATCAACGTCAACTACCCGGACGGCAGATCAGACAAGGTAGCCCTTCCTCTCACCGGGCAGTTCAAGCAGACCGTCGCCGGGTTGAGCCGCGGATGATGGATTTCCCGCACGTCACCGGCAAACCGTATATTGCGGAGACTGGTGGCGATGGGGGGATTCCGCTATCGGCCGCCAGCATTACAGGATTATCTGGTATTGCGGAAGCGATACCGGAAATCCGGTATCACCAAGACGGGCAGATGCTGGCCGAGATGCCGAAGGCTACAGGGGCAAAAGACATCGGTCCTATTGCGGTCACAAAGTGAAAAAATCGCACTTCGCCACTTGACGCGCTGCTGGTGACTGGCCGATACTGGCGATGTCGCTGCACATCAGCGATGCGAGATTGGCGTCTCGGAGAATAGGCGGACAAGCCGCCAGCATCGCGGCTTTTTTCATGTCCGTTGACATGGTTCCCAAGTTTTGGGTGGCCGTGTGGGGAGCCTTCGTGCTCGCCGGTTCCTATTCCCGGTACGCCAACCCGCACGGTCTGCCCTCATCCATCCTTGGAGTCACCCATGCCCAAAATCAGCAACCAATCCCCGGTCACCAGCCTTTCCTTCGTCAAGACCACCAGGAAAGATCGGTCATTCTGGTCAGTCCCGAGGAGCAAGAGCTACAAGAAGTCTTGCCGTCGGGGTCGGCAGTACGCCATCGAGTTTGCCCGGTTCCTTGAGGCCAACCCGACCATGACCGGCGCAGGCATCCTGCCAAGAATCATAGAGGACATGGCGAAGATCCGGCGCGGCACGAAGGGGCACGGCCATGTCGCCGGATTCCTCGCCGCCATCGAGAAAGCGCTGGTCATCACCGCCAGTCAGATCGACGTCGACGCCATTGTCAATCGCTACGAGGCCGTCAAAGCCGCACGATCGTAAAGCGCCAAAACTCCGTAGAAAATCTGAGTTTTCCAAGCCCGGCCGTGAGCCGGGTTTTTCTTGGGCGACGTTGAACTGGATTGCCCGAATTTGGCTACATGGTGGCTACACAGAGGCGACAATACGAAAGGCATAACCGCTTTACCGTGCTAAGTGCTTGATTCTTTGGTGGGGCGTCAGAGACTCGAACTCTGGACCTACGGATTAAGAGTCCGCTGCTCTACCAACTGAGCTAACGCCCCGCGTCATCATTGAGTTGAACGCAGAAAGGGTTCTCGCTTGGTGGGTTGGGTGGGATTCGAACCCACGACCAATGGATTAAAAGTCCAGTGCTCTACCGACTGAGCTACCAACCCTAGGAAACCGATAATTATAGGGAGGGGCCTGAGATCTGTCAACGGGTGTAGGGCGATAGCAGCAGTTCTCATTTCAAACCCACGCAAGGCGGCTGTTGGCGTAGGTTGGCGTACAAGGATTGGCAGACTTGGGCAATGAAGATTGAGGGAAACTCCGCCTGTTCTAAAAATAATGCTGGGAAACAGTATGTTATAGTGTTAACCTCGAACTTGATCGAAGTATTGATGATTTTCAGGTGCCCAGCCCATTTCGACCGTTGCCCCCATCCCCCTGCCGAGCCCCGCCGTCGCCTTGATCGAGAAGGTTCGGGATGCCTTCCGGGCTTTGCCGGATGGGCGTAAGCAGAGCAACGCCCGGCGCTATGAGAGGGAGGACGCGGCCCTGTCGGCCTTCGCCGTGTTTTTCTCGCAAAGTCCG
>NZ_JAZKUD010000147.1:0-5523 GCF_036625275.1 Accumulibacter sp.
GGTTCGTCTGGGAACAAAGGTGGGGGCGGGGTCATGAGCACGGGCGACAAAGTGAATGACCCCGTCATTATACAGGACCCGCCAAGCCGACGGGCAGATTTCGAGGAATATTTTCACAGCCTCTCAGTCGCTCAGACCCTGGCACTGATCGGCGCGTGCAGGATTTGTGTACCAGGCCATTTCCCTGTCTTCCCTGATGAGCCGGAAGAACGGGTGCCGCTTGAAGGTGCGCCAGGTGAAGCCGCGCCAGGTGGCCAGTGAAGATGTGCGGATGTTACCACGATGGACATTTTCGTCGAACAGCACAAAGGCACAAAGACGCCATCCTTGACCTTGTCCAAGGACTGGATCGGGTGGTCTTCAAGGGTGACCTGACCTCGATGTTTCCGGACGACGCGTTTGGTCGGTATCTGTTCAAGCCATCGGGGCTCAGACGTTGAACCGCAATATCCGTTGGAACGCCTTGCAGTGTATGGCTTTGGCTAATTGCATATCCGATTCGTACCCGGTTTTATACCCGGCTTTGAATTTCCGTGTCACTTGAGCCATCCCATCGCGGCTGACTCTCGGTGCTGGGCAAAGATAAGAGTACTCCTGATTAGCAATGAGCGTCAGCTGCCCGAATCGAGCGCTGGGGCCGCGGCGCGCAGGCTACCGCGGCGACCAGGAGCCGTTCGTTCAAGGTCCTGAGATCGAATCGGCGGTTGAATCGGTAGGTGAAAGCCGCGAGGTACTGAGCGCCATACTTTCGAAAGGCAAGCGCGTGGTAGCACCCCGAAAGGCTGGTCTTGAGATTGCCCAAGACCGTGTTGACCCACTTGAACTCTGGCAGGTCCTTGGGCTTTCGCCCGGCGACGACGGTCGGCTGATGAACGCAGCCGGCGTCGGTGACGGCGTTGAAGCAAGCCAGACCATCCGACAGCACCGTCGATCCCGGTGCGAGGTTGCTCTTCGCCCACTCGGCAATTGCCTTCAGGGTAAAACCGGGAACCAGCGTGAGTTTGGCACGCAGGGGGTGGCCCTCATCGCTGAACGAAACCGCTGCCACGAACGGAACCTTGTTCTCCGAACCCCGCCCTGCCTTGCCGCCCGTTCGTTCGCCGCCTAGGTAAGCGTCATCGACCTGCACCTGGCCATCGAGCACATAGCGTTCTTCCCGCTGTTCCATCGCCCGCATCAGCTTGTGGTGGATAAGCCAGGCGGTGGGATAACTCACTCCCAGATACCGCTTCAGAGCCAGCGCCGACAGACCCGTCTTGGCCTGGCTGATGAGGTAGATCGCCAGGAACCACACGGTCAGCGGCAGCTTGGTACCCTGAAACACCGTCCCGGCGATCAGCGAGGTTTGATGCCGACAGGCGTTGCACTGAAACACCTTGCACGACCCCCCGCGCAGAACACAGTGAGCCCGCTCACCACAGCGCGGACAGGAAAACCCGTTCGGCCAACGTGCCGCCTCCAAGGCTGCTGCGCACGGCGACTCGCTTCCGAAGCGCTGGGTGAACTCCGGCATCGACAAACCCGGTTGAAACTGGATTCGATTCATGGCCATGGCGCTGCTCTCCGTGTGGTGACGGAGTCCAGGCTAAGCCCCGCTGGGCTCACCAGATGCGCTCAGCTGACGCTCATTGCTAATCAGGAGAGTACTTGCCAGAATCCGGGGCTCACTTGGTGCGCCCATGCGCAGGCAGACTCCTACCAACGCGTTCCATCATATCCTCCCCCAAAACGCTTCAACGCCATCTCATGGGGATTGCATAAATCCCTTACGTCCCGATGGCGTTTGTTGGACAATGGTGGAGCGGCACGGATACCAAAAAGAAAGACGGTGCACAGGGATGATGAAGCTCGAACAACTCCAGCCTAACGCTGCACTGCGTGGCATCCTGCCCGACGCGTTGGTCACTGTCGTCAACGTGCAATGGTTCGGCTCTGAGGCGCTCGAACTCACCTACAAGACCGCCGACGGCAAGGTCGCCAACGAACTGTTGTACCGGCACGACGAACCCCGGCTGGAAGTCGTCGAGCAGGGCCGCCCGTGGAGCTTCGACGGCGATGGCGCGCTTTTCCGTCTGGTCTCCGAAGCACAGCGCATCCGCTTGGCGCACCTGTTTGACCCCGTGCTCGCCGTGCATACCTCGGTGGTCGATCCGCTGCCGCACCAGATCACCGCCGTCTATGAAGCCATGCTGCCGCGCCAGCCGCTGCGCTTCCTGCTGGCCGACGACCCCGGCGCCGGCAAGACCATCATGGCCGGCCTGCTCATCAAGGAACTCATCGCCCGTGGCGATTTACAGCGCTGCCTGATCGTCTGCCCCGGCAGCCTGGCCGAACAGTGGCAAGACGAACTCTACCGTCGCTTCCACCTGCCCTTCGAGATTCTCACCAACGACAAGCTCGAAGCCGCTCGCACCGGCAACTGGTTCCTCGAAACCAACCTGTGCATTGCCCGACTCGACAAGCTCTCACGCAATGAGGACGTGCAGCAGAAGCTGCAGGTGCCGGATTACCGTTGGGATCTGGTGGTCTGCGACGAAGCGCACAAGATGTCGGCGACCGTGTTCGGCAGCGAGACCAAGTACACCAAGCGCTATCGCCTTGGCCAACTGCTCTCGACGCTCACCCGCCACTTCCTGCTGATGTCGGCCACGCCACACAACGGTAAGGAAGCCGATTTCCAGTTGTTCATGGCGCTGCTCGACGGCGACCGTTTCGAGGGACGCTACCGCGATGGCGTGCACACCGCCGACGTTTCCGACCTGATGCGCCGGATGGTCAAGGAAAACCTGCGCAAGTTCGACGGCACGCCACTCTTCCCCGAGCGAATCGCCTACACCGTGCCCTACCAACTCTCGGATGCCGAAGCCGCGCTTTACCGGGCGGTCACCGACTACGTGCGCAACGAATTCAACCGCGCCGAAGCGCTGGAAAACGACAAGCGCGCCGGCACCGTCGGTTTTGCCCTGACCATCCTGCAGCGACGCCTGGCTTCCTCACCCGAGGCCATCTACCAATCGCTGCGCCGCCGGCGCGAACGGCTGGAAAGCCGACTTTGGGAACTTGAGGTGCTGCAACGTGGCGGCCAGGCCGCGACCATCCTCCCTGGGTCACTGCCTGCCCTCGACGGCGAAGACATCGATGACCTGGACGAAGCGCCCGACAACGAAGTTGCCGCCGCCGAGGAAGAAATTCTCGACCAGGCCACCGCCGCGCGCTCGATCGCCGAACTGCGCATCGAGATCGAGACCCTGAAAGGGCTCGAAGGCCAGGCTCTGGCTGTCCGCCGCAGCGGCACCGATACCAAGTGGTGCCAACTGGCCAGCCTGCTTTCCGAGATCTTCACGCCGGCCGGCATCGGCCACCGCGTCGCCGAACCGCCAGCTCCCTATGGTGCTGGCGCGATCCCGCCACCCACGCCTTCGCCGCACCAGAAGCTGGTGATCTTCACCGAGCATCGCGACACGCTCAACTATCTCGAACAACGCATCAGCACGCTGCTTGGCCGCCAGGAGGCGGTCGTCATCATCCACGGTGGCATCGGCCGTGAGGAGCGCCTCAAGGTGCAGGAATCATTCAAGCACGACCCCGAAGTACAGGTACTGCTGGCCACCGACGCAGCCGGCGAGGGCATCAACCTGCAGCGCGCGCACCTGATGGTGAACTACGACCTGCCCTGGAACCCCAACCGGATCGAACAACGCTTCGGCCGTATCCACCGGATCGGCCAGACCGAGGTTTGCCACCTGTGGAATCTGGTGGCGGACGATACGCGCGAGGGCGACGTCTACCGCCGGCTGCTGGAAAAGCTCGAACTGGCGCGCCAGGCCCTTGGCGGGCAAGTGTTCGACGTGCTCGGCAAACTTGCCTTCGAGTCCGACGGCAAGCTCATGTCGCTGCGCGACCTGCTGATCGAGGCCATCCGCCACGGCGAGAAGCCTGAGGTCAAGGCCTTCCTCACCACGGTGCTCGATGTCGCGACGGATCGGGAACACCTGCAGAGCCTGCTCGAAGAACGGGCGCTCGCCCACGACGCCATGGACGCCAGCCGGGTGCAGCGCATCCGCGAAGACATGGAGCGCGCCGACGCCCGCCGGCTGCAACCGCACTACATCGAGTCGTTCTTCCACGAAGCCTTCAAGCAACTCGGCGGCACCGCCAGGCAGCGCGAGCCCCGGCGCTACGAAATCACCCATGTACCCGCGCCGGTGCGCAATCGTGACCGCCTGATCGGCATCGGCGAACCCGTCTTGCCGCGCTATGAGCGAATCGCCTTCGAGAAATTGCTCGTCGCACCTCCGGGCCAACCGCTGGCGGCATTTGTCTGCCCCGGCCACCCGTTGCTCGACGCCGTCATCGACCTGACGCTGGAGCGTCATCGCGATCTGCTGAAACGCGGCAGCGTGCTGGTTGATGAACGTGATCCCGGAATGCAGCCGCGTGTGCTGTTCTACCTCGAACATGCCATCCAGGACGCCGGCCTCACTCGCGCCGGTGAGCGCCGGGTCGTGTCGAAGCGCATGCTCTACGTCGAAGTGGACGCCAGCACCAGCACCCGTCATGTGCACTACGCCCCCTATCTCGACTATCGGCCAATCGCTGCGGGCGAACCCGCCATCGAATCGATCCTCGACCGCCCCGAATGTCAGTGGATCACGCACGAACTCGAGAAGCAGGTACAGGGCTACGCTGTCGCCCATGTCGTGCCGGAACATCTGGCCGAGGTCAGCGGGCGCAAGCTCGAACTGATCACCCGAACTGAAGCCGCGGTCAAGGATCGCCTCACCAAGGAAATCACCTGGTGGGACCACCGCGCCGAAGAACTCAAACTGCAGGAGCAGGCAGGGAAGCCCAATGCCAGACTCAACTCCGGCGAGGCACGCAAGCGCGCAGACCTTCTTCAAGGACGGCTCGAAAAGCGTCTGGGCGACCTGAAGCTGGAAGCGCAAATCTCGCCGCTGCCGCCAGTGGTACTGGGCGGCATGCTGGTGGTGCCGATCGGCCTGATCAAGGCCATGACCGGCCAAACATCGATCACGCCCACTTTACGCGTCGATACACAGATCAGCGCCGCCCGCGCTCGTGCCATCATCATGGACATCGAGCGCCAGCTCGGCTTCGATCCCACCGATCGCGAATTCGAGAAGCTGAGCTATGACGTTGAAAGCCGCGTTCCTGGCACCGGCAAGCTGCGCTTCATCGAAGTGAAGGGCCGCGTTGCCGGCGCGCCGACGATCACCGTCACGCGCAACGAGATTCTCTTCTCGCTCAACAAGCCAGAAGACTTCATTCTCGCCATCGTCGAGTTCATCGACGAGACCAATCACAAGGTGCATTACCTGCGCCAGCCGTTTCAGCGCGAACCCGATTTCAACGCTGTGACTGTCGATTACGACTTCGCCGGATTGCTGGCGCGTGCCGGGACACCGCGCTAAGCCCTCCTGCTTGCTTGATTCAGGAGAATGCCCGCTGTAAAGTAAGAATGTAATGCAATCCTTCCTGGAGAACGAGATGCTCGCCGTTGCC
>NZ_JAZKUD010000148.1:0-5470 GCF_036625275.1 Accumulibacter sp.
AGCAATCAATGCGGTCGCACGACAGGGAAAGGACCAGTCATGAAAAAGGCAGCGCTAGCGGTTCTGATGTACGTCTACACGTCACTGACGTCGGCGGCGGTGATCAACGTCGAGTTCAAGTTCACGCCATTCACAGGCAATGCGAAGCAGGACGAACAGGTGACGACCGTTGCGGGCAAGGCGCGGGTCTACCTGAACAACATCTTCCTTGCCGAGCAGGAAGTGCGCCAGGAAAAGGTGCCGGTACTCTTCGAGGCGCGCGAGATCGCACCCTCGGTGTGGGTTCCCGTGGCTTCCATCGGACCGGCGCTGCGCCGGGGCAGGAACACCATTCGCTTCGATTTCGAGCCCGGCGATGCCAAAGCCAGCTATCGCGCCCAGTTGCGCTGGGCTGTCGTCAATGACGAGGCGACCGAGCAGCGAAGTGCCGGGCAGATCACGTCGACCAATCAGAGCGGCGAAGGCGTCGAGGAAAAGGCAGCGGCCGGGAAACTCAGCATGGCGCGCGAGTTCGACGCGCCGTTTGCCACTGAATACCCCTGGCATCGCGCGCCGGCGGTGACAGCACTCAGCAGCGCCGACAGGCAGGCCCTGGAAGCGCTGGTTAAAGCACGCGCCGACAGCTTCAGGCCGCCGTTCGAGGGAGTCTATGCGGCGCTCAAGACCAGCCCGCAGATCAAGGTCGAAGACGTCCGCAAGAGCAAGTGCCTTGACAAGGCTTACGCGGCCGGGGTGCGCATCGACGCTCCGACGGCCGGTCAACTGGACGCGACGCTGACCGGCAATGCCGAGGTGGTGCTGCGTAGCACCAGCGGTGATCTGTTCCGTCCAGCCGACCCGGCAAAGTTCCAGAAGATCAAGGGAGAGGAAGCCCGGATGTGTGCCGGCATGGCACTCTATAGCGCATTCCCGCCGCGAATGGTCGTGGTGCGCAATCCGGCCGGCGACTGGGAGGCGGTCTACTAGACCCGTTGCCCGCACCGGCTGGCGTGCGCCTTGTTGGCATCAAGCCGGCCGGCTCTCCGTCCTGGCGATGACTGACTGCTGAAAAACGGGTAACCTTTCGGTTAGTATCTCCCGTGCCGCCGTTCATTCGGGAAACCCCGCCAGCAGCTGATCGACGACCCAGCGCGCCTCGTCCTCGGTCAGGAAGCGATGCCAGGGCGGCATCGGCGTCCCCGGGCGACCGCCGTAAATCGTGGCGACCAGCGAGTCGACCGGCTTCTCGCGCAAGGCTTCCGGCTTCAACGAGGGGCCGAGCCCCCCCTGCAGCGTCATGCCGTGGCACGAACCGCAATCCTGACGAACCAGGTGAATGAGCTCCTTCCGGCGCTCCGGCGACGGCGCCACCGCTTCCGCCGCCAGCTGCGCATTGCCGGTGGAAGAGAAGAGCAACAGCGCCAGCAAGCCGACACGAACAGGCGAAGAGATCATCGGGCAGGACTCGCAGAGAAAGGTGCTGCGACAATTTGCCGCATTCAACAAAACCGGGAAGCACACTAAGATTCGTCCATTCTATCCGAAGACCTGAGAACCGATCGCGCCAGGGGAGGCCCACCATGCAAGACAACCAGCCAGACTGCAGCGAAGACGATGGCGAACTGACCTCACTGCTGCTCGGTGCCGGTTTCGCGCTTGCCTCCCTGATCATTCTGCCGGCGCTGGCGCAGCGCGTCGGCATTGGCAGCAGCCTGACGATCGCCCTGCGCGGCGCCCTGATGCGGGCTGCGAATCGGGTTTGATGCCCTACCGGCCGGCAGGCGTCGCCCGCCACTCGCCCCTGGCCGCCGGCGGCATTGACGCGATGGTTGCCGGTTTTTCTGGCCGCAGGTGATCGGCGCAAGCCGGCGTCTGCGGCCGCCTCTTGCCTGAAGCCATGCCCGTTGCCCGCCGCAGCCATCGCGCCCTGATTGCCCTCGCCTGCGCCGTCAGCCTGGTCGCTGCCAGCTTTGCGGATGCCGCCTGGCTGCGCCAGCAACGCGCCGCTGCCGGCGTGCGCATGGGCGAACTGGTCGTCCAACTGCAGCTGACCGACCTTTGCCTGTTCACCGAAGCCCGCTACACGCGCCACCTGTCGCAGGCCGACCTGCATTCGGCGTTCCAGGATCATCCGCTGGGCCTCGAACACTTTCCGACCGGTTCGCTGGTCCCGCCGCCCGCCAGCCTGACTGCCGCCAATGAACGCCTGGATCGAGAAACAGAAGTACCTGATTGATTTCACACTCTCGTCGCTGGCGCGGCGCAAGGCGAAAAACCTCGGTCTGTTGCTGGTCTATACGCTGATCGTCTTTCTGCTCGCCTCGGTGATGCTGTTCACCCACGCGCTGCGGCAGGCCGCGACCCAGGTTCTCGCCGGCGCACCGGAAATCGTCTTGCAGCGGATGGTCGCCGGCCGCCACGACCTGATCCCGCCCGGCTACCTCGAACGTATCGGCCGCATCCGCGGCGTGCAGGAGAAGGAAGGCCGCCTCTGGGGCTATTATTACGACCCGGTGGTCAAGGCCAACTACACCTTCATGGTGCCAAACCATCAGGAGATCGCTGCCGGCACACTGTTCGTCGGCGCGGGCATGGCCCGGGCACGCGGCCTCGCCGTCGGCAACCTCATTTCCTTCCGTTCCTATTCGGGACAGCTCTTCAGCTTCACGATCGCCGGCATCCTGCCCAGCGACTCGGAGCTAGTGAGCGCCGACCTGGTGCTGCTGAGCGAAGCGGACTTCCGCGCCTTTTTCGAGATCGCCGCCGGCCATTTCACCGACATCGCCCTGTCGGTCGCCAATCCGCTCGAAGTGCGCAACATCGCCAGCAAGCTGGCGCAGCAGTTCCCGGATGCACGGCCGATCCTGCGTGCGGAAATCCTGCGTACCTACGAGTCGGTCTTCAACTGGCGCGAGGGCATCGTCCTGGCGCTTGCCTCGCTGGCCATCCTCGCCTTCGCCATCCTCGCCTGGGAGAAGGCCTCCGGCCTGTCGGCCGACGAGAAGCGCGAGATCGGCATTCTCAAGGCGATCGGCTGGGAAACCGGCGATGTCCTGAAGATGAAGTTCTGGGAAGGGGCCCTGATCTCGCAGGCCGCTTTCCTGATCGGCTACCTCGCTGCCTATCTGCACGTCTTCCGCTTCTCTTCGTCGCTTTTCGCGCCGGTCCTCAAGGGCTGGGCGGTGCTCTACCCGCGCTTCGAACTGAGCCCGGTGATCGACGGCTTCCAGGTCGCCACGCTGTTCTTCTTCACCGTCTTCCCCTACGCTGCGGCAACCCTGGTGCCGATCTGGCGGGCGGCGATTACCGACCCCGACGCCGTCATGCGCGGCTGAGCGAACGATGATCGAGCTGAAAGACATCCACAAGGCCTTCAACGCCGGCCGGGAGAACGAGTTCCATGCCCTCAAGGGCATCGACCTGCATCTGCCGGCGCAGCGCGTCACCGCCTTCCGCGGGCCGAGCGGCTCGGGCAAGACGACGTTGCTGTCGATCATCGGCTGCCTGTCACGGCCGACCAGCGGCCGCGTCCGCCTCGGCGACCGCGACATCTCGGGACTCCCCGAGCGTTTCCTGACCGACATCCGGCGCCAGACCTTCGGCTTCATCTTCCAGCAATTCAATCTGATCAGGGGCCTCTCGGCCCAGGAAAACGTCATGCTGCCGGCCTACCCGCTGGGCGGCCACTGGCGTGTGCTGCACGAGCGTGCCGAGCGCCTGCTGGGCGATCTGCGCCTGTCGCATCGGCGCGCGGCCGCCGTCGAACACCTCTCGGGCGGCGAACAGCAGCGGGTGGCAATCGCGCGGGCGCTGATCAACGATCCGCAGATCATCATCGCCGACGAACCGACGGCCAATCTCGACAGCGCGCTGGCGCTCGAATTCATGGCCATCCTGGAAAGGCTGCACGGCATCGGCAAGACGGTGATCCTGACCAGCCATGACCCGCTGGTCGTCGATTCGGCGATCGTCCATCAGGTGATCGACCTGCGCGACGGTTGCATCGTGCCACCGCCGCCCGGGGGGAATGGATGATCTTCCAGCCGGCGATCATCGCCTTGCTGCTCGCCTCGCTGGTCTGCGTCGGCCTGCTGCTCGCCGCCGCGCCGCTGGCCATCGACCTCGTCCGCCACTGGGACATCCGCAGCGGCAGCGAACGCCAGCTCGTGCTCGAACGCCGAACCTACCTGCTGTCGACCCTGCTCTCCTTCCTCTTCGCCAGCCAGCTCGTCGCGTTGCTGTTGTTCGTCTTCAACGCCGACCGGATGTCTTCGATGTTCGTCGGCGCGATGTGCGCGGTTGGCGCGCTCAAGGTCAATGCATTCGGCTTCCCGGCACTGATCGCGCAGATCCTCATTTTTTTCCTGGCCTCGAGCTGGCTGGTGATCAATCACGTCGACACCCTCGCGCCTGACTACCCGCTGGTGCGCGTCAAGTACTTGCTGCTGCTGATCCTGCTGCCCTGCGTCATCGCCAGCGCGGTGCTGCAGCTGCGCTACTTTCTCGGGCTCAAGGCCGATGTCATCACCTCCTGCTGCGGCAGCCTGTTTTCCGAAGAAGCGCCGAGCCTCAGCGCCAGTGTCGCCGCTGCGCCACCGCTGCCGACGATGATCGCTTTCTACCTCACACTGCTGCTGGCCGCCGGCGCCGGACTCCTCTACCGCCTGCGGCAACGCGCGCCCTGGCTGGTCGCGCTGCTCTCCGGCGCGGCCTTCGTCGTGACCATCGCCGGCATCCTCTCGTTCATCTCGCTCTACGTTTACGAACACCCGCAGCACCATTGCCCTTTCTGCATCCTCAAGCCCGAATACGGCTACCAGGGTTACTGGTTGTACCTGCCGCTTTTCGTCGCCACGGCTGCCGGGCTGGGCGTCGGTGCCATACAGCCCTTCGCCCGCATTCCGAGCCTGAAGCGCATCATCCCGGCCGTCGGCAAGCGACTGGCGACCGTGGCCGCAGCGATGTTCGTTGTCGTCGCCGCCGTCGCTTCGCTCATGATCCTCAACTCGCGCCTGATTCTGCTCGATGGCTAGCATGCTCCGGCAACCGATCGCCCTGCTGAGCTTCCTCGCCGTCCTGGCCTTGACGGCCTGCGATGACGGCAACGCCAACAGGCTGAACAGCGGCGACATCGCGCCCGCGTTCACCGCCAGCAGCCTCGGCGGTGCCCCGGTCAGATTCCCTGACGACCTGCGCGGCAGACCGGTCGTCATTCGCTTCTGGGCCGACTGGTGCCGCTACTGCGAAAACGAGATGCAGGCCATCGAGCGCGTCTGGCAACGGCACAGGGAGCGGGGGCTGGCGGTCATCGCGGTCAACGCCGGCCAGAGCCGACAGGAAGTGGACGCGTTCATCGGCAGGATTGGGGTCACCTACCCCGCGCTGCTCGACGAAAAGGCGGCGATTTCACGACAATACGGCGTCGTCGCGCTGCCGACGACCTACTTCGTCGGCGCCGACGGCCGGATCCGTGGCAAAGTGCTTGGCGAAG
>NZ_JAZKUD010000149.1:0-5416 GCF_036625275.1 Accumulibacter sp.
TCTGGAAAAGGTCATGTCTGCTCAGGTGCATCGCCCCGCGTCGCTCAGGTCGTCCGAAAGTGCCGCAACTATCCCATACAAATCATCACGCTGGAAGGTTTTGTTGAGGGGGTGTGAACGATTACGGATGATGAATCGGAGGAAAGGGAACGGTCAGACTTCCATGATCGGAGCCTGGAAAAATCATGACCGTTAAATCCAACCTTATTCAGCATTATGTCTCTTGTCTCGGGGCGATAACCTCCGACAAGAGAAGGGGTATGAAATCGGGTTTTTCTTCTAAATTAGTTGAATATCTTCAGCATCGGCGCCACGGCTTTACATGGAGCGTGCATGCAATCGGTCATTGCACTTGACAAATAACCGGCAGCCTGTTGCAATTATCCGCTTAAAGCGTATAAGACGATTTTCCCTAAGGAGTGGTGTATGGCAAGTTATCAGGAACTACTCGCACAACGTGCGATGCTGGAAAAACAGATAGAAGAAGCTCGGCAGGCAGAGTTGTCGGAAGTGATCGGTCGGGTGAGGCGATTGATTGCCGAGTACGGCCTGACGGCAGCAGACCTTGGTTTCAAGATGCCAGGGTCCATGGGAATGGTTGCCGACAAGATCCGGGGACCTGTCGCCATCAAATACCGTGGTCCCAATGGTGAAACCTGGTCGGGTCGCGGCAAGCAGCCCAACTGGCTGACCCGCCTTGAAACAGAACAAGGGCGGCACCGCGACGAATTTCTGGTTTGAACTCCTGATTTGAACTCCTCGTTTAAATTCCTTGTTTAATCAGGAATGACATAGAGCATGGCGCGTCCGCTCCGCCATGAGCAATGGTTATCGATGCGCAATGCCGGCCATGGCAGCAGACTCCTGGAACTTGATCGGATGAATATTTTGGTTACCGGCGGAACCGGTTATATCGGTTCGCATGCCTGCGTCGCATTGCTTGCCGCCGGTCACTCAGTGACGGTCATCGACAATCTTTCGAACAGCCGGCGCGAAGTGCTCGATCGGGTGGCACAGATTACCGGGGAACGGCCGCTTTTTTTCCAGAGCGATGTCCGTGATCTCCCGTCCTTGCGGTCAATTTTTGCCACGACACCGATCGATGCAGTCATTCACTTCGCCGGTCTGAAGGCCGTCGGCGAGTCGGTCGCGCAGCCTTTACGGTATTATGACTGCAACGTCGGCGGCGCCATCGCGCTGTGCAAGGCGATGGCCGAGGCGGCAGTGAAAACCCTGATTTTCAGTTCTTCCGCCACGGTCTACGGCGACCCGGCTTCGGTACCGATCCGCGAAGACTTCCCACGTTCGGCGACCAATCCCTACGGGGCCAGCAAGCTGATGATCGAGGACATCCTCGCCGATCTGGCGCACGCCGACTCCACATGGCGGATTGCTCGCCTGCGCTATTTCAATCCGGTCGGTGCGCACGAAAGCGGCCTGATTGGCGAAGAACCAAATGGTGTTCCCAATAACCTCCTGCCCTACGTCGCCCAGGTGGCCGCAGGCAAACGCCCGCAATTGAGTGTTTTCGGCAGCGATTATCCGACGCCTGACGGCACCGGAGTACGCGATTACATTCACGTGATGGATCTCGTCGAAGGGCATCTCGCGGCACTCAACTACCTGCTTGACCAGGGTGGCCTGCTGACCGTCAATCTCGGTACCGGCTGCGGCTACTCGGTCCTCGACATGGTGCGCGCCTTCGCCGCCGCCAGCGGTCGGCCAGTGCCCTACGCACGGGTGCCGCGACGACCGGGCGACGTGGCAACCTGCTACGCTGACCCACAGCTTGCCGCCGACCTGCTCGGATGGCAAGCCCGCCGCGGCATCGAGCAGATGTGCGCCGATGCCTGGCGCTGGCAGCAACACGCAACCGTCTGATCACCGAGCATGGCAACCTACGCAATCGGAGACATTCAGGGCTGCTTCGAATCGCTGCTCAATCTGCTGGCGAAGTGCCGTTTCGACCCTGCCAGCGACCGCCTGTGGCTGGTCGGCGACCTGGTCAACCGTGGTCCGCGCTCACTCGACACCTTGCGCTTCGTGCGCGATCTCGGCCCCGCCGCAGTGACCGTCCTCGGCAATCACGACCTCTACCTGCTGATGGTGGCCGCAGGCGCCGGCAGGCGCAGCAAGGGCGATACGCTCGACGAGATCCTCAATGCCCCCGACTGTGCAGACCTGCTGGACTGGCTGCGGCATCGACCGCTGTGCCACCGCGAAGACGAGTTCTGCATGGTCCATGCCGGACTCTTGCCGCAATGGACCGTCGCCCAGGCGCGTGCGCTGGCCGCAGAGGTCGAGGCAGCGCTCACCGGACCCGCTCACCAGGATTTCCTGGCCAACCTGTGGGGCAGCGAACCGGCGGCGTGGCACGAAGACCTGCAGGGCTGGCCGCGCTTGCGGGTGATTGTCAACGCAATGACCCGGATGCGCTTCTGTTCGCCCGCAGGAGTCATGGAATTCAAGACCAAGGGCGAACTGGCCGACGCCCCGCCTGGCCAACTGCCGTGGTTCGAGGTTCCCGGCAGGCGCAGCGCCGCTGAGGTGCTCGTGATTGGCCATTGGTCGGCGCTCGGGCTGCGGATCGAGCCCAACCTGCTGGCACTCGATTCCGGCTGTTTCTGGGGTCGTCACCTGACGGCCGTGCGCCTCGATGACCGCGCGCTGTTCCAGGTGGATTGCTCGACCTGCGAAGAAACCGCCTGAATCCCGGCCGCAATTTCCCGCGGCGAAGTGTAGGTGGATCGGAGGAGCCTCTTGCTCCGGTGTCGAATTTCTTTACACCCGATCCAGCAGCAGATCTGCCCGCAAAGACAAATAGCCATTTTCATCAATCGCTTGCATCACCGAGCATGAAACTTGCTCTGTGCTCAATAAGGGTGCCAAGGGTAACTGTACCCCTGCATGTGAAAGTCGCATCAGCGATTCACCAGCTTTTCCCGCCAAAAAGGAGAAAACACTTCGGAGGAAACAACACTTGTAAAGGAGCTCAACATGTTCCACGGATTCCAAGCCTTGCTCGGCCGTATGGCCGTTTTTTTCCTCGGACTATCGTCGGTCGCCCAGGCCATGGCAGCGGACTGGATGATCAACGAAGACTACTTCCAAACCGACGCTCGCGCGGCCACCGATTTTGAGTTTCTGCTTGCCGGCGACGTCGCCGCCCAGATTACCGGTGGCGGACAGACCTCGATCACCAACGCTTTCGCCGACCCCACCCGCAGCACCAGCCTTCAGCCAGGCTTCAACAACACCATCGTTCGCTTCGCCGGTTCCAACACGATTCCCACGACGCCGACGACGAAGCGGCACTTCGGCATTTTCGGCACGGGCAAGAAGCCTACGGTCCTGACCAAGGCATGGTCATTCCCCACGGCTCCGTTTCGTGTTCCGGTCCCCAAGTCCAACTTCGATTTCGCTTACGATCCGCTGAACGACGCCCTGCGGATCACTCTGGAGAATACCAGCCCATATACGGTGACTTTCCAGAACGTGGGCTATACGATCAGCTCGACGGAGTACCCCATCGACCAACTGACTGCCAGTGGTCTGCCCTTGTCGGTTTTTCAGCCGCTCCTTGGATTCGACCACGAGTACCGGCCGGGCGAGTTCAATTCCATGCTGATTGCCGGCGTTCATCTCGACGACTTCGCCGTCACCCATGCCACGGTTTTCTTCTCGGGCGACTCCAGCGGCATGGATTACCAAGCGACTGGCGATGAATGGGCACAGGTTCGCGTCGCCGCCGCCGCAGTTCCCGAACCGGGAACCCTGGTGCTTGTACTGCTCGGCCTGGCGTGCGTTGTTGCTTTCTCCTGTCGCGGCCGATGCCATGAGCTACGCGTACGCAAGTCGGGCAAAGCCGCTGGCACATGGCTGCTGCTTGGCGCCGGCATGCTGCAAGCGGGAAGTGCCGCGGCCGACGTGTTCGTCGTGCCCCTGGCCGCACCACCTACCGCAGGGGATACGCGTCCCTTCATCGACCTGAAGGCCAAGGACACTGCGGGCAATGACATCACCATCAAGACCCTGATTGACGGCGGCTCGACCAGTTCCGAGTTGAAAGTCACTGCCGCGGTCGGAACCCAGTTGGGTGTCAGCGGAGGAACTCCGGGAGCCGAGCGCGGGATTAACGGAGTATCGCCGACCACCACCGGAGCAAGCATTCCAGCCAGCGCCGGCGTCGGCTTCAGCAGCGCGCCCGTCACCCCCGGAGGTCAGGCAGCAAGCTCGCCACCCCTGCCCACCACGGCCAGCGTGGGAACTCTCCCGCCCGGGCGGCAAGCCACCTTGGGCAGCGGCTATCTGGAGGCCAACTTCGACAGCAGCGGGCGACTGGACGGCTACTACTTTTTCGTGGCCAAGGGTCAGGGAGCCACTGGAGGCGTGGCAACGGCCAACGCCATCGCCAGTTTTCTGGCCTTTTCCGGCCCGGTAGCCACCAACCCCGATGGCCGTCCGAAAGGCACCAAGTCCGAGGAAGTCACGCCCTTCCACCACCCCGTGCTGCCCAGCGAGGAGGCGATCGATGGCGGCTTCCGGCTGGGCGTCGATGTCAGCAGCGCTTTCTCCACGCAATCCGACATCCCCTTCATTCTCAAGAGCGGCTTTTCAAACACGATCATTTCTTCCCATCTGGCTTCGCTGCTGGGATTGAATCCAGGCACCCTGCCGACGGCACAGGTCGAGACGAACTTTGGCGCGATGGCAGTCGGCATGGCCCAACTCCAGCTCGACCTGTTCAGCGACCCGAGCTTCCCAAGCTTCACGGTCCCGGTAGGCATCGCCTTGGACTCCGCCGACAATCCATTTGACGACAACGTACTGGGCAGCGATGTCCTGGGCCTACTGGCTTATTGGGACATTGATCAGACCAACCCGAGTGCGCCGATGTTCTCTGCCGCCGCCAGCCTCACGCCCGTTCCTGAGCCGGGCACGGCGACGCTGATCAGCGTACCCTTGCTTCTTTGCCTGTTGTCCGGGTCTTGGGCACACCACAATCGGGCCAGGATAACGCGCGCTTCGCGATCCCACTGCGCTTTGCGCCGATGGGCGGCGTCCTTGAGGACGTCGAAGCGGTAAGCCGCACGACGGCTGAGCGAAGCTGGGGGGAGCGCTTGACGACCGGATCGAAATCGGCGTACGCGGTGCTTTAAGCGTCTGGCCAATACCTCCACGGCGGTGAAAGACCAGCAGAGCAGCCCCTCGGGATCGGCGGAGCAGTTGCCAGCCCGCGTGCCGGCCAGCGTGCCGACTTATCGCTGTCCGCAAGCAGGCACTCAGCACGTGGCAATCTGCCGGAACCCGTCCGTCGCGCCGATTTCCGCAGCGTTGCCCTCGTTGCAGAGAACGCGGTCGACCCTGGCCATCGGGGGTCCGCGCTGTGCCCAGAGCAGCAGCGCGTCAAGCGCCT
>NZ_JAZKUD010000150.1:0-5414 GCF_036625275.1 Accumulibacter sp.
TGTAGAGCTCGAAGCGTCCCTCGACGCTGGGGTCGTAGCGCAGGCAGTCGGGCTGTTGATCGAGCGGCTTGCCGCTGGCGTCGACATAGCGGGCGCGGTGGAAGTCGTTGGCCTTGTTGGCAGGCTTGCCGCAGATTTCGGGACCGATGGCATTGTTGTGCATGAACGGCGCCGTCGCCCAGACATTGACCAGCGAAATGTTGCGGTAATAGCCGCGACCGCCGTCCTTGAGTTCGTTGCGCTCGGGAATGTCGGCGACCAGCGGCTGCTTGCGCAGAGTGTCGGAAGCGTACTCCATGTACAGGTGGCCGGCCTTGTGGTTCGAGTGCAGCGCTCGGCAACGGAAAGTGCCGACCTCGGTGACCGGTGTTGGCTGATCGTTGCCGAGGAAATCGGCACGCACCTGGCGCGGGTGCTGCGGGTTGGCAGCCGCGAAGTCACGGTTCCTGAACGGCCCGCCTTCGCTTTCCGGGATGCTCGAATGGCAACGCGCGCAGTTCTCCGCGAACACCGTTTGCCCGCGCGTGACAGCGCCTTTGCCGAACTCCTGTTCCAGCTCGAAGACGAAATCGGCGCGGCTGTAGCTCGCCGCCGGATTCGTCGCCTGGCGGGCCCTGGCCCGGGCGGCGGCCAGGTCGGTCTGGTCCGACTCGGCAGAAGCGAAGAAATCAAGCAGATTCTGCAGGCGATCCTCGATCGCCCGGAAGTTCGGGCAATCGCGCCGGCACTGCCCGATGTTGAACGGCGTCTGGCCAAAGCCGCGCTGCTCCGGGTCAACCTGGCGCATGTCGGAGAAGTGATTGACCCAGCACTGCTCGGCGCAAGAGCCGATGTTGAAATAGACGCGCTGGATCGCTTCGTGCGCGCCGATCGAATCCTCACCACCCTTGAGGATGCGGTGCACGCCGGGCAGCACGACTTTCTGGCCGCCGAGGTTGACCACCGTCGTGTCGTCCTCACGCGTGCTCTTCTGCCAGCACTTGCCGTTGCGGCCCGGTTCGCACCAGCACTTGTCCTCGTCCTTCTCGGCGCCACAGGAGTTGGCCTTGCGCCACTTGGTGACGATTTCGCCCTTGAATACGGGCCGCTGGGCCACATTGATCAGGGCGTTGATCGTACCCGGGTTGTTGATCTGGTCGTGCGAGATCGCCGAGGTGTCGGTGACGCCCGGCCGGGCATGGGCAAACATCTGGTATTCCAGGCTGCTGATCGGCATCCCCGACCCCAGCAACTCGGACATGCGGGTGTACTGGTTGCCGATCAGGCCCTTGATGTTCTCCCACTTCGGATGCGCCGGATCCGCCGGCGGGTTGAGCGGGTCAAAGGCAATATGGCACGAGCCACAGGAGGTGCCGATCAGGAAGGGCGGCTCGACCGAGGCGTCGGCCAGCTTGCTCACCCGCTGATCCGATTCGATGCCGCTGGTCGCGACGAGCGTCCGGCTGTAGCCGGACCACGTCGCCGTGCCGCCGTTGAGCTGCGTCCACTTGGCGGCGTCAAATCGCGGATTGGGAAACTTGCGGATGCCCAGCGCACCGGTCGAAGTGCCAAATTTCAGGTCGCAGGCCGTGTGTCGCTGGTCGGCCTTGCCACCCTGGCTATGCGGATCGTCGGCGTCCAGCGCCGCATCCTTCAGGCTGCAGGCGGGATCGACGTAGCCCGGTTTGCCGACATACTTGAGCAGCACGTCGTCACCGGGGCACCAGTCGAAGCCGTAGGTCTCCTCGACCGAGCGGGCGGGGCAGTCGGGTTCGCCGGGCTTGCAGCAGGCCGGATCGTTGATGATTCCCCACGCCCAGAAGCGATCATCGCGCTGGTCGGCGCGAAGCACGCGGAACCAGTCGACCAGCACACCGATGCGCTGCTGGAAGGTATAGGTATGAAAACGGTCGTTGCCGGCAGTGGCCTTGAACCAGATCAGCCGGCCGACGCACTCGGACTCGTTCAGTCCCTCGCGGGCGCAGGCCTCGTGGTAGGGGGCGTCCTGATCGACGCTGGACACTTCGGGAAGCGCCTGCCCCGACGCGACGACGACAGCGGCAGCGGCAGCGGGAGCGCTCTGGGCATAGGCGTCACCTGCCGTTCGCTCGTGAAAGACGCCAACACCGGCGCCGACCATGACCAATACCGCCACCGCGGCAAGCAGAGCACGTTTCATGTCTTCCCTCCTGATGTCCAGACACATCCAGGGTCCGCGGTCTTGTCAGTTCTTGTTTGCCCGCGCGACGCTTCCCGGTGGCCACGTCAGCCTAGTGATCATGAGAACAGGCTTGAACCGGGGCGGTTCCATAGAGTTGCTGAATGCGGGACTCGCAGATCATTCACCGGGCGAATGTGGCACTGGCGCCTGCCGGCGGAGGGGAGGTCGCCTGGTTCCTGGCATCGACCGCGAACGCCCTCGGCGGCCGGCAGACGAACACGACGATCGCCGGGGCAGGCTTCCGCCTGCGGCATGCTAGAATCGCGCCCCGATCCAGCCCCGACCCCCGGCGATGTCCGCGATATCCGTGCTGAACCCCCCGCAACGTGAAGCAATCCGCTACCTCGACGGGCCCCTGCTGGTCCTCGCCGGTGCCGGCTCGGGCAAGACGCGCGTGATCACCGAGAAGATCGTCTACCTGATCGAGTCCTGCGGCTTCAGCCCGGGCAATATCGCAGCGATCACCTTCACCAACAAGGCGGCGCGCGAAATGCAGGCGCGGGTGAGCAGGCTACTTGCCGGCAAACCTTCGCAAGGCCTGACGATCTCGACCTTTCACGCTCTCGGGGTGCGTATCCTGCGCGAGGAGGCCGGCAGCATCGGCTACAAACCCGGCTTTTCGATCCTGGACTCGACCGACTGCTTCGGTATCATTTCGGAGCTGGCCGGCAGTGTCGACAAGGCCACCATACGCAAGCTGCAGTGGCTGATCTCGAACTGGAAGAGCGCCCTCGTCTCGCCGGACGAGGCGCGGAAAAATGCCCAGACCGATAGCGAGGCTCTCGCTGCCAACGCGTTCGACAGTTATGCGGCGACTCTAAGGGCGTACCAGGCGGTCGACTTTGACGATCTGATCGCGATCCCCGTGGCGCTCTTCGAGAAGCAGCCGGCAATCCGCGACAAATGGCAGAACCGCCTGCGCTATCTGCTGATCGACGAATACCAGGATACCAATGTCAGCCAGTACCAGTTGCTCAGGCTGCTGGCGGGACCGCGCGCCGCATTCACCGCCGTCGGCGATGACGATCAGGCAATCTATGGCTGGCGCGGCGCGGATATCGCCAATCTGCGCGGGCTGCCGCGCGACTACCCGAACCTCAAGGTAATCAAGCTCGAACAGAACTACCGCTCGACGATCCGGATCCTCAAAGCGGCCAACGCCCTGATCTCGCACAACGAAAAGCTGTTCGACAAGAAGCTCTGGTCAGAGCTTGGCCACGGTGATCCAATCACCGTCCACACCTGCCCGGACAAGGAGAAGGAGGCCGAGTCGGTGGTCATGAAGCTGCAGGCCCACCGCTTCGAGCATCAGGGAAAATTCCGGGATTATGCGATCCTCTATCGCGGCAATTTCCAGGCGCGCGCGATCGAGCAGTTTCTGCGCAACCAGCGCATCCCCTATCTCTTGTCCGGCGGGCAGTCCTTCTTCGAAAAGGCCGAGATCAAGGACATCACTTCGTACCTCCGCCTGCTGGCAAACAACGACGATGACCCGGCTTTCATCCGTGCTGTCAGTACGCCCCGGCGAGGCGTCGGTACCGGCACGCTGCAGGCACTGGGCAGCTATGCCGGCGAACGCCGGATTTCGCTCTTCGCTGCCGCCTTCGAGCAGGGCTTCGCAGCACGCGTCCAGACACGCCAACTCACCCCCCTGCTCGAGTTCTGCGAGTTCGTCAAACGCCTGCAAGCGCGCGCCGGCAGAGAACCGGCAGCACAGGTGATGGCCGATCTGCTCACCGCGATCGCTTACGAGCCTTGGTTGTACGATCAGGACGAAGCGCGGACCGCTCGGGTCAAGTGGAGCAATGTTCAGGAGTTCTGCGACTGGTTGAGCCGCAAGGGAGAGGAGGAGCAGAAGACCTTGATCGACCTCACCCAGACCATTGCCCTGATCAACATGCTCGACCGGGAGGATAGCGAGGTCGACGCCGTGCAACTGTCGACGCTGCACGCCGCCAAGGGACTGGAGTTCAAACACGTCTTCCTGATCGGCGTCGAGGAAGGCGTTCTGCCACACCGGGAAGCGCAGACTGACGGCCGCATCGAAGAGGAGCGTCGCCTGATGTACGTCGGCATCACCCGTGCGCAGCGCTCGCTGCACCTGAGCTACGCGGAGAAGCGTCAGCAGGGTCGCGAAGTGATTCCCTGCGAGGCGTCGCGCTTCATTGCCGAGATGGGTAGCGAGGACCTGCGCTTCTCGGGCGGCAAGGCAGAGAGCCCGCCGGACAAGGCGCTCAATGCCGATCGCTTTTCTGCGCTCAAGGCGATGCTGGGCAAGGTGAAGTAAGGCCCGGGCAGCGTTCGGGTCACGCCCGGTTACTGCACATTACACAACTGTTGACATCCCACCGGTCAGTCGCCGCGTTGATGGTAGCAAGGCTGCAAGGAAACGACAGAATCCAACAAAACGGCCGAGCGAAACAAACCACCCATCAATGAAAGGAAATCACCATGTTCAAGAAGATCATCGCCATCGCCATCGCTGCTGCCTTTGGTTCCGCCGCTTTCGCGCAGGCAACGGCTACCAGCCCGGCCAAGCCAATGGAAGCCAGCAAGCCCGCCGCCACGGTGCCGGCCGCGGTAACCCCGACGACGGCAGCCGCACCGGCCGCCGTCACGCCAGCCAAGCCGGAAGTCAAGGCGGAAACAACCAAGGTGGAGGCGAAGCCGAAAGCCGTGAAGGTTTCCAGCAAGCCTGAGAGCAAGGGCAGCGAGGCCAAGAAAACCGAAGCTCCTCCCGCCACCGCGAGCACCACGCCCGGTGCCGGCAGCACCCCTGCCGCAGCCCCGGCTCCGACCAAGTAAGCTGCGCTAGACGCGGCACCTTCGGGATAACCTCCCGAAGGGCAGCAAAAAGCGGCCTTGTGGCCGCTTTTTGCTGCCGGTCAAACCCGACCTACCTGGCCAGACCGACCAGGTGCTCCACCGCGGCCTTGATCTCGGCATCCGTCAGGTCGGCACCGCCGCCCTTGGGCGGCATCGCCCCCTTGCCATTGGTCACGCTGCTGATCAGCGCCGCCGTGCCGGTGGCAATACGCGGCGCCCAGGCCGCCTTGTCGCCGGCTTTCGGCGCACCCGCGGCGCCACTCGCGTGGCAGGCCATGCACACCGAGTTATAGACTGTCGCGCCGTCACGCGGCTTGCCATCCGACTTCGCCGCTGGCGCCTTGGCCAGTTCCAGCCTGGCGACCGGCTGAATGCGAGCTTCCGCCTC
>NZ_JAZKUD010000151.1:0-5338 GCF_036625275.1 Accumulibacter sp.
ACTGCTCGCCGGCACTGTCTTCAAGAACGGCGTTTCAGTGACTGACGACGACGATCAACAGCAGCGGCTAGCCGCCTGATTCAGCCAATGCCTACAGCATTCCATACACCAGATTTGACTTTAGCCCTTTGCGTGATCTTCCTGATGCACGTGCGCAGCGCGCTGGTCGCCATCCTGACCCTGCCGATCGGCATCCTGATCGCCTTCATCGCCATGCGTACGATGAATATGGGTTCGAACATCATGAGCCTCGGCGGCATCGCCATCGCCATCGGCGCCATGGTCGATGCGGCGATCGTGATGATCGAAAATGCCCACAAGCGGCTCGAGCACCTGCCGCCGCACGCGACGCGGCACGATCGAGCAGCGACCATGATCCGGGCCTGCAAGGAAGTCGGGCCGGCGCTGTTCTACTCCTTGCTGATCATCACCGTCTCCTTCCTGCCGGTGTTTACCCTTGAGGGCCAGGAAGGGCGGCTGTTCAGTCCGCTGGCCTTCACCAAGACCTTCGCCATGGCCGGCGCGGCGGTATTGTCGGTGACGCTGGTGCCGGTGCTGATGATGTTCTTCATTCGCGGGCGGATCATGCCCGAGCAGAAGAACCCGGTGAACCGCTTCCTGATCTGGGTGTACCGGCCGATCATCCAGTCGGTGATGCACAACAAGATCGTTACCCTGGTGCTGGCGGGCGTGGCGATGGCGGTCACCGTGGTGCCGGCCAGCCGCATCGGTTCGGAGTTCATGCCGACGCTCAACGAAGGCTCCTTGTTCTACATGCCGGCCTCGCTGCCCGGCATGTCGGTGACCGAAGCCGCGCGCCTGCTGCAGACCACCAACCGCGTCATCAAGACCTTCCCTGAAGTCGAGTCGGTCTATGGCAAGGCTGGCCGCGCGGCCAGCGCCACCGATCCGGCGCCGATCGAGATGTTCGAGACGGTGATCAACCTCAAACCCGAGAAGGAATGGCGGGCCGGTCTGACGGTCGACAAGCTGATCGCCGAGATGGACGCTGCGCTCAAGTTTCCCGGCGTTGCCAACTCGTGGACGATGCCGATCAAGGCGAGGATCGACATGCTTTCGACCGGCATCCGCACGCCGGTCGGCGTCAAGGTCTTCGGCAAGGAGCTGGCGGTGATCGAGAAGGTCGCGCGCGAGATCGAACAGGCGGTGAAGGACGTGCCCGGCACGTCGAGCGCCTACGCCGAGCGGGTCACCGGCGGCTACTATCTGGACATCACGCCGAAGCGCGAGCAGCTGGCACGCTACGGGATCACCGTCGGCGACTTCCAGCAGGTGATCAGCAGCGCTCTCGGGGGCGCGACGGTGACCACCGCCGTCGAGGGCCTCGAGCGCTACAACGTCACCGTGCGCTATCCGCGCGCACTACGCGACGATCCGCAGCGCATCGCCAACGAGGTCTTCGTCCCAGGCAATGCCGGGATGATCCCGCTCGGGCAACTGGCGAGCATCGAGCTGCGCAACGGCCCGCCCGGGATCAAGACCGAGAATGCGCTGCTCGCCGCCTACGTCTTCGTCGACATCCGCGATCGCGACGTCGGTTCCTACGTCAAGGATGCCCAGAAGGCGGTGGCCGACAAGGTCAGCTTTCCGCCTGGCTATTACGCCACCTGGTCGGGCCAGTTCGAGTACATGGAGCGGGCCAAGGCCAAGCTGGCCCTCGTCGTGCCGCTGACGCTGGCGATCATCTTCGTGCTCCTCTACCTCAACTTCCGCCGCCTGACCGAGACGCTGATCGTGATGCTCTCGGTACCCTTCGCGCTGGTCGGCGGCATCTGGCTGATGTGGTGGCTGGGCTACAACATGAGCGTCGCGGTGGCGGTCGGTTTCATCGCGCTGGCCGGCGTCGCCGCCGAGACCGGCGTCGTCATGCTGATCTACCTCGACCAGTCGTGGCAGGAGATCACCGCCAAACGTCGCGCCGAAGGACAAGATCCGAGCGCCACGGACCTCTACCACGCAATTATGGAAGGCGCCGTCGAACGCGTGCGGCCGAAGATGATGACCGTGGTGGCGATCATGGCCGGCCTGCTGCCGATCATGTGGTCGACCGGCACCGGCTCGGAAGTGATGAGCCGCATCGCCGCGCCGATGGTCGGCGGCATGGTCTCCTCGACGGTGCTGACCCTCTGCGTCATCCCGGCACTGTATGCGCTGGTCAAGCAGTGGCAGTTGCGGCGGAGTCTGGCAAGGCCGGCGGTGCAAGTGCTGAGTGCGGACTGACTCACGGCCGTTGCTTCGCCCTGTCGAAACCATTGTTTGCGACGCTTTGCCGGTCGTGTGGGCAACCGATATTTTCCGACATCCGGTCAACACGCAAGGGATGCGTCATGGCGTCTCGTGGGCTGCAATGTAGCTCACCAAACTGGAGGATCAGAACATGTCCGAAAATGCTGTTGTCCGTGTCAGAATCAACGAGCACATCAAGGAAGAGGCGACCGCCGTGCTTGCGGCGATGGGGCTGACCGTGTCGGACGCCTTCCGCATCATGCTGACCCGAGTCGCACGCGAGAAGGCACTGCCGTTCGAGCCACTGGTTCCCAACGTCGATACTATCGAAGCGATGAAGGAGGCGCGCAATGGTGGCCTGAAGTCGTTCGCCACCGTCGAGGACCTGATGGCGGACCTGAATGCGAAAGATTGATCACACTGGCCAGTTCAAGCGTGACTACAAGCGCGAAACCAAGGGACTTACCGTGCTTTGTTTTCCGTTTTCTGAGACGACCCCTTCTTGAGCTCTTGCTCGACAAGCGCCTTCAATGGCGCCTCGCCGAAGTCACGCAAGGGCGTGCCATTGACGAAGAAGCCCGGCGTGCGATTCACCCTCAGCACCTGCATGTCGGCGATGTCCTGCCGCAGCATCTGGTCGACGGCCGGCCCATCGGCATCCGCTCTCGCCTTCGCCATGTCCAGGCCGATGTCGCCAATGACGTCCCAGATCAACAGCGGCTGGGGCCGGTCATGCGCGGCCCACTGCGGCTGCACAGCCAGCGCCCGCTCGAGCGCCTCCCAGTATTTGTCCTGCAGCCGCGCCGCCTCGATGATCCGCACGGCCGTATCCGACCCGTGGTGCAAAGGCGCATAGCGCACGACGAGCCGGACCTGGCCGAAGCTCGCGTTGACGATGCGCTTGACGATCGGATAGAAGGCGCTGCAGGCCTCGCAGGACGGATCGAAGAACTCGACGATCGTCACCTTGGCCGCCGGATTGCCGTAGATGGGCGAGTGCGGCCTGACCAGCGCGTCGCTGTGCGTCTGGGCCGCCGCCGTCACCTCCTGGTTCGTGCGCCCCGTGAAGACCACGACCCCTGCCGCGAAGGCCAGAACGACCACGGCGACCGTCGCCAGAACCATCCACTTCCTGCTCATGCCTTTGCCCTCCTCATTGAAAACCACAGCAGCACCAGGATGCCGCTGAACGCCGCCAGCGACAGCAGCGGAATCGGCATCAAACCGGCCACCTGCACATCGATATCGGTGCAGGACGATCCCTGGCCGCAGGGCACGAGGCCCTCGGACACCACGCCCCAGAAAACCATCAGGTGGTAGGCAGCGATGCCCCATCCCACCGCGGCCAGTGGCAAGGCGTAGCGCGCACAGCGAGGGTCCGAGGTGAACAAGCCCATGCCGAGCACCAGCACCAGCGGAAACATCGCGATGCGCTGATACCAGCACAGAACGCAGGGTGTATTGCCCATAACCTCGCCCAGGAACAGTGCGCCGGCCGTGGCCAACAACGCCAGCAGCCAGGCCAGGAACAGCGGTGTCCAGAACGTGGCATACCGGCCGCCGTGGCGCGGCCCCACCGACTGTGCTGTGCTCATCGTTCGGGCGGGGCGAAACTGGCCATTGCATTCGCTTCGACCGTCGACACGCGGCCGTCGGCCGCCTTGAACGAGAGCGTCAAGGGCACGACCTCCCCCACCTTGATCTGCTTCTTCAGCCCCATCATCATGATGTGCAGTCCACCGGACTTCAGCTCGTTCGTCTGGCCGGCCTTCAAGGGAAGTTGATCGACTGCGCGCATGCGCATGATGTCCTTGTCCATCGACATCTCGTGCACTTCGACGACACGGGCGACCGGCGAGCTGACGCCGGTGAGAACGACATCTTTGTCGGCGGTCAGGCGCATAAAGGCGCCCGTGGCCGACTGGCTCGGCACGGTCGCACGCGCCCACGCCCCGTCGACCCGCACCTGCGCATGGACGGCTGACGCCGCACCCAATATCAACAAGGCTGCGGCGATGCGCGCAAGTCGACGATTCGAAACAGCAATGCTCATCATCCAGTACTCCCTTGTCCGGTTTGTTGCCCGTTTGCGCCCGGCCTGAACGCCGCCAGCACCAGCAGCGCCGCGCTGCCGACGATGAAGATGTCCGCCAGGTTGAAGGCAGGCCAGTGCATGTCGCGCCAATGCAGATCGAGGTAGTCGACCACCGCGCCAATGCGAACCCGGTCGACGACGTTGCCCAGCGCGCCACCGATCAGGCCGACATAGGCCACGCGCTCGACAGGACTGCCGACGCCGCGCCACAGCAGCCCGGCGAGCACGACACTGACGGCCACGCCCAGCACGGTCAGCGCGTGGCGCTGCCATCCGCCGGCGTCGGCCAGGAACGAAAACGCAGCGCCCGGGTTGAGAACATGGACCAGATTGAACCACTCGGTGACCGCGATGCTCGCGCCCAGCGGCAGATTCTGCGCGACGATCCACTTGACGCCCTGGTCGAGCGCCAGCATTGACGCGGCGATCACCATCCACAGCCACCAGCGGTCGCTCGAGGCGGCGGCCACAGGGCGGGGTTGCGCCGCCCTTGCAGAAGGGGAGGTCATTGGTCGCGGTCCTGCAGCAGCCGTTTCAGGTCGGGAGGGATGGCCATCGGCGCGAAGGCGCTGACGTTCGCGCCACCGGTGTAGCCAATTGGCAGGCAGCCGACCAAGTGGCCGAGCGGCCCCAGCGCGAGTCGTAAACTGTGGCCAGTGGCCGTTGCCCCGATCGTTATCATAATTTCCATCTGGCCATCATACGTCCGGCTTGAGGGTGAAGCTTCGGAAAGCTGCAAGTTGGACAGGCTTTCAGCGAATTTCAATTGCCTTCGTCACCTCGCTCACAAAGATCCAGCCGGCGTCTGGCAGACCCGTATGCGCCGCTGTCGTGATGGCGCCAATCAGCTCGTCGGCCACTTCATCAGTACATACGAGGTCCAGTTTGTATTCGGAGACGACGGCTTCGGCAAGATCCAGGGAGTAGTGCTGCTGCGCTGGGTCCTCACTCGCCAAGGGCCGCTGCACCTGGGAGACCGTGATGTTGTGATAGCTG
>NZ_JAZKUD010000152.1:0-5302 GCF_036625275.1 Accumulibacter sp.
TGGGCATCAGCGCCGCACCCGGAGGAACCAGAAAACTGATCAGCTGAATCGCCAATTACGGGCTTGTAGTGCCACTCGACATCCTCTTGGCCCGCAACCGATTGATTCAGAGAGATGTTTTTTGGGACTCGTTAAACTTGGGTCAAGACCTCCATCAGTGGGACGTATCATGCCTTCAAGTTCGGGAAGTACGCTTACCGTTACTTGTCCGAAACGCAATATCGATTCAACCGCCGATTCAATCTCAGGACCATCCTGCCGCGCCTTATCCGCGCGGCCGTTACGACGGGCAAGCGCACCGAGGTTTGGCTCAGACTGGCTGAAGCACAGCGCTAATCACGAAAGGGAATGCCGCGTGCGGTCAGCGCCGACACCAGCCAACGACAGGGAAAGCCCCGGTCCAGCAGCAGCACATCGTCGGCGCGCAGGTTGTCGATCGCCTCGAAGAGCATCTGGCGCTCATCACACAGCGGCTCGAACAGCCGAAAGTCCAGGAAGAGCTCAATGCCTGGCAAGTACAAGCCGAAAGCCACCCCCTGGACAATCGACCGCACACCGTCTTTCATCAAGGTCAGGCGAACCGCGCTGCCGTCGGCGGCGACCAGCCGCAGCCCCTGCCACCGCGGGATCGGCAAGTGCTCCTCGACCAGACGGATCAGTTCCTGATTCAGCTCGCCAAACACCAACGCGTTGATCCGGTAACGCGCCTGATAGAACGCTTGCGCCGTCACCTCGCGCACCGAGTTGGCGCGATTACGCAGGTGGGCAAAGAACTGATCGAGTTCGGACTGGACGGCGCCCTGAACGCCGGAGAGGAGGAAGCTCACGACGGTCGGCAGCGTCAGGGTGCGCTGCCGGGTGAAGTGCTTGGAGCTGAACCGTGCCGCCTCCAGAAACGTGCTTGAAAACAGTTAGTTGGACAGGTATATAAGTATCTTCGAATATTCAGGCCGTCATGTGATAGTCCTTTATAAACAATGGATTACCATACGATTATGCAGGAGAACTACACCCACCGCAAGGCGAACGCCTGCGCGGCTTTGGGAGCGCCATCGAAGTTATGGGAAAGTACTAAGTTGTGAGGATGGCGGCTCTGCCGGGGGACTGGAAAAGTCTGACATTTCAGGGAGTCCATCAGGAAACTTCAAGCCGTGAGTCGCCAAGCACACGAGTATGGAGAATCCCGATTGACGAGTCCGAAAGCCTAAGCCATTCGAACTATGTGATGTTACATGTCGTGGTACATCAAGGCCAAGAGCGCGATTCACTTGGCCCGGGCCTACGGTGAGCACGAGAGGAACCTCTTCGGCCAGAGCTCTGGGCAAGAGGATACCTCGCCTCGACCGTTGGTCGAGACGAGACGTTGATCCGGGACTACATCCGAGACCAGGAGCAGGAGGACAAGCGACTGGATCAACTGCGCCTGTGGCGCTGATTTGCCACCTTTAGGTGGCGCAATAGAGCCAGGGTCGCGTTAATGTGAAACAACCCGGCTTTCGGGTGCAAAAAAGCATCGCCGACGATGACGCCGCGATGCTAGGAAAAGAGCGTGGCAGGGTCGCTCTGGTGCCTCGGTCAAGCACCACCCCTGGTGCCTCTAGCTTTGGCTGGCGAGCAGACCGCGCCTTCGAATGTTTCATGATACGGGGTGGCTGCCTGTCCTGCAATGACCGTTAGCGACCCTGTTTAGCCGCTTTGAGCGGCTCACATAATGAAAGCCCCCTGCTTTGCCGGGGGATGGTTACTGACAGGATGCTGAATCATGAGTAATTAAAGGATAGGAAATCCAACGGCACCGATGAGAGTATATGAGCTATATGAGCCTTCATCAAGCAGCGTCAATGTCGAATTTGGACCCGGGGGCCCCTGAAAAGTCATCCGAATCTCGCCCCGCTCAGTGCCTGTGGTCATCCGCCCGGCCGGTCCGGCCGGGCGGATGACCACAGGCACGAGTCCTCCCACGACGGGCGATGACAACTCGTCTTGCTTCAGCCTGGACCCTTGCGCATTGGCACCTACCAGGCAATGCGCTGGTCGAATTCGTAGTCCGGCACTGGTTGGGGCTGCGCTTCGTCCTCGCCCATGGTGGCGCCTCGCATCTCCCAGAGCGGGGGCGCACGGGCTCTCATCAGGCGTGGCGGCGATGTTGGCTCGCCGATATGGGTCAGAATGTCGCGCACGGCGCAGGCGTCGGTGATGAAAGCGATGATTCGCATCTCGCCGCCGCAGCGTGGGCAGACGAGCGGAAAGACCTCATAGACCCGCGCGAACAACAGCGCCCAGGTAGTGCGGGCGGCGCGACTGTGGATCGCTTCCTCTTCCCCCGGTGCTTCCTCTGTCCCCTCGGACGACCGGCTTGGCGTGACGATTTGCACAGCGGCCGCAGCGATTGACCCGGTCGCGTCTGCCACCAGGACCCGGCTTGATGCTCTTGTAGACCAAGTGTTCGGCGTCGATTTCACGCAAGCGCTCCAGCGCGAAGGCCGGGCGAGCGCAATACCGTAGCAACCGTTCCAGGCCCGGGCGGTCGGCGCCTTCGATGCGCACGCTGGCGTCGAGCGAGAAGCCGCCACCGTGCTCCCAACTCGCCATTGTCTCGGCGTCTTCCGGCTCAAGCACACCGCGGCGGGTCAGCGCGCGCAGCAGACGCCGGCGGACCTTGGCCTGCACTTCGTCGAGCAACTTCTGGTCGGGGGCACGGCTTTCGTGAAACGTCGCAGTTCCCGAGGCGTCCGCCTCGAAAACGCCCTCGATGACGAGGCAGTGGAAGTGCTCATGCGGATTGAGCAGCGCCCCAAAGCGGTGGATGAAGGCCACCTCGCCGATCCGGGAATTGGAGCCCGCCGCCGGGCAGGCGCGGCGCAAGGCTTGTTCCACGACGCTCAGGAAAATGCGCAGCGCCAGCGTCTCGATCGTCGGATCGTGTTGCAGGTGATCACGCAGCCGCTTGGGAACCGACAGCACCCACTGGCGGACCGGCAGTCGCGCAAAAACGTGGTCGGCCAGATGGGCGGCGGTTTCGACCATTCGCCGGGTGTTGCAAGCGGGGCAGACACCACGGCCCTTGCACGAATCCACGAGGGGGCAATGAGAAAATCGTGACCGCACTCGGCGCATCGAGCGCGGGCAAAGCCATGCGCGAGAATGCCGCATTCGAGATAGCGGCGGAACTCGCGTTCGACATGGGCTGGGCCGGAAGCGCCCTGGCGGCTATCGCAAGAGAGTTCGAGCCAGGTGGCGAGGTGCGTCTGCACGGTGCGATAGAGCACGGTACGTTCGGGCCGGCGACGGCGATAGACGGCAGTGCGAGCAGGAGCACCGGCGGCAGACATGGGGATACGAGTCGGGCAATCGAGAGGCCACAACTGTGCGCCCATACAGCCGTGGCCTCGATGCCTGCTGGCTGCGGGACGCGTGCCCTAGTCATGGGCGCAACCCTTTACCCCGAGCCCGGCTTGATGGCCTGGTCGGCGGCCATCGTTCTCGGCGTCGGCTGCACCGCGCTCGCCTTTCTGCTTTTCTTCCGCCTGATTGCCAACGTCGGCGCTTCGCGCGCGGTGACGGTGACCTTTCTGATCCCGCTCTTCGGCGTCCTCTGGGGCAGCCTGTTCCTCGGGGAAAGGCTTGCTGCCGGCATGCTCGTCGGCGGCGTCATCGTCGTTCTGGGAACCGCACTGGCGACCGGGGTGCTGCGTTGGCCGGCTCGCGCCTGAGCGAGAGGTATGGCGTCTGATCGTGGTTTCGCCGATAAGATCAACCCGCGGGCGCGAAAGGTGGCCGAGCGGTTGGGGAGCGAAACTTACGGCGATTCCAGCGACGTGGAGTCGTCCTGAGTTTGGGTCAGGAAGTTGGCGCCGATCAGCTGATGTGATCGCAGATGAGCGGCGCGACGCGCATCTGCGATCACCGTACTCACGTCGAGCAGATCAGACGCCGTGCTGGCGGAACCACGCCTGCAGGCGGCGCCAGCCATCCTCCGCCTCGTCCTTGCGGTAGCTCGGTCGATAGTCCGCATGAAAGGCATGCGGCGCCTGGTCATAGACATGGATTGTCGACGCCTTGCTGGCCGGATTGGCGGCGCTGGCGAGCGCCTCGCTCATCTGGTCGACGGTTTCGATCGGGATGCCCTGATCGATTCCGCCGTATAGTCCGAGCACCGGCGCGTTCAGCTTGCCGGCGACGTCGATCGGCTGCCTGGGGGTCAGTTCGCTGGCCTGGCCGACGATTCTTCCGTACCAGGCGACGCCGGCCTTGAGTTGTGGATTGTGCTCCGCGTACAACCAGGTAATCCGGCCGCCCCAGCAGAAGCCGGTGATGCCCAGGCGATTGACGTCACCAGCATGGGCACTGGCCCAGGCGACACAGGCGTCGAGGTCGCTCATGACCTGCCCATCCGGGACCTTGCTCACCACCTTGCTGAGCAGCTCCGCCACGTTGCTGAACTGCCGCGGGTCACCCTGCCGCGCGAAAAGCTCGGGCGCGATGGCCTGGTAACCGAGCTTGGCCAGACGACGGCAAACATCCTTGATGTACTCATGGACACCGAAAATCTCCTGCACCACGAGGATGACCGGCCAGTTGCCGCCGCTTGCCGGTTGCGCGCGATAGGCCGGCATCGCGCCGCCGGCAGCCGGGATCTTGACCTCGTCGGCGGTGAGGCCGACGCTGTCGGTTGTGATGATGGTCTCTGCGGCAACGGGTTGCACCGTCAGGGCAAACCCAGCGCCGAGGGCGCTGACCATGAACTGGCGTCGGCTGAAGGGAACGGCGGGAACGAGGCTGTCAAAATCGCTGGTGCGGCTCACGGATGTCTCCTCTGATGGATACGGGTTTTGTGTATGATGCTACGAGACCGCGCCCTTTGACCATGGACGAAGCAATGAATTCAGTCGGATTTGATCGCCTTGCGGTCCGCCTGTCGTCACCCCCAGGAAAGGATGAATCATGACCAGCCCACCCTCACCAGCAGAAAAGCGCAAGGCTTCGGTTCCCAGGCGAAGCACGAAGAAGCCCGCTGCTGAAGCGACGACCGAGATTCGTCCGCCGGCAGAGCCCGGTCTCGTTGATCAGATGCGCGCCATGGCCGGCCGGTTGCTCGACATGAGTTCGACGACAGTGCTTGCCGGGCGGGCGATCGAGACTGCCGGCAAGGTGAGCCGGGCGTTGCAGGAGGGACATCCGATCGATGCGGCAAGCGAGGTCGTGCGAGCGGTCTTGCCGAGCATGGCGGAACCGGCTGCCTGGGGCCGGACCGGTGCGGTACTCCGCGCGATGCGTGAGACGGCCGGCCTGACCATCGCCG
>NZ_JAZKUD010000153.1:0-5287 GCF_036625275.1 Accumulibacter sp.
TCGGCAGCGATCAGCGGCGCTGGCTGTTCACCATGCAAGGTGACGCTGACGAGGGCGTGCGGGCGAATGATCTGCCACTCGTCAAGCAGACGATGCAGGTAGGCGTCGAGAGCCAGCGAGCGCTGGCTTTCGACGCGCTCCTGACCGGCCGAGGCGAGGATCTGCGAAATCGTCTGCTTGCAGCGATCGACCTGCTCACGCAACAGCAGCAAGTCTTCTTTCAGTTCAGCATTGCCACCGTGGTTCAGTTCGAGTTCGCGGATGACCACGGCCATCGTGCCGAGCGGCGTCCCCAGTTGGTGCGCAGCGCCGGCAGCGAGGGTGCCGAGGGAGAGAATCTGCTCGTTGCGCAGCGCGTCCTCGCGGGCCGCGGCGAGTTCGCGCTCACGCTCCTTGAGGGCGGCCGCCATGCGTGTCAGAAAGACGACGACGACGCCGACACTGATGACGAAGTTGAGCCACATGCCAAGCACGTGAAGAGCAAAGCCGCTGCCGTGCGCGATGTGTTCCGTGGCGATGCCGGTAGCCCGCGCGAGGAGTTCGTCGATCTGCGCCAGATCGCCCTGCGGCGGCGGCAACGGCAGCTTCCAGAACATCAGAAAGGTGTAGGCAAGCAGAGTCAGTGTCGCCATCGCCCAGGCGTACCTGGCGGGCAGCATGGCAGCGGCCAGCGTCGGCGGCAGCAGGAACAGCGACACGAAGGGGTTGGCCGAGCCACCGGCAAAGTAGAGCAGCACCGCGAGAAAGCCGACGTCAATTGCGAGATGGCCGAACACTTCTCCTGGGGAGCATGGGCCACCGGTGTCGACTCGCCATTGGGTCCATAGATTGACGGCGGCGAGCAACGCAATCACCGCCGTCATTGGCACGACCTCGAGCGGAATCTTCAGCCACGCCACGGCCAGTACCAGCACCATGGCCTGCGTGAGTACTTCAATCCGGCGCAGCGCCACCAACCGCTTCAGCGAGCTCGCGGTAGCCAACAGAAAAGCAGGCCGCTGGGCCTGATTGATTCGGGGCATGGGTTGATGTGCAACCGAGCAGGAGTCGAAGCGGCGAATTTTACGCTCTGGTCGCCGCCGTGACTGCAACTGCGCCAATCTGTCGCACATTGTTTGCGGCGACCGATGGCCGCGCAGTCCGGCAGCGTGCTGGTTGAATATCTACCGCGGGCGGGACTCCTCCGCGCCCTGAGCGTCGGCTCAACCTGACCGCCGAAGCATTCTGATTGGTCGTTGACCTGGATCAAAGGCGCGACAGATGGCATAACTATATTGCTGGAGTGGTAATTGCTGCAGGTTCCACTGGCGGCTTAGCGGACCGACGCCTGCCTTCTCCGAGCGGCGCCACCACCTTCTCGTTTCAACTCAGTCAGGGAGTCATCATGAAAGGACGTATCCTCATCGCCAGTCTTGCCATGGCCGGCATTTCTGCAACCTGGGCCGCCAGCGACGAGCCGATCAAGCCGATCGTCGCCGCCAAGGTCACCAACCCGGCCCTGGTGGAACTGGGCAAGAAGCTTTATTTCGACCCTCGCCTCTCAAAGTCCGGCTTCATCTCCTGCAACTCCTGCCACAACCTGTCCATGGGAGGCTCCGACAACCTGAAGACGTCGATCGGCCACAACTGGCAGAAGGGCCCGATCAATTCGCCGACCGTGCTCAACTCCAGCCTCAACGTCGCTCAGTTCTGGGACGGCCGTGCCAAGGATCTGAAGGCGCAGGCTGGTGGTCCGATCGCCAACCCGGGTGAGATGGCGTTCACGCATGAGCTAGCGGTCAGCCTGCTGCAGTCCATCCCCGGCTATGCGGCTGAATTCAAGAAGGTCTTCGGTTCTGACAAGGTCGATGTCGACCGCATCACTCAGGCCATTGCTGCTTTCGAGGAGACCCTGGTCACCCCGAATTCGCGTTTCGACAAGTGGCTGAAGGGCGACAAGAAGGCGCTCAACAAGACCGAACTGGAAGGCTATGCGCTTTTCAAGGACAGCGGCTGCGTCGCTTGTCACAATGGCGCCGCGGTCGGCGGCAATTCCTTCCAGAAAATGGGCGTCGTCGAACCGTACAAGGCCTCCAGCCCGGCCGAGGGGCGCTCCGCGGTGACCGGCAAGGACGCCGACCGTTTCAACTTCAAGGTGCCGACCTTGCGCAACGTCGAGCTGACCTATCCCTATTTCCACGACGGCGCTGCCGACACCCTGAGCGAAGCGGTCGAAACCATGGGCCGCGTGCAGCTCGGGAAGAAGTTTACGCCTGAGGAAAATGCCAGGATCGTTGCTTTCCTGAAGACCCTGACTGGCGACCAGCCAAGTTTCAAGATGCCCCTGCTGCCGCCGTCCGCCGACAACACCCCGCGGCCGACGCCCTTCGACAAGTAAGGAACCGCCTCGTCCCAGAAACGCCCCGGCTTGTGCCGGGGCGTTTCTTTTGTAGCCGCAGCAGTATTCCGCAAGCGAATACCTGCCCTTCTGGCTCGGGCTTTTCCGGCCATTTCCGAAAAAGTCCCGCCAGCCCATGGTAATGCGAATGATTCGCATATAGAATAGACGCGTGTTGATCAGACCCGCCAGTGTTGCGTCGCGAACGTGGCAGCTTCGCAGATTCGTCCAGTAGGCATGTGTGGTCGGGAGTTTTCGCATGAATGCAAATGACGAGGCACATCAAGGATGGAGGCGAATCACATGAATCCCGGGCAATTGATCACCCTGTTTGACCTGCCAACGGGTCAGGAAGCAATCGTCAGCACCGCGCCTGTCCCAACAGGCGGCGAACTGGCTGAGCGCGAGCTGGCGTTGCGGCTGTTCGAGATCGGTTTCATTGACGGCGAGCGGGTGCGCGTCGTCGCCCGCGGTTGTCCAGGCGGCGACCCCGTGGCGGTAAGGGTGGGCAACACGATGTTCGCTTTACGCAGATTCGAAGCCAAACGGGTGCTGGTTTCCCCGCTGTGTGGAGTGGTGGCATGAGCACGCCAAATGGAACGTTGCGGCTTGCCCTGCTCGGCAACCCGAATTGCGGCAAGACAGCGCTGTTCAATCTGCTGACCGGCAGCCGTCAGAAGGTCGCCAACTATCCCGGGGTCACCGTCGATCGCAAGGAGGGGCAACTCACGGCACCATCGGGCAGGCAGTTTTGCATCCTCGACCTGCCCGGCGCCTACAGTCTCAACGCCGTCAGCATCGATGAGCAGATTACGCGCGACGTGGTCCTCGGCACGCTCGCCGCTGAGCAGCGCCCGGACATGCTGGTCTGTGTCAGCGATGCGACCAACCTCAAGCTCAACCTGCGGCTTGTTCTGGAAGTCAAGCGCCTTGGCCTGCCGATGGTCCTGGCACTCAACATGACTGACCTGGCAAGCAAAAGGGGCATCGCGATCGATGTGCCCGCGCTGGCGCGCGAACTGGGCATGCCGGTGGTCAGGACCGTAGCCGTCAAGCGCGGCGGGGCAAGCGAGTTGATCGCCCAACTCGAAGCGGCTGTGCCGGATCATGTACCACACCCCCCGACTTGGCTGCCGCCCGACGTGGCCGACGTCACCGCCACGCAGCACGAAGTGCGACGGATTCTTGCCGCAACCGTGCGCCAGCCGGCACTCGACACCCGCCTGGACGAGAAGATCGATCGTCTGGTTCTGCATCCGCTCTGGGGAATGCTCATCCTGGCGGCAACGCTGTTCCTGATGTTCCAGGCGGTGTTCAGCTGGGCCAGTCTGCCGATGGAGCTGATCAAGGGCGGCGTCGAAGCGCTCGGCGGCTTTCTCAGCGTGCAGATGCCGGATACGATTCTGCGCAGCCTGCTGGTCGATGGCATCGTCGCCGGTGTCGGCAGCGTACTGGTCTTCCTGCCGCAGATCCTGATCCTGTTCCTCTTCATCCTGGCCCTCGAGGATTCGGGCTACCTGCCCCGGGCGGCCTTCCTTCTGGATCGTCTGATGGGCACCGTTGGCCTCTCGGGTCGCTCGTTCATCCCGCTGTTGTCGAGCTTTGCCTGCGCCATCCCCGGCATCATGGCCGCGCGCACGATCACCAACTGGCGCGACCGGCTGGCAACCATCATGATCGCTCCGCTGATGACCTGCTCCGCGCGCTTGCCTGTCTATGCGTTGATAATCGGGGCGTTCATCCCTGAAACGTCCGTGGCCGGCGTGTTCAATCTGCAGGGACTGGTGCTGTTCGTGCTTTACGTAGCCGGGGTGGCGAGCGCCATGGCCGTGGCGGCTGTACTCAAGCTGACCGTCGGCAAGAGTCTGCAGCATCCGCTGATGCTCGAATTGCCCTCGTACCGTTGGCCGCACGCGCGCAATCTGTTGCTCGGTCTGGTCGAGCGCGCCCGTATCTTCATCATGCGCGTTGGTAACATCATCCTGGCGCTGATGGTGGTGCTGTGGTTCCTTTCGTCATTCCCGGGGCCCCCGGATGGCGCCATCGGCCCGGCGATCCAGTACAGCTATGCCGGCATGCTTGGCCGTGCGCTCGAAGTCGTTTTCGCGCCGATCGGCTTCAACTGGCAGATCTCGATTGCCCTGGTGCCCGGCATGGCTGCCCGCGAAGTCGCTGTCGGCGCCCTCGGCACGGTCTATGCGCTCTCGGCCACCGGCGATGATGTGGCAGAACAGCTTGCGCCCATGCTGGCGGCAGGTTGGTCATTGCCGACGGCGTTCTCTCTGCTTGCCTGGTACGTCTTCTCGCCGCAATGCCTGTCCACCCTGGCTGTGGTCAAGCGCGAAACGAACTCGTGGCGTTACCCATTGCTGATGGCCGGCTATCTGTTCGTCCTGGCGTACGGCGCGGCTTTCATGACCTACCGCCTGGCGCTTTTTCTCACCGGGGGGCCCCATGTTTGAAGAACTGGTCGCTCATGGCGTCGTCCTCTGCGCCGCCGCCTATATGGGCTGGCGCCTGCTACCTGGCCGCTGGTGCGACGCGCTGGGCCAGCGTTGCCGGGACCTCGGGCAGCGGATCGGGCTGGCGCAGGTCCAGGCAGCAACGCCAAGCCAGGCAACTCAGGCCCGTCCCCATGGTGGCTGCGGTCCCTGCACCGGCTGCGCGAGCAGGCAGCGCCCAGCCAGCACCGTCATGATCACGACAAACAAGGAAGCAAGGAAATGCTGAGACGCACGAATGAACCGAGACGGCAACAAAAAACCATGCTGCTCGCCTTGTTGCTGGCGTCGGGGTTTGCCAGTGCCGTCCGGGCCGACGATGCGGCAGAGACCGCTGGCGTCGCCGCCGAGGCGCCCGCCTGGCCGGAATCCACGCTCAGCGGCGACTGGGGCGGCGCCCGTCAGCGCC
>NZ_JAZKUD010000154.1:0-5282 GCF_036625275.1 Accumulibacter sp.
TGGGGTCGCACCAGTCCTCGCCTTGCGCTATGCTGGCGATCGCGCTCACGGCATCGGACAAAGCCTTCCCTCGCGCTCGCCTTGATCAAAGGCGGGAACTTGCGGATACTCGCCGGGCCAAACGACACCCTCACAGGAGACACATCGCATGAACGAGCAGGAACAGAAAGCCATTCTTACGCTCAGCCTGATGGCTGCCTTCGCCGACGGCATGAAGGACGAGGCCGAGCGTGCCGAACTCAAGCGCATTGCCGAAGCCCTGGCCGGCGAGCGATCGATCAATCTCGCCGCCCTCTACCAGGATGTATTGCTCAAGCGCGTGACGATGCCTTCGGCAGTGGCGGCCCTGACAACCACTGAGGCGCGGCAACTCGCCTTCGAGATGGCGGTCTGCGTCTGCGACGCCGACGGCGTTCAGTCGGCAGCCGAGCAGGCCTTCCTTGCCGATCTGCGGGGCACCCTGGGGCTCGATGTGCAGCAGGCGGCAGCCTACACGCAGCAGGCCGAAGCGATCGCCGCACTGCCGATCGCGGCAAACCCCGACATCGGCGCAGGGACGGCGCCGCACGCGCAGAATGCGCCGGCCACGCCCGCCGCTGCCTACGCATCGACGATGAGCGAGGGCGAAATGGACCAGGCCATCCTCAACGCGGCGATCCTCAACGGGGCGCTGGAGCTGCTGCCGGAATCGCTATCGACGATGGCCATCATTCCACTGCAGATGAAGCTGGTCTACCGTATCGGCAAGTCCTACGGTTTCGAACTCGACCGCAGCCATATCAAGGATTTTCTCGCCACGCTCGGCGTCGGGCTGACTTCACAGTATCTTGAACAGGCCGGGCGCAAGCTGCTTGGCGGCCTGCTCGGCAAGGTCGGTGGCGGCCTGTTGGGCGGCCTCGGGAAGCAGGCGGTGAGCTCGGGCATGAGCTTCGCCAGCACCTATGCGCTCGGTCACGTCGCCCGGCGCTACTACGCCGGTGGCCGCAGTTTCTCGACTCAGATGTTGCGCGAAGCCTTCGACAACGTGCTCGGCGAGGCCAAGGGTCTGCAGAGCCGCTATCTGCCCGAGATGCAGGCCCGGGCGCGGACGCTGGATACGGCCCAAATCGTCGACCTGGTCCGGCGTGGGTAATCGCCCGCTGCCAGGACGAACGGGATGACCTCTTGCCGCTGGCCGGCCAACGCTGCCGGGAACCGACTGGCTGATGCTTGACTTCGATAATCGTTTCGTCCGCGATCTACCTGGTGACCCGGAACCTCGCAACACGCCGCGGCAGGTCTTCGGCGCCTGCTGGTCGCCGGTCGATCCGACCCCGGTCACGACACCCCACCTGCTCGCCTATTCGCGCGAAGTCGCGTTGGCGCTCGATCTCGACGAACAGGCGATGGCCGCGCCAGCATTGCTTGCCGCATTGGCCGGCAACGCCCTGTTGCCGGGAATGGTCAGTTACGCCAGCTGCTACGGAGGCCACCAGTTCGGTCAGTGGGCCGGGCAACTAGGCGACGGCCGGGCGATCCTGCTCGGGGAGGCGATCAACCGCGCTGGACAGCGCTTCGAACTGCAACTCAAGGGCGCCGGCCCCACGCCCTACTCGCGTCGGGCAGACGGACGCGCCGTGCTGCGCTCTTCGATTCGCGAGTTCCTGTGCAGCGAGGCGATGCATCACCTGGGGGTGCCGACGACGCGAGCGCTGAGCCTGGTCACCACCGGCGAGTCGGTGGTGCGCGACATGTTCTACGACGGGCATCCGGTTGCCGAACCGGGCGCGATCGTTTGCCGGGTCGCACCCTCGTTCACCCGTTTCGGCCATTTCGAGCTGCCAGCCGCGCGCGGCGAGCGCGATCTGCTGCAACGCCTGGTCGAGTTCACCATCGCGCGCGATTTCCCCGAGTTGGCGATCGACCCCGCGCACGGCCTGGCTGCCTGGTTCGGCGAAATCTGCGAGCGAACGGCACGCCTGATGGTGCACTGGATGCGCGTTGGCTTCGTGCACGGGGTAATGAATACCGACAACATGTCGATCCTCGGTCTGACCATCGACTACGGCCCCTACGGCTGGGTCGACAACTTCGATCCCGGCTGGACGCCCAACACCACCGACGCGTCGAGCCGCCGCTACTGTTTCGCGCGGCAACCGGCGATCGCACGCTGGAATCTCGAACGACTGGCCGACGCGCTGGCCATGCTGACGCCAAAGCCGGACGCAATGCGCGAGGCTCTCGAGCGTTATGACGAAGTCTATTCCACCGGGTTCTGTACGGCATTTGCCGCCAAGCTGGGCTTTCGGCACTGGCTGCACGACGATGTTGATCTGCTCGAGGATCTCTTCGAGCTGATGCACCGGGCAGAAATTGACATGACCGAGTTCTTTCGCAGTCTCTCCCGACTGGACATCGAGCAGCCAGACATCGATGTGCTGCGGGAATCCTTCTACCGAGAAGATCTGTGCCAGCGCTTCGCCGGCGGCCTGACGCGCTGGCTGGCGCGCTACGCTGCCCGCCTGCGGCAGGACGGAGACCCGGCAGAGCGGCGCCTGGCGCGCATGAACGCCGCCAACCCGCGTTATGTACTGCGCAACTACCTGGCGCAGCAGGCAATCGATCGCGCTGAACAGGGCGACACGCAAATGATTCACGACTTGCTCGACGTTCTCCGCCGGCCCTCAGACGAACAACCGGGGCGCGAAGCGTTCAGCGCCAAACGACCCGATTGGGCAAGGCACCGGGCAGGTTGTTCGATGCTCTCGTGCAGTTCCTGAGCGCCGGCCGGGCAAGGCGCGCTAAAATGCAGCCCCATCTTCACCACTGGTTTCGACCAACGAGGAACTGCCATGCCCTTCACGCCCGATCTGGTCGATGAACTCAATACGCTGATCCATTTCGATCTTGGAACAACCCAGCAGGGAATCAAGATCCACAAGACCGCCGATCCGGCAATCATCGCGGCAACCCGGCGGCTGCATGCCAAGGGGCTGCTGACGCTGGTCGACGGCGGCTACCTGACAAGCCTGGGCCGCGATGCGGCCGAGCACGCGCAGGCTGCACTGACCATCCTCCAGTCGTGAACATTGTTTCCTGGTGGCGCCAGCTGCTCGCACTGCTTGCCACGGCAAGGCTGACCATTCTCGAATCATGAACAGTGTTTCATGGCGGGGCCTGCTTCTGCTCGCACTGCTTGCCACGGCGGCGCTGGCCAACGCTGCCGCCGAGGTAGCCAGGCCGCGTGTCGCCTTGATCCTCGGCGGCGGTGGCGCACGCGGTGCGGCGCACATTGGCGTCCTCGAGGTGCTAGAGAAGCTGCGCGTGCCGGTTGACTGCGTCGCCGGCACCAGCATGGGCGCGCTGGTCGCCGGCGTATACGCCGGCGGCATGTCGCCAGCGAAGATGCGCGAAGAGCTCGCCAAAGCTGACTGGGACGACCTGTTCCAGGACACCCCGCCCTACTCGCAGCGGACTTTTCGCAACAAGGTGCAGGACAGGCGTTACCTGCCCGCCTCGGAAACCGGCGTCGGCCCCGACGGCCTGAGGTATCAGACGGGGATCGTCACCGGGCAGAAAATCAAGCTCTTCTTCAACCAACTGGTCGGTGACCATGTCGGCCAGCGCAGGATCGAGGATCTGCCTCTGCCTCTTTCGATCATTGCCACGGACATCGTCCATGGCCAGCAGGTGGTCTTCCGCAGCGGCAGCCTGTCATCGGCCATGCGCGCCAGCATGTCGGTTCCCGGCCTGATGTCGCCGGTCGAGATCGACGGAGAGAAGCTGGTGGACGGTGGCCTGGTCAATAACGTGCCGATCGACGAAGCGCGTTCGCGCTGTCAGGCGGACATCGCGATTGCCGTCAACGTCGGTTCGCCGCTGTTGAAGGCAGATCAGATCGGCAGCCTGCTGAGTGTTTCGGCCCAGATGGTCAATATCCTGACGGAGCAGAACGTCGTCCGCTCGCTGGCCACTCTCAAACCAACCGACATCTACATCAAGCCCGACCTTGAAGGAATCACTGCCGGTGACTTCAAGCGCACTTCGGAAACGGCTGACCGGGGCGTCGCGGCAACCGAAGCGCTTGCTGATCGCCTGCGTCCACTGGCAGTCAGCGAAGCCGACTATGCAGCCTGGTCGGAAAACATACAGCTTGCCCGACGTGAGGCGCCCAAGGTGCACGAAATACAGATTGCCGGACTCAAACGGGTCAACCCGGTCATGGTCGAGCAGCATCTCGGAATCAAACCGGGTGACGCTATCTCGCCCTCGAGCATCAAAGACGATCTGATGCGAACCTATGGCGACGGCTACTACGAGAGCGTCGATTATTCTCTGGACGATACGGTGCGCGAGCGCAACATTCTGCGCGTGACGCCGCTCGAGAAGAGTTGGGGCCCCAATTATCTCCGCTACGGCGTCAGTCTCGACAGCAACTTCAAGAGCGACTCCAGCTACACTTTGCGTCTCGCCTATCAGAAAACCTGGCTGAACCATCTTGGGGGGGAATTGCTGGCCTTCGGCGAGATCGGCTCGGTCAACCGTGTAGGGATGGACTATTACCAACCGGTCGACGAGCGTCAGCGCTATTTCCTGGAAACCAATATGTCTTATGGCAGCCAGGTGAACTCTATCTTTCAGAACGACAACAAGCTTGCCGAATACCACGTCACCAAGGGCGTAGCCAGACTCAGCGGGGGGATCAACCTCGGCACACTGGGTCAGGTCCGTGCCGGTTGGGAACAAAACTGGTGGAACGCCAAGCTCGATGTTGGCTCTCCCTTCCTCCCGGATCTGTCGAAGCGCTATGGCGGCTGGATTGCGCAGGCCGACCTCGATAGCACCGACCGCCTCTATTTCCCGACCACCGGCTGGTTCTCAAAGATCAGTTATTTCGACTCGGCGGCCGAAGGCTTCAGCAAACTCAACGCCAGCGCGGGCGTCTACACGAGCATGGGCGACTGGGTGCTGAATAGCCGCGCGTCGTATCAGGGTTCCCCTGTCGGGCAACTGCCGATCTACGATTCCGGGAGCCTCGGGGGCGTTTTCAACATGACCGCCTTTGCTCCGGGTCAACTGAAAGGGGACGACATGACCTATGGCAGTCTCCGTGCGGAACGAATCATTGGTCGCCTACCCCTTGGCCTGCGTGGAGACATGCGGCTGGGGTTGATGCTCGAAGCGGCCAAAGTTGGTACCCCCTATACCGAAACCGAACTGAAAGGCTGGATCAACTCGACCGCGATCTATCTCGGTGGTGAGACCCCGCTGGGCCCGGTCTACTTCGGTTACGGCTATTCGAC
>NZ_JAZKUD010000155.1:0-5183 GCF_036625275.1 Accumulibacter sp.
GAAGCGTACGCGAGGGGGAGGCGATGTAAAGGGTCCGGCTACGCCCGGACTGCGTCCGCCCTTGACATCACCTCCCCCTCAAACCACACGCCTCTCGTCCGTTTCCACACGAAACGGCATAGAGCCCCCTTGAGGCACAATACGCAATTCGCCTTCAACGTGCGCGTTGAAACAACCCAACTCCAAAGGAAATGACATGAACAAAACCGAACTGGTTGATGCCGTAGCCGCAAAGACAGGCCAAACCAAAGCGGCCACCGCGGCGCTGCTCGATGGCTTCATTGAAGCCGTCACGGAGTCTCTCGTCAAGAGCGAGTCCGTGCAACTGATTGGTTTTGGTGCGTTCGAGGTCACCGAACGCGCGGCCCGAGAAGGACGCAACCCAGCCACCGGCGCTGCTCTAAAAATCGCCGCCAAGAAGGTCGTCAAATTCAAGCCGGGAAAGGCCCTGACCGAGACTATCGCAGGCGAGTGAGAGGGGAGAAGCAAGACGCAGAGCGCGTCTCTCCGTTCCCGCAACTGAAGCTCATCGCCGGGTAGCCAGCCGCATCGATGCCAAGATCAGGCAGTTTGGCCCAGTGGAAGCGAAGCTGCGATTCGAGGACCTATAGGGGTTCCCTGGCTACCGCGCGCCTCTCAAGCAGCGTCCCGTGGAGCCGCCGCCGGCACTACAATTCCTTCTACGCACGCTCCACAAAGAGCGCAACATCAGGCTGGCTGCTTTGCTTACACTCCTGACTGGACTTCCGACAACGGGCGCACCGGTGGTTCTGGTCACGCATCAGGTCACCATCCATGCCTTCACCAACGAGGGCACAGCGTCAGGCGGCGGGCGTCTGTTCGCGCTGAACGGATCGGGCGAGCCTCGTCTGTTCGGTTCGATCAAACCCGACTGAATTCACACCGGTGAGGTTAATGAGCATGCGTGTTTTCGTATTGGCCGCCTTCTTGCTGCTGTCTCTGCCAACCTTTGCGCAACCGGCCCTGCGCGTAACGCAGCTGGCCGAGTTCGCAGACGGGCTTTCGCAACCTCACGACGCGGCCTTTTCGCCGGACGGCAAACTCATCTATCTGACCGACATGCGCAACAGCCGCATCCAGGTTCTCGAAGCCATGACGCTGAAACCGGTCGGCCGCTTCGGTGCCGGTGAGTTGTCCTATCCGCACGATGCCGAGTTCGACCAAGCCGGTCGACTGCTCGTCGCCGACACCGGCAACGACCGCGTGGCAATCTACGAGATCAAGGGCGCAGAGGCCAGGCTGGTCGGCGAACTGAAGGGTCTCGCCGGCCCGGAAGGTGTGGCGGTCACGCCCGACGGCTGGATCCTCGTCACCAACACGCGCAACGCGACGCTCAGCGTGTTTCGCGACGGCAAGCTGGTGCAAACGGCCGGCGGCCCGGGCAGCAGGGACGGCGAACTGCGCAATCCGCATGACGTCGAAGTCGCAAGCGATGGCACGGTGTATGTCGTCGATTCGGCCAACAACCGCGTCCAGATATTCGACACCGCGCTACAGCATCGCGCCAGCTTCGGCGCTGCGCTCGGCCTGAGCGGACCAAAATACCTCGCCATCGACGGCGATCGCGTCTGGCTGGCCGACGAGTACAACCATCGCATCCTGCTCCTTGATCGCAGCCATCAACTGCTCGGTGTGCTCGGCAGCGGCAAGCGCGGCCGCGCCGCCGACGCCTTCCACAAGCCCGAGGCCGTGCTTGCCCGCGCGCCCTACGTCTGGGTCATCGATACCTACAACGATCGCGTCGTGCTGCTGCGCATCGACTGAGCCACGGCGGTCCGGGAACCCGTGTGCCGACGGCCGTTGATCCGCGAGGCCGTCCGCTTGCCAGCGAATGGCGCCAATCACGTGACCCCGCAGCAGACGGCGGCAAAAAAATGCCCCGGGAACCACTGCCTGGTCGGGCAGGAGTCCCCGGGGCGACCGGTGGTTCCCGTACGCGGCTGGGCCGTCTTGCCGCGATGGGTTGATCAATCTGGAAAACAATGCCGATGACGCGCCAGCACCCGCTCGCGGATCTCGTCGGGGTCGAGGCCAAATAGAGTGCAGCAGGTGCGGTACGAGAAGGCTCCTGACCGCTCCTGCGGTGCTCGCAGCCACGCAAGAATCTCGCACCGCGTCGCCGCGGAAACCCGTGCATCGAAAAGATCGTGCAGTGACTTCTCCAGGAGATGCCCATGCAGACGGACAAGATCTTCGTCGGTCCACAAGGCGTTTCTCTCGGCTACTGCCCCGCCCTTCCCTCTGACAGACGCCGGCGGCCGCGGCATGGGTTCGTCGTCCGCGTGCATCACTGTCTCCGAGGTGAGCGGCCGAGGTGCTCACCCGGGACGGGGAGAACCTCGGCATCGCTGCTCAGACCGACGGGCTGTTGACCACGCCGCGGATCGGTGACGATGGGGACAATTGCGACGGCGGCGTCAACGCGGCCTTGCGGCTGCGATAGGCGCGCAGGAGCTGTTCGAGATCCTCGCCAGCAACGAAGTCTTCCGCCTGCGCGTAGACTTCGTCCAGTGCCTCGATCGATAAGGCTTGCCCGATGCTCGTCAGCAGATCGGCGAGCGGTTTGCGGGTTGCCGCGCGTGCCGGGTCGGACGCCTGGCCGGGGTCATCCGGCGGCTCGTCGAGGACCGGCGCCCAGGAGCCGTCGATGGCCTCGGCAATCCCGAGGTTCTGGGTCTCACCACGCTCGTTGAGCTCATCCATCGCCAGCGCCATCGCCAGCTCGGGTGATTTCGGCAGCAGATTGCACAAGCGGCGAATCACCGTCTTGAGACCCATCGGGACAAAATGCGTGTCCCAGGGGCTCTCCTTGCGCAGCTTCCTGGCCATCTGGTAGCCGCGGGAATGATCCCGAGCCTGCTCGACCTGTTCTTTCGACAGGGCGTGGAAGGTGCGGGTACCGTCCTTGAACACCGCGACGGCGTAGAAGCCGACGATCGCGCCCCGCTCCTCGTCGGCAGCCGGAAAGCCGTTCTGCTTCAACGGCTCGTGCATCAACGATCGATTCAGACCGAGGACGATGTCGAAACGGTCGTTGATTCGCACCTCGTGACCGTAGATATCCTGCACCAGACCACTGTTGCGGGCGAGCTTCATCAGGCCCTGGTAGCCGGGAATCAACTGGCACTGGCTGCCAAACGGGACGAGGTGCGCTTCGCCCATCAGGCCGACTTCGAGGCCGAGCTGGCTGGACTGAATGACCGCCGCGAAGACGCTGCGCGGATCGACATCGGCAAGTTTCGGATTCAGGCGAAAGGCGGTCAGCGCCACCCGAACGATGCGGTCCGGGCTCAGATGCCGCGGTAGCGCCCGGGCGACTTCGCCCTTGAACTGTTCGAGCATCGCCGGAAAGGAGACGACATGGGTCGGCGTCCCCTGACGGGACTTCTGGAGGTTGCGCAAGGTTTGTGACATGGTTTTCTCCAAAGAGGAATGGCGGAGACACCCTGTCGCCCAAAGCGGGGACTGGTTCCCCGCCGGGGTGGATGAACTACAGAAAAGGGCCGCTCAGGCGGCGTCGAACGCGAAGGCTTCGGCGTTGGCGGCCCAGCGCGGCAGGGAGATCAGTTCGACCTCGCCCGCCGGCTGGTACGCCGGCCAGGTGCCGGACTCCTGGCACCACTTCAAGAGCTGCAGCGCGGCCTGATACTTCCTGCGACCGATCTCGATGATTTCCGGATCGGCCCGATACACGGCCACGGCATGTGGTGGCTCCTTCTCGACGGCGACGAAGAGAAAGGGCAGTTCCCTGCCGGTCACGCGCTTGATTCCATCGACGTAGAACGCCGCCTGGACGTCGTAGCCGAGGTTGGCGATGGCGCGGGAAAAGCCGCGGCTGCTGGCATCGAGACAGCTCTTGAGATCGACGATGGCTGTCTCGTTGAACCAGTCGGGACGACACCGGCAGGCGATGCCGGTGGCTGGATCGCTCCAGAAGGCCGATAGTTCGGCTTCTCCCTGCTCCAGCAGTCTGGCCGCTCCCTGGTGGGCGAGCACGGCTGCACGCATCCGGCTCAGGGTCGCCAGATCCTCGGGGGTGATCAGGGTCTTGCCCTGGGTGGCCTCCTCGAACCGGGCAGCGGCTTCCTTGCCTTCCTTGGTGCGGCGATCAAACTTATCGGCCACCACGAACTCCTCGGAAAAGCGGTCCGGCTCGAGGACGTAGGTGTGAACCGCGCTGCCCAACGCCATCGCCGGTGTCGGTGGCGGCGGATGGTCCAGCGTTTCGCGCAGATGCGCGGGACTCTTGAGCATCTTGAGGATGCCGGAGTGTCCGATCGACTGATCGGCGTGATACTGCTTGGCCGGCATGTGCAGCAGGCCAGGATGTCTCGGATGCATGGTGCCTCCAGAAAGAAGTTGCCGGAGTCACCTGCCCCTGCCGGGGAAAGCGTCCCCGGCAGGGTGGATGAAGTGCTGCTTGTTTTGTGCGGCCAGCGACCGCGACTTGCTCGGGCGCATGAAAATCCATGGCGCTCGCTCATAGGCTGCTTTCCGGAAGGCGTTCGGCGAACGCCCTCGGGAAAGCCCCGGCAAGCCGGGGCTGGGTTCAGTCGGCCGTTCGCGCCTACTGCGCGAGGGCGATTGCCTTGCGCAGCAGGGTGCGGGTTTCCGGATCGGTGCGGCTTGCCTGGAGTCTCTGGTGGAGATCACAGGCAGGTGCGATCGGGAGCGCCTTGAAGAGTCGATCGAGAAGGGGATTGGATTGCACGATTGCATCCTGCGCCGGGTCGAGAGCCATGGTCAGAGCCCCAAAGCGCGGACGATTGGCCGGCTGATGATCCAGCCGGAGATGCCGCAAGCGATTGGAACGAGAATCATGAGATGCCTCCAGGAAAGAAAAAGGGGGCACCCTCCCCTGACACGGGGACGATGCCCCCGCTCGGGGATGAGATTTCAGGCGATGACTTCGAAGGAAGCCTCGCCGCTCTTGACGCGATCGGGTTCGATCAGACTCCGGCGCTGGCAAGCCGGAACGTGGTACGGCCGCCAGTCGGTCCTGGCTTCCTTTGCCAGCTCGGGCGTGACCGTCGGTGCGGGCTTCTGGAGAAGCCAGTCCTGGACGGTCTGCGCGGCGGAGCGGAGAAAGGAGAGAATCAGATGCAACCCTGCCAACAGGGCGAGAACGAGAATGACGCGCTCCATCAACAAACCTCCTGAAA
>NZ_JAZKUD010000156.1:0-5138 GCF_036625275.1 Accumulibacter sp.
CCGACGAGCACCCAGGCGCCGCGCAGCAGATCCTCGGGGGCCCGCCCCTGCAGCACGTCTACGGCAGAAACGGAGACAAAGCCAGCCCGCGGCATCTGGTAGGACACCCGCAGGTGGCCGGCCTGGTTCAGCGGCAGACGCAGGCCACTCAGTTCCAGCCACCAGGGTGGATCGAGCAGGGAAACGCCGGGGCGCAGCACCGGGACGGCGTCACTCGCTGAAATGAACGCGGCAATGACCAGGGAGGCGTAGGTCACGCCTTCATGGCAGATCAGTGCAGGCACGCGGCGGACCGCACCGTCCCGGTCTACCAGCGGCGTGATGTGGCCGGCAGATGCGGCGGCGGCAAGGCCGAAGTCGGTGGCCAAGTAACCGTAGGCCGGCTCGGAGGCCTGTGGGCAAGTGCGGAAAGGCAGCGCACCTGCCAAGCGGCCACTACGCACCGCCGGCTCCGGTGAGAGAGAGAAAAGTTGCGCCAGGACAGTAGGCACCGGACTCGCCAGCGCCTGAGACAGGCGCCTGGCGTCCTCAGTCGGGCCTTCGAACACTATATCGAGGATTTTCATTCCAACACCCGCCTCGTCCAGCATCTCCAGCAGCTCGGCCTGGCGCGCGCGCGGCCACGGCCAGGGGCCAACCGTCTGCAGGCTCCTTTCATCGATATCGACGACCACGACACGACGCTCCGCAGCTTCCTGGTCGGCCATGCGCCAGGACAGGCTAGCGGACAGCTCGTCCCAGTGCGACAGCTCCGACATGGAAAAACCCGCAGCCAGCAGCGTCAGCGCCAGGGCGCCGAGTAGTGCGGCGAGGCGCGTGAACGCAGGTCGTTGCAGCGTGCGCTCGGCAACGACCTGCAGACTGAGCGGAATTCTCCGAAATGCGGGCATGGTCAAGCGAGCCATGAACGCCATCCGATCCTTCAGCGGCCCCAGAGGGTAGCGCCCGAAAGGGTGCCATTCCCTACGGCCTTGGTGAAGAAGTAGCCGGCCTGACTGACATCCAGCGAAACAGCACCGGTCACGCGGACATCCTGACCGCTGCCGCGCAAGAATCCGCTGGGCCGTTCGACGGTTCCCGTCGCGGCCACTGCCTGGGTACCGATGCTGGCGGCCGTGACGGCAAGGCGGGTCGAGAATGTATTGCGGCCAAAATCGATACTCAGCGAGCCGCCGTCCACGGTCGCCGCGGACACCGTCCTGGTGCTGTCCAAATAAGAAGCTGCGCCCTGCTGCAGACGGAAATCCACCACGCTGCTGGCACTGCTGAGCAAGTTGGCAACATTCTCGTTGCGGAACAGGAAATAGTAGCCATCGCCAACCGTAACCCGCCCACCGCTCAACGCATCCGCGAATGGCACGGTCAGGTTGTCACCCGGTACGGAACTGCCCGCCCAGCGCCCCCAGGTCAACAAGCTCGGAGGTGGAGGTGGAGGTGGAGGTGGCGCTACCTCGGGGGGCGAAGCGACGACGGCGGCGGATTTGGGCGAATCGGGCTGCAGGATGGGGAAGTACTCCAGGTTCTTGCCGACTACGCGGTCGATGGTCTTGCTCTCCGCCACTGCCGTATTAGTGGCGCGCTCCGCGCTGGTGGCGTCCGTCACTACCGTCGCGGGGCCCGAGCCGAGACGCTCGTGCGGGCTTCCGGGCGAAATCCTCTCCATTCCCTTTAGCGAATTGATCGGCTGGAAGACGGGATCGGTCGTAGACTGGCGATACACCAGAGCCAAACCGCTCGTGTTGGCGCCCAACTCGCGCGAACGCGAGGTGCCGCAGGGTCCGAAAGCGTCGGCACGACAATTGGCATCCAGCGGGGCAAGAACGATGGCACCTTGGTTTACCAGAACGACCGCACTCTGCGCACTGGCCTGGGTAACGAAGTCCGTCCCCTTGATGCCGATGGCCACCAACGGAGTGTTCAGGCGGAACTTGTCGCGCGCAGACTGTGCTGCCAACCCGGAAATCCCGCGGACCGTCCCCGTTTCGAGGTGGAACTTGATCAAAGACGTCGCGGGATCAGCCGGATCGTAACGGTACTCGACGACGTGCAGCACCGAATCGGGCCGGACGCTTACTCGCGCGCCGTCGACAAAGCGAATGTGCACATGCCCGCTGGCGGTGGTGCGGATGACATCTCCGGGAAGGATGCCGTATCCCTTGGAGACTGCCCCGCTCTCTCCTGCACGCTCGAGCTGGCTGGCGCCGATATTGAGAGTCACTTCGCCAACGAAGCTGGCCGCAAGCGCTGCCGACGCCAGTGCCAGCAGCGCCCAGGCCACCATCAGGGCACGCAAGAAACTGCTGCGATGGAGCGGCGGGTTCATCATAACCATCCTTTCGTCGCCAAGAAGTTATAGCTTGACTCATCCTCCAGCCTACACGATGTGCGTGAAATCACAAGACATCGCTTTCAACCCTGAGGCATGACCCAGGCGCATCAGCACGGTTCGCCGTTGGCATCCTTGGCTGCCGTCACCATATGGCCAAATCACGAAGGGCACAGTCAGGGCGGCATCGTTGTCCCCCCGAGTTTTCCACAAGTCAGAAGACGGATGGATTGTTGAGCAACTTGACATCCGGATTCAAGGGGCAAAAGAACGGTCGCCGGCAACTCGCGAAGACCACATTGTGGCTGGCAAGAAAACAACCACTCCGACGGGCCCTCTGCGGAATACCGGCTTGAGACACCCGCTTCACGTAGTCGTGGTCGTGATCGCCAACCGCGCTGATCCGGCCGGGCTTATCGAGCGCCACCGGAAGGCAGCGCTTCATCCGGGAAGCGCCACGGCAACGGTCAACGCCGCAGCCTCGATGCCTTGATCGCAAACAAACACCTGACAAACAAGGCACGCACGAGTGCCACCCTGAACCCCAGTTTCCGTAACCATGAATGACTACTCACCTGTGCCGTTTGACTCGCATTTTGCCCATGACGCCGATAGTGGACCAGAGCCTGCCCGACAAATCGAGTGCTCCCAAGCATTTCCGCGACACACCCTAGCCAGACATCATGCATCGGCACCCCCTTTGGGAAAGGCAGCGCGACATCAAGCAGCTTGCGCCGAAACGCCATACAACACCCGATGTAGCTGTTCCGGACCACATTCCGCAGCAATCCTGGGCCCGAGTTGTGAAGAGCAAAGAATGAACCCGCTGTTTCCTCGCCGGTTGCATCAACAAGCGTCGCATCACTGATCACCAGATCACACTCCTGCAATGCTGCTCTAACGATCGCGACCTTTTTCGGCAGCCACAAATCGTCTTGATCACACAGAAAAAGAAGCTCGCCGCGACTTTCCATCAAGGCTCGTTCAAAGTTCCGGACAATACCGAGACGTTCCACATTGCGAAAAATCTTGATCCGCCGGTCGGCGAACGACTCGGCAACAGCAACGGTATCATCTGTCGAAACATCGTCGACCAGAATGACTTCATCTTCGCTACCCAACTGGCAAAGCACCGACGCAAGTTGACCCTGCAAATACCTGGCGCCGTTGTAAGTACAGAGACAAACCGAAATGTTCATGCTTTCTTGATACGCTATCTCGATCAGAGAAGCGCTCTCATATGGCCGGCCAATACCAGCATCTGTGCAGGCCTAGCGGACAACTCGTTCCGTCCCCTGTTGCGCGGAAAGCTCTCGCCGCTGCCGGAGCGCGAGACCAGCACGTGCAACGCTTCCCTGAGCGCATGTCAGATTCCGCCAGTACGACGATCCACGCCCGTATCGCTTACGATTCTCCCGGCTTGGGAACCCTCGCCGATGGCGAGCACGCGAACGAGAACGCTCAACCCGGTTATTCCGGATCGAGATAGGGAAAGTCTGCCAGTGCAAACAATCTTCAGAAATCTGGATCAAGGGCAAAGGTGCTCGCGACGGCACTGCGAACGCTCTGCCAGTCAAGTGGCAATTCACCGCGCGATGCCCGGCGACAGCTCGCTCGCCTCTATCTTCGTATTTGAACATGACTGCTAGCACTAACCATGCCAACCCACCCGTGTAGTTACCCGCAACATTCATAATCAATCGCTGCCACTCGGACCTCGCATCGCCAACTCAGCCAACTGGACGGAATCCACCTGCAGGTCCTCCCCTGCTCGAGTCAGCACTCCCTTGGTTTGCAGCACCTGAAAGGTGCGCGTGACCGTTTCACGCGTCAGACTCAGCATGATGGCAATCTCCTGGTGCGTCGGTGCCTTCAGTACGCGTTGATTGCCCTGATCACCCATGGCCAGGAGCTGCAGGTGCGCGCAAATGCGTTGCAGCGGATTGGCCAAGCCCAGAATCTGGCGATGCGTAACCTGAACACGCACCCTTTGCACTAACCGCCGGCACAAGACTTCCGCAATTGCTGGCGTTGAGAACAACAAGGGCCGAATCTCGGCACCAGGAACGAGTAGCACCTGAGAAGCGCTATTGGAGATTACCAGTTCGGGCTGCGTCTGGCCATCGATCAAAGCAAGCTCTGCAAAATAGTCGCCAGGGTCGATAAAGTACAGGCCGACCTCCCTCCCGTCCAGGGTAAAGTCGATCGCCTGAAGGCGTCCGCTGACCAGGAAACAAAGATGACGGGGGGCGCTGGATTTTGGTAACACCACCTCTCTCTTGGCAAAGGACTGAGCAATGGTCTGACCAGCAAGCCGCTCAAGAACATCCATCGGAAGGGATTTAAATAGCAGGAACTGCTGCAAAACAATGGGGTGAACAGCCATGGCGCGGATTATAGCTGGTCCTTGTTCCGAACTGAGAGGCTGTGAAGATATCCTGCGTGGCTCGGCCCCGCCGCGGCAGGGCCGGTAGGATACCTAAGTCATTAATGTTGCCGGGCAACTATCGTGACCGAGACCTCGCATGCGCCGTGGCATGCAAATCGCGGCCAAAGGTGATTGCCACGAATAGTCATACCGTGAAGACCAGGCGGATCAAGATGTCCCACTTGGGAAGAAGTGGGTTCCGTTCCAGGGCCTCGGCACTCGCCTGTCATAGTCTGATGAGGCCCATGATCTTGACTCGGAAGTCGTCATCCCAGGCGGCTGCCTTGCGCTTCAGGCGCAAGCTGGTTTTCTTTTGGTCGGTGGTATCCAGCCGAATCAGATTGAGAACGATCTTCTTCAAGAGGGAAAGATTCTGTGGGGCGT
>NZ_JAZKUD010000157.1:0-5003 GCF_036625275.1 Accumulibacter sp.
GCCGGGTGATCTTGTTGCCCTGCAGGCCAATGCCGGCCATCAGGCCCTTCTGGCTGAAGATGAAGGCGTAGATGTCGTCCTTGGCGGTCGTCGTGGTCAGCGACTTGCCCATGCCCTGGTCCACCACCACCACGCTGGGACCAACACCGACTTCGAAGCCATCATTCTGATTCAGAGCATTCAATGACTTCTCATTCATGAAGAACATGGCATAGCCAAATTGCTGGGCGCCGGCCTGCAGTCCGTACGAAGCGCCGGCGGTGTTGTAGTATCCGGCTGCCTGACCGCCCCTGAAGAGCACGCCGTCTCCGTACTGGCCGCCGACGACGAGACCGGCCTTGGTGATCTTTGGAAACACGAGGACGGCGACCGCATCCCTGGACAAGGCTTTTGCCCCAGTGACCCGGGTGATCAGCTTCTGATAGGCACTGTGCGCATCCCGTTCGAGCGCTGCACGGTCCGCCGCGATGGCGTTTGCCGAGCCCACCAAGGCTGCGATGACAGCAAGCAGGAACAGCCGGGATGCTTGAGCAACTTGCGAAAAGACGGTCTTGTGCATGTGGTTACCTGCGAATGGTTGTTATGAGGGGGAAGGGTTGGCCGGATTCGGTCGCCAAGCCATGGTAAGCGAAAACCTGCCGGGTCGGGAGAAACCGCGCTTGGTCACCGGTCTCCTGATTTGCGGGATGGCCGTCTGCCAGTACTCGCCAGACAGGCGACGCTATAATGATGCGAGGCACGCGCGAGGCGCGGTCCATTGCCAAGAACGCCATCACCATCATCCCAGTGAGCAGATCATGAGTTCGGAAATCCTCCAGAATCATTGCTTCGACGAAATCAACATCGGCGACACCGCGACCATCACGCATACCCTGACCTTGCGCGACGTGCAGCTTTTCGCGGCTGTTTCCGGCGACATCAGCCCGACCCAGCTCGACAGCGAACTCGACCGACAGCTTGGTCCGTCCGACCTTGGCGCACAAAGCATGTGGCTGGGCGCCCAGGTTTCGGGACTGCTCGGCAACCAGCTTCCCGGTCCGGGAACGGTACACTCGGGGCAGGATCTGGAGTTCCTGGCACCGGTGCCGATTGGCGAGAAGGTGACGATCTCGATCACCGCCACCGCCAGGGATGCGGCAAGCCGGCGGGTCACTTTCGACTGTCGCGGCCTTAACGCCCGCGGCGAGACGATCATGACCGGCACGGCGCGGGTCATCGCGCCACAGGTCAAGATTCGCATGCAACGTCCGGACGCGGCACAGGTGTCGATTCAGAGCCACGACAACCTGGAGCGTTTCGTCGAACGCTGTCAGCAACTGCCACCCGTATCCGTCGCGGTGGTTCATCCCTGTGACGAGTCGTCGCTCGCTGCTGCCCTGGCGGCGAAACGCGAGGGGTTGATCGAACCGATCCTGGTTGGACCGCTGGCCAGGCTGCGAGCGGTCGCCGAGCAGGCCGGCCTCGACCTCGCCGGCGTGCAGATCGAGGACGTCGCGCACAGTCATGCCGCCGCATTCCGGGCGGTCGAACTGGTTCGCCGCGGCAAGGCGACGGCGTTGATGAAGGGCAGCCTGCACACCGATGAACTGATGGCCGAAGTCGTCAGCCGTGAAACCGGGCTGCGCACAGAGCGGCGGATCACGCACGCCTTCCTGATGGACGTGCCGACTTATCACAAGCCGCTGATCGTCACCGACGCGGCGATCAACATCGCCCCCGACCTCGACACCAAGCGCGACATCTGTCAGAACGCGATCGATCTGGCACACGTCCTGGGCATCGAACGGCCGAAGGTGGCGATCATCTGCGCCGTCGAGTCGATCAATTCGCGCATGGTCTGCACCACCGACGCCGCCTCGCTGTGCAAGATGGCAGACCGTGGCCAGATCAGCGGCGCGATTCTCGATGGCCCGCTGGCGCTGGACAACGCGATCAGCAAGGAAGCGGCACGGATCAAGAAGATCGACTCGGCGGTTGCAGGTGATCCGGATATCGTCGTCGTGCCCGATCTCGCCGCCGGCAACATCCTTGCCAAGCAACTGACTTTCATGAGTAATGCCGATGGTGCCGGCGTCGTCCTCGGCGCACGGGTGCCGATCATCCTCACCAGCCGTGCCGACAACCGGCGCACCAAGCTCGCCTCGTGCGCGGTCGCCGTCCTGATGGCCACCGCCGCGGCGGCTCAGTCCCCGATCAAGGCAGGAGCGTGAGATGGAAAATCTGATTCTGGTCCTCAATGCCGGCTCGTCGAGCCTCAAGTTCTCGCTGTTTGCAGTGCCTGCGGCGGGGGAGATGCGCGCCGTCGCGGTCGGCCAGATCGAGGGGCTCGGCACCGCGCCGCGTCTCAAGGTCAAGGATGGCGCCGGCGAGCGGATTGCCGACGAGCAGTGGGACAAGAGCGAGGTCAGCGGCCATGCGCAGGCGCTGCAGCGGATCGCCGGACTGTTGCGCTCGCGTTTCCAGGGCAGCGTGCTGGCAGGTGTCGGTCACCGCGTCGTGCATGGCGGCCCGGACTATGCGGCCCCCCTGCTGGTGACGCCGGAGGCGATGCGCCGCCTCGAGGACTTCATACCGCTGGCGCCGCTGCATCAGCCGCACAATCTGGCGGCTATCCGTGCCGTGCAGGAGGTGCAGCCGGAACTGCCGCAGGTCGCCTGTTTCGACACCGCCTTCCACCAGACGCAGGAAAGGGTCGCGCAGTTCTACGGTCTGCCGTACGAGTATTTCGAGCAGGGTGTGCGCCGCTACGGCTTCCACGGACTCTCGTACGAGTACATCGCCGCCGCCTTGCCAGGTATCGCGCCAGCCGTAGCCGGCGGGCGGGTGGTGGTTGCCCACCTCGGCAGCGGCGCCAGCATGTGCGCGATGCACGCGGGCCGCAGCGTCGGCAGCTCGATGGGCTTCACCGCCCTCGACGGCCTGCTGATGGGGACGCGGCCGGGCAACATGGATCCCGGCATCGTCCTCTACCTGCTGCAGCAGGAGGGGATGAGCGCGAAGCAGATCGAGGATCTGCTCTACAAGCGCTCGGGCCTGCTCGGCCTGTCCGGCATCGGCAACGACATGCGCGTTCTGCTGGCGAGCGAGGAACCGCGCGCCCGGCTGGCGATCGACCACTTCGTGTACCGCATCAGCCGTGAACTCGGCGCGCTCGCCGCCGTGCTCGGCGGCCTTGATGCGCTGGTATTCACCGCCGGGATTGGCGAAAACAGCGCGCGTATCCGGCAACTCGTTTGCGAGAAGGCGCGCTGGCTCGGCATCGAGATCGACGAGGCGGCCAACGAACTGGCCGGCCCGCGCATCAGCAGCGCCGGCAGCGGGACGTCAGCGTGGGTGGTGCCGACCAACGAAGAGCTGATGATCGCCCGTCACACGCGCAAGCTGCTGGCCCTGTAGGTTCCGCGCCTGGCCGGAAGTCGCTTCAGCCGACGACGTGGTAGCCGCCGTCGATGTGCATCGTCTGGCCGGTGATGAGCTTCGCGTAGTCGGAAGCGAGGAAGGCCGTCGCCATGCCGACATCCTCGATGGTGGCCAGCATGTGGCTCGGGGCGCGCGTCGCGGCGATGTCCATCAACTCGTCGAAGCGATCGATTCCGGACGCGGCCCGGGTCCTTATCGGGCCGGGCGAAATCGGGTGCACCCGAATCCCTTTCGGTCCCAGTTCGGCGGCGAGGTAACGCGCCGACGCCTCGAGCGCCGCTTTGACCGGGCCCATGAGGTTGTAGCGATCGACCACCTTCTCGGCACCGTAGTAGCTCATGGTGAACAATGATCCGCCATCCTTCATCAGCGGCTCGGCGAGTTTCGCCATGCGGATGAACGAGTGGCACGAGACGTCCATGGCCAGCAGGAAACCGTCGCGCGAACAGTCGGTGACGCGGCCATGCAGGTCGTCTCGTGGCGCGAAGGCAATCGAGTGCAGGGCGATGTCGAGGCGGCCCCAGGTTTTCTCGATCGCTGCGAAAACCGCTTCGAGTTGTCCGGGTATGCGCACGTCGCAGGGGAGATACAGCGCCGGGTCGACGCCCAGGTGGTCGGCGAGTGCCTGGGTGTACGGTTTGCTCTTGTCGTTGAGGTAGGTCATCGCGACGCTGGCGCCCATGGCGCGGAAAGCGAGCGCGCAGCCGTAGGCAATGGACTGGTTGTTGGCGATTCCGATGATCAGCGCCTTCTTGCCTTCGAGCGCGCCGGCCGGGCCTTTCACCTTCTCCGCAAGGTCGCGAAAGAAGGCCTCGGTCGGGCTGAGTTGTCTTGTGTCGAGTGCTGCCATGTGTTGCTCTCCTCATCAGGTGGCCGGATTCAGTTGATCGGATCGGGCGGTGGCTGCCCGGCGATGCGTCACGGCCGATCTCTGCGTGTGCGCATCGCAACCCTGCCTGGCGGCTATCCTGGCTTGCCACCGCTTTTCTCTTCCCCGGCCAGGAAACGCTCGATCGCCGCCCGAGCATTGTACAGCAGGCGCTCGGAGCCCAGTCTGTCGGCCAGCCCCGAGCGCCGCACCACTTCGAGCACGCCGGGGTTGAGCCCGACCAGCCACAGCGCCGGCTCCTGTTCGCTGGCGAGGTTCTCCCACTCAAAGAGCAGTTGCAGTGCCGACAACCCGATATCGGTCTCATCACCTTGCAGGCGCCTGGACTCGCGGGTAGAGTGAGAACTGCGTTGCGAGGGCGGCCCGTGTCCATTTCGCCAGGATCAATTCGCATCGAGTTTGCGGAGATCTCCAGGATGAAGATTGCCATTGTTGGCGGGGCTGGAGGCTCGATCCACGATCCGCAGAAGCCGAAGGAACCGCCTACGAGAAAGACGTTCAGGCAGGTCAGTCGCAGCGGAAGAAGTAGTCGACGCCGGTGCGGTGCCGATTGATCTGCTGAACGAGAAGGTGCTCGGCAAGCGACATGATCGGCTGCGCGTCGTTCTCCCACAGGACTGGCCGCCGGCGGTGAGTGGCTTTACCATGAGGTGGCCAGTACCTTCCATTGGAGGAAGAGGAAATGGGTATTCTC
>NZ_JAZKUD010000158.1:0-4963 GCF_036625275.1 Accumulibacter sp.
CCGGCCAGACCTGCACGCTGGCCTACGACGCCAACGGCAACCTGGCGAGCAAGGCCTGCCCGGGCGGCACGACGACCTACACCTGGGACGCCCGTGACCGGCTGATCGCGATTGCCGGGCCGGGCGTCACCGCGAGCTTCCGCTACGACGCGTTGGGGCGGCGGGTGCAGCGGGTGGTCAATGGGCTGAGCACCGGCTATCTCTACGACGGCGTGCAGGCGCTCGCGGAGTTCGGCGCCAACGAGGCAGCGCTGCTCACCGGGCTGGCGATCGACGAGGCAATCGGACGGTTTGCGGCGAGCGGCGACCGGACGCTGCTGACCGACGCGCTGGGGAGTGTGGTGGCTGAGGCGCGGGCGGATCAGACGATCGCGACGGCGTATGGGTATAGCCCGTATGGGGAGACGGTGCGGAGTGGGGAGGACAGCGGGAACTCGACGCAGTATACGGGGAGGGAGAATGATGGGACGGGGTTGTATTTTTATCGGGCGAGGTATTATGAGCCAGGCATCAAGCGGTTCCTCAAGGAAGACCCCTTGGGATTCAAAGGCGGTTTAAATACCTATGTTTACGGCGATGGCTCGCCAACGGGCGGGTCTGATCCGTTCGGTCTACTATGGGGTGCGTCTGACTTGGGTGAGACGCTAGTCCAGGAAGTGGGTGGACTTGAGTTGGAGAAAAGAGAGCACCGCGAGGAATGGGGAGTGGAGCACTTGTTGAAGGCCGTTGGCAGGTCGTTCGCGGAAGATACAGCGGCCGCCGGCGCTGGATGCCTTGTTGGGATGCTAGTGACAGGGCCAACCGTAGCTGGTGTTCCTTGTGGTTGTGGGGCAGGCGCTGCCGCGGGGATTGCGTTGAAGGGTTACGTGGATTGGCTGGCTCTAATCCTACAAGCACAGGGCTGGGATAAGGGAGTCAAGTCAACGTGGCAACGCCTTGTAGACAGCGCGTTTAGATGGCCAGCACCAGCTTATCCATCACCATATCATTTCCCATCGCCTCCCCAAACGGGTAGCCAAAACTATTCTGTGTTCCAATCGGACGGGACCGGCAAGGCCCAACCATGAGCGTGAGCAGAACGCAAACGGCGCAAACGCAAACGCAAACGGCGGGGTCAGGTCTAACATTACAACACCCGACGAAACATGCTACGCTTGCCAGATGGCTAGACCGCTAAGGCTGGAATTCTCCGGGGCCGTTTATCATGTCACCTCGCGCGGGGATCGAAGGGAAGACATTTTCCTGAACGATGCTGACCGCAGCGACTGGCTGGAGGTGCTGGGCGTCGTTTGCGCGCGCTTCAACTGGGTGGTGCACGCCTTCTGCCAGATGACCAATCACTATCATCTGCTGCTGGAGACGCCGGATGGCAACTTGTCGCTCGGGATGCGGCATTTGAACGGCCTCTACACGCAGCGCTTCAACCGCCGCCACGGCTTGGTTGGGCATCTTTTTCAGGGGCGCTACAAGGCGATCCTGGTGCAGAAGGAAGTCTACCTGCTGGAGCTGACTCGTTATGTGGTCCTGAATCCGCTGCGCGCCCGGATGGTCGATTCGCTCGATGATTGGCACTGGAGCAGCTATCCGTTCGTTGTCGGCCGGGAATCTCCGCCACCATGGCTGGATGCGGACTGGCTGCTGCGGCAGTTTGCCCCTGAGCGCGGCGAGGCTCGTCGCGCTTATGTGGAGTTTCTGCTGGCTGGCAGGGGTTTGCCGAGTCCCGTTCTCGAAGCTCGCCAGCAGTTGGTGCTGGGCGATCGCGCTTTCGTGGAACGGCACTGCCAGAAAGGCATTCCGGAGCAATTGCGCGAGGTCTCGAAGGCTCATAGGCGCGCAGTGGCTTTGTCGCTCGATGAGTACGCGATGCGCTACCCCGAGCGAGATCTCGCCATGGCCCTGGCCTACCAGTCCGGTGCCTATACGATGGCGGAAATCGGCCGACATTTCGCGGTGCACTACATGACCGTCAGCCGCGCCGTCCGCAATTACGAACTGCAACAAAGGACGACAAGGTAGGGCTCGACAGGGCTTCTCCGTCGGTGTTCGCACGGACAGCGTCAAACCGGCGAACCGTCCACAGGCGATCTCCAACCGACGCCGGCTTCAGATCAGATGTATGCCAAGGCGCAGCGCGAGGTCGACGAATTGCTCCCGTTGCGGCGGACTTGCCAGTGGCGTCTCGTGCAGCACCTCTCGGATCGGTGATCCGCGGAAGCGCTGCTGGAAGAGCATCAGGCAGCGTGCCGAGTCGTCTCGCCTGGAGCCCCAGACGATGCCCTGAGCGCTTGGGCGCTGATCGAACGAAGCCTGCGCCCAGGCACGGGTTTCCGCGTAGCAGGCGGCCTCGCTGTCAATCAATTGACCACGGGTGAGATGCAGCTTTGGCAGGAACGGAGTGTGAAACGACACGCACTGGATCGCATCGTCGAGTTTCAGCGCGGCGATGCGGTAGTGCGCCAGGTCGGCGAGGCTGAAGACGCCGGGCGGATCGAGTGGCACGTCGTGCAGCACGGATTCGAGGCAGGCAGCGCGTTCGCTGGTGGCCGCGTACCAAGTGCCGACCGGACGGCCGTCGGGCAGCTTGAGCGGCGCGAATCGCGTATCGCCCCAGCCCAGTGAGAAACTCTCCGGGGTATTGGGGTGGTCCCGGGTGCAGAAGACGTGGTACCACATCGGCGCTTGCCGGCGGGTGACGGTCTCCAGGGTGAAGTTCTCGGATGGTCCCGGGGCCGGCAGGCCGCAACTCATGCCTGATAGCTACCCAGGCGATGGCGGACGGCCTGGAGCAGTGCTTCTCGTTCGTCCAGACAATCGCGAGGGGCACGAGCGCGCTGAGCGTGACCTGGATCGCCGGCAGCGAGCCGACCGTTGGGGAAATGAAACCAGGCCGCGATCTGCCAGGTGTCGGCGACCTCACCGAACTGGGCGAGAACCTCGGCAATTGCCGGCAGCGGTTGAAGCGCTTCGCTGAACTGATAGGCGGGGAAGTACTCTTTCCCGTCCCAGCTTACGGAGAAGATCTTGCCGCGCCTTTTCCAGTCACTCGCGGGAGCTGAAGGGTTCTTCGGCGGCCTCGGTTGCAGATCGTGAATCTGCTGGGCGGTTAACCACTGGGTCTCGGCGAAGAGGCAGGCAATCGTCTTGAGGCGGGCGGTGCGCTCCCGGAGCAGTGCATCCGACGGCGGCGTGACCTCGATTACCAGCCGCGCAATCTGGTCTGCCTTGTCGAGCAGTTGGCTACGCCCCTCGCGCTCCAGCAACGAAACCACGCGTGCCAGACCCTCCTGGAATTCCAGGGGAACCACAGCAACTGCGGGAGCGCCCGAGCCGGTTCGCACCGCCTGTCGTCTTGATTGACGTGGCGGGGCAGTCGCTCCTTCATCACGAGCTTTTGCAACTTGTGTCATGGCGGCTTCCTTGGCCTATTGTGCCTTCACGATATATCTTAACGGCCAAATAGGCAATCAGAAGACCATGCATGCGTTGCCGTAAAACGCACCCGCAGCGGGGTCTAAGATTCCAACATTTTCTTTCGGCACACCTCCGGGGTTCTGGCAATCACACATCCTTGCGCACGTCGACGGACCACCCGTTGGCGCCCTGAGGTTCGCTGTCTCGGGTGTCCCGGGTCGCCCGATTGACTATATGTATAATGTATGCATAATGCGTCGATGGACATCGAATTCGACCCATCCAAGGCCAGGTCCAACCTGGCCAAGCACCAGGTCAGCTTCGCCCACGCCGAACAAGCCCTCCGTGACCCGATGGCTGTCACCATCGAGGATCCGGACGCAGAGGGAGAACAGCGCTTCGTCACGCTGGGCAGGGACGCACTCGGACGGGTCCTGGTCATCGTCCATTCACCGCGCGAGAGCCGAACCCGGTTGATCTCTGCGCGCAAAGCCAGTCAAGGCGAAGCGGAGCAATACCATGCGTAAAGAATACGATTTCAGCAACGGCAAGCGGGGTGCCGTCATCCCATCCACGGGGAAGACCCGCATTACGATCATGCTTGACGACGAAGTCATCGAGTTTTTTCGAACCCGGGCAGAGGCGCTAGGGGCGGGATACCAGACCATGATAAACACGGCATTGCGCGCGGTAGTTGCCGATGCGGCGAGCAAAGACGCCGAGGACAAGCCCATTACAGTGGCGACGCTGCGCAAAGTGCTGCGCGAAGAACTGCACATCGCATAGCTGCGCATGCGCACAATGCCACCATGCCAGCGAGATGCGGCCCCGCTTTTCTCGTCCGCCACCCCCGTAATAGTTCGATGGCTTGCCCCGTGTCCTTTCGGCGCTGGAGAGACGAAGACAAGTCGCTTTCTCTTCAAGCCTGAACGCTCAACCTTGCTCGAACAGGGACTTGGGCAGGCCTGACTGACGGATGATGGATTGAAGTGTCCCGATGCGAATTTCGTCGTGCAGCGGGACCGGGACCGTTACGGTGGTGCCTGCTGTCCGCTTCTGCATGACCGCGTGGCTGCCTGACCGCTTCGAAACCGTGGTCGGCGAGCAGCCGACACAAGTCCCTTCCGGAGAAGACTCGAAGCCTAACCAACCGCGACCTCAAGCCGGGTGACGAACACCTCGTCATGGAGGCGGGTGGCTATCTCGGAGGAATCGGCCGTTTCGAAGAACAGCTCTATCGCCTCCTGCAGATTGTCGCGTGCCTTTTCGATTGTGGCTCCTTGACTGGCGATGTCCAGTTCCGGGCAGATCGAGACGTACTCGGCCGCCTCACGTTCGATGATTGCCGTCAACTGCATTGTACGTGCCATGGCCGCGACCTCCAGAAGTGAACGCCGGACAGTCTAGCACCTCGTGTTGCACACATGTCAATGGCGGTCAAGAACTGCCGATAGTTGGCTGCGAGGCGTAGAGGAGGCTGCTGGCGAGGGATGGTCCGCGGCCGAGACAAATCGGGGTTTTGAGGGCGGCTGGGCCGCCGATGTTGCGGCAG
>NZ_JAZKUD010000159.1:0-4941 GCF_036625275.1 Accumulibacter sp.
TCGCCGCTCGGCGGCTTGCGCTCGGTCCTTGTTCTCCCGCTCGCTCGATAGTTCGGCGGCTGCCTGCGCGTGCCGTGGTTGTTAGCCTGCAGTTGATCCGGAGCGGCGTAGGCTGGCGAAAAACACGCAGCGAAGATGTCGCACAGTCGATCTGCTCCTCTTACCTCGTCCCGGAGGATGGACAGGCGCTGCCGGCGTTCAAGCCCGGCCGGTTCCTCACTTCCTGTTCTGAGGTTGGTCATGAACCGAATCCTCAAGGCCATCCTCGCCGTTTACCTGATCGCCATTGCCACGGTGGTTTTCGTCTATCCGCATCTGATGGTTGGACCGGGAAGACTGAGTGCGAGCTGCCACAAATGTTGCGGGCGCAGGCCGGCGTGCCACGACTGGCCATAACCATGCAATGCACTGTGACCCCGGTCATGCTCGGTCATTGCTGATCCCGGTCACGCACGGGTCACGTGCTGGCCCACGGTAGGCATGCCGACGGTGGCTACGATTGAGACCTTGCTATTTCGTTGCTGCCTTGCATAATGAATAGAGCCAAGGGTCGTTGGCAGGCATTTTGGCGCATTTAATCGTTTCTGCCGGGGGGCTTTATGGTTAAGGCATCTGATGAACGGAGTTTCACCAAGTCGCTCTTTTTCGGCGATATCCAGGAGGACATGGTATTTCCTTATCCAGCGCTCGACGAGGAGAAGAGAGCACGATTGGCCATGATCCTCGACTCGCTGCGCACGTTCGCGCAGGACACGATTCACCCGAAGAAGATCGATCACGACGCCTGCCTGCCGAAAGAAGTCGTCAGCGGCATCAAGGATCTGGGTTTGATGGGTATGCAGACCCCCAGCGAATATGGCGGATTGGATCTCGACACGACGTCCTATGCGCGGATCATGCAGGAACTGGCGACCTGCGACAATTCGGTCGCCGTCTTCGTGGGCGGGCATCAGTCGATTGGCATGAAGGCGCTGCTGCTGTTCGGGACGGCGGAACAGAAAACGAAATATCTGCCAAAGCTGGCCACTGGCGAACACATCGCGGCGTTCGCGCTTACCGAGGCCACAGCCGGCAGCGATGTGCAAGGTATGAAAACCAGAGCCGTGATGAACGAGGACGGCAGCTACACGCTCAACGGCAGCAAGATCTGGATCACCAATGGCGGCTTGGCCGATTTGATCACGGTGTTCGCCAAACTGAAATGCATCAGGAACGGCGAGGAGAAGGAGCGCATCACAGCCTTCATTGTTGACCGGTCCATGGGCTTCAAGGCTGGGCCGCCTGACGAAAAGATGGGCCAAAAGGGAGCCAACACGGCCTCAATCTATCTTGACAACGTGCGTGTTCCGGCCGAAAACGTGCTGGGGGAACCCGGCAATGGTTTCAAGATCGCGATGGAGGTCTTGAACAATGGACGCCTAGGGCTGGCCTCAGGTTGCGTGGGCACGGCAAGATATGCGCTCAAGCTGGCCGTCGACCATGCCGAGGAGCGTCAGCAGTTTGGCAGGAAGATCGGCGAGTTCGGCATGATTCAGCAGAAGTTCGGCGAAATGATCCTCGGCATCTACGCCATGGAGAGCATCGTCTACCTGACCGCCGGGATGGTCGATCGCGGGGTGAAGGATTTCTCGATGGAGTCCTCGATTTGCAAAGCCTACAACACCGAAACGCTGTGGAACATCGTGAACCATGCGCTGCAGATCGCCTCCGGTGAGGGTTATCTGAAGGAGCATCCGTACGAGCGACTGGTGCGCGATGCCCGTGTCAACATGATTTTCGAAGGGACCAACGAGATTCAGCGTATGTTCATCGCCCTGAGCGGAATGGAGGGGCCGGGCCAAAAGCTGGCCCAACTGGCCAGGGCCTTCAAGGATCCAATCGGCGAGATGGGGGTGATCTACGATTATGTTGCCACCAAGGTCAGCCACACGGTGAACGCCGATCGACTCACGCGGTCCGATCCGTTGTTAAAGGACGAGGCCGTAGGCTTCGAGGAGGGCGTGAAGGCGTTTGCGGCCACCGTAGAAGCCGCCTTGCGCAAGTACGGCAAGCACATCATGGACGAACAGTTCCTTCAGAAACGCCTGGCCGAAATCGCAATGAACCTCTATGTTCAGGTAGCCTGTGTCGCCCGCGCCACGGCGCAAATCCATACCCTGGGAACAGAGAAGGCGCAGATGGAGATGCGTCTGTGCAAGGCTGCCTGTCGCAATGCGCGTCACACCGCGACCCAGTTGCTCAAGGTCTGCGACACTAACGATGACGAAGAGATCAGGAAGATCGCGAACTTCACTTACGCAAGCAGCGGGTATTTTTGCCCGCTGCTTTAGTTCTCGAAATCCGGATGTCATCCGCAGCCATTGTCCGATCGACTTGTTCGTGTAGCGGGCCGAGTTCGGCCAGAGGCGGGTACGGCGCACCATTGCGACAATCCCACGCCAGTCATACTGTAACGTGTGAGAGTGGTCGCCCGGCTGCTGACCCGTCGTCGAGAGACGTTCTTTTAGTTTCGGCCAGCGCCGGCGGTCCAACTGATCGGTCGTGCCGAGTACCAGGTGTCGAGTGCCGTCGTCCAACAGCCGATCGAAAGCCTCTGGAGCCTGGCCACCCTCGCCATGGCCTGGCTCTTCTGGCGCCTTGGCCGGGCGCTGCAGGGCGAGCAGTCCGGACGCTGAGCATTAGATCTTTCCTTGTTCCCAAGACCCAGCAGCATGGGGCCAGATGCGTCCTATGCTGCCGGTACCCCAGCGCGTGCGCTTGACCCCCCCCCGCGTGCGCGTGCCGAGGAAAAAGGAAAGACTTGACCCCCTCCGTGCGTGACCCCTCCGCGTGACCCCCTCCGCGCCTCGGCAGCGACGGCAGTCCGGCAGAGTGTCGGGCTGGCGGCGCCAGCCCGAGACCGGATCAGGGCGCGGCCGGACCCTGCAGGCGCTCGATGATCGCGTCCGCCATCTGCGTCGTGCTCAGCTTGCCGCCGAGGTCGGCGGTGCGGGCGCCGGCGCTGATCGTCGCGTCGACGGCCAGCTCGACCGCGGCAGCTTCGGCCTCGAGTCCCAGCGAGTGACGCAGCAGCATGGCGGTGGACAGGATCATTCCGATCGGATTGGCAATGCCCTTGCCGGCGATGTCGGGGGCCGAACCATGGATCGGCTCATAGAGGCCAACGCGGCCCTGGCCGAGACTGGCCGAGGGCAGCATCCCCATCGAACCGGCCAGCACCGAAGCCTCGTCGGTCAGGATGTCGCCGAACATGTTCTCGGTCACCACCACATCCATCGAAGCGGGGCCGGTGATCAAGCGCATGGCGGCGGTATCGACCAGGACATGCTCCAGGGCAACGTCCGGATTCGCCGCGCCAACCTGGGTGGTGATCTGTCGCCATAGCCGCGACGATTCGAGCACGTTGGCCTTGTCCACCGAGGTGACCTTGCGCTGGCGACCCTTGGCCAGGTCGAAGGCGAGCTCGACCACCCGACGGATTTCGTAGTCGTAATACTCGAGCGTATCTACGGCGCGCTCGCGGCCATCCTTGACGTCGCGGCCCTTAGGCCAGCCGAAATACAGGCCACCGGTCAACTCGCGGATGACGAGAATATCCACCCCGCGAAGTTTTTCCGGCTTTAGCGGCGAGGAATCGATCAGCGCCGGGTGCACCTTGACCGGCCGCAGGTTGGCGAAGACACCCAGCCCCTTGCGCAGGGCAAGGAGGCCGCGCTCGGGGCGATCCTTGGCGTTCGGATCATCCCATTTCGGTCCGCCGACGGCGCCCAGCAGCACGGCATCCGCCGCCTGGCAAGCGGCCAGCGTTTCGTCGGTCAGTGACGAACCAAAACGGTCGATCGAACAGCCGCCCATCAGGCATTCCTGATAGGCCCACTTGTGCTGGTACTTGCCGGCAACCGCATCGAGAACGCGAACGGCCTCGCGGACCACTTCGGGACCGATGCCGTCACCCGGGAGCAGGACGATATTTGCTTTCATGATTTTTCCATTCGACAGGTGCGCAGCCAGGCTGCGCGGGTACACGATTGATCCGAAGCAGGCGCCATCAGTGCGCTACCGACAGTCCGTACTCGACCGCATCGACCAGCGCCTGCCAGGAGGCTTCGATGATGTTGGCGCTGGCGCCGACGGTACTCCATAGCTGGGTCGGGCTGCGGGTATCGATCAACACGCGGGTGATGGCATGCGTGCCATCACGACCATCCAGGATACGGACCTTGTAGTCGGCCAGATGGAAGTTGGCGATTTCCGGGTAGTGCCCCATCAGCGCCTTGCGCAGGGCGATGTCCAGCGCGTTGACCGGGCCGTTGCCCTCGGCGGCGGTGTGCAGCAACTCACCCTTGACCCTGACCTTGACCATCGCCTCGGAAAAGATTCCGCGTCCCTGGCGATGCTCAACGTTGACCAGGAAATCGACCAGCTCGAACGGCGCCGCGTAATCCGGCTGCTGCCGCTTGAGCATCATGGCCACCGAGGCCTCGGCGGCCTCGAACGAGAAACCGCGTGCTTCCAGTTCCTTGACCTCGTTGAGCACGCCGACCACGTCCGCCACGCTGCCGACATCGAGACCGTGCTCCTCGGCCTTGCTGAGGATGTTGGCCCGCCCCGAAAGCGCCGAGACCACGACGCGCATCCGGTTGCCGACGTGCTCCGGAACCACATGCTGATAGGACTGCTCCGAGCGGCGCATGGCCGCCACGTGCACGCCGCCCTTGTGTGCGAAGGCGCTCCGGCCCACGTACGGCAGGTGGTCGTTGGGGGTGATGTTGGCCACTTCATCGACCACATGCGACAACTCGTACAACTTATGGAGGCGGCCTTCCGGCAGGCACTGGTGGCCCATCTTGAGCTCCAGGTTAGCCATGACCGAGCACAGATTGGCATTGCCACAGCGCTCGCCGACGCCATTGATCGTGCCCTGCACCTGAATCGCCCCCT
>NZ_JAZKUD010000160.1:0-4870 GCF_036625275.1 Accumulibacter sp.
ATGAAGGCGACCATCAGCACCTCGCCGTTATCGGCATCCTGGATCACGGCAGGAATCAACCCGCCCATTTTTTCAAAATCAATCTTGATCATGAAGCATGCATTCCTTGTGCGTTGAATGTTGACCAATACAGCAGCTTCGAGCGGCATTGGCGCCTGACGGCGCCCCTGGCGGGTGCGGACCGGTCAGTCTGGTCTCTGCGGGTCGTTGCACCGAGAAGAGCAGCGATTCCAGCATCAGGCTACCCGATGCTGGAGATCGGGGCCGCGGGGGGATCGGTGGAGCACCTGGCTGCCAAGAAGGCAGGACAGGAAATCCAATCGGCAGTCGGCGAGTATCGCTGACGCCGGGTGCAGCCGTCAATCTCAACTGGGAAGCCACGCACACCGGGATGGACGCCATGCGCCGGCGCGTCCGCATCTGCACCGTTGTCGCCGCTGCCAACGCCGATGCCCGCAAGTCGCTGGTCCGCCAGGCGCAATGCGAGTTCCAGATCCTCGAAGGCATCGACCATTCGGGCATCGTCAAGGTCAAGGATTACCAGGAGCGAACTCGGCCCGGCACTGACCTTCGATCACGACCCCTGGGCGATCCGGCTCGACTTCGTGCTGCGCGAAACGGGCGAACTGCGGGGCCACCCGCTCAGCGTCGACCAGCGCCTGCAGATCGTGCGAGATCTGGACGAGACGTTCAAGTATGCCCACCAGAAGCGCCTGTACCACCGCGCGCTGTGCCCGCAAAGTGTCCTGGTTCAGGACGTTGCCGGCGCGACGCCGCAGCGGCGCATCATGAACTGGAAGACGGGCGCGCGCAAAGGCACGCAGAACAGCGATAGGGTCGATCCGGTACGCCGCACGGTCGGCGGCACTATGCACGTCGAGGAGTATGTCGAGGACCCCGGTTTGGTCTACCTCGCCCCGGCAGCCTTCCGCGACAACCCGGGCACCCGCCGCCGCCGCGTGCGCGAGATGTTGTTCGAGCAACTGGGCGTCACCGACACCAACGACGTGTTCGCCACCTACCCGCTGTTGTGGCGCGGCACGAAGCGCGAGGTCGAGGTGCTGTTCGAGAACGTCCGCGAGATGTCGGACGAAAAGCTGCGCCGGTGCCTCGGCACCTGGACGGTGGTCATCGACTTCCCGTTCGACGATCCCAAGTTCACCCCCGCCGACGATCTGGCCGGTCTGGCCGACTATCGTGGCGACGACACGCAGACGCTGGTGTGGATGCCGTCGTTCTTCAGTGCGAAGGCGCAGCATGACCTGGGCGGCCTGCTAGACTACATCCTGACCGGCGAGCGCTTCAACGAACTGGCCGCGCACCGCGGGTCAGCGCAGGCGCTGCTGCGCAACCAGCGCGACCAGTTGCAGCAGCGGGTGCGGCAGTATCTGGAGGTGGCCTACGGCATCGCCGGCGACTCGCGCGACGCGGTCGTTAACCCGATGGCGCCCGAAGACCAGGCTGCTCGCCGGACCAGACGCTGACGCCGCTGCCGCCGGTGGGAGCGAACCTGAAATCGGCGTTCGAGGCGCTGCTCGACCAGCTTTTCAGGCACCAGTTCCCGGCGCACCCGGTCTTCGATGCCGAAGTCAGGCCTGCCGTGGTGAAAAAGGTGTGGCCTGAACTCGAGCGCGCCATCGGTAGCGCCGATGGACGTGCGCCTGCTGGGGACCGGGACCGCTGCCGCCGCCACTGCCTGGGTGGCGATGTCGTGGCGCGCCTGGCCCGCGCTCAGGTCTTTCGGCCCGACGCCTGGCGCATGGCACAGCAACTTCAAGGCACGCGAAACCGATGCGCGCCTCGGCCGCTTGCGCTGGATGGCCGAACTGCTGGTCGAGCGGGCGGGCACGGGCACCTATCCGCCCGTGCCCAACGGCTTTCTGGACATGGATACGGCGTGGCGTCACATCCTTGACCGCTGCCTGAGCTTGGATGCCTCGAAGCCGGATGCGGCCACCCTCTTGAACTGGTCTCTCGGCGCCGATTCAGCCGGCCATTTCGACGATCTACCCGAGCAAGCGAAGCCGCAGATCGCCGCTTGGCTGGGCGACTCGGCGGGAGCAGTAGGCACCCTGGTCATGCGTTGCGTGACGGCCGGCAACACGCGGGATGCCGTCCCGCTCGGACTGGTGTGTGGCGTGGTCTTGTCGGCTCAGGGGGAAGGTGTGCACGAGCTTGCCGCCGCCGCGATCCGCCTCGAACGCTTCATCGGCGACCAGCGCATCGGCGTCGCCGAAGGACGCCGGTGGGCCGCTGACGCAGCGAAGTGTTTGCAGGCCTTGACGCCGGCCCTGCGTGGCGAGGTGAGCGAACGCGCCGAGTGGCTGCTGCGCGAGCTTCATGTCGATGCCTACGGACACCTGAGCGACGCCCTTCCGCTCGGTCTCGAGCAACGGCTCGGGCTGCTTGCCGACGCGCTCAAGGCCTTTATCGCCGAGCCATCGATGGCACTGCTACAGGCCATCGAAGGGTCGGCTGATGCGGTCGCGCACCATGCTCTGGCCGACGCGGCAAGCACGCGTATGCTGCGGGTGCAGATGGCGGTTCGCCTGTGTCGATGGATGATGGCCGACCGGCCCGAGCGCAAGGGCCGCAGTGGACGTCCGGCAACCGGATTCGCTGACCTCGTGCAGTCGTGCGCCCGCGAGGGCGCCTTCGTCGATTGGGCGCGCTTCAAGCTGATCGGCGGGGACGAATTGCCAGGCCTGTCTTCGGCCTTCGTTGCCCTGCGCGACGCGGCGCCCAAGAAGGCGGATGCCTTCAATCAGACCTTCGCCCAATCCTTGCAGGTCTGGAACCGTGAGCCGCGGGCGGAGGCTGCCTGCATGCCGGTCGAGGCGATCATCGAGCGCGTGCCCGCCCCGCTGGCGCGGCAGACGCCGGTGCTGCTGCTGGTCGCGGATGGCCTGAGTTACAGCATCTTCCGGGAGCTATGCGAGGACCTGGAGGCACTCGGCTGGGACGAGCAGCTTGCCGGGGCAACGCCGACACTGGCGGTCGGCATCGCCGCGCTGCCGACGATCACCGAAGTGAGCCGCAGCAGCCTGTTGTCGGGACGCCTGGCGGTCGGCGCGGCGGCGCAGGAGAAGCCCGCATTCGCCACGCATCCGGCGCTCGTCGGCGCGTCGCGCGCCGGGAGGGCACGGGTGGTCTTCCACAAAGGCGATCTCGCAGACGCCGAAGGCCTGTCATCGACCGTTCGCGACGCCATCGCCTCGACGCAGCAGCAGGTAGTCGCCGTGGTCTACAACGACGTCGACGACCACCTGAGCGGATCGAACCAGATTCAAATGCGCTGGACCATCGACGATCTGCGTCTGCTCGGGCCATTGCTGAGCGAGGCGCGTCGCGCGCGACGGGTGGTGATCGTCACCGCCGACCATGGCCATGTGATCGACGACGGCACGGTGCAGCGTGGCCAGGGGGAGGGTGACCGCTGGCGACTGCCGTCGGGCACGCCGGACGCGAGCGAACTGGTCTTCGTGGGTGGCCGGGTGAAGGTGGCATCAGGCAACGCAGTGGTTTGCGCGTGGTCGGAGGGCGTGCGGCACGGGGCCAAGAAGAACGGCTATCACGGCGGCGTATCGGCGCAGGAGGTTGTTGTGCCGCTGAGCGTATTCACGCCGCGCAACATGGCACTGAAGCGCTGGCAGGTGGCCGCAGCGCCGCAGCCCGACTGGTGGGCGCCGTTGGAGGCTACGTGGCCGGCAGCTGCGCCTGAAGCGCCGTCGCCCGCCAGGAAGGCAGCAAAGCCGGGAGCGGCAGCCGTGCCGCAGCCTGACCTGTTCGGCGGAACCTTGCCGGTCGTGGCGCCCGGGCGCGAAGTGGATTGGATAGCCGCGCTGCAGGCGACGCCCGCTTATGCGGCACAGAAGGCCCTGGCCGCGCGTGTGGCCCCGGCCGATGCCGAGGTGCGTTCCCTGCTGGAGGCGCTGGTGGCGCGCGGCGGGAAGCTTTCGAAAGCGGCGCTCGCGCAGCGACTCGGCATGCCCGCGATGCGCATCAGCGGCTTTGTCAACGCCGCGAAGCGCGTGCTGAATGTCGATCAGGCCGCTGTGCTGGTGCTCGACGAGACCGCAGCTACGGTGGAGTTGAACCGGGAATTGCTGGCGCGGCAGTTTCGGGTGACGATGCGATGAGGGGCGGGTTGCGACTAAGCGCAGGCTCCCTACCTCTTCACCTCGCTGGAACGGCAAGTTGCTTTTTTGTTTGTTCCTTACGATAATTATAGGAGTAAGGAATTTAACGAGGAGCCGGCCATGACTACAGAAGCCACTTTGACCAGCAAGGGGCAAACGACCATTCCCAAGGAGATCCGGGACAGCCTTCGGATGAAAGCAGGAGATCGCATGACCTTTACGCTGATGCCGGACGGCACCGTGGTGATGCGGGTGAAGAGCAAGCGCTTTAACGACCTGGCGGGGATGTTGTACCAGGAAGGTCGGGCGGCTGTTCCCATCGAGCAGTTATCGATCTGATGCTCGGGATCGACACCAACGTTCTTGTGCGCTTCCTCGTTCGAGACGACGCCCAGCAGTTCGAGATCGTGCACAAGATTATTGAACGAGAGGTGCTGGCCAGCCGCCGCGTTTTCGTGAGCCAACTCGTTCTCCAGGAAATGGAATGGGTGTTGCGCAGTCGGTATGGCTTTTCCAAGCCCCAGATCCAGGGGGTTGTTTCCGGCTTGCTGGACTCCATGGATTTCGAGTTGGAAGATGAGGCTGCCGTTGAGCAGGCGATTTTCGTCTGGAAAGACCATTCCGCTGGGTTCTCGGATTGCTTGATCGGCGCCAGGAATCGGAGGATGGGGTGCACTACGACGGCAACTTTCGATGTGAAGGCATCCAGACTACCCTGGTTTGTCGAGGCA
>NZ_JAZKUD010000161.1:0-4863 GCF_036625275.1 Accumulibacter sp.
GCACCGAATCGCCCTTCTTCAGCGGCTGCTTGAGGTTGATCAGCATCACATGGTAGCCGCCCGGGCCGAGCTGCACCGGTTTGCCGGCCGGTAGCTCAAGACGTGGGATGGCGCGCATGCTCATGACACCGCCGTCCATCTTCATCTCATGAATTTCCGTTATCCCGGCGGCCGGACTGGCGGCACCGACCAGCACCGCTCCCGACTTGCTGGTAATTTCCATGAAGGCACCGGTCGCCTGCTGGCCGCTGACGGTGCCGCGCACCCACGGCGCCTTGACCTCGACATCGGCGGCAAGCGCAGCCGCCGACGACAGGCTGAGCAGCGCCAGAGACACTAGAATTTTTCTTGCGTTCAAGCCGTACTCCTTCTTCCTTGACGAAAAATGATTATGAACGAGCACTTGCGCTTCTCTCCGCGACCAGTTGCCGCAGTTGGCGGGTCGCCGGCAAGCACAGACGCTCAGGGTTTGATGCTCCACTTGCCCGGCGCATCCTCGATCCACCAGCCGGAGTGAAACTGCTCCTTCCAGCGCTTGACCTGCGCGGCGCGCGCGGCTGGCTCGTAAACCTGCCCGCCGTGCGCTTCGGCAAGAGCATAGATCAGCGAATTCCGGTCCGGGTTCTCGTTGTCGATCAACTTCTCGGCGATCTGCCGCTGCGGCAGGGTAAGCCGGCTGGCGTCACGCATCTTGACCATGCCGTCGTAACCCAGCCCGATGATCCCCGCGTCGTAAAAGCGGACGAGTCTCGAGGCGCGTTGGGCGAGGCTGTGTTTGACCACCACCACCGGCGGGGTGCCGATGTCGAGGTTGATCGGCTCGCCCGGGCCTGCAGCGAAAACCGGCAGGGAAAGAAAGGCGAGCAGCAGGAGAAAGCGTTTCATGGCAGGTTTCCTGAAAGATCACTTGCCGGCCAGCAACAGCTTCAAATCGGCAGCAACGTTGTCGGGTGTTTCACCGTGGCGAACGAGAAGCCGCAGCCGACCCTGCGGGTCAAAGACATAGCTGCCCGTCGAGTGGTCGATGCTGTAACTGCCGGGAGTCGTCCCCGCGTGCCTGGCGTAGAAAACCTTGAAGTCCTTGGCGACTGCCGCGATCGTCGCCTCGTCGCCGTGCAGGCCAAGGAAGCTGGGGTGAAAGGCCGTGACATACTCGGCCAGCAACTGGGCGCTGTCGCGCGCCGGATCCAGCGTGACGAAGAGTACCTGCACACGGCCGGCGTCGTTGCCGAGAGCGCCCAGCACCGCCTGCATCGACAACAGCGTCGTCGGGCAGACGTCCGGGCACTGGGTATAACCGAAGAAAACGACCACTGCCTTGCCCTTGAAATCAGCCAGCCGGCGTGGCTGGCCGTTATGGTCGGTCAAAGCAAGTTCCTTGCCCCAGTCGGCGCCTGAAATATCGGTGGACTTGAAGCTCGGCGGCTGCGAACAGCCTGCGAACAGGAGCGAGATACACAGGATCAGGGTTGGCAGCAATTTCATGGTGGTCTGTGGATGATGGTCAGTGATCGGCAGCAAGGGCTCCGATGACAACGCTTGATGGATCGAATGCCGCCCGTCGGCTTCGTATCGCTGAGGCACTGCCGCCAGGTCATCCCAGCGAGAGCGGCCTCGGGCGGTTCCGGCCAATGCCGACGAAAAGAAACGCATCGCCATGCATTATCGGCACACGGGTATTCAGCAGCCTTGATACAGATTAATCATTGTCGCTCATTCCATGTCGGCTGGCACTAGAACGGCGATACTTCGACCGTGGCGCGCGAGGCTGCCGATGGCCTGCTCAATCGCGCGCCGGCGTTGCCGAGCATCCCGCTGGTCGATCCGCCAGCCCGGCCTTATCATTGCATCCCGCTTCGCTCATCGAGGAAACGCCATGGCCTCCTGGGGCTGCCCGCACGAAATCAACGGCATCTGCACCAAGATCAATGACCTGAACTGCGACCCCGGGATGAAGGGCTGCGTTCTGGCCGGCCGTTACTTCTTCCTGGGCAGCGACGACAAGAACGAGCGTCTGCGCGAAAAGCAGGACCGTTCGGCGCCCGAGAACGACGACGAGCCGCCGGCCTGACCAACGCCTGGCTGACGCGCAAACTCGTACTGCGACAGCGGTCTCTTCCAAACCCGGATCAAGCGACCACCGGCCTGACCCGACTCGCTGCCAGTTTGGCCCGCTCACGTGCCTGTGCCACATTCTCGCCGTTGGCCACCGCAACCCCCATCCGGCGTTTCCTGAACGACTCCGGCTTGCCGAACAGCCGCAGATCGCTGCGCGGCACGGCCAGAGCTTCGTCGACGCCTGCGAAAGCGATGCCCGGTTCATCGAGCCCGCCGTAGATCACCGCCGAAGCACCGGGCTCGCGCAGGCCGGTATCCACCGGCAGGCCGAGGATGGCACGGGCGTGCAACTCAAATTCCGAGAAGTGCTGCGAACACAGCGTGACCAGGCCGGTGTCGTGCGGGCGCGGGCTGACTTCGGAGAACCACACCTGGTCGCCCTTGACGAACAGCTCGACGCCGAAAATACCCCGTCCCCCGAGGCTCCCGGTGACGGCAGCGGCGATGTGGCGCGACTTCTCCAGTGCAACCGGGCTCATCGCTTGCGGCTGCCACGACTCGACGTAATCACCGGCGACCTGAATGTGGCCGATCGGCTCGCAAAAAGCAGTCCGGACGACGCTGGCAGCATCGCAGGCGCGCACGGTGAGCAGGGTGATTTCGTAATCGAAGTCAATCACGCCTTCGACGATCACCCGGCCCTGGTTGACGCGCCCGCCACTCGCCGCATAATCCCAGGCGGCCTGCAAGTCGTCAGGCCCACGCAGCAGCGACTGGCCCTTGCCGGAAGACGACATCACCGGCTTGACGATGCAGGGATAGCCGATGCCACTGTCGATCGCCGCCTGCATTTCGGGCAGCGAATCGGCAAAGCGATAGGGTGAGGTCGGCAGGCCGAGTTCCTCGGCGGCGAGGCGACGAATACCTTCGCGGTTCATCGTCAGCCGGGCGGCACGGGCGGTCGGAATGACCTCGGCCAGACCCTCGGCTTCGACTTCGACGAGGGTATCGGTCGCGATGGCCTCGATTTCGGGCACGATGACGTGCGGCTTCTCCTCTGCGATCAGCGCGCGCAGCGCGGCGCCGTCAGTCATGTCGATGACGTGCGCCCGATGCGCGACCTGTTGGCCGGGAGCGTTTGGGTAGCGATCGACGGCAATCACTTCGACGCCGAAGCGCTGCAGCGCAATGATTACTTCCTTGCCGAGCTCTCCGGCGCCCAACAACATCACGCGCAGGGCGCTGGTGGACAGGGGGGTTCCGATTTTCATGGCAATTTCCTTCTCTTCCGTGAAGCGGGCGCAAGACCCGGGCGAGGCCATCGATACAGCCGGCAGCGGCGTCATGCGCCAGACCAGGCGTCGGTCGGGCCATGGCAGGGTGTATGCCGTGCCAATGAAGCCGCCTGCTGAATGGCGAGTGATCGTGCGCCGGGCGCCCCCTCCCGAGCAGCCTCAAACGAAACTGGCGCCGGCTTCGCTGCCACCGTTCTCCACGCGCTCGCGGTCGAGACAGGCAAGCAACTGCGAACTCGTCTCGCGTAATCTGTGCGAGAGCATCACCACGAGTTCCATCAGGATCTTGGCGCCCAGAATGGGCTGTTCGAGAATGATGCTCGCCAGGCTCTCGCGCGTCAGCACGCCCATCACCGTCACACGGTCGGCAATACAGCTCGCGGAACGTGGATCACCGTCGATCAGCGACATCTCGCCAAGCGTCTTGCCCGCCCCGACGACGGCGATCAGGCGTGGAGCATCGTTGTTGCCCTGTTTGAACACCTGGATGCTGCCCTCGATCACGAACATCATGAAGTCGCCGGCGTCACCCTCCCGGATCACTTCCTGGCCGACCTGTGCCCGGAACACCTGCAGGAACTGGCTCAGCAGTCCGATCTCGGCGAGATTCAGGTTCTCGAAGAGAGGCCAGTAGGGGAGCATGGCGTGTAACCGCGACGCGAACGGCGTCGCGTCGCCGAGGTACTCGAGTTGCGCCAGGCGCTGGTCGCCCGAAAGTTCCACTTCGCGTCCCTTCTCCTGAAAACACCCGCCAGGGAACCGCACTCACCACGCTTCCGTTGGCGCCAGGTCGCTGCTGGAACAGCAAAAAGGCCCCAGCTGGTAACTGGGGCCTGGCGCTTGATTTCTTTGGCTCCCCGACCTGGGCTCGAACCAGGGACCTACGGATTAACAGTCGGGCCCACACTGGCTTCTATTGTACCAAAGCCGAAGATTCTTAACGCCTTTTTCTCTTCGCTTCCGACCGACCGGGTCGCACCGAGCCTATCCCGAACCCCTGCCCTCGGCGTTCGCCTTCCTGGGGCGAAAACTCGACCCTTTTCAACAAAATAACGCTGATTGGATCGACCGGCAACAGAACCGCCTGGCCGGCCGACCGCCGGACTCCGGCACCGCGGCGAGTGGGGGGGGCCGGTGATTCCGCGCCCAGCGATTGCGCCGAGACGGCTCTGGACGGCCCCACGAGGGGCCACCTCGCGATCGGGGATTCGCCCTTGGACTCGCAGGCACGCAAGCTACTTGTCGGCCCCGACGGCTGCTTCCTGGTCGAGTGCTGAACGCGTACAATCGGCCATAAAGAGACGCTCGTTTGAGGAAACTGTCGGTCCGCTCAAGACTGGTTGCCGACGCACAGGTTCTGCGGCTGGTGGACGGAACCGAGCCAACCCCTGTGTTGCCATTGACACCGTGTATGACGGCTTACGCTTCCCTTGCAGTCGCTCCGGTCGGCTGCGAAAACTCCCCATGAGGCATTGGCCGGCCAAACAGGAAGCCCTGGTAAGCAGTACAG
>NZ_JAZKUD010000162.1:0-4688 GCF_036625275.1 Accumulibacter sp.
TGCTCATGATGGTAGGCAGCCTGAATCAGCATTTCGGGCAGGCCCCACTCGGCGAGCATCGTCGCACCGAGTTGATAGTGGTCCATGTTGAAGGATTCCCGTTCGAGATTCGCCAACTGGCCGTGCCTTGCCCTGGCTGCGAGTAGCACTACGGCGTATTCGCTGGGGTACAGCGAAGCCATGGCGAGCTCGCCGACCCGCGCCAGGAGCCCGATGGTGAAAAGTTCTTCGCTCGAAATCTGCACGAAATGTGCGAGTTCCTGGCAGGCGATGGCGGTGGCCAGCGAATGCCCCCAGAAACCTGCGTAATCAAACTCGGCACATTGTCCGCTGGCATGGCTATGCATGACCGAGAGGCCGATCACCAGGTCACGTACCCGGAAAGAACCGAGGGCGACGATGGCGCGCTGCAACGAAACGATTGGCCGCGTACGGCCGAAGGCAGCGGCATTGGCAAATTTCAGCAGGCGTCCGGCGATGGCGGGATCGGACTGAACCAGTCGCACCAGCTCGGAGACCCGGTAATCATCCCGCTGCAAGAGCTTGATGATCGAAAAGGCAACGCCCTTCGGTGATGGCAACTTGCCCGTTGCCTTCATCGAGCGATAGCGGTCGGGGTCGACAAATTTGATCAAGAAGGTCTCAGGTCCAAAGTTTCCGCCTGATTATGCTACAAAAAGCCCGGCCATTGGCGGCGCGGGTTGGTATGGGTGGCCCGCGCACAGTGGCTGCCCTGATCGATCCGGTTTGTCGATGGGCGGTTGCCGGCAACCGCGACAAAAAAGCCTGCCGCCTCTGCAGGCGGCAGGCAAATTCCGGCAATTGCTTGCCGGTTTCCTGGCAGGTTTCGATCAGGTCTTGCTGCCCAGCGCAAGCTGCAACTGTTCGAGGGCCTTGGGGTCCTCGATGGTCGTCAGGTCGCCTGGATCGCGGCCTTCGGCGAGCGCCTGGATCGAGCGGCGCAGCAGCTTGCCCGAGCGGGTTTTCGGCAGTACCGTCACGAAGTGTACGCGGCTCGGGCGAGCGATCGCGCCGAGGCTCTCGTCCACCTTCTTCATGACCGCCTTTTCGAGGGCGACCACCATTTCCGGCGTGGCGATGCTGTCGGCGTTCTTCACCACCGCGAAGGCCATCGGCATCTGACCCTTGAGCTGGTCGGCAACACCGACCACGGCCACCTCGGCAATCGCCGGATGACCCTGGATGGCCTCCTCGATTTCACGAGTCCCGAGGCGGTGGCCGGCAACGTTGATCACGTCGTCGGTGCGGCCGAGGATGTAGTGATAGCCGTCCTTGTCCTTGATACCCCAGTCGAACGAGGAGTAGACCTGCGGCTCGCGGAACAGCGAGAAGTAGGTCGAGACGAAGCGCGCATCGTCGCCCCAGACGGTGGACAGGCAACCCGGTGGCAACGGCGGCAGGATGCCGACGATCCCTTTTTCGTCCGGGTCGCAGATCGTGCCGTCCTCGCGGAATATCCTGAGGTTGTAACCATAGACCGGGAAGCTCGGCGTGCCGAAGCGGATCTCGGTCTTTTCGACTCCCGGCATGGCCGACAGAATCGGCCAGCCGGTTTCGGTCTGCCAGTAGTTATCGATCACCGGCAGGCCGAGTTCGCCCATGATCCATTCGTGCGTCGGCTGGTCAAGCGGCTCACCGGCGAGGAACAGGTGCTTGAGACTCGACAGATCATACTTGTGCATGTAGGCGCTGTCATGTTTCTTGAGGACGCGCGCCGCGGTCGGGGCCGAGAACATGACGTTGACTTTGTACTTCTCGACGATCTGCCACCAGATGCCCGGATCGGGGCGCAGCGGTGTGCCTTCGTACATGATCGTGCACATGCCGCCGATCAGCGGGCCATAAATGATGTACGAATGGCCGACGACCCAGCCGATGTCGGAGGTGGCGAAATAGGTCTCGCCCTCGTTGCCGCAAAAGATGTACTTCAGCGTCGAGGCCAGCGCCACCGCGTAGCCACCGGTATCCCGCTGCACCCCCTTGGGTTTGCCGGTGGTGCCGGAGGTGTAGAGGATGTATGACGGCTCCGAGGATTCCAGCCAGGTGACCGGTACGTCGGCGTCCATGAACTGGGCGCGCAGCGTGGCGTAGTCGACGTCGCGGCCTTCGACCTTGTTGAAACCCTTGTCGAGACCCCGGTCGACCATCAGCACTTTGCTCGGCTTGTGTTCAGCCAGGGAAATCGCTTCATCGAGCAGGTCCTTGTAGGGTACGGCCTTGCCACCGCGCATGCCGGCGTCCGACGAGACCACCAGCTTTGGTGTGGCATCGTCGATACGCGTGGCCAGCGACCCGGAAGCGAAACCGCCAAAGACCACCGAGTGGATGGCGCCGATACGTGCGCAGGCGAGCATGGCGAACATCGCCTCGGCGATCATCGGCATGTAGACCAGGACACGGTCGCCCTTGCCGACGCCGAGGCTCTGCATGACCGCTGCCATGCGCATGACTTCTTGCTTGAGTTCGGCGAAGGAATAAACGATTTCCTGGTCGGTTTCGGTCGAAATGAACACCAGCGCGCGGTCATTCGGACGCTTGGCGGCGTGACGGTCGACCGCGTTGTAGCAAAGATTGGTTTCGCCGCCCACAAACCACTTGGCGAACGGCGGACGGGAGAAATCGAGGACCTGAGTAAACGGCTTGTGCCAGTCGATGCTTTTGGCTTCCTCACCCCAGAAGGCGTCCGGTTGTTCGATTGATTTTTTGTGAAACTCTTGGATTGTCGTCATGAGACTCCCTCTTCAAAAATGTGAACCACTTGCACTGGTGGAAACTACGCTTGCCGAGTGTCTTGGACTTCGTGCTCCCGGTCAAGGATCCTGCTGCGAATATCTGCCATAGGCAGGCCCAACTTCAACTCCCTTTCCAGAAGTTCCAGAAAGGGGAGTACCTCCTTGCCAAGATGGACGAGATGCGGGATCACCGCCCTCGCACGGCCGGACCTGATCAGGTCGATGGCATGGCCAAGCCTGGGAACCGGGATCTCGGTCAATGGTTTCTCGACACAGGCGATGACGCGATTGCCGCCGGCCTGTTGCGCGATCTTGAGACGCTCGCCGGCGAGGCTGAGCAGTGATGCTGCGGAGACCGTCCGATCGACCGGGGTATTGGCGGCGCCAATGCTGATCGATAGATCAAGGCGATGCCCGTGTACTGCAATCTTGGCGACGGCGAGGGCTTCGCGCAGGCGATTGGCAAAGACCTCGCAGGCTGGGTAAGGGGTGCCAACCGAGATCACCGCCAGCTCGCTGTCGGAATAGTGACCCAGGCAGTCCTCCTTGCGCAATTTTTTCGACAGCATGCTCACGAAACGTTTCTGCATTTCCTTGACCACCTCGTCACCGTGCGTCTCGCGCAGCTCGTCGAAGCGGTCAAAGGCCATCACCAGCAGGCTTGCCGGTATCTGGTGTCGCTGCGCATACGAGAAGGCCTGCGTCGTCTGCATGTCGATCTGCTGACGTGTTGGCAGCCCGGTGTCCGGATGACCTTCGGAATTCGCGCCGAGCTGGTCCTGTGCCTGTCCGGACGACAGCAGCAGGGCGATGCGTGCGAGCAGTTCGGTGCGGCCGGTTTCTCTGTGGATGAAGTCGGAAGCCCCGAGCTCACGGGCACGTCGATGCGCTTCTTCATTGTCGCCGGCGATCATCAACACCGGTATCTGACGCAGGCGGGCAAGCCGGGATGCGCGAACTCTCGCGAGCAGACCGTCGCCATCAAGCATCGGCATCGACAACGCGCAGATCACCAACCGGATGGAATGGTCGAGAACCAGTGCCTGCCAACCCGCTTCGCCGTTGACTTCCTCACGGAAATCGTAGTGTTCGCGAACCTGTTCGATGAGCGCCGCGCGTGCCATCCGCGATTCGTCGACAATCAGGATGCGAGGCCGCTGCTTCGGGTTGTTCATCGCGTCTCGGGATTCGTTTTCGGCTCGGCGCCATTCAGGCGCCGGCAATTTCGACTACAACCCGACCGCGGACACGACCCTTGAGGTAGTCGTCGAAGACTCCCGGCAAATCGTCAAAACGGATGGTACGTGCCATCTCCTGCAGATGTTGCGGTCGCAGATCGCCGGCCAGACGCTGCCAGACGCCGCTGCGATACGGCTCGCCGATGTAGCCCGAGTCAATTCCGAGCAGGCAGGCGCCACGCAGGATGAAGGGCATGACCGTGGTGTTGAGTGAATGACTGGCAGCAAGACCGATGCTGGCGATCGTTCCTCCCTGTTTCATGGTGCTGACGATCCACGCCAGAACCTCCCCCCCGAGGTTATCAACGGCTCCTGCCCAGAGTGCCTTGTCGAGTGGCCGGATGCGCGTCAGATCGAGTGCCGAGCGGAACATCACGGTCTTCGCACCGAGTCCCTTCAGATAATCGGTTTCGTCTTCCTTGCCGGTCAGGGCGGTGACCTGATAGCCTCGCGCGGCCAGCATGTCCACTGCCAGACTGCCGACGCCACCGGTTGCCCCGGTGACAATGAGCGGGCCTTTGCTCGGATCGAGGCCATTTTCTTCCATCCGCACGATCCCCAGGGCCGCCGTAAACCCGGCTGTTCCCAGGGCCATGGCGGCGTGCAGCGACAGTCCGGAAGGGAGCGGGACCACCCAATCGGCGGGCACCCTGGCGTACTCGGCGTAGCCACCGTGGTGGGCGACGCCGATGTCGAA
>NZ_JAZKUD010000163.1:0-4467 GCF_036625275.1 Accumulibacter sp.
GCTTGCTCGACCTGCCGGTAAACGCCGCGTACAACGATTATTCGTTCAATCATTTCTATTCCGGAGAGAACAGCCGAAGATTACGGGAGGAAGTGCTGCCGACGCTTCTCCAGACGGGCCAGTGGACAGGCGAGCTGGAACTGTCTTCGCTGGACGGGCGCAGTATCCCGGCCATCCATACCCTGTTCGTTGTCCGCAACGCCGCCGGCGAAGCACCGATCATCGCCAATGTGCTGGCCGACATCTCCGAACGCCGGCAGGCCGAACAGGTATCGCGGCTTCTGCTGCAAGCGGTCGAGTATAGTCCGGTGGCCATTGTCATCACCAGTCGCCATGGCGAGATCGAGTACGTCAATCCCAGCTTTACCCAGATGACGGGTTTTTGCCGGGACGAAGCCATTGGCCAGAACACCCGCTTCCTGAAATCCGGGGAAACCCCTCCCGAAACCTATCAGCAACTGTGGCAAACCCTGCTCGAAGGTAAGATATGGAACGGGATTCTGCACAACCGACGCAAGAACGGCGAATTGTTTTGGGAGCAGACGAGTATTTCGCCGGTTTTTGGCGATCACGGCGAGGTTACGCATTACCTCGCCGTGAAGGAAGACATCAGCGACCGCCACGTCACGGAAATCCGCTTGCGTCTGCTGGCCGGAGTATTCGAACACAGCGCCGAGGCGATCATGGTCAACGACCGCGACAACCGCATCCTGGAGGTCAACCAGGCCTTCTGTCGCCTCACCGGCTATGGCGCCGACGAGGTACGCGGCAAGAACCCGCGCCTGTTGTCGTCAGGGCGTTCGTCTCCGGAGACCTACCGCGCCATGTGGCAGTCGATCCACAGCAGCGGCCACTGGCAGGGCGAGATCTGGGACCGTCGCAAGGATGGCAGCGTCTACCCGAAATGGCTGTCGATCTCGACCATCTGCGGCTCCGACGGCAACATCGAACATTACATCGGCAGCTTCGTCGACATCTCCGAGCGCAAGGCGGCCGAAGAAAAGATCAGCCACCTCGCGCATTTCGATACCCTGACCGATCTGCCCAACCGCTCCAACCTGCAGGGCCGGCTTGAGCAGGCCCTGGCCGCGGCGCGACGTGACAGCCAGCACCGTCCGCTGGCGGTGATGTTTCTCGATCTCGATCGTTTCAAGAACATCAACGATACCCTGGGTCACCATGTCGGCGACTCGCTGCTGCTGGAAGTCTCGAAACGGTTGATGGCGAGCGTGCGCGAAAGCGATGTGGTCGCCCGCCTGGGCGGCGACGAGTTCGTCGTCGTCCTGACCGGTGCCGATGCCATCGCCGCCGAACGAGTCGCCAGCAAAATCCTCACCACCTTGTCACAACCCTATCACCTCGACGGACAGAGACTGCACACGACCTCGAGCATCGGCATTGCCGTTTTCCCCGGCGACGGGGAGAACGTCGATATTCTCATGCGCAATGCCGATGCGGCGATGTATCACGCCAAATCTGCCGGGCGCAACAACATGCAGTTTTTTACCGCGAGCATGAACCAGGCTGCCAGCGACCGGCGACAGCTCGAAGAAGATCTGCACCTGGCTTTACAGAAAAACCAGTTCGTCCTGCATTACCAGCCACAGGTCGATGAGCTGCGCCGTATCGTTGCTGCCGAGGCGCTGCTGCGCTGGCAGCACCCCGAGCACGGCCTAGTCCCACCCAACCGGTTCATTCCGCTCGCCGAAGATACCGGACTGATCATACCGATCGGACACTGGGTGCTGAAAACCGCCTGCGCGCAACTCCAGGCCTGGTCGGTCGAGGCACGGACACGCGATCTACAGTTGGCGGTCAATGTCAGCGCACGCCAGTTCCGCCAGGCCGATTTCGTCGACCAACTCCGAAAGCTCATCGAACACAGCGGCGCGGACCCGCTGCGCCTGAAACTCGAACTGACCGAGAGCCTGGTGCTGGACAACGTCGCCGACACGATCGCCAAAATGGACGTCATCAAGCAGTTCGGCGTCAGCTTCTCGATGGACGACTTCGGCACCGGTTATTCATCGCTGTCTTACCTGACCCGTTTGCCGCTCGACCAGCTCAAGATCGACCGGGCCTTCGTCAGCAGACTCCCCGACAACCAGAGCGATGCGGTGATCGCGCAAACCATCGTCACCATGGGCAGCAGCCTGGGTCTCAAGGTGCTCGCCGAGGGGGTCGAAAACGAGGCGCAGCGCCAGTTTCTTGAAGACCATGGCTGTCACGGCTATCAGGGTTTTCTCTTCAGCCGCCCCCTGCCCGTCGATGCCTTCGAACAACTCCTGAACCAGGGCAAGTGCTGACCGGCAAGCATTCGCGCAGGCCGGCGGACTGACCAGGGTCAGCGACCAAGGGACAGCAGCAGCTTCTTGATCGGCGTCGGCAATGCCGCGCCAGCAACATCGTTCAGGGGTAGCCACTCGCACCCGTGTTCCCTGGCCTGCAGGCTGGTCACCTCGACATCGCAGCGCAGTATCTGGAGGGTCAGCCGAAAATGGGTAAACGCATGCCTCATCGGCGGCAGCACCTGTGTGCCCAGCAGCCGGCAGCCCTGGCGTCGGGCAAAGCTTGCGGCCGACTCGCCGGGCGCTTCGGGCAGGCTCAGCAAACCTCCCCAGAGACCACTCGGTGGGCGGCGTTCGAGGAACACGCGGTCGCCGTCGCTGAGCAGCAGGACACTGCTCGTCCGTTCAGACAGCGCTTTTCTGGTCGCCGGCATCGGCAGTTCGGCCTGACGGCCCTGTTGGCAAGCAACGCAAGCAGCCTGTAACGGACAAACGTCGCAGGCAGGCTGGTAACGGCGGCAAACGGTCGCCCCGAGATCCATCATGCCTTGCGTGTAGGCCTCGATGTCATTTTCCGGGAGCAGCGTTTCGGCCAATGCCCACAGCGCGCGCTCGTTCTGCGCCGTGCCACTGGCAACCCCGAAGCAACGCCTCAGCACGCGTTTGACGTTACCATCGAGAACCGCGGCTCGACGACCAAAGGCGAAGACACTGATCGCCGCCGCGGTAGAGCGACCGATTCCCGGCAATGCTGCGGTTTCGCCGGGATCGGCGGAGAACTGACCGGCACGCTCGGCCACGAGGGTTTGCGCACAGCGGTGCAGATTGCGTGCCCGCGCATAATAGCCAAGCCCGGACCACAATTCGAGAACGTTCTCGAGAGAAGCACCAGCAAGCGCTGCAAGCGTGGGAAAACGTTCGAGAAAACGCGTGTAATAAGGAATCACGGTCTGGACCTGGGTTTGCTGCAACATGATTTCAGATAACCAGATCCGGTACGGGTCGCCCGTCTGTTGCCAAGGCAGGTCGTGGCGACCATGCACTCTCTGCCAGGCAATCACCCGCATCGAAAAGCCCGGCCCGGTTGCCGGCCAGGCGTCAGCCATCGACTGAGCGCGCCAGCGCCACCGGCGGCGCGCCTGCTGGCAGCCTCAAGGCCATGCCAGCGGTGGTCGACAAGCGCCGCAGATAATCCCCTGCAAGTCCCCAGGTAAATATCCGCGTACGCAAGCGGGAATGGTGAGAATGGCGGGAATGGCGCTGCATCAGAATCGTCTCGACATAGGGAAGCTGCCCGGTGATAATTGCGCGTTTAATGTAAAAGCTGTGTCAGCGACTCACGAATCTCCCCTCCTCACTCGCAGCCAAGGCGCCGGGGGAGAGGAAACGATCATGACCTGCATGATCGGGGACATGGAAAAGTCATGACCGTGAGTCTGGATATCGGCGCCGGACACGCCATGGTCGTGGCGTTCAACCCGCTTTATGGGGCGTAGAAATACTTGCGATGGTTTTTTACAGGTATCCGGTGAATCAGTAGCCGCGCAGAACTCGGGATCATTTTTGCCAACTTCGAATCTTAACACGCCTGCACAAAGCGTCCGGATCGCCTGATGCGTCCGATACGTCCCCCTCTTGGCTCCTCCCCGGATGCTCTGGAAACGGCGGTGATCGACCTCCCCGGCAGTGATACCCGTCACGCACGGGCCACCAGGGATCTGGTCTGCCGCGACTTTCGCGACGCACTCGGCAGCTTTGCCACCGGCGTCACCGTGCTGACCACACTGGCTACCGACGGCAAGCCGGTCGGCCTCACCATCAGTTCCTTCAACACCGTTTCCCTCGACCCTCCCTTGATCCTGTGGAGCCTCGCATGCGACTCCCCTCGACTCGCAGCCTTTCGTCACGCCGGCCATTACGCCGTCAATGTCCTGGCCGCCGATCAGGAGGTCATCTCGAACCGTTTCGCCAGCCGTGACGAGGATCGTTTCGACGCGCTCGCCTTCACGCCAGGGCTGGCCGGAGTACCCCTGATCCAAGGCTGCTCGGCGTGGTTCGAATGCAGTCACGAGGCGCATTATCCGGGCGGCGACCACCTCATTTTCCTGGGTCGCGTCCAGCGCTTTGCCCGTGGCCAAACCGCCGATCCACTGATTTTCCATGCTGGCCGCTATCGGCG
>NZ_JAZKUD010000164.1:0-4413 GCF_036625275.1 Accumulibacter sp.
GCAGAAAAGCGTAGCCTTCGGCTTCATCGAGCACCAGTTCGAGGTTGAGCACTGCGACGTAATCGCGCACCCGCGCCTGCAGCGTCAGCAGCGCATTCCACAGACCTGCGTCGGCGTCCTGGTAGATCACGCCCTTCAAGAGCGGAATCACCAGCGCCGACAGGTCGTGTGCGGCGGCAGCCTGGCTGGCGCTCGCCAGCCCCTCTGCGACCGGTGTTTCGAGTTGCTCTGCTGCCATCGTCACCTCACGAAAATCACCCGCGACAGCCGCGCCGGCTTCAGATGTTGCCCAACGTCGGCGCCGAGGCCTTGCCAAGTGATGACCTCGGTCGCCGTAGTGAGTATTTTCCAATTCAGGTATGAGCCTGAAAAAGCGACGGAGTGGGTGACGCGGTGATGCGGGTTGAAGGGTTGAAAAGCAGAGTCTAACGGATCCCGCGGAGGGGCGTTGCGATGATCCTGGCGGGTTGGTCTTGATCCTCGGGGCTAATGCTGCAGAAAGCTCGCCACCAGCGGTGCGTGCTCCGAGCGCAGCAAGCGCCAGGCCGGGTGGCTCTGGCGCAGCAGGTCAAGGGTGTGGCGTGTCGAGGCTCATGGCAGCAGCGGGACGATCATCAACATCGGCTCGGTCGCCTGCGCGACGCCCTACCCCGGCGGTAACGTCTATGGCGCGACCAAGGCCTTCGTCGAGCCAATCACGCGCAACCTGCGCGCCACCAACCTCGCGCCCGGCCTGTGCGGCGGCAGCGAGTTCTCGCCGGTCGGCCTGCGGGGAAACGGGGCAGTGGCGGCCAAGGTCTACGACGGAACGCAGCCGCTCAGCTGCGAGGACATCGCCGAGACCGCGTTCGAGATGATGCCGACCTGCCAGGGTTACGATCCGCTGGTCATCAAGCGCAAGGTGTCGGACGCTTAACGCAGCGCTGCGCGCCGCGTTAAGCGTCCGATAAGTATTTGTGCGGACAATGCTCGCCAGCCAAACGACATAGTTCGGCTTGCCAACCACCCTAGGAGATACGCATGAACAAGATTCTCGTCGCCCTGATGACCGCCGTTTCGCTGTTCGCCTTCACCGCTGCCCAGGCCGCCGACGCCGCCGCGCCGGCCGCCGGTACCGAAGCCTCGGCTCCGGCCAAGACCACCAAGTCGACCAAGACCAAGAAGCCGGCCAAGCAGAAGAAGGCCAAGCACTCGACGACCAAGAAGGCCGAACCGGCCGCGCAATAAATCGTTCTGCCCGACCTCAAGGGCCGGCCTGTGCCGGCCCTTCGTCTGTATGGGATGCAACGGGCAAGATCATGAAATGAGACTGCTGCTCGCCGAAGACGACCCGATGATCGGCAGTGCCGTCGAGCAAGGCCTGCGCGAGGCAGGCTTCGCCGTCGACTGGGTGCGCGACGGCGAAGCCGCCGAACTCGCGCTGCGCTCTGGAACATATGCTTTGCTGGTGCTCGATCTGGGCCTCGCGCGCCAGGACGGCCTCGCGCTGCTCAGGAAAATGCGCGTCGCCGGCAACGACCTGCCAGTACTGATCGTCACCGCGCGCAGCGCGGTTTCCGATCGCGTCACCGGACTTAACCTGGGCGCCGACGATTACCTCGCCAAACCGTTCGACCTCGAGGAACTCGTCGCGCGCATCCACGCCCTGCTGCGCCGCCACGCCGGGCGCGCCCACCCCGAACTGCGCCTGGGTACTCTGGTGCTCGATCCACTGGCACGCGAAGTCCGTCTTGACGGCGTGGCCGTGACGCTCGCCAACCGCGAGTTCGCGCTGCTCGAAGCCTTGTTCGAAAACCCGGGCGCCGTGCTCACCACAGAGCAACTCGAGGACAGGCTCTACGGCTGGGGAGAGGAGATCGCCAGCAACGCCATTGAGGTGCACGTACATAAGCTGCGCAAGAAGCTGGGCGCCGGGTGGATCCGCAACGTTCGCGGCGTTGGCTACCGTCTGGTCGAAGCCAAATGAAGCCCAAGTCGATCCGCCGTGATCTGCTCAAATGGCAGATCGGCGCTCTGCTGGTGATCGCGCTGCTGGTCAGCCTGATAACCTTCGTTCTCACCTGGAACGCGTTCAACCATCTGCGCGACGACGGCCTCGCGCAGATCGCCTATTCGATCGTACGCCACGGCCTGGTTTCGAGCGACAACGAAGACGACGACGATGCGGCCGACAAGGGGCAGTTCGTCAGCCAGATCTGGGACAGCGACGGCGAACTGCAGTACTCGTCGGTCGACGATAGCGGACCGCCGCGCCAGCAACCGGGACACCATACGGTCGATTGGCACGGCGACCGGTGGCACACGTACACCCTCGAGGACGGCGGGCTGACCATCCAGGTCGGCAATCCATCGACCTACCACTACGCCGACTTCCGGCACATTGCGCCCTGGCTTCTGATGCCGCTCACGCTGATGGTCGCCGTGCTCGGCGGGCTCATCTGGTTCGCCGTCGGACACGCGCTCAATCCGCTGCAGCGCGTGCGCGAGGAAATCCTGCGGCAAGAGCTGCCCAAACTGCACGCACTGGCGATAAACGATCTGCCCGAAGAGGTCGTGCCACTCGGCGAGGCGCTCAACGACCTGTTGCAGCGCCTCGAGAGCGCCTTCGCCAGCGAACGCAACTTCATCGCCGACGCCGCGCACGAACTGCGCACACCGCTCACCGCGGTCAGGCTGCAGGCACAACTGGCGCAACGCGCCGACGCCACCGACCAGCGTTCCGCCGCCCTCACGCAGTTGCTCGCCGGCGTCGACCGTGCCAGCCATCTGGTCGAGCAACTGCTGCAGATGGCACGACTCGAGCCCGACGCCGCGCAGTTCTCGTTCGCAACGCTGCGCCTCGACCGGCTGGCCAAGGACGTCATCGGTGAATTCGCTCCCGGCGCCGACGCCAAGGAAATCGACCTAGGCATGGCCAAAAGCCGCGCCGTCGAGGTCTACGGGCACGCCGAGAGCCTGCGTGTGCTGCTCTCCAACCTCGTTGACAACGCCTTGCGCTACACGCCCGGCGGTGGCCGTGTCGACGTCGAGATAGACACGGCGGCTGGGCAGGCCGTCGTCTCGGTCTGCGACAACGGGCCGGGCATCCCCGCTGAGCTGCGCGCGCGCGTCTTCGACCGCTTCTTCCGCTGCGCGCAGAGCAGCCCACCCGGCAGTGGACTGGGTTTGGCCATCGTCAAACAGGTGGCGCGACTGCACTCCGGGGAAGTCACCCTCGATACGAGCGCCGACGGCGGTCTTGTCGTGCGTTTCGTCATGCCGGCAGTGGCGGCCGATTGAACTGTCGCATCGATCCCATCGCAGGCGCTGGCGCTGGCGTACCTACACGATGCTGACCGACCTGGAGGTGTGTTTCGCAGTCTGAAAAGCGAGTTCGGCTTGCGACCCATCTACCACCACAAGGAAGTGCGCTCGGACGGACATCTGTTCATCACCGTGCTCGCCTGCCAGTGTGTTCAGTTCCTGCGCGTGAAACTCAAGGCGGCGGGAATCACCGACAGCTGGGCGATCCTGCGCGACATCCTCTCGGTGCAGCGCCGGGTCACTGCGACCTTCAGCCAGCGCGACGGGCGATCCCTCATGTGCGCAAAGCCACCGTCGCCGAACCCGACCTGCTGGCGATCTATCGCCCGCAGGGCATCAGCGCCGCACCCGGAGGAACCAGAAAACTGATCAGCTGAATCAGAAATCACCGGCTTGTAGTGCCACTTGATGTTTCTTCGTCACGCAAGCTATTGATTCAGCGTTAGGTTTTTCTTGGCGTGTTAATCATTGGTTTGACAGCACCCCTCCTTGCTGGCAGACCGCGGCGGACCAATGAAACTCCCCCGTGACCTGCCCAGCAGGCATTGGCCCGAACGGATGCGGCGCCAGCGGCAGCACGGCTTCGAGCAGCGCGATCCGCTCGCGCACGTGCCGGCCGCGGCCGGGAAAATCCTGCTCGACCTCGCGCAAGTCGGGCGGCAGTTCGCGCGCCGGCATCGCTCACAGCTGTTGGTGCGTGAAAAAAGTCGGCAGTTATGGCACCATCGCATCCGCCCGAGATGCTTCGGGCAGGAGTCTCCGGGTGCTGCCCAGCGCTGCTGGGCGGAGAATCGGGAAGGCGGTGCAAGCCCGCCACGTGCCCAGCGCTGTAAGGAGGACGGGCGATGCATTGGCCACTGACGCGAGTCGGGAAGGCGCATCGACCGGGTGAATCCGAGTCAGAAGACCGGCCAGGAGACAAAAAGGGGCTGCCCGGCCAGGCAGCCGCCGCTTTTCCAGAAGGGGAATCGATGGAAAACCCTGGCGCGCCGCCGGCGCATGCCTTTTCAGACGCCGACCGGTCGGCGGTTTATCAGGCGATCTTCAGCCGCCGCGATGTACGCGGCCAGTTCCTGCCCGACCCGGTGCCCGACGACGTACTCGGCCGGG
>NZ_JAZKUD010000165.1:0-3925 GCF_036625275.1 Accumulibacter sp.
TGCTGAGCGAGACATCGGCCAGATCCTTGCCGACCAGCGTAAACGCTGCTGCCACCTCGCCCTTTTGCGGGAAACTGCCATTGACCTGAAACGGCTTGCCGCCGAGTGTCACTGTGTTTGTCATGTGGATTCCTGATTCCTGATGGGGTGTGAATTGAAGAGACTGCCGTTGACCATCAGCGGCAGCGTTGCTTGGGCATTATTTCACGGATGGAGTTCTCACGATGGCCTCCGAACCGAGGTCAGAGGCCGTCGGCGGCCCATTCCGGACTACTTGACGCGCATGCCGGGCTCGGCACCGGCGTCCGGCGAGAGCAGAAAGATGCCCGGCATCTGGCCATCCGGGTCGGAAGCGGCCAGCACCATTCCCTCCGAAAGGCCGAACTTCATCTTGCGCGGCGCCAGGTTGGCCACCATCATGGTCAGCCGGCCGACCAGCGTTGCCGGGTCGTAGGCGGTCTTGATACCGGCAAAGACCTGTCGGGTGCCGAGTGCGCCGACGTCGAGCAGCAGACGAACGAGCTTGTCGGCGCCTTCAACCGGAGTGGCTTCGCGGATGCGCGCAATACGCAGGTCGACGCCCATGAAATCGTCGATGCTGATGTGTGGCCCGGCGCTTGCTCCGACGGCGGCCTGTGCGACGGCGCCGGCGGCCGCTTTCTCCTGCTGCTCGGCAGGCCTCTGTGGGCTGGTTTGCGAAGTTGCCGTCAGCGATTCGCGGTTGGCGGCCAGTAGCGCCTCGACCTGTTTCTTGTCGACGCGTGTCAGCAGGTGCTGATAAGCCCTGATGGCATGTCCGGCGGCAAGGACCGTGCGGCTGTCTTCCCAGACCAACGGGGCGACGTTGAGAAAAGCTTCAGCCTTGGCGCTGAGTGCCGGCAAGACCGGTTTGAGCAGGATCGCGAACAGGCGGAAGAGGTTCAGGGCGTTGCTGCAGGCGGCCTGCAATTCGTTTGCGCGACCTTCATGCCGGGCCAGCTCCCAGGGTTTGACACTGTCGACATACTGATTGGCGAGGTCGGTCAGGGCCATGATCTCGCGGATCGCCTTGCCGAATTCGCGCGCTTCATAATGATCCGCGATCACCGTCCGTCGTTCGCGGATGGCCTGGATCGCCGGCAGCGATTCATCGCAGGTGCAGAGCTGGCCGGCGAAGCGTTTGACGATGAATCCGGCCGAGCGGCTGGCGATGTTGACGAATTTTCCGACCAGGTCGGAATTGACACGCGCGATGAAATCGTCGAGGTTGAGGTCGATGTCTTCCATCGAACCCGAGAGTTTGGCCGCGTAGTAGTAGCGCAGCCATTCGGGGTCTAGGCCTTGCGCCAGATAGCTTTCGGCGGTGATGAAGGTGCCACGCGACTTGGACATCTTGGCGCCATCGACGGTCAGGAAACCATGCGCGAAGACCTTGCTGGGAGTGCGGTAGCCGGCATGTTCGAGCTCAGCTGGCCAGAACAGCGCATGAAAGTAAAGGATGTCCTTGCCGATGAAGTGATACAGTTCGGCGGTCGAGTCCGGCCGCCAGTAAGCGTCGAAATCGAGGCCGTTCCTGGCGCAGAGATTCCTGAAAGCGCCCATGTAGCCGATTGGCGCGTCGAGCCAGACGTAAAAGTACTTGCCGGGAGCGTCGGGGATTTCAAAGCCGAAATACGGCGAATCGCGCGAGATGTCCCAGTCGGTGAGCCGGTTCTCGCCCTCGCTGCCCAGCCACTCTTGCAGCTTGTTGGACGCTTCGTGCTGCAATCGGCCCTCACGCTGTGTCCAGCGCCGTAGAAAAGCCTGGCAGCGTGGGTCGGACAGCCTGAAGAAGAAATGTTCCGATTGCCGCAGCTCCGGCCTGGCGCCGGAAACCGCCGAATAGGGGTTTTTCAGTTCGCTGGCAGTGTACGCCGAGCCACAGCTCTCGCAGTTGTCACCATACTGGTCGTGCGCGCCGCACTTCGGGCACTCGCCCTTGATGAAGCGATCCGGCAGGAACATCTGCCTGAGCGGGTCGTAATACTGCTCGATGGTGCGTGTCTCGATCAGACCCGCCGCCTGCAGGCGCGCGTAGATTTCGTTGGCGCAGGCGCGGGTTTCCTCGGAATGCGTCGTGTAGTAGTTGTCGAAACCGACGTGGAAACCGGCGAAGTCGCGCGCGTGCTCGCCATGGACGCGTTCGATCAGCGCCTCCGGGGTCATTCCCTCCTGCTCGGCACGCAGCATGATCGGCGTGCCATGTGTGTCGTCGGCACAGACATACCAGCATTCATGCCCGCGCATTTTCTGGAAGCGCACCCAGATGTCGGTCTGAATGTACTCGACCAGATGGCCAAGATGGATTGCGCCGTTTGCATACGGCAGGGCGGACGTGACGAGAATCTTGCGGGTCATTGGCTTGGGCGCAACCGGGGCAAAGGCGCATTCTACCAAACGGTCATGACTTTTCCAGGCACCCCCGATCATGAAAGTCATGACCGTTCCCCTCTCCCCCCGGCCCCTCCCCCGCGAGGGGGGAGGGGAGATTCGTGAGTTGCTGACGCGACTTTCACAGTAAGCGGGGTCAGGCCGGTGACGGCTGATCGTGATAACGAGCAATTTCGTAATCGCAGCCACTCGCTTCCACCTCCATCGGTGTCAGCAGATGGATACGGCCGTGCTGGCTGAAATTCAGGGCTTCCCGCACACTGAAGCTGCCCAGGGGGAGCACGATGCGTACGATGCCCGGTATTTCATCATCGTGCAGCCAGATGCCGGGGATCGCGACGGCTGCCGCGAAACCACTGCGGCGGGGTTGCAGCTCGACGCCCTGCGCCTGCCGCGCCAGTAACTGCACCCCCAGGTTGGCGCGCCCACCGGCCTGCCTGTTGAAGCGCCGTGCCGTTCCCAGCAGCCAGTTCTCGCCCCCTTCCACCTGCATGCAGAGCAGTGAGCCAAGCTTGATCCGATCCGTCGCCGATTCGTCGAAGCAGGTGCGCAGCCCTCCGAGACTGACGTTTTCGATGATCCAGCTTTGTGTTTCCGCTTGCAGGCCTGCCGAGGCGCCTGAAAACACCGTGTAGCTGTGGTCAAAACCCGGCAAGACGGCCATGCGTGTCTTGACCGCATGACGCTGATGACGTCGCTGGGGCGGTTTCAATGCCCAGCAAACCCGCAAATGGCGCAACACCGGTAGCAAGGCCTTCTGCGGAAATTCGCCGCCGAGATTGAGGCTGCCCGGAACTTCGTCGCGTTCGACCACATGGATCAACTCTTCGAGCCCGGCGAGCGCCTGCCCCGGAGAAAAGAAGCTCAGGCCGGGTCTGGCTGCGCCGGGATGACGAGCCAAGCGTGTCGGTGCCGAACCCTTTGCCGCGTCGACCCAGTACACGCTATCGGGCCGGCAATCCGGCGAACACACAAAGGCTGGCAAGAAATGGGCGATCATCCGATCAGCCAATTCGATCTGTTGCGGCAGCAGGCCATCCATCGAGGAGGTACAAAACACCAGGGCGTGCAGATATTGCTGCGCGACACTGCTCGAACCCTGGTGACCCGGATAAAGCTGGAGCGGCTTCTGCGCATGGCCCGCCGCTTCGGCCAGCAGGGAGGTTCTCCCGAGACTTTTCCAGATCTCTCCCTCAACCGGCTCGTAGCGATACGCCAGCCACCTGATGAGGGTGCGACGTGCCGCCTGCAAGCGCGCGTCCGCCAGCGGCAGCGAAACTTTGAATGCCTCCGCTCCTTTCTCCCTGGGTTCGAGTCGAGCGCGTGCCGTGCACAGAGCGTAAAGCGCAGCCACTGCCGTCCAATAGCCATGACTCCGCTCCCATAAGCGTTGCTGCTCAAGCTTCGACAGGTATGGCGAGTAAAGGTAGTCGCGTGCCAGGCGTCGCAGATGGGGCTGCCCGGCGTCATCGAGCTGGCGAAGCACGTCAAAATAGTGTTCCAGGCGAAAGTTCCT
>NZ_JAZKUD010000166.1:0-3815 GCF_036625275.1 Accumulibacter sp.
CGACCGTCGTCGAACCGTTGCGCAGCGACTGGCGCAACGTCCAGGCGGCGGCGCTGCTGCTCGCCAACGAAGGCCGGCTCGATGCCGCGCGCGCCGAGGTCGATGCTTTCCATCACCGCCTGTGCCAGGTGCGCGTGCTCGATCCGGCCTGCGGCTCGGCAAACTTTCTCTACGTCACGCTCGAACACCTGAAGCGCCTCGAAGGCGAGGTGCTCGATCAACTGCACGCTTTCGGCCGGGCGGCTGGCGGTTCCCAGCAGCGTCTCGAAGCCGAAGGCCTGACCGTCGACCCGCACCAGTTCCTCGGTCTCGAACTCAACCCGCGCGCCGCGGCGATCGCCGAACTCGTGCTCTGGATCGGTTACCTGCAGTGGCACTTCCGCACCAACGGCAGCGGCCTGCCGCCGCAGCCGATCCTCAAGGACTTTCGCAACATCGAATGCCGCGACGCCGTGCTGGCCTGCGATGCGGTCGAAACCGTCCTCGACGAGCACGGCCGGCCGGTCAGCCGCTGGGACGGGGTAACGACCAAGCCCCATCCGGTGACCGGCGAACCCGTGCCCGACGAGAACGCCCGCCTGCCGCTGCAGCGCTACATCAATCCTCGTCAGGCGGAGTGGCCGCAGGCGGACTTCATCGTCGGCAATCCGCCGTTCATCGGCGCCGGCGGCATGCGCGCCGCGCTGGGTGACGGTTACGTCGAGGCCTTGCGCAAGACCTGGCAAGCTGTTCCCGAATCGGCCGACCTGGTGATGTTCTGGTGGCATCATGCCGCGCAACTCGTGGCGACGGGGAAGGCGCAGCGCTTTGGCCTGATCACGACCAACAGCCTGAAGCAGACCTTCAATCGCCGCGTCGTGCAGTCTGCGCTCGACAACGGCATTTCGCTTGCCTTCGCCGTGCCCGATCACCCCTGGGTCGACAGCGCCGACGGCGCCGCCGTGCGCATCGCGATGACCGTCGGCACGGTGGGTGGTGGCGAGGGGCGGTTGCTGAGCGTAAGCGACGAGCAGGAGGGGAGAGGCGAAGGGCTGGAGGTGACGCTGCAGGAACAGGTCGGGCTGATACACGCTGATTTGCGGATTGGCGCCAAGGTTGCGGCAGCCGTGGCGCTGAAAGCCAACTCGGGCATTGCCAACCGTGGTGTCCAAGTATTCGGCGCTGGCTTCGTTGTCACACCACAGGAAGCCATGCAACTGCAACCCTGCGACCGAATACGGCCGTATCGAAACGGCAAGGACCTGACTGACAAGCCACGCGGCGTCATGGTCATCGACTTCTTCGGTTTCAGTGCCGAAGAAGTGCGCAGCCATCATCCTGGGGCCTTTCAATGGCTTCATGAACGGGTAAAACCAGAACGTGATCAAAATGCGCGCCAAAGCTACCGCGACAACTGGTGGATCCTTGGTGAAAACCAGCCGTCGATGCGTGCAGCAATTCGCGATCTGTCGCGTTACCTTGTCACCGCCCTCACGGCAAAGCACCGAGTTTTTCAGTTCATTGCCGGCACCATTCTCCCTGACCAAGGCTTGGTGACCATTGCCTCTGGCGACGCCTTTATGCTGGGCATACTTTCGTCGTCGCCCCACTCTGTTTGGGCGCTTGCAGCGGGTGGGACGCTCGAAGACCGACCGCGCTACAACATCACGAGATGCTTTGAGACCTTTGCCTTCCCCATTGCCACCCCAGACCAGGTCGCCCGCATCCGCGACCTCGCCGAACAACTGGACGCGCACCGCAAGCGCCAGCAGGCCGTGCATCCGGCGCTGACGTTGACCGGCATGTACAACGTGCTCGAAAAGCTCCGCCGCGGCGAGGCGCTCAACGCGAAGGACAAGACCATCCACGAGCAGGGACTGGTGAGCGTGTTGAAATCGCTGCACGACGAACTCGACGTCGCCGTGCTCGATGCCTATGGCTGGAGCGACCTCGCACCGCGGCTGGCAGCACACGCCGATGCGGCGCAGAAGGCGGTCGCTGAGGAAACGGTGCTCGTCCGCTTGGTCGCGCTCAACGCCGAACGCGCGGCGGAAGAGGCGCAAGGCCACATTCGCTGGCTGCGTCCCGATTACCAGCAGCCGAGCGCACAGCCGCGGCAAGCGGACATGGTCCTCGACGACGGCCGGCAGGATGCGCTTCCCGGCGACACCCCATCGGCGCCCGCGGTGCAGCGTCTACCCTGGCCCGCGACGCTGCCGGAGCAGGTGGCAGCAGTCGCCCGTCTGCTCGCCGCTGCGCCGCTGCCGCTCACCGAGGGCGAACTCGCTGCGCGCTTTACCGGCAAGGGCTCGTGGAAGAAACGCCTGCCGCAGATCCTCGACACGCTGGAAGCGCTGGGCCGCGTGCGCCGGCAGGGTGCGCGGGTGGCTGGCGTCGGCGAGGTGTCAGGAGCGTTGTGATCGGTCTCTCTCGCGGGTCATTCGCCACGCCGCAGGCGTAGCGGGAAACGCAGCAGCAGCGAGGCCCTGGCGACCGGCTTGCGCTGGCGCATGACGCAACCGAGAGCAGCGGCACGGCGACCAGGATCATCAGCGGCTGCCAGTAGCTGGCGAACTGCGCGGCGAGAATCAGGCAGATGATGCCTACGCCGAGCAGGAAGAGCGTCTGCATCACCGCCAGGCGTTCCTCGATGCCCTCCAGTTCGCCCGAGAAATCGAGGCTGATGCCGGGATGCCGGGCGCGGATTTTTTTCCATTCGCTGGCGATGATTGCGTTGGCCGCAGCCGTTCCATGGTCGGCAGCTCAGTCAGGGCGCCGACGGCAAACCGGAATTGCCGGCTATCGCCAATCCGGAAACCGTGGGAAAATTCGTCTCCGCGCCGACACGCGCAGCTGGTGCCAGGAATGGCAGCCAGCAGACGGTCGACGCCCTCGCCATGATCTCCGGCAGCCTGCCGGGAATCACAGTTCACCTCACTGACACCGACTGGTCATGCCAAAAACACTCTTTGAAAAAGTCTGGGAGTCGCATGTCGTTGCCGAACGACCCGATTCTCCGGCCATCCTGTATATCGACCTCCACCTGGTGCACGAAGTCACTTCGCCGCAGGCCTTTACCGGCCTCCGCCAGCGCGGTCTGAAGGTCCGTCGTCCGGCGCGTACCGTCGCCACGATGGATCACTCCATCCCGACGACGCCGCTCAGCGTGCCGATCGCCGACCCGCTGGCGGCTGCGCAAATCCGGCAGATGGAGGCGAATGCCGCCGAGTTCGGCATCACGCTGCACGGCATGGCCAGCGCCCATCGCGGCATCGTTCATGTCATCGGCCCGGAACTGGGCCTGACCCAGCCGGGCATGACCATCGTCTGCGGCGACAGCCACACCGCCACTCACGGGGCGTTTGGCGCGCTGGCGTTCGGCATCGGCACCAGCGAGGTCGAGCACGTCCTCGCCGCCCAGTGCCTGCTGCAGACCCGGCCGAAAACCTGTGAAGTGCGCGTCGATGGCGACCTGCCGGCCGGCGTCTCGGCCAAGGACCTGATCCTGGCGCTGATCGCCCGGATCGGGGTCGGCGGTGGCACCGGCTATGTCTTCGAATATACCGGCTCCGCGATCCGCGGGTTGACCATGGAGCAGCGCATGACGGTCTGCAACATGTCGATCGAAGCCGGCGCCCGCGCCGGCATGATTACCCCCGACGACATCACTTTTGACTACCTCGCCGGTCGCGAGCACGCCCCCGCCGGCGCCGAATGGGACCAGGCCGTCGCCCGCTGGAGAACGCTCGCCAGCGATCCGGGCGCTACCTACGACCATACCATCACCCTCGACGCGTCCGCGCTCGAACCGATGATCACCTTCGGCACCAATCCCG
>NZ_JAZKUD010000167.1:0-3682 GCF_036625275.1 Accumulibacter sp.
GTTTGTCGAACCGAGTGACACAAACAATTATTGTTTGTGAAGCGTTATAGCGCATACTGTAATCAGGCTGTTATACGATGAGGTCACTTATGCAAAATATGACACTAGAGCAGTTCCGCGCCACGGTTGAATCTGGCGGAATCCTGTCCGTTGTCCTCAAGGCGCAGGGAGCGGCCTTCGCCATCCAGGCAGAAACTCAGCGCGGCGATGCGGTGCTGGTCGATACGCGCAGGAAATTGCCACGCCTGTTTGGTGATCCGCGCAAGGCGCTGGCCCTGCTGCGCGAGATGGGCATCAGAAAGGCGGCTGTCGATACCGAAGCTTGGCGACCGGAGCAGGCCGATTCCTTGCATCCGTCCCGGCCAGACAAGTCGGTGAAGCTGAAAGCCGCGCACGAAGCTGCTGAACTCAAGCGTGTCCTCGACGAACGGATCGCGAGGGCCGACGCGCAAGGCGCAATCTGGCATGACGCAGAGGACGTTTTTGACGAATTGGCCGCGGCGCATGCGGGTTAGGCTGCTCGACCAGGCCAAGGCGGATTTGGTGGCGCTTGGGCAACATTATCGGGACGTTGGCGGTGATGTACTGGCGCGCAAGATGGTGGCACGGATCAAAACGCCAGTGCTGTCGCTCAGGGACAATCCGGACATTGCTCCATCGTATGAACTCGCGCCAGGTATTCGCCGCCTGGTGGTCGCGAACGGCGCGTTCCTGGTGTTCTACCGCGTGCGTGCCGATGTCGAGGTGCTGCACATTCGCCGCGCCGAGCGGGATTCTGCAACCGGAGATGAATTGGGGCAAGTCGCCCTAAAGGAATAAACCGTCCGCAAAAAAGCGCCATACGTCTGCTATTTTACGTTTCACCGCCAACAGACTATCCTCAGTGAGGAATCGGACACGCAACGCTGCCCGAGTGTCGGGTACTGTTATTCAGGGAGACGGGAAATGGATACGCCGCAGGCACAGATCATCGAGCAGGAAATCCACGACCTCAGCGGCTTGCTGTGCGATTTGTACCGGCGCGTCGCCGAGAGTGCGCCGGAGCGTGCTGGCGAGATCGCCGGGGCGCTGCAGGCCAACGCCCGGCAGTTTGCCGAGATCCCCAGTGGCACGCACTAGCGCGGTCGAGTACGAGCGGGTCGTCGAGGCCTGCTCCAGCCTCTTTCTCGAAGGCAAGAGTCCGTCATTCGAGTCGGTCTACGAGCTGATTGGCCGCAAGGGCGGCGCCAAGGTCGTCCAGGGGATGATTGCCGACTGGCGCAAAGAGATGGCCAACCGTTTCATGGCCGGCCGCACCAACCCCGATTTGCCGGAAGAATTGATCACCGAGGCCGACAAGGTGCTCACCGTCGTCTGGCGCCTGGCGCTGGAAAAATCCGATGCCGCGTACGCCGATGAACGAAGCAGACTCGACCAGTCTCGCGTCGACACGGCTGCAGCGGTGACGCAAGCCCAGGAACGCGCTGCCGAGTTCGAGCACGAAGCACTTGTCTTGCAGGGAGAACTGCAAACCCTACAAGTGAGACTGCAGGGCAGCCAGACCGAGATCAAAGACCTGCGGCAGCGCCTGGCCGACACCACCACCCTCCTTCGCGCCCGTGACGAGCAGATCGGCCAGATGCGTGAAGATGGCGCCCGGCTTGCCAACACCCTTGAGAGCGAGCGGCGCAATCACGAGACGGAACTCCTGGCCGAGCGCGAGCGACACGACCAGGCAGTGAACGCCGAACGGCAGCGGGCCCACGAATCGGTCGAGCGCGAGCGAGAAATTGCCGCCGGCGAACGTCAGTACCTGATGCACCAGACCGATGAGACCCGGCAAGCCGCCAAGGCGAACGAAGCTGCCTTCAAAGAGCAACTCCAGGAGGTCAAGGCCTTCGCCGAGAGTTTCCAGGCGCGAGCCGGTCGTGCGGAAGGCGAAGCGGCGTTCTGGCGCGGCAAGGCCGAAGCGGCAGCGGAAGAATCCAGCCGCTGGCAGCGGTCTTCAGAGGATGCCGCCGGAAAGATCGAGAGCTTGCAGGGGCGCATACGGATCCTGGAGCACGAACTCGCCCAGCGGGCACCAGAGGGGTCTCCCAAGGAAAAGTCTGAGAACTGAGCGGCGACTATTCCGGGTTGAGTTCTTCCCAGGCACGGGCGTGATCGCTCTCCAACAGGTGCCGTACCTGGCCAACGGCACACTGCAAACGACCAAGGATGGACAAGGGAACCCGTCGCAATGCCTCTTCGATGGCACCGGGATGCTTTTCTCCAAGCACGGCAAGAAGCACCGCGGCCTGGAAGAGGTCCTTTTCCGATTTGCCCCCTCGATTTGCCCGTAGCTGGGAAACCATCAACTTGTGCAGGGCAAAGCGCTCTGGCAAAGGCACCCGAACCATGCAGCACCCCTCCCTCGCCATGAGCAGGCTCATTTGCGAATCGGCCAGCAGATAACTCAGGTAAGGCAAGGCCGTGGCGTGGGCTTGCAGCTCCGGCACCGGTACCACCTGAAAATCCTCTCCAGCGGAGGGCACCAGGAGGTCCACATGGAAGCGGCTTCGGCCTCTCTCCTTGAACGAGGTGGAGGGCTGTCGAGCATCCAGTTGCGGTACTTCGACGAAGGGAATGCCCGTGGCTTGCAGCATTTCCAGGAAGCTGGCTTCTGGAAGTTCGGGAAAAGCCAGTTTCTCGCGTCGCGCGATGTCTATATCTTCAGTGGCATAGGGTGCGCCGGCCACCCCCAGTTGGTTCAAGAGCAAGCCGTAGGCATGGGAGCCGATGAGCACCCCACCCGCCTGAAATACGCCGTGGTTATACAGGCTGGCCAGGGTCGCGTAAGTCTTGGCGTCGGCCAGCGCAAACCCTTCGCGCCCCAGCAGCCGCAGCGAAGTCGAGGCGGCTTTGGTTTCGGCGATGGCCAGCCGCAGAGCCTGGGCCATCGCATCCGCTTCGGGCGCCCCGACGGGGCCGGCCAGGTAACGCTCCCGCTTCTTGCCGTCGCCATCGTAGAACTGGTGGGCGTAAAAGCGAAACCCAGCCGCATTGCTGCGCTCCAGCACGCTCCCGGGCGTGCCGACAAAGACCTGGGACTGCCCGCGGGCGTGGTTTTCCAGGTCGGCGAACAGCACCATCAAGGCTGGGAGATGGGAGCGGTACAGCGCGGGCATCGGAAGTTCACATCGTATCCGTCAAACCGCAAGCGTAGTGGATACGCCAAATGTTCGTCAAGGGCGGTCAAATTACGAAACAGAAAGTATGCGTGATGGCTGAATGAGCTTGTCGAGGGAGGTGCCCATGACCCCGCCGAAAAATCAGCATTGCGTTGCCGCCCGAGATGGTCTCCATCGTCCGCAGCGCCGTTGCTACTGGCGAGTACGCTTCCATCAGCGAAGTCATTCGCGATGCGCTACGCGACTGGACGTACAAGCGCAGCGCGCACCAACAGGGGATTGCCGACCTGCGCCAGTTCTGGCAGGAAGCGATGCATGACGAGACGCTGGGGGTCTCGGCCGACGAGGTACTCGACCGCCTTGAACGCAAGTAGGGGTCGCCTCAGAAAACGGAAAAAATCGTACGCTATACCGTGGGCGGTCACGACTGAATCTTCTGGAACGTTTGGAAGTTCAAGGTCAATAAGGACTGTAGGGCGTTGGCGTGGATGGTGTGGGTATCTTGCAAGCAGCGTTCGATAGCGGTAGTGAAG
>NZ_JAZKUD010000168.1:0-3624 GCF_036625275.1 Accumulibacter sp.
GCCGGGTGATCTTGTTGCCCTGCAGGCCAATGCCGGCCATCAGGCCCTTCTGGCTGAAGATGAAGGCGTAGATGTCGTCCTTGGCGGTCGTCGTGGTCAGCGACTTGCCCATGCCCTGGTCCACCACTACCACGCTGGGACCAACACCGACTTCGAAGCCATCATTCTGATTCAGAGCATTCAATGACTTCTCATTCATGAAGAACATGGCATAACCGAATTGCTGGGCACCGGCCTGCAGTCCGTACGAAGCGCCGGCGGTGTTGTAGTAGCCGGCGGCCTGACCGCCCCTGAAGAGCACGCCGTCTCCGTACTGGCCGCCGACGACGAGACCGGCCTTGGTGATCTTTGGAAACACGAGGACGGCGACCGCATCCCTGGACAAGGCTTTTGCCCCACTGACGCGGGTGATCAGCTTCTGATAGGCACTGTGCGCATCCCGTTCGAGCGCTGCACGGTCCGCCGCGATGGCGTTTGCCGAGCCCACCAGGGCTGCGATGACGGCAAGCAGGAACAGCCGGGATGCTTGAGCAACTTGCGAAAAGACGGTCTTGTGCATGTGGTCACCTGTGAATGGTTGTTATCAGGGAAGGGTCAAGCTGCTTGGACAAGCAAGCCATGATAAGCCAAAACCTGCCGGGTCGGGAGCCACCCCGCCCGGTCACGGGATGCCCGTTTTAGGTAGGGCTATTTGCCGGTTCCGACGACACAGGCGACGCTATAATGATGCGCGGCACGTGCGACGAGCGATCCGTGGCCGGTCAAGAACCATCACCATCATCCCAGTGAGCAGATCATGAGATCAGAAACCCTCCAGAATCGTTGCTTCGCCGAAATCAGCATCGGCGACAGCGCAAGCATCACCCATACCCTGACCTTGCGTGACGTGCAGCTCTTCGCGGCTGTTTCGGGCGACATCAGTCCGACCCAGCTCGACAGCGAACTTGACAGACAGCTTGGTCCGTCCGACCTCGGCGCACAGAGCATGTGGCTCGGCGCCCAGGTTTCAGGACTGCTCGGCAACCAGCTTCCCGGTCCGGGAACGGTACACTCGGGGCAGGATCTGGAGTTCCTGGCACCGGTGCCGATCGGCGACAAGGTCACGATCTCGATCACCGCCACCGCCAAGGATGTGGCAAGCCACCGGGTCACTTTCGACTGCCGCGGCGTCAATGCCCGCGGCGAGACGATCATGACCGGCACGGCACGAGTCATCGCGCCACAGGTCAAGATCACGATGGAACGGCCGGAGGCGGCCAAGGTGGCGATCCAGAGTCACGACAACTTCGCCCGCTTCGTCGAACGCTGCCAGCAACTGCCGCCGGTGCCGGTAGCGGTGGCGCATCCCTGCGACGAGTCGTCGCTTGGCGCTGCCCTGCAGGCGAGGCGCGAAGGGCTGATCGAGCCGATCCTGGTCGGACCGCTGGCCAGGCTGCAGTCAGTCGCCGAACAGGCTGGCCTCGACCTCGCCGGCGTACAGATCGAGGACGTGCCGCACAGTCATGCCGCCGCTTTCCGGGCCGTCGAACTGGTTCGCCTGGGCAAGGCGACGGCGTTGATGAAGGGCAGCCTGCACACCGACGAACTGATGGCCGAAGTCGTCAGCCGTGACACCGGGCTGCGCACCGAGCGGCGGATCACGCACGCCTTCCTGATGGACGTGCCGACCTATCACAAGCCGCTGATCGTGACCGACGCCGCGATCAACATCGCCCCCGACCTCGACACCAAGCGCGACATCTGTCAGAACGCGATCGATCTGGCACACGTGCTGGGCATCGAACGACCGAAAGTGGCGATCATCTGCGCCGTCGAGTCGATCAATTCGCGCATGGTCTGCACCACCGACGCCGCCTCGCTGTGCAAGATGGCAGACCGTGGCCAGATCACCGGCGCGATCCTCGATGGCCCGCTGGCCCTCGACAACGCGATCAGCAAGGAGGCGGCACGCATCAAGAAGATCGACTCGGCGGTCGCCGGTGATCCGGATATCGTCGTTGTTCCCGACCTCGCCGCTGGCAACATCCTTGCCAAGCAACTGACTTTCATGAGCAATGCCGATGGCGCCGGCGTTGTCCTCGGTGCGCGGGTGCCGATCATCCTCACCAGCCGCGCCGACAACCGGCGCACCAAGCTCGCCTCGTGTGCGGTCGCCGTCCTGATGGCCACCGCCGCGGCGGCCCAATCCCCGATCAAGGCAGGGGCGTGAAATGGAAAAGCTGATTCTGGTCCTCAATGCCGGCTCGTCGAGCCTCAAGTTCTCGCTGTTTGCAGTGCCTGCGGCGGGGGAGATGCGCGCCGTCGCGGTCGGCCAGATCGAGGGGCTCGGTACCGCGCCGCGTCTCAAGGTCAAGGATGGTGCCGGCGAGCGGATTGCCGACGAGCAGTGGGATAAGAGCGAGGTCAGCGGCCATGCGCAGGCACTGCAGCGGATCGCAGGACTGTTGCGCTCGCGTTTCCAGGGCAGCGTGCTGGCTGGTGTCGGTCACCGCGTCGTGCATGGCGGCCCGGACTATGCTGCCCCCCTGCTGGTGACGCCGGAGGCGATGCTCCGCCTCGAGGACTTCATACCCCTGGCGCCACTGCATCAGCCGCACAACCTGGCGGCAATCCGTGCGGTGCAGGAGGTGCAACCGGAGCTGCCGCAGGTCGCCTGTTTCGATACCGCCTTCCATCAGACGCAGGAGCGGGTCGCGCAGTTCTACGGTCTGCCTTACGAATATTTCGAGCGGGGCGTGCGCCGCTACGGCTTCCACGGACTCTCGTACGAGTACATCGCCGCCGCCCTGCCAGGTGTCGCGCCAGCCGTGGCGGGCGGGCGGGTGGTCGTCGCCCACCTCGGTAGCGGCGCCAGCATGTGCGCGATGCACGCGGGCCGCAGCGTCGGCAGCTCGATGGGCTTTACCGCGCTCGACGGCCTGCTGATGGGGACCCGCCCGGGAAACATGGATCCTGGCATCGTCCTCTACCTGCTGCAGCAGGAGGGAATGAGCGCCAAGCAGATCGAGGATCTGCTCTACAAGCGCTCCGGCCTGCTCGGCCTCTCCGGCATCGGCAACGACATGCGGGTGCTGCTGGCCAGCGAGGAACCGCGCGCCCGGCTGGCGATCGACCACTTCGTGTACCGCATCAGCCGTGAACTCGGCGCGCTCGCCGCCGTGCTCGGCGGCCTTGATGCGCTGGTATTCACCGCCGGGATTGGCGAAAACAGCGCGCGTATCCGGCAACTCGTTTGCGAGAAGGCGCGCTGGCTCGGCATCGAGATCGACGAGGTGGCCAACGAACTGGCCGGCCCGCGCATCAGCAGCGCCGGCAGCCGGACCTCGGCGTGGGTGGTGCCGACCAACGAAGAGCTGATGATCGCCCGCCATACCCGCCAGCTGCTGGCCCTGTAAGTTCCGCGCCTGGCGGGAAGTCGCTTCAGCCGACGACGTGGTAGCCGCCGTCGATGTGCATCGTCTGGCCGGTGATGAGCTTCGCGTAGTCGGAAGCGAGGAAGGCGGTCGCCATGCCGACATCCTCGATGGTGGCCAGCATGTGGCTCGGGGCGCGCTTCGCGGCGATGTCCATCAACTCGTCGAAGCGATCGATGCCGCTGGCGGCGCGGGTCCTGATCGGGCCAGG
>NZ_JAZKUD010000169.1:0-3418 GCF_036625275.1 Accumulibacter sp.
ACCCACATGATGATGGCGACGACCAGCGGCACACCAATGTGGATGAAGGCGAGCAGCGTGAACAGACGGCTGTTGACGGTTTCGACGTAGAGGAAGTTGCGGATCAGCGTCCCGTTGAACATCGGCAGGATGTCGAACCACTCGGCGGTGGCGATGACGACGAACTGCGCCAGCTTGTCCCAGACCAGCATGAAGCCGTTGACGCCGGCGATGTAGACCAGCCACAGCAGCGCCACCCCGGTCAGCCACGAGAACGAGCGGAAGCCGCGATAGCGGTCGTAGGCGAAGTGCCGCAGCATGTGCAGGAGCATGGTCAGGATCATGCCGTCGGTGGCGTAGCGGTGGATGCTGCGCAGGATACCGCCGGCCCACCACTGGTTGTGCGTGATCCGCTCGACCGAGTCATAGGCGTCATGGACGCCGGTATCGGCAAAGATATAGAGGTAGAGACCGGATCCGACGAGCAACCAGAACTGCCAGAAGCTGATCGTTCCCAGATGGTAGAAGGGGTTGAGCTTGTCGCCGAAGGCCACGTTGAAGACGTTCTCGACGCGCATGAAGAGCCAGCGCAGGATTTGTTGCAGGAGTTTGACCATGGTCGATGTCAGCTCAGGAAATGGGTAGGGCGCGAGTGGCGGCCACGGGCGGGCGAAGCCAGGAGCAGCCGCCGGATCGTTCAGGGCGGGCGGCGATCATTTGAAGAACAGGCCGCCACGGTCCGGATTGAAGTCGACCACCATCACCTGCGCCGGGGCGAGGGTGATCTGCTGATCCTTGACGTAATCGAAGCCCGGCTTTTCGAGGTTGTCGTCCATCCTGACCGTCAGCCGATGGCTGCCCGCTTTGACCTCAAAGCGTTTGTACACCGTCGAGACGCCGTCCTTGTAGAGGCCGGTCGGCTGCAGCACGGTGCGGAAGATCGGCTCGCCGTCGAGATCCATTTCGAGCCGGATGTCGGAGCGCTCGCGCGGGCAATCCAGCGGGGCGCGCATGTTGGGCGGCATTTTCGCCAGCTCTTCAGGCGTTCGCTTGCGACACTCGCGTTCGCCGAGGTGACTGATCGACAGCTTGATCAAGGCGACGTCGCTCGGGATCTGCTGGTATTTCGGCCAGGTGGCAAAGGTACCGATGAACGCGGCAAAAGCGCCGTAGAGGATCACCTGGCCGACGATGGCAGCGGGTTTAAGCATGATGGGAAGCGCTCCGCAGATAGGGTGGAAGTCTGTCACTGGCAGCCGGCAGGGCCTCGATCCGGGCTCTGAATTCGGCCAGTCCTTTGGCCAGCGTCCGGTCATCGTGGGCCGAGGCGGCAAGCAGTTGCAGGCGCGAGGGCGGAACCGTCCTGCGCAGATGTGGTTCGCGCTGGCCGAGCAGGCGCTGGCTGGTCCATAGGTCGCCGAGGCGGAACTCACAGCCGCCGCTGCGGCAGGTCGCCACCAGCACCCCGTCGGCACCGCCGCGCAGCGCGTATTCGACGAAGGCCGGTGGCAGCATGCCGGCGCAGATCAGGCCGATCACGGCGGTATCGACGGCGGCCAATGGTCCGGCTTCGGCACCGCGCGTGCAGGCAAAGATGACTATCCTGGTCCGGCCTTCGAGTCGTGCCAGTGCAGCTTCAAGTTGTTCGCGCAGCGCATTGACCGGCTGCTGTGGCATGTCGATGCCGGTAACGAGGGTTTCCCGGCGGCGGAAAGGCGTCGAGGAAGGGCAGGAGCCGGCGCAGATGCCGCAGGCAGCGCAAAGGTCGGCATCGACGACGGCAAGCCTGAAACCCGGCCGGCTCGGGTGCTGGGTCATCGCGATCGCGGCGTAGGGACAGTCGGCCAGGCAGCGGTCGCAGCCCGTGCAGTTGGCCGGGTCGACGACCGCTGCCGGCTGTGGTCTGGCGTGAGGCAGCAGAGGCAGCGCGAAGAGCAGGGCGGTGACCCCGAACAGCAGCGACCAGACGATCGCCGGCGAGCTGAAGTCGGTCAGCGGATGGAGGAACAGGATGAACCAGTCGAAATCGAGTGCGCCGGCTACGGTCGCCAGGTTCGCCGGCGGGTTGCTGAGGGCTGGTTTGAGCAGCGAGAGGCCGATCAGGATAGCCAGCGTGGCGACCATGGCGCGCCGCGAGGGCAGGTAATCGACATGGCTGATGCGATGCACATGCGCCCAGAGACCAAGGATCAGCAGTAGCGGGATGCCGATGTGGATGAACACCAGCATGGTGAAAAAGCGGTCGCTGATCGAGTCCGGCGACATGAAGTTGCGCGCCGACGGCTCGCTGAAGATCGGCAGCCAGTCGAGCAATTCGGCGGTGGCGGTGGCGGACAACTGCGCCAACTGGTCCCAGACGATCCAGTAGCCGCCGATGCCTGCCGCGTAGGCAAGCCAGATCAGAGGGATGCCGGTCATCCACGAATACAGGCGGAAGCCGTGGTAACGCCCGTAACACCATTCGCGAATAAGGTGCAACATCATCACCAGCATGAAGCCATCGGCCGCATAGCGGTGGAGGCTGCGCAGGACGCCGCCAAGGTACCACTGCTCAGTTGAGAGGTAGCCGATCGAGCGGTAGACAGCCTCGATGCCGGTGTCGAGCACGGTGTACAGATAGAGGCCCGTGCCGACGACGATCCACAGGAGATACAGACCGATGGCGCCGAGATGGCGCAGCGGGTTGTCCGTGCCGCCGAAGGGTACGTCGAGAGCTTCTTCGATGCGCAGAAAAACGCTGCTCGCGCCCTTGCGCAATGCTGTGTGAAAACTCACGTCGCTGGGAATCCTGGACCGGTGCCGGCCGCAATTATTAGTCTTTGATTATATTGACGGACTCCCTGCGGCGATTTGACACGTGTCAAATCCAAAAAAAGCGTATTTAGAGCCCCCCTTTGCGAAAGTTGTTTTTGCGGCTGCCGCCAAGCCTTGCTACGACTGGGCTTCGCCAGTCATGCGTCAGGGCTGGCCCTGCCGGTTCTCCGCTCCCGCCATCCCGGTTACACTGCCGGCATGACGCCCGAAGAATTCATCGCCCTCTGGAAGAACAACCCACTCACCGAGCGCGCCGGCGCGCAGGCCTGGTTCGACGACCTTTGCGAACTGCTCGGCGTCACCAAGCCGCGCGACCCCGACAACTACTGCTTCGAGCGCGGCGCCGGCAAGTCCGGCGGCGGCGACGGCTGGGCCGACGTCTGGATGCGCGGGCGCTTCGGCTGGGAGAACAACCCCGGAACTCGCAGATTCAATTCGGGTTCGTTCAAGCGGCAAGCTGTTCAAGCAGCATGATGCGTCCAAGATGGGTAAGCGTCTAGCCCATCCACCTGTAAAACCCGGGAGAAGTGGAGCAACCTCCAGGTTTTCGACGGGAGGAAGAGATGGACAAGGCAGGGGAACTGGAAGCGCACTGGCGGGGGCATGTGGCCGCCTGGCGGGCGAG
>NZ_JAZKUD010000170.1:0-3347 GCF_036625275.1 Accumulibacter sp.
TCGCGCGCTGCCGTGCCGAGTTGCGGCTGCCGGCCTGCGCCATCGGCGGCATTACCGTAGACAATGCTGCGCCCCTGCTGGCTGCCGGCGCCGATATGCTGGCGGTGATCAGTGACCTTTTCGAGGCGCCCGACGTGGCCGCTCGCGCGGCGGCCTATGATCAACTTTTCAAGGAAGACTGGCGTGAGTTTCCGCAATCAACAACTCTTTGAGCGCGCCCAGCAGCACATCCCGGGCGGCGTCAACTCGCCCGTGCGGGCATTTCGTTCGGTCGGCGGTACGCCGCGCTTCTTCGCCGCCGGTTCCGGTGCCCGCGTCACCGATGCCGATGGCAATAGCTACATCGACTATGTCGGATCCTGGGGGCCGCTGATCCTCGGCCACGCGCATCCGGTGGTGGTCGCCGCGGTGCAGGAGGCGGCCGCCAGGGGACTGTCCTTCGGCGCCCCGACGGAAAGCGAGGTCGAGATGGCCGAGCTGCTGTGCGAGCTGCTGCCGTCGCTCGAAATGGTTCGTCTGGTGAGTTCGGGGACCGAGGCGACGATGAGCGCCATCCGGTTGGCGCGCGGCTTCACCGGGCGTGATCTGCTGATCAAGTTCGAGGGCTGCTATCACGGCCACTCGGACAGCCTGCTGGTGAAGGCCGGCTCGGGAATGCTCACGTTCGGCAATCCGAGTTCCGGTGGTGTGCCGGCTGATGTGGCCAGGCACACCCTGGTTCTCGACTATAACGACAGCGCCGGGCTCGAAGCCGCCTTTGCCGAGCATGGTTCGCAGATTGCCGCCGTCATTGTCGAAGCGGTCGCCGGCAACATGAACCTGATAGCCCCGCGGCCGGCTTTCCTGCAGACGATGCGCAAGCTGTGCAGCGGCAACGGCTCGGTCCTGATCTTCGACGAGGTGATGACCGGCTTCCGCGTCGGTCCGCAGGGTGCGCAAGGTCTCTACGGCGTCACGCCGGATCTGACGACACTCGGGAAGGTCATCGGCGGGGGCATGCCGGTCGGTGCATTTGGCGGCCGGCGCGACATCATGGCCAGGATCGCACCGCTGGGTCCGGTTTACCAGGCGGGGACCCTGTCCGGCAATCCGGTCGCGGTCGCTGCCGGCCTGGCGACGCTGAGACTGTTGCAGGCGGGCGGCCTCCACGAGTTGCTGGCGCAGCGCACCAGACAACTGACTGACGGGCTCGTTGCCGCAGCGCAAAAACAAGGGGTGGCGTTCTCCGCACAGGCGATCGGCGGCATGTTCGGGCTGTATTTCCGCTCTGCCTGCCCGCAGAGCTACGCCGAGGTGATGACATGCGACAAGGACGCCTTCAGCCGCTTCTTCCATGCGATGCTCGATGCCGGCCACTATTTTGCGCCATCGGCTTTTGAGGCCGGCTTCGTTTCCGCAGCGCACAGCGAGGCCGATATCGCCGCCACCATTGGCGCCGCCGAAGCGGTTTTCAAGGCCTGGTAACCGGCGCCACCGTTCCCCGGCAGGAATCAGTCAGTCCGGCGATTTGCTGCGTGGCTGCTGCTTGTCCGTCGCCGCTCGAAAAATCGCAGCCCGAAGTAGGTCAGGGTACCGATGCCCACCATAGCAACGACCATGGCCGAATAGGCGATCGGCCAGGGAATACCCTCGGTCATCATCGAGAACTCGGACATGCCGCCCATGCCGGCCAGTACATTGATCGGCATGAAAATGACGCTGAGCACCGTCAGCCGCTTGATGTCCTTGTTCTGGTTGATGTTGATCGCACTGTCGGTGGCGTCCATCAGGAAGTTGATCTTGTTGAACAGGAAGGCGGTGTGGCCGTCAAGGGATTCGATGTCGCGCAGGATCTCGCGCACGTCGTTGGTTTGCGTCTTGGAGAGGAACTTGCCGTGCAGCAGGAAGGAGAGCGCCCGCCGGGTGTCGAGGACGCTGCGGCGAGTCCGTCCGTTAAGGTCTTCTGCCTCGGAAATCGCGGTCAGGATCTTTGAAGCTTCCTGGTCAGTGGTGTGCGAGCGCAGCACCTGTCGGCCAACTCGATCGAGTTCGGCGTAGACATCTTCCAGCGCATTGGCCGAGTATTCGACGTCGGCCGCGTAGAGGTCCAGCAACACGTCCGTGCCGTTGCTGACGTAGCCGGGGCGGGTCCGCGCGCGTGCCCTTTGCAGGCGAAACACCGGCAGTTCCTCGCTGCGGACCGTGAACAGGACGTCATTCTGGAGGATCAGCGCCACCGGAACGTTCCGGGATTCGTCACGGGTGTCGAGCAGGAAGTCCGAGTGCAGGTGGGTATGCCCCTCCTCGTCCACGTAGAAGCGGGCGCTGGCCTCGATGTCGGTCAGGTTGCCGGGGTCGGGGAGATCGACGTCGAACAGCTTGCTCATCCAGGCGCGAATCTTTTTCGTCGGGGCTATCAGGTCTACCCAGATCGGCTGGACGTCGTTCAGATCCTCCGGGCAAGTGACCGCGAGCTGGCGCAGCCGCCCGTCCTGCAGTTCGAACGCGGTGACCGCCGTCTTTTCGTTGCGGTAGTGACTGTCATCGATCAACTCCTCGAGCACGTCGTCGGAGAGCAGCGCCAGGATCGGGTCAGCGCCTTCCTTGACTTCGTCCCAGACCACCAGACGTTCGTTGGGCTCGAGCGATTCGAGGATGTAGGCGACTTCCTGTGCCGGCATCCGCTTGAGCTTTTGCCGCAGTTCCACGCGATACTGCTGCTGAAGTTCCCCGTCTTCATCCTGGTTTGGCATATCCTGCTCACGGACCAGATCTTCCACCAGTTTCTGCAGCGAGAGAAGGGAACGCACTTCAGTGAGGTGCACTTCGGCAAGGCGTTTGTGCAGCATTTCAGGGACCTGCAGCTTGTTTTCTTCGCTCACTCTATCGACTCCCTGATCCTCTGATCATCGGATGCACAACGGGCTGACGATTCTATCACTGGCGAGCCTGTACGGGCTGTCGGACGAGGCTTCTGGACCATTGAAACCGCTTGATATCCCTTTCGGCACGAGGCAATGGGGGCGAATTCCTCCGGTCTGTCCAGGCGACGCCTGCGTTCAGTCCTTGCCTAGCCTCCCTTTCGCTCGGACAATGGCAATCGGGCTGCTGCACTTCCTAGGCGCGAGGAACGTTCCTGGATGGCCCGTCTGTGCGAAGATGGCCGCTGCGTCAGCGCTTGTCGGACCGGACGGCAGGTACGCCAGGTGCATTAACGGAGGGGCAATGACAGCAGAGAACTCGTCGCAAGACGGGAAGGCAGGTCTGGCAGGCACCGCACTGGCGGCAATGGGCGTCGTTTTTGGCGACATCGGCACCAGTCCGCTGTATACGGTCAAGGAAGTGTTTGGCGGTCATCATCCGTTGCC
>NZ_JAZKUD010000171.1:0-3324 GCF_036625275.1 Accumulibacter sp.
GGATGGACAGCGCTGCTGCGGATTTCGCCGCCGTCTGGCTGACGCTCAAGCTGGCGACGGTGGTGACGATTCTCCTGCTGATCATCGGCACGCCGATCGCCTGGTGGCTGGCGCGGACAGGTTCGGCAGTCAAGAGCGTGGTCGGCGCCGTGGTCGCGCTGCCGCTGGTGCTGCCGCCAACGGTGCTTGGCTTCTACCTGCTGATCGCCATGGGGCCGCAGGGGCCGGTCGGACAGCTCACGCAGTGGCTGGGCCTCGGCCTGTTGCCCTTCACCTTTCCCGGACTGGTCGTCGCCTCGGTGTTCTACTCGCTGCCTTTCGTCGTGCAGCCGATCCAGAACGCCTTCGAAGCCATCGGCGAGCGACCACTGGAGGTTGCAGCCACTTTGCGCGCCGGCCCCTGGGATACCTTCTGGTCGGTTGCCGTGCCGCTCGCACGCCCTGGCTTCATCACCGGGGCCATCCTCGGCTTTGCCCATACCGTCGGCGAGTTCGGCATCGTGCTGATGATCGGCGGCAGCATTCCGGGCAAGACCCGCGTCGTCTCGGTGCAGATTTACGACCACGTCGAGGCGCTGGAGTACGCCCAGGCGCACTGGTTGGCTGGCGGCATGGTGCTGTTCAGCTTCCTGGTGCTGCTGGCGCTGTACATCTTCAACCCGCCGGGGAGGAAGAGCGAATGAGCCGGGAAATCCGTGCCCGCCTGCGCATCGAACGTCGCGACTTCAAGCTCGAGGTCGAGCTGACGCTGCCGGGCCGCGGCGTCACCGGTCTCTTCGGCCATTCCGGTTCGGGCAAGACTACCTGTCTGCGCGCCATCGCCGGACTCGAGCGTGCCGCCGACGGCTACTTTGCAGTCGGCGACGAGGTCTGGCAGGACGAGGCAAGAGGCCTGTTCGTGCCGCCGCACCAGCGCGCGTTGGGGATGGTCTTTCAGGAAGCCAGCCTCTTTCCTCATCTTTCGGTGCGCGGCAACATGCAATTCGGCGAACAGCGCACGCCGGCCAGCAAGCGCCACTTCGCCCTCTCCGAAGTTGCCGAACTGCTCGGCATCGAACACCTGCTCGACCGCTCGCCCGGCCAGCTCTCCGGTGGCGAACGCCAGCGCGTGGCGATCGCCCGCGCCCTGCTCGCTGCGCCGCAGATCCTGCTGCTCGACGAGCCGCTGGCGGCGCTCGACCTCAAGCGCAAGCTGGAAATCCTGCCTTATCTGGAACGGCTGCACCGCGAACTGTCGCTGCCGATCATCTATGTCAGCCACTCGCCCGACGAAGTGGCGCGACTCGCCGACCATCTGGTGCTGCTCGAGCAGGGGCAGGTTGTTGCCAGCGGCCCGCTCAAGCAGGTGTTGAGCCGCATCGACCTGCCCGCCGCTTTCGCCGACGATGCCGGCGTCGTCATCGAGACCCGGCTTGCTGCGCAGGAGGCAGACGACCTGAGTCGACTCGAGTTCTCCGGCGGACAGATCCTCGTCACGCGCCGGGACGAGCCGATCGGCACGCGGCTCCGCTGCCGCATTCATGCGCGCGATGTCAGCCTGGCGCTGGTGCCGCAGGTACACAGCAGCATCCTCAACAGCGTCGAGGCGACGGTCGTCGATCTGGCGTCGACCGACACGCCGGGCCATGTCCTGGTCCGCCTCGATGTCGCCGGCGAGCCGCTGCTCGCCCGCATCACCCGCCGTTCCGCGGCAAGGCTGGAGATCCGGCCCGGCCTGGCGCTGAAGGCGCAGATCAAGGCCGTCGCACTCCTCGCCTGAGCGGCATACAGCGCGCCAGGGTGCAGGACACCCTGCGAGTTGGCCAGGAGCAGCCGGTGAGGTGAGCGAGAATTCAACAGTGACCGATCTCCCGCGATAATGCGTCAGCTCTTTACCCCTCGGTCGTCACTCGCCGACCAGTCCATCAATAACACCCTGAAACGCGAACTCAGAGAAGAACGTGACGGGCTTCGCTACGAAGAACACTAGCGGTTTGAGCGCTGGGCGCGTTTGCCGCCGTATCGCATGGTGGCCGGCGCAGGGAACCGCCACGCCTACACCGAGTACGCCTTCACTCTTTACACCCTACAACTCACGCCAGCGGGAGAATTACACCTGCCGGACTGTGGGGCGAACGAATTGCCGAGAAACTGGTTACCGTTCCCGATGCCTGCGTCAGCGGATACGGGCTGGCCGATGAAACACGGATGATCGACCTGCCCGCCTCACACGCCCACCCCTTACGCATTGGCAAGACAGGAAAGGAACGAAACAGCGAACTCGGGCTGACCGAACCGGGACGTCATCTGCTTCAGCTTCAGCTTCTGGGCTGGCGTGCTCCTGGCTTTTCCATTGAAACAAGGCCCAGCGTGCAATGTCTGCGGAGCGGCTGGGTTCGCCTTGACGCCGACGCCATTGCGGTCCCCCGAAGTATCCTGGCGAAAGGTTTGCCCCATGATCGAACAGGTTGGCCTGCGCAGACTGTGGCGGACGGAAAGCAAAGTGGACACCGCACTCGTTGTCCGTCGCCTGGGATCAGCGTAAAGTCGAACGCAGCAACGAAAAGCAAACGCGAGGACTGACCGATGAAAACGAATGCCCTGATGGACGAAATTATTTCCCTGCCCATGGAAGAACGTGCGCGGATAGCTGAAGCGCTATTGCAGAGCCTCAATCCACAAGATGACGCTATTACCGCCGCTTGGCTTAGCGTTGCCAACCAGCGCCAAAAGGAGGTGGCCAGCGGTCAGGTTCAGACGATTCCGGGGGAACAGGTTTTTGAGCGAATCCGGCAGCGCCACGCTCGATGAACATCGAGTTTCACCCCGAAGCGGCCGAAGAGTTCGAAGCTGCTGTTGATTGGTACGAAGAGCGTGAAACTGGCCTGGGTCTCGACTTCGCGGTCGAAATCCACGCTGCCATCCAACGTGCCGCCGCTATGCCCGACGCCTGGACCCAACTTGCCGGCAATGTTCGCCGCGTCTTGGTCAACCGCTTTCCCTATGGTGTTCTGTACGAACCGGGGAGCAGGAGCTTGCTCGTACTGGCCGTGATGCACTTGCGACGCGAGCCAGGTTACTCGATGACGCGCCGGAGTGAATGACGTCCCGTAGTTGTGAATCTCTGGCAATTCTCCTGTTGCCAGAACGCCCGTTCGCTCACTATTCGCTCATGGGCAATCGACAGAGGGAGACTGGCATAGACGAAGACTAAGACCGCGAGATGGCGCTGATCCAGAGGGACATTCCCGAGGAGTGCATGGAGTTTGGCGAAAACATGCAACGGTCGGCGGATGAAGGGTGGCTTTATCCGGACGAGGATGCCGAACAATAGGGTCGAACACA
>NZ_JAZKUD010000172.1:0-3248 GCF_036625275.1 Accumulibacter sp.
ACAAACGAACGCGAGCGCAGCTCGTCCAGTGTGATCCCTGTCGCCAGAACTTCCTGCTCGGTGATCGCTCCGCACGCCATTCCCCGCAGGAAGAAGTTCAGCAGGCCCTGCCCGGTTGCCGCATCGTCGAAGGTATTGCCCACCAGCGTCGCCTGGGCAGCCTTGTTCAGGAATGCGTTCAGCCTGGCCGAGGCATCCTGCAGACCGCTGAGGAAGAAGGTATCGACCGCCGCATAGCGCACCGGCAACTGCCCCGGATTCAGATCCCACCCCTGATAGTAGGCGTGTCGCATCGAGTGCATGATGTTGTCGTAGTGCAGCTTCCAGGCAGCATGCACGACGGCGCGATTCTCGTCCATCTGCTGGGCCGTCAGCACGGCGTCCCTGGTCGCCTTGTGGGGTCCGATCGGCATGCTGGTGGTCGCACCGTCGCTGATGGTGATGCCGGTCCCGGCAAGGCTGACCTGCAGCACATGGCGGGCAAAATCGCAGGCCGGATGGGTGTGACTCTGGTGTGCCGCGGTGATGTTGCACGAAGCCGTGTAATCGTAGGTCCCGAAAATGGCCGAGCGGCAGCGGCCGCCGGCAGCCGCGACCAGCAGCGGCACCGTGTTTTCCCCCTTGAAATTGATGATCGACTGAGTGGTTTCGATCATGATTTCCATTCTCAGGGAATCCTTGGGAAAGCCGAGTCGGGCTTCGAGATTCCCGAGAATCCTGGCGCAGGTCGAAACCTGTGTCGCGGTGACCACCTTGGGCAGCGTGACGATAAAATTCTGTGGCAGTTTGCCACCGGTATTCTCGGCCAGGCGGGTCAGGAAGATGTCCAGCGTACGAATCGAACGAACTTTGCACTCGTCTGAAAACGTTTTGATGCGGATGCCGATAAATGGCGAGAGCAGATTCTCGCGCATGCCTTTGGCGACTTCATCGGCAGCCGCGACGGCATGGCCATCTTCCTCGTCGTCGGGACGATTGCCGTAGCCATCCTCGAAATCGATGCGATTGTCCTCGATCGGCTCGGTCTGGAGCTTTTTCAGGACCCGGTTGAAGACCGTGTAAGCCAGCCACGCCGCCGGTTTGACCCCGCGCACCTGCTCGGGATTGGCTTCCAGGGCACGTGTCAGGCTGTCCTGGTAGATGGGGTTGGTCGGCAGCGTTTCCGACCCCGGCAGACCCAGAACGCGGCCAAACACCAGATAGTTGGGCGCGTAGGTGTCGAGAGTCTTGAGCGCCACTTCCCCCAATTTGGCCGCGAAACCGGCCTTGAACAGATTGGCACCGCCGTAAACCGTGTGCACCGGCTGCCTCTCAAAGGAGTCCGCCGGGTAATCTGACTTGAAAGCTGCATTGGAATCGTGCAACTCGCTGCAATAAGAATTCATTTCGTCGCGGGTCAGCGTGAGCTTCATGTGTTGCCTCCGAAATACGTTAATCGTTGCTCAATACACGTTCAACATTGCGCATGCAAATATCCCGACGCCATGGTCGGGTTCCATCAACAGTTAAGGCGGACCCCGGAGTCAAGACGAACGACGGCTTCAATGGGGTGGCTGATTCGCCAACCGATGACCTTGTGGTCATCGATGAGCGCGACCAGAGGTGCGCAGGCATGGCCTGGGCGGATGCAGGGAGCCGGGCTCCAGGCCGGGGAGGGTTCGACCAGGAGGACGCCACGGAACAGGCAAGGATGGAAAGGGTGCTCAGGAAAGGAGTGGGCGGAGGGTGGCCCTGCTGCCCTCTCGATCAAGGGCATCAATGGCAGCAGGCGGCTGATCCGCTGGCGGTTGACGGCGTCATCCCGCTTTCTGCGCATACCGCGGAACGGTTGCCGCAAAGGCTGCCGTACATATTCCGAGGGGAAGGGTCGACGGTACAGCGGAACGCTTGCGTCCGCCAGCGAATGTCCAGGTTGCAAATGCACCGAGGCAAGCACCCGCCCCGCCCGGACGCACTGCTGCACGACAGCCATCGCCTCCCCCTGGTCAATCCACTCTCGCCGAATCACTACACGGCGCCATAGGATTCTAGCGCTTCACGAGGTGTCCCCGCAAGCTTGATCGTGAGGATTTATATCGGGAACAAACGGCACCTGGGAAGATGCCGGAGGGCGGGTGGTCTGAAAGTCGCATCAGCAACTCATGGGTCGTCCCGCTCCCGCAAACGGGGGTGGGAAACGGTCATGACCTTCATGATCGGAGGTGCCTGGAAAAGTGATCATCGTGGTGATGACCGTTAGACTGGTGCGAGTTCGACGCTGGCGCGCATCGCCGTCGCTCCGTCAGGCGCTTGTGCCTCAAGAGCGCATTGCCTTTCGTTGACCGGGGTGCAGACGATACGAAACGGCGCCAGATCGAACAGTGGCGCCAGACCACGGAAGCTGAATTCCTGCACCGGTCGTGCCACTTCCTGACGAACCAGCTCCATCAGCAGCACCGCGGTCAGCGGCCCGTGCACCACCAGGCCCGGATAGCCCTCTTCCTTCATTGCATAGGGACGATCGTAGTGAATCCGGTGCGCATTGAAGGTCAGCGCCGAGAAGCGGAACAGGAGTCTCGGGTCCGGCGTCACGATGCGCGCGCAGGCACCTGCCGGTAACGGCGGCCAGTCATTGAGGATGTGCGGACGGGTCACTGCTGGCCCTGGTTCGCGATAGACGATGTCCTGCTCCTCCTCGATACACAGCTGGTCATCCTGATAATAGCGATGGAGCACCGAAACAAACGCCAGCTTGCCGGAACGGCCCGATGTCAGCCGGACATCACGAATGGTTGCCGAACGTCGCGCCGGCTGGCCGATCAGCAGCGGACGATGGAAGTGCATGCGCGCGCCGGCAAACATCCGCCTCGGATAGGGAATCGGTGGCATGAAACCACCGCGCTGTGGATGTCCGTCGCTGCCAAGCAGCACCTGCGGCACTCTGGGCAGAAAATAGAACCAATGCCATAGCGGAGGTAGCGTGCTCCCAGCCCCCAGACCGGTCTGCGTATCGTCGAGCACTGCCGCCGCTGCCAGCGCCAGTGTCGGACTCAGATCGTCGTCAGTGGTCTCCTGGCGGCCAATCCACTCTGCGTAGTCTGCTGTCACGTCGCTCATGCCATTCATCCTTTCCGGGGTTCCTTTTAGGTTCTGTTGATACATCACCGCAGCCAGATGAGGGCGGAGACGAAGCGCAACATGCCCATGTAGTTGCGGGAGGTTTTTTCATAGCGTGAGAAAATCCTCCGGTAATGTTTGATTTTGTTGAA